>CAVQNB010000012.1:0-55836 GCA_963713785.1 uncultured Alphaproteobacteria bacterium
TGAGCCGACAATCCGCCGGCCACTAGGGTCCTGAATTGGTGGTTCGATCAAAATTCCAGCGGCGCGTTGTCGACGACCTCCTTCATGACGAAGAACGTTCGGGTCTGCCGAACGCCGGGCAACGCGATCAGCTGCTCGCCGTGGATGCGGTTGAAATCGGCCATGTCTTCCACCCTGATTTTGAGGAAATAGTCGAAGTCGCCGGCGACCAGATGGCAATCGAGGACGAATTTCAGTTTCGCGACGGCCTTTTCGAACGCGGCGAAACTCTCCGGCGTCGAGCGGTCGAGCACGACGCCGACCATCACCAGCGCGCCCCGGTCGACCTTTTGCGGCGCGATCATCGCGCGCACATGCTGATATAGCCGTCCTCGAACAGCCGCTGCGTGCGCCGATGACAGGTCGCCGGGCTGACATCGACCAGCTGCGCCAGTTCGGCGTTGGAAAGCCGTCCATTGCCCTGCAGCAGCCGCAACATCTTCAGGTCGATCCGGTCGAGTTGGCCGGTCATGAAAGAATCTTCCGCATTTAGATATATAATTCGAAGAGATATGCCTAAATCATACTAATCTGTATCTAAGTACAGCAACTATTCGACCATCTTCGAGAGCACCTTTCTAGCCGCTAATGTTAGTTTGCGCCAGATCGGAACGGCAGACGGAAGGGTACCCTCGCATGCTGGAAAAATTCGAACGCTATCCGCTCACTTTCGGCCCCACCCATATCGAGAAACTGGAGCGGCTCGGCGCCCATCTCGGCGGCAAGGTCGAGCTCTACGCCAAGCGCGAGGACTGCAATTCGGGGCTCGCGTTCGGCGGCAACAAGCTGCGCAAGCTCGAATACATCATTCCCGACGCGATCGCCTCCAATGCCGACACGCTGGTCTCGATCGGCGGCGTGCAGTCGAACCACACGCGCATGGTCGCTGCGGTCGCGGCCAAGATCGGCATGAAATGCCGGCTGGTGCAGGAAAGCTGGGTGCCGCATGAGGACGCGGTCTATGACCGGGTCGGCAATATCCTGCTGAGCCGGATCATGGGCGCCGACGTCGAGATGGTCGACGAGGGATTCGACATCGGGATCCGGCAAAGCTGGGAAGCGGCGATCGCGGACGTGAAGGCCAAGGGCGGCAAGCCCTATGCGATCCCGGCCGGCGCCTCCGTGCACAAATATGGCGGGCTCGGCTATGTCGGTTTCGCCGAAGAAGTGCGGGCGCAGGAAAAAGAACTCGGCTTTGCCTTCGACTACGTCGTCGTCTGCACCGTCACCGGCTCGACCCATGCCGGCATGCTGGTCGGCTTTGCCAAGGACGGACGCGAGCGCAAGGTGATCGGCATCGACGCGTCCTTTACCCCGGCGCAGACCAAGGCGCAGGTGCTCGCGATCGCCCAAAACACCGCAAAACTCGTCGAACTCGGCAAGAACATCGTCGAAGACGATGTCGTGCTGATCGAAGACTACGCCCATCCGGCCTATGGCGTCCCCTCGCAACGAGACCAAGGACGCGATCCGGCTCTGCGCGCGCCTCGAAGGCATGATCACCGATCCGGTCTATGAAGGAAAGTCCATGCAGGGCATGATCGATCTCGTCAGACAAGGCTATTTCCCCGAAGGGTCCAAGGTTCTCTACGCACATCTTGGCGGCGCGCCGGCGATCAACGGCTACGCCTATACGTTTCCGCAACGGTTGAGCGCTAAAGGCGAGCACCGCCTGCCGCACCGACTTGTTCGCCGCCAGCGCTTGATATTTTGGCGAGGGCCGACCAACTATCGGTCATGACCGAACAAGTGCCTACGCTCGCCGAATGGGCAGGCGGCCCCGAAGCCATCGCCGCGCTCACCAAGCGCTTCTACGAAAAAGTTCCACAAGACCCCGTTCTGGCGCCCGTGTTCGCCAAAATGGATCCGCATCATGCCCAACATGTCGCGGCCTTCATCACCGAAGTGTTTGGCGGTCCGAAGGCCTATACCAAGGGCGGCGGTTCGCACGCGCATATGATCACCCGCCATCTCGGCCGCGATCTGACGGAAGCATTCCGCAAGCGCTGGCTGGCCTTGATGCTCGATACCGCCGACGAAGTCGGGCTTCCTTCCGATCCCGAATTTCGCGCGGCGTTTGTCGGATATCTGGAGTGGGGGACGCGGCTTGCCGTGATGAACTCGCAGGACGGCGTCGCGCCGCCCGCGGATAATCCGCCGATGCCGCAGTGGAATTGGGGTCCGCCCGGCGGGCCGTGGCGCGGATGAGGGGCGCTGCATGAGCGCCCTGGAATTCACTTCTCTGCTTGAAGAGAGCAAACTTTTTCGCGAGTATCACTCATGGCCGCACAGCAACGCGATTTCTCGACACCGATCGACCCCGTGAAACTCGACCGCCTCGCCGAAGTCGCGGTCAAGGTCGGGTTGCAGCTGCAGCGAAGGACAGGATCTGCTGCTGACGGCGCCCACGGTGGCGCTGCCGCTGGTGCGAAGGATCGCCGAACATGCCTATAAGGCCGGCGCGGGCCTGGTGACGCCGATGTTTTCCGACGAAGAGGTGACGCTGTCGCGCTTCCGCTTCGGGCATGACGACAGCTTCGACCGCGCGGCGCAGCTGGCTCTATGAGGGCATGGCGAAAGCGTTTGTCGGCCAATACCGCGCGGCTTGCCGTGGTCGGCGACAATCCGATGCTGCTGTCGGGCGAGGACCCCGTCAAGGTCGCGCGCGCCAGCAAGGCCAATTCGATCGCCTATCAGCCGGCGCTGGAAAGAATCGTCAACTTCGATATCAACTGGAACATCATCGCCTATCCAAGCCCGTCATGGGCGAAGCAGGTTTTCCCCGGCGATGACGAGGATGTCGCGGTGGCGAAACTGGCGGATGCGATCTTCGCGGCGTCGCGCGTCGACAGCGACGGCGCGGTCGCCGCGTGGGACAAAGCATAACGCGGTGCTGCGCGAGCGGACCGATTGGCTGAACGGGCAGCGCTTCAGCGCGCTGCATTATGTCCGGTCCGGGCACCGATCTGACGGTCGGGCTTGCCGACGGCCATGAATGGGACGGCGGCGCGTCGACCGCCAAGAACGGCATCACCTGCAACGCCAATATCCCGACCGAGGAAGTTTTCACCACGCCGCATAGCCGGCGGGTCGACGGCCACGTCGTCAGCTCCAAGCCGCTGTCCTATCAGGGCTCGCTGATCGACAACATCGCGGTGCGCTTCGAGGAAGGCCGCATCGTCGAGGCGACGGCCTCGCGCGGCGAGGAAGTGCTGAACAAGGTGCTCGATACCGACGAGGGCGCGCGCCGGCTCGGCGAAGTGGCGCTGGTGCCGCATTCCTCGCCGATCTCGAAGAGCGGGTTGTTGTTCTTCAACACGCTGTTCGACGAGAACGCCGCCTGCGCACATCGCGCTCGGCCAGTGCTATTCGAAATGTTTCGTCGATGGCGCAACGCTGACGCCCGAGCAGATCGCGGCGCAGGGCGGCAACAAGAGCCTGATTCACATCGACTGGATGATCGGTTCCGACAAGATCGACATCGACGGCATCCACATCGACGGCTCGCGCGTGCCGGTGTTCCGCAAGGGCGAGTGGGCGTAGCGCCGGTCAAAGGCTCGCCATGAACTGACGCAGCCGCGGCGCCCATTTAGTAGCATCGAGGCCGGATGCAGAATGACCGTACTCGCTGTCGAGCAGGAAATAATCGGCGTCGACGCCGGCGTTCTTCAGCGCCGGCATGACTACGGGTGCAAGCTCCGGCGGAAACAGCCGGTCGGTGCGCGACAGCACGTAGAGCACTTTCGCCTTTATGTCGCGGAATCGCGGCACGGTATCGAAGCCGCGCAGCGCCTTCGCCAGGATAAGAAGAGAGTTGGCGTCGAATCCTTGCGCCCATCGCGCGGCTTCGTCGCGAATCGCGGCTTCGATCCGTTTCGGATCCGACATCGTTCTCGCAAGACGCGTCTCGATGCCGTAGGTCTTCAGCGTCGAGATGCGGATCTGGATCATGGCCTCCAGCACGCCGCCGCGATCGTAGTAGTCGCCACCGTTCCAGTTCGGATCCTTTGACAAGGTCGTGGTCAGGCGCTCGATATTGCCGGCCGATCGGTCGCGCGGCACCGAAGGCGAGGTGACCACGGCGGCGATGCCTTTCATCCGGTCGGGGTAATTCACCGCCCACTGAAAGCCCTGAAACCCGCCATAGGACGGACCGACGATCGCAACCAGTTTGTCGATCCCGAGATGATCGATCAGCGCGCGCTGGGTCGCGACGATGTCGCCAACGGTGATGTCGGGAAATCGCGGCCCGTAAGGCTTGCCGGTTGCCGGATCGATGCTCGCAGCATTGGTCGATCCGTAGGACGACCCCAGCATGTTCGGGCAGATGGCAAAGTAGCGGTCGGTATCGACCGGTTTGCCCGGCCCGACCAGGTCCTTCCAGCTTCCTTCGCCGGTCGATCCGCCCGGATCGATCATCTGCGGTCCGCTGGTATTGCCGTGGGTGACCAGCACCGCATTGTCGCGGTTCGGCGCCAGCACCCCCAAGGTGCGATAGGCGATGGTGACGGCGGGCATCACCGCGCCGCTTTCGAGGCGGAAATCCTTGATGGCAAAAGTCTGCATCCGATCGGGCCGATTGAAGAGGTGAGTGTAAACCAAAGCTTAAAGGCTTGCCCCTAGCTTGGCGAGGGGTCCGCCTTGCCGCATCCCCTTGAATACCAATCGATTTTGTATTTCTCATCCGAGGCCCGCGATGCCCTTTTCGCTGATTGAGACTGCCAAGCTGACGGTCGATCTGACGCCCCGGCCGATCGAGCCGTCCTGGATCATCGAGGGTCATCCGGAGGCGCGAAGCTGCGTGCTGTCGCAGAGCGCGGATGGGCTCGCGTCCACCATCGTGTGGGAATGCAGCGAGGGCCGGTTCAACTGGTATTACGATTTCGACGAGACGATCTTGATCCTTGAAGGTTCGATCGTGCTCGAAAGCGATACCATGTCGGCGACGCGCTATGTTGCCGGTGACGTCATCTTCTTCAGGGACGGGGCGCAAGCGCGGTGGCATGTCGAGGGCCGGGTCAAGAAACTGGCCTTCTGCCGCAAGACCCAGCCGGTGTGGCTCGGCCTTGCGCTGCGCGTATTCTTGAAGCTGAAGAAAATCCTGATGCCGTCAGCTACCCGCCAGCCCGCCAGCCCGCGAGCCTGATGGCCGCGGGCCAGCGGCACGCGGCAACTGCGCGACGCCAGGCCGACACCGAAGGAACCGCCGCAGACCGAAAAATTGCGGAGATTGCCTCTCATTTCAAAATTCATTGCCGTAGCGGATTTGCTCGCGATGTGAATTCGTTGCCGTTGTGAGATATCTCACTCGGCCATTCAGTTGTCTGGCCGCCGTGAATTCCGGGACACCGCATACCAGAACGTTGCGAAACCGCTCGTGCACGACTGCCAACGGCGTATCGCCTTCGCCATAGAGTACGGCGCGGTGCTCGAATGCGATCGCGTCAGGGCCTATCGGGGCCTTTGCACCACCCATCTGCTCGGGCGTGCATCGTCGAACCAGAAATGTCCGCCGCTTCGGTTTCACGGGTTTCACCGCGCGCTCGAACGGAACGTCCGTGGTTTCGAGAGCTTCGCGCATCTCCGGTGTCAAGCGGTCGGGTAAGTGCCAGTTGAGTGCTTCAGCGATCACAATGCCTGCCGTCGCGAGCCGGGCTGATCTGAATTTGATTTGACCTCGTACATCTTGCGGAGACAGCGCCTCCAGGCTTTCATCGTCGCATGTTTCGGGCACCGCGTGGCTGGCGCAGACGGCAACGATACGGCCGTCGCCAATCGCGCGCGCGCCGCACCACCATTCGAGCACTTCTGTCGCAGAATCCGATCGAAGAATCCTCTCACTGAGAGCCAGCATCAGTTCCCAGGCATAGTTGCGGTCTGACATCGGAAGCCTCCACTGGAGTAACACGTCGGGACCTGATCCGGTGCGCCGGCACGGTTGCGGGCGATCAGGCAGGGCAACACCGCCAAGATGCGGGCTCCGGCCGAATGTTCGGTGCCGCGGACAAATGTGAACACCGTCATATTTGACAACCTCAAGATCGGGCAGGTTGGGAGCCCATTGAGCGGACGAGATGTCCGCCTGATCATTTTCGATCTGGGGTCGGCAGGCCGACCGAGGGGCCTTCGCTGCCTCAATGTTGAGCAACCCGGGATCGTGATATGGTGCGCCGTGGAAGTGGGGGGTGGGCTGATTGAGGAGCCAGCATCGCAGCGAGGGGTCTGGGGCAGTAATGGAGTGCACCGTCTCATATGAGAGACTTTCTTTGGCCGATGTTTCACAATGCGGACTGCAAGTGGTGCCAGCGTGGCCTTGCATCGGTCCGGAGTCGTGAAACGACGCCTAAGAAGTTGCGAAATCTTCGCTAACTGGAGATCTGAGGCCCGTGTCGACGATCCGCACTTTTGGTCCATTCCGCCTCGATGTGGAGGCCGCGATCCTGTTTCGGGGCACCGAGCCGATCGCGCTGGGACGACGGGCCGTTGCCTTGCTGGGCGTTTTGGTGGAGCGGCCGGGTGCGCTGATCTCCAAGGACGCTCTGATGGAAGCCGCGTGGTCCGGCCTCGCGGTGGAGGACAGCAACCTGACCGTTCAGATCGCGGCGTTGCGCCGGGTTCTCGGCGAAGCAGGCGGCGCAAGCTGGATCGAGACCATGCCGCGCCGGGGCTATCGGTTCGTCGGCCCTGCCGTGCGATCCGGAGACACAAAGGACCCGACCGCATCAGCTGGGCCCTACCCAGCCGAACATTTTGCTAAAGTAGCGAAACCAGAACAGTCCGAATTGATGAACGGCGAGAAGGACTCGCGGATTCTGTCCCCGTCCGACGATGCACGATCGCATCTCATGGTTGGACGCGTCGCCCCACTCGAAATGCTGGACCGGATGACGCAGCGCATGCTTGCCGGTCAAAGACAGGTTGCGTTCGTCACCGGAGAGGCCGGGATCGGCAAGTCCGCCTTCATCGAGATGGCGGTTGAACGGTTATCGCACCAGGGTGTCGACCTGTTGTGCGGGCGCTGCACCGAGAGGTTCGGAACCGACGAAGCCTTTCTGCCGCTGATCGACGCACTGGCGACACGTTGTCGCACGACGGGCGGGGCGGAACTACTGGCGGCAATTCGCGCCCACGCACCGACCTGGATGCTGCAGATGCCGGGCTTCATGGACGCAAATGAGCGCGCCGTGTTCCAGCGCGAAGTATTTGGCGCAACGCGTGAGCGCATGCTGCGCGAATTCTGCGATCTGGCGGAAGCGCTGAGTGTGAGCCGTCCGTGGGCCATCGTTCTGGAGGATCTGCACTGGAGCGACTTCGCGACGCTCGATGTGCTCTCGCGCTTCGCGCGAGGGACCGGCAGGGCCTCGGTGCTGGTCCTCGGTTCGTATCGGCCGGCCGACAGCGTCACGAGCGGACATCCGATTCGGCGCCTGCATCAGGATCTGGAGATTCATGGACACTGCGTCGAATTGCGTCTCGATCGATTGTCTCGAACCGAGGTCGAGCGTTATCTCGCCCTGCGATTCGGCGACAAAGAACTGGCTTCGATTTTGTCCGGACCGGTGTTCGAGCGAACCCAGGGACAGCCGCTGTTCATCGCGTCGCTGCTCAAATATTTCATCGATGAGCGGGCGATCGTCGAAATTGACGGCGCTTGGCGTCTGTCATCGGAGACCGTGATTTCTCGAGACGATGTACCGGGCGACCTGATGAATATGATCACCCATCAGGTCGGGCGCCTCACCGAAGGTGAAAGGCGTCTGCTCGACGTCGCCAGCGTGGCAGGTGGCGAATTTTCTGCCGCCCTGGTGGCAGCCGGCTTGTCGCACGACACCGTCGAGGTGGAGCGGGATCTGGAAGCGTTGGTCCGGAAGGATCACACGCTGGTCCCCTCCGGCGTGTCCGAATGGCCGGACGGCACATATTCGGGATCCTATGCCTTTCATCACATTCTGTACCAGAATGTGATCTATCAGCGTCTCGCGCCGGGGCAGCGCGTACAGACGCATCGTCGTCTGGCCGTGAGGCTGGAAGAAGCCTATCGTGATCGTACGCCGGAAATCGCACCACTGCTCGCGCTTCATTTCGAGCTGGGCCGCGATTTTCCAAGCGCCTTGCGTTACCTCGGACTGGCGGCAGAGAGTTCTGCGAAACGCCTTGGCCACGCCGAAGCCGTCAGCTATCTCACTCGTGCGCTTGGTATTCTCGATCGGTTTGACGCGCCGGATCGGCTCGCGGCGCGCATCGCGCTGTTGCGGCCGCGCAGCTTGGCGCTTCGTTCCTGTGGCGATCTTGCCGGCTCGGTTCGTGATCTCAGGGAACTGATCGCCGGCGCAAGACAAGTGGGCAAGCTTCGCCAGGAGGTGAATGGCCTTCTCGCGGTCAGTCAGTTCTGCCTATACGCCGATCGACGCGTCTGCCTTCAGGCGACAGAGGATGCGTTGGCCAGAAGCCAGGCACTTGAGGATGGCACCTTCAAGGTCCTGGTGCAGGGCACCAGCGCCAGCATCAACCTGTACCTCAAGGGATGGCAGGAACAGGATGCCGCCCTTTGCGTCAAGGCGATGGAGTTGACCGCCGGCGCACAAGACCACGGCACGCTGATGCGCCGTTACGGGATCGAGGGCATTCTTGACTGCTGGAGGTCGCGGTACCAGGAGTGTCGCCGCTCCGGGACGCAAGGCAAACGATTGGCGCGCGAGGCCGGCGATATCTATGTTTTCGCCCTTTTCAACGTCCTTGAATTGACCGCGCTCCTTCATCTGGGCGAATGGCGGGAGTTGCAGCGGGAAACCACGACGGCGCTGGAATTTGCAGAAAAAAACGCCAACGACCCGGCCAGCGCGTTGTGCCACTTGACGCTTGCATGGTTGCACGTCGAAGCAATGGATTTTGACGGAGCCCGTACGCTCTGCGAATGCGTCGACGATAGAATTCTCAAAGAAAATCAAATGGCTTATTTCTTTCAGCGCGCGGTCCTGGCGAAGGCCTTCATGGGACTTGGCGAGCCGCAACGGGCACGTAAACAATTCGACGATATCTGGCGCCGGATGGACGACGACAGCGTCCCGATGGATTTTACAATATCCACGCAGCTTTATCATTGCCTTGGTGACTATTGGCTGCAGATTGGCGATATCGACCAGGCGCGGAGATGGGCCATTCAGCTGCGCGATTACGCGGCGCCGGCGCCCGATCACAATCATTCGGCGCTGGCCTGCGGCCTGTTGGCCCGGATCGCGTTTGCCGCAGGCGATCGAAACGAGGCGCGAGCTGAATTGTCTCGCGCCTTATCGATTGTCGACAACGCCGATTTTCCACTGGCCGCGTGGCGGGTTTATCAGGGCGCCGTCGAGATTTTCGCAAATATCGGTGAAGCCGACCAGGCAGCCGAATATCGAAACCGCTTTGCAGCGGTACTGCGAAGGCTTGCGCAAAATTTTGAGCCCGACGATCCCTTGTACCAGTCTTTGTCGACCGCTCTGGCGACGCGAACGGCGCGATGGGGTATTGCGACCTGACGCTTGCTGATTGATGCCGACGCGCGAGCCTGATAGGCGCCGGTCGAGAGAGATCTACGCGCGATTATTCGGCCCTGATCCCGGCCGTCTTGATGATCGGCCACCACTTCTCGATCTCGGCCCGTTGCAGCGCACCGAGTGCCTCGGGCGTCTGCTCCTCGCGCGGAACGATCTGCTGCCCGAGCTCGGCGAGCCGCTCGCGTACCGCAGCTTGGGCGAGCACGCCCACAGCCGCGGCGTTGAGCCTTTCGATGACGCCCTTCGGTGTGCCCCTGGGAGCAAACAGCGCGCTCCAGACGGAACAGTAGAAGCCGGGCAATCCGGCCTCGTCCACCGTTGGAACATCCGGCGCCGCAATCAGACGGCTCTTGCCCGTCACCGCATAAGCCTTGATGTTGCTGTTACGAATTTGCGGCAAGGAGGTCGTCTGGTCGGCGAACATCAAGTCGATCTGTCCGCCGACCAGATCCTGCATCGTCGGAGCGGCGCCGCGATAGGGCACGAACCGGAACTGTGTGCCGGTGGCATTCTGGAAAAATACTCCGAACACATGCTGCGGGCTTCCCACGCCCGAGGTTCCGGCCGCGGCCATGTCCGGATTGGCCTTCAACCAGGCAATCAGACCCTTAAGATCGTTTGCCGGCACGGTTTTCCGGGCGACGATAAGTTGCGCATTTCGCGAAATCAGCAGGACGGGCCCGAAATCATTCACGACGTCGTAGGGCAGCGCGTAGATCGCGCCATTGACCACATGCGTGCCCCAGAATCCGGTGACGAGCGTGTAGCCATCGGGCGCCGCGCGGGCGACCCGACCGACGCCGATGTTGCCGGCCGCACCGCTCACATTTTCAATGATGACGGGTTGGCCGAGCGGTTCCCGCAGCGACTCGGCCATGACGCGGACGAGCGCATCGATCGGCCCACCGGCCGCGAAGGGAACGACGATCGTGATGGGCCGCGCCGGATAGCTCTGCGCGTCTGCGCTTTCCGAGAATGCCGGGAGCGCGACCGCGCCGGCGGCGAGTTGTAAAAATTGGCGGCGCGGAAGGTTCATGACAACCCCCTATCACACGACTACTCAGCGGCCTGACGCGGGACCTGCGGCCGCACCGAGGCGGCAAGCTTTTTGGCGTAAATCTCCTGCCAAGAACTGTCGTCTTCACAGGTGAAATAGCCGCTGCGTGCACCCCGAAACACCTCCGCGTCCTCGACGCCCGGAGGCAACGTGGCTTTGTCGCGCAGCGCGCGTGCTGCGAGCAGCAAACGGCGACGCGTGCGGGTCACCATCTGGTCCGACGGCGCAAGATGCTCGAGGCCGTGATCGGTGACCCCGCCCATGCTTTCGGTGACCGCCTGATCCTGCAGATGGATATTGTCGATGCCGCTATAGATCGCATTGCTACGCTGGGCTTCGCGGTCGATGCGCCAGTCGTTGCTCTCGTTCGCCGCGAGCCGCCGGCGGCCGAGCCAGTCGGTGGTGTCGGGCAGGAATTCGAGATCGGGCCGCGCCCCGCCTAGCGGCTTCAGGCCCTTGAAGAGCGGGCGCGGCTGCGCCGGCAAGGCTGAGCCGTGCTTCCACCACAAATAATAGAACATCGTGTGGTGATCATCGAGCGGCACCCAGGCCCGCGCATGGACTAGCCTTGCGAACTCGCCCTGCGGCTGCTGGGTCCAGAACGGGAAAAGAAAATTGGCGAAGCGCCAGTAGACACGGCCCGGCCCGGCGGCGCGGTAGGCGGCATATTGCGTCCCCCAAGGGCTGTCGGCGATGTGGTATTCAGGCGCGCGGTTGGTGACCGCGTGACGGATCGGGTGATCCTCAGGCAATTCGTCGGGATCGATGTGCCCGGCATGCAGGAAGCCGAAATGCGAGGTGTCGATGTCGCCCTCGAGCGCCTGCAAAAAGTTGCAGTCGCGCTGGATGCAGGTGACGCCGATCTCGTCTTCGGGCACCAGCAGCGTCTCCAGCGCCGGCAGCGGTGGCACCTTGGCCTGTGCGCCCATGTAGACCCACACGAGCCCCCCTCGTTCGACCACCTTGTAGGCCTTCGCCTTCACCTTCTCTTTGAAGTCCTGCGACGGCGGCACGCTCGGCGTATCGACGCAGTTGCCCTCGGTGTCGAACTTCCAGCCGTGATAGACGCAGCGCAGCCCATGCTCCTCGTTGCGTCCGAGGAACAGGGAGGCGCAGCGGTGCGGACAGCGGTGATCCATCACGCCGACGCGGCCAGCGCTGTCGCGGAATGCAATCAGCTTTTCTCCCAGCAGCATCAGGCGGAGCGGCACGCCGTCGCGCGCAAGCTCCGAGGACAAGCAGGCCGGAATCCAGTATTGCCGTATCAACTCGCCCATCGCGGTCGCAGGACCAACCCGGGTCAGCTCGGAACCTTCAAGTGCTATTGTCATCGCGTCCTCCTGCTAGTCCGCTGAAGCAACCTCACACGTTCTCGGATGGCATCTCCGCGGTTGAAATCGTTGCGCTCCGTTTCCGCCGCGCGGCGCCCGGCCGGGCATAGGATTCATTCGCCTTGATGATCTGGATGAGCTGGTCGAGAAAGCGTTCGCGCTCGTCAGGCGCCAATGGCGCAAGAATGCGGCGCTGGCTGGCCCGCATCTTCGGACGCAGTCGCTCGTGCAATGCGTCTCCCGCCCGGGTCAGCCGCAACAAGCGGGCACGGCGGTCGGCGCCGTTGACCCGGCGATCGATCAGGCCACGCTTTTCAAGCTGCTCGACGAGAACGCTGGCGCTGTTGCGATCGACACCGAGACGGGCGGCAAGGCTGTTTTGATCGACGTCCGATTCGTCGTTGAGATTGGCGAGAACCGCGAACTGCAGCGGTGTAAGGTTCTCGCCTTCCAGCGTCTCAGCGGCCATGGCGAGGCAAATTTGGACGAAGCGGCGGGCCAGTGCGATCGGAACGCGCCGGATCGGCGCACCCCCGCTCCAGGAGACGACTTGAACCGGACGATCTGCGGCGGCGGGATCACGACGCGGCGCCATTGCTCACCTTTATGATGATCCTGATTATGATCATCATAATTATGAACATCAGGAGTTGTCAAGCCGCTTGCGCGGGCCTGGCGCGAAAATCAGCCAAGTTTCAGTTTGTAAAAATCCGCAGCCGTCTTGGAGAACAACGCCGTCTTCTCGCCTTCCGAATACGGCGCGGCAAGGCGCTTGAAGGCGTTGAAGATCACCTGATAGCTGCACTGGCCTTTGTCAGGCGGAAAATTGCTTTCGAACATGCAGCGATTGGGACCGAACGCCTCGATGCACATCTCTATATAAGGCTTCCACGCCGCTGCCGCCTGTTCGGAGGATGGCGGCTTGGGACGTTCGTGAAAATCAAAGCCGAGCAGCCGCATCGCGAGCCCGCCGAGCTTGACCGCGACGTTTGGACATTTCGCGATTTCCTTGATCGACGCCTTCCAGGCCGGAAACAGCTCCTCGCGACGGTTGGCATAGACGCCGATGCCGACCGGGCCGCCGCAATGGTCGAGGCAGATTCTTGTATCCGGAAAGGCACGCGCGAGATCGGCGAGTTCGCCGATCTGCGGCTGGAACAGCCAGGCGTCAAAACTCAGCCCCAGCGGCGCGAGACAGACAAAACCCTTGCGAAATGTCGGATCGAACAACAGGCCCTTCGGCCGGGTCGCGTACATGTGGGCGACGTTGGGGTCGGCATCCCAGGCCGAGGAGTGGCGGATGCCGCGGAAACGCCCCTGGCCGGCCGCAATCTCCGCCTCCAGCACCGGCTTTGCGCCATCGCCGAGCAACAGATTGGCGTGGCCGACAATGCCGGCACAGATCAGCGCCTGGCCATAGCCGCCGCTCGCGCTCATCGCCGCGGACGCCGTTGGCGAATTCGACTTCGCCGACGGGGCGGAACGCTTCCGGGACCCTGTGCGCGATACATGGACCGCGCCTCGACATAGACGGTTGCGATGATGTTGTGGCCGGAGGCGATGTCGGCGGCCATGTCATCGATCAGGTAGCGCAGGCCACCGCGATCCCAGAGATGATGGTGCGGATCGACGATCGGCCGCGAGGGATCGATGACCTCCTCGGTGTATTGCGCGAGCCAGTCTTCGCGCGGATCGGCATAAAGCCCGCTCTTCCAGGCGGGTAAAGTGCTGGCGGCCATGAGTTTCACTCCCTGTTTTTATTGTTCTCGGGTGGCGATCTTATCCGATCGCGGGGGAGAGGCCAGCCATCTCGGAGAATGATGTATGGATCTCACACCCCGTCGAGGATGATGACGGTCGGCGTGCCCGGCAGCGTCTCCCGTGAAATCTTCAACGTGCGCTCGGTGCGGACGTCGATCTCGAATTGCTGGCCGATCCGGCGCATGAATTCCTCGAGCGGCGTGGCGAAGCGATGCATCGGCAGCACGACGGAGGCGCGCAACCGCCGCGTGATGTCGGAGATGCCGTCGAGCGACATCGTATAGGTGCCGTCGATCGGCACCATCACGATGTCGAGCCGGCCGATCGCCGCGAAATGGCTGTCGTCGAGCGGATGGTGCAGATGCCCGAGATGGCCGATGCAGAGGCCGGCGACCTCGAAGATGAAGATCGAATTGCCGTCCCTGATCATCTCGCCGCCGGAATCCTCGCCGAAATAGCGGCGGATGTCGGTCGTCACGTTGCGGATAAAGACGTCGCCGATGCGCTCCGACGATCTTCGCCGGCTGGCCGTCGTCGCCCCAGCCGTGCAGCACATGGGGAATGCGCGGATCGGGAAACAGCGTGTAATGCGTGGAGTGGGCGCGGTTCATGGTGACGACGTCGGGCAGGCGGCCGATCCGATAGGCGCCGTTATAGTCGGTCGCGATCCGCACTCCCGCCGGGCGTGTCGATGTAATAGGTCGAATGGCCGGCATAGGTGATCGCGACCTCGTCGGCCGCAGCGGCCGCGATGCGCAGGCTGACCGGCGTCGCGCGCGGCGGCGCTTGGACATCGCCAGGCATTCGCTGCGCGGGATTTCCTGGGCGACGGCCGGCGCGATCAGCGCAACCCAGCGATGGCGAAAACCGCAGAAGCGCAGCCGCAACATCGCAAAACTCCGTTTCCGATGACGCGCATGCGATAATCTATCGCGCTATTCGCGTGCCGAATCACTGACGTCATGCCGCGGTCGCGCGCCATCGGAGTTGCACGATGATTCAGCGCAGATCCTCGCCGCTTTCGCGTGCAGCCTCGTCACAACGGCTCGAACCGCTCCGCCATGTCGATGCCGGCGTGCTCAACATCGCCTATTACGAGGCAGGGCCCGCGGACGGGCCGGTCGTGATGCTGATGCACGGCTTTCCCTACGACATCCATTCCTACGTCGACGTCGCGCCGCTACTGGCCGCGCAGAGGCTGCCGCGTCATCGTGCCCTATTTGCGCGGCTACGGTGCCGACCCGCTTTCGCGACCCGGCAACGCCGCGCTCGGGCGAGCAGGCCGCGATCGGCGCCGATCTGATCGCGCTGATGGATGCGCTTGCACATCAAGCGCGCGGTGTTCGCCGGCTATGATTGGGGCGGACGCGCCGCGTGCGTCGGCGCGGCGTTGTGGCCGGATCGCTGCATCGGCCTGGTGTCGGTGAACGGCTATCTGATCCAGGACATCGCGAACGCCATGGTCCCGGCGCAGGCCGGAGCACGAGGTACCGCTCTGGTACCAGTATTATTTCCAGCTCGAGCGCGGGCGCGCCGGGCTCGCCGCCAACCGGCGCGAGATCGCGAAGATATTATGGAAGCAATGGTCGCCGAACTGGCATTTCGACGAGGCGTGCTTCGAGCGGACCGCGATCGCGCACGACAATCCCGACTATGTCGACGTCGTGATCCACAGCTATCGCCATCGCTTCGGCCTTGCCGAAGGCGATCCGCAATATGCCGACATCTGCAGCGCCGGCTGGCCGCGCTGCCCGCCGATCACCGTGCCCGCCATCACGCTCGACGGCGACGCCGACGGCGTCGCGCCCGCGACCGACGGCAGCGCCAGCGCAGCGAAATTCACCGGCCGCCGCACCCATCGCGTGATCCCGCACGCCGGTCACAATCTGCCGCAGGAAGAACCGGAGGCGTTTGCGGCGGCGGTGATGGAGCTGATTAAAGGATAAGAGCGCTGCGGTTCGTATTAGTCCTCAGGACAACAACCGTGCAGATCCGCCTTGGGCTTCCAGCAGCTTAACGGCCTTTTTGTCAAACGAGACGAAGGTATCCGCGCCGAGCCAGTTTCCTTCGTAGGCGATAGCGCCGTCGGCAAAGTCGCCGCCGGCATCAAGCAAAGCCAACCCAGCTTCCGCGGCAGGCCGGTTCACGACGACATTCGCCGCCATTCAGCAGGCGTCGGATCGCCCCCGCGATATCGCTCGGGCGGATCTTGTAGCCTTGCGACAATACCCAGACCAGTTCGCAAAGCGTCGATATCGAAATCGCGACAGTCGCCGCCTTCTGCAACACGGCTTGAGCAGCTTTGCTCTGCGTAGCATGATCCTCGGTGATCGCCCGGACCAGTACGTTGGTATCGGTCGTGATCTTCACCGCTTGCCAGCCCACCCGCGGGCCGCGATCCGATTCATATCCTCAATCGAAAGGGTCCGACCTTTTCTCTTCGTTTTCAGGAAGCCGAAGACATCCGAAATCTTTCCTGTCGGCCGGGCTGCTTTCACCTCGATCCGGCCATCAGGCAACTTGTCCACGGCGATTTTTTCGCCAGGATGCACACCAAGATGTTCCAGCAGGTCCTTGCGCAACGTGACCTGGCCTTTGGCGGTAACGGTGAGTGTGCTCATGGCAAAGCCTCTGGAGTTTCGATCCACCACATGTAAGGTAAAACAGCCTTACCATCAAGAGGCGTGAACGGAGTAGCGAAATGCGCTCACTCCCGCCGCGGGCTGAGCTTCCAGGTGGCCGCGAGGATGACCAGCGGTCATCATGCCGCTGATGATGGCGGCGATGGGGATCGCCAGCGCCAGTGCCGCGGTCGCGGCCCATCCGATCGAGGAAAAGGCCTCCGCGAAGGTCGCAAGCCGCGACGAGGTCTGGCGGCGGCGAAACTGGCTGCGTCTCGCCTGTACGCGGAACCAGAGCTGGATCGATGTCGCAGCGGCCGCGCTGATGATAACGCCGATGGTGGTGACCGCGGCCTGTGGCGGAGAGGCGAAGCCGAGCGCGAACACCAGTGGCGCGAAGATGATGGCGATTGCGATCAGCACGACCTCGATCTTGGCGCGGATGACGCGCGCGGGCGGCAGCGGCGCGGTCGCCACCAGGTCGGCGGCGTCCTCACCCGAGATCGTCAGCCAGGCGAGCCCACCGGCGAGTTGACCTGCCGCCATCACGATGACCGGCGTGATCAGCACGATCGCCGTGGAACAGTCGGAAAAACTCCGCCACAACAACAGCGCCGGCGGCACCAGGTAGAGTAGCTGCATCAGGGTTTGCGAGATCAGCCATGGATCGCGCCGCAGCAACGAGAATTCCTTGCGCCGCAGCGCCTGTTGCCGCGAGCCGGCACGAAATGCCTTTGCGCTCGTGCCCTGGCGGCCTGAGCCGGCATGGGTCGCGGCGCTGACCGCAGTGTCGGCAAATCGGGGCGAGAAGATCGCCATCACGGCGCCGAGCAGGACGAGGCCGAACGACAACAGCAAGAGCAGTGCTTCGCCGTCGCCGAGGGCCGCGCGCGCCGGCCACCACACAATGCTGTCCATGCCGGGCGCAATCGCGGTGGCGGCATCCGACGTCAAAACCGCAAACCGCGACAGCGTGCCGTAAGAAAGGATCGCAGCCACCTGGAGGGCGATCACGAAACCGGCGCCGATGATCGCGGCCAGGATTTGCGCGACCAGACGGGTTCGCGCCGGACCGATCAGGCGGAACAGCACGATGGTGACGGCGATCGCGATCGCCGCGGCTGACAGCCCCATCGCGATGACGACGCCGAAGGCTGCCAACCATCTGACACCGCCGCCGATCACGAGAACATCGACGAACGGCGTCGAGAGTAGCAGCGCCATCGCAATGATCGACAGCGCGATCGCAGCGATACGGATCGAAAACACGTTGGCTAGTCTCACCGGCGACGACATGATCAGGTCGAGATCGGCGCGCGCGTAAAACACCCGCGTCACCGACTCGATCGCCTGCGACAGCATCAAGGCCCAGGCCAGGAAGATCGTCGCGGTGATCACGATCAGCGAGGATTTGTCGAGCGGCAATTGCAAGTCGGCGAAGCGGCCGATCACCGCATAGGCCGGCATGTGCAAGAACGCTGCAAACGCGACCAGGCCGATCGCGGCCGCGCGTTTCCGCCCGCGGCGTCCGCCCGTCATCATCGCGAGCCATTCGCGCCAGGCGAGCCGCAGCTCGTGGCGGGCAAACCAGGTGAGTGCTAGCGCCGAGCTCATGCCGCGGCGGCCTCGACGTCGACCAGCGCGATGAACAGGTCTTCGAGACTGGTATCGGTATGTCCGTTCTGCTGGCGCAGCTCGGCAAGGGTGCCTTCGGCGACCAGGCGGCCTGCGGCGATCACGCCGATCCGGTCGGCCATCCGTTCGGCCACTTCAAGAATATGCGTGGTCATGATCACGGTGCAGCCTTCGCGGACGCGGTCCCCGAGCAGTCCCTTGACGTGGCGGGCGGACACGGCGTCGAGCCCGGTGAGCGGCTCGTCCAGGATGATCAGGCGCGGGTCGTGGACCAGGGCGCCGGCCAGCGCCACCTTCTGGCGCATGCCCTTGGAAAATCCTTCGCAGCGCTCGTTAAGATGCGGCTCGAGACCGAGCGAGACCAGAAGGTCATGTGCCGATCGTTTGCGACCGGGCCGGATCGATGCCCCAGAGGCCGGCGACGAATTCGAGATATTCCAGCGGCGTCAGCTTGTCGTAGATCATCGGTTCGTCCGATACCCACGCCATCATCTGCTTGGCGGCGACTGGATTGATCAGCGCGTCGACACCAAAGATCGCGACCGAGCCTGCATCAGGCCGGAGCAGACCAGCGACCATGCGCAGCGTCGTGGTCTTACCGGCGCCGTTGGGCCCGACCAGGGCGTAGAATTCGCCTGTGCGTATGGTGAGATCGAGTGCATCGACCGCGAGGCGGTCAAAACGCTTCGTTAACCCTCGCACTTGCAGCGCGGATTGTTCTGATTTCATGACGCCCATCCGAATTTCGGCATCGCCACCATGGACCGAAGATATTTCGGCGC
Organism: uncultured Alphaproteobacteria bacterium; assembly: GCA_963713785.1. Classification (GTDB taxonomy): domain Bacteria; phylum Pseudomonadota; class Alphaproteobacteria; order Rhizobiales; family Xanthobacteraceae; genus Bradyrhizobium. The sequence goes on from CAVQNB010000012.1 coordinate 18,763, forward strand.
GGTGAATCGACCAGCCCAAATTCCGCCCGGTGGCACATCAACCAGCGCTTTGTTGACTTCGCTCAAGCCTTTGGGCTGAATGAGGTGAGGACAATGTGCAGTCTTTCGGCGCTTCCGTCGGGGAAGTCTGAAAGACCGGATGCGGCCGAGGCGATCGAAGAATTGCCGGGCATGCAGGGGAGGATTAAGCAAATGCTGGACTTCGTTCAGCAGTTGGTGAGTGGCATTGCGCTCGGCTGCGTCTACGGCCTGATCGCGCTCGGCTTCGTCCTTGTCTACAAAGCCACCGAGGTCGTGAACTTCGCCCAGGGCGATTTGATGATGCTGGGCGGATTCTTCGCCTTCACCTTCATCGGAATCTTAGGGCTCAATTACTGGATCGGATTTGCCGGCGCGGTCGCAGCGATGGCGCTGTTCGGCATGCTGGCCGAACGCGTGGTGGTGCGGCCGATCCTCGGCTATCCGCAGTTCTCGATCATCATGGCAACCATCGGGCTCGGATACTTCCTGCGCTCGGTCGCCGGCATGATCTGGGGCACCGACGATTTCAGGATCGAGACCCCGTTCAGCCAAGGCGTATTGCGGATCGGCTCTCTGGTGCTGGCCTATGACAAGCTTTCGGTGATCGCGGCGACCATCATCCTGTGCGCGCTGCTCTATCTGTTCTTCAACAAAACCACGCTCGGCACTGCGATGCGCGCGAGTTCCGAGAACATGCTCGCCGCCTATTATATGGGCATTCCGGTCAAGCGCGTGGTGTCGATCGTCTGGGCGATCAGCGCGGCGGTCGCGACCTGCGCTGGCGTGCTGCTCGCGCCGATCACCTTCATCCATTCCAATGTCGGCCTGGTGCTGGGGCTAAAGGCGTTTCCGGCCGCCGTCCTCGGCGGCTTCGGCTCGATCCCAGGTGCTGTCGTCGGCGGCGTTTTGATCGGCGTGATCGAAAGCATGGCCGGCTTCTATCTGGCCGAAGGGTGGAAGGACGTCGCGGCCTACATCGTGCTGCTCGCGGTGTTGCTGCTCAAGCCCGAGGGTCTGTTCGGCCTTCGGATGCGGAAGAAGGTCTAGAGCATGATCCGGAAAAGTGGGAACCGGTTTTCCGAGAAGATCATGCTCAAACTCAAACAAAGAGACGAGATCATGATCCGATTCAATCGGATCATGATCTAGGAGCGGCAATGCGATTCCTGTTCAAGACCGATTATGAAGACGACATCCGCCTGTTTCCGCATTCGGGCTACGTGTTCTCCTACGGCAGCCTTCTGGTGCTGCTCGCGATCGCGCCGTTCGTGCTGTCGAGCTATCTCGTCAGCCAATTGGTGTTCGTTTGCATCTATGCGACCGTCGGCGTGGCGCTGTTGATCCTCACCGGCTTTACGGGGCAGGCGTCGCTCGGCCATGCGGCGTTTCTCGCAATCGGCGCGTATACCGCCGCTTACTTGCAGCAATTCAACGTGCCGTTCCCGGTCTATTTCCTCGCCGCGGGATTGTTGACCGGGGTGATCGGTGCGCTGGTCGGATTCCCGGCGCTGCGGCTGCAAGGCATCTATCTCGTCATTGCCACGATTTCCTTTGCCTTCATTGTCGAGGAAATCCTGGCGCGCTGGGAAAGCGTCACCCACGGCAACGAGGGCATGCGGGTCAAGACCATCCAGCTGCTCGGCACGTCAGTGTCGCGCGACAGCCCGGCGTTCTATTTCCTCTGTCTTGCCGTGCTGATCCTGACCATCGTCGGCACCCTCAATCTGCTGCGCTCGCCCACGGGACGCGCCTTTGTCGCGATCCGCGACAGCGAAACCGCCGCGCGCAGCATGGGCATCAATGTCTCGCTCTACAAGGTGAAGTCGTTTGCGATCAGCGCGACCATCACCGGCTTTGCCGGCGTGCTGTTCGCCCACAAGCTGTCCTTCATCAGCCCGGAAATGTTTACCCTCCAGCTTTCGATCGAGTTCATCATCGTGATCCTGATCGGCGGCACCTTCAGCCTGCATGGCGCCGTGCTCGGCGCGATCTTCATCGTCATGATCGATCCGTTCCTGACGTACCTGAAGGATGACATGCCCGGCGTGATCGCCGGCGTTGCCGCGGCGCTCGGGGCAGGGAGCGCGCGCGCCGCACACATTCAGGACAGCGTCGCTGCGTTCGCGTCCGCCAACGGGCTGAAGGGCGCGATCTACGGCGTGATCATCGTGCTGTTCGTGCTGTTCGAGCCGCTCGGCCTCTACGGCCGCTGGCTCAAGATAAAGCTATTCTTCCAGCTGTTCCCGCTCTACAAGCGCGCCACCTTCAAGCGGCAGAAGATCTATGTGAAGTCGGAGCGGAATTGATGAGCTATTTCCGCGCCGAAAACCTTTCGCTGCATTTCGGCGGTCTTAAAGCGGTCGATGCCGTCTCTTTCGCGGTGGAGAAGGGCGAGATCCTCTCGATCATCGGGCCGAACGGCGCCGGCAAAAGCTCGATCTTCAACCTGATCTCGCGGATCTACAGCCCCACCTCGGGAAGGATCTTCTTTGAGGACCAGGACATCACGCAGGAGCCCGCCTACGGCATCGCCAGGCTCGGCATCGCCCGCACCTTCCAGAACATCGAACTGTTCGAGAACGCCACCGTGCTTTCTAACCTTTTGGTCGGCCGCCACCGGCATTCGACAACGCAGCTCTGGCAGGAGCTGTTGTTCCTGCCGAGTGTGCGCGCCAACGAAAAAACCCATCGCCGCCGTGTCGAGCAGGTGATCGAGTTCCTCGATCTCGAGCCCTATCGCGACAAGCTGATCTCGGGGCTGCCTTACGGCGTGCGCAAGGTGATCGAGCTCGCCCGCGCACTGTGCTCGGAGCCAAAGCTGATCCTGCTCGACGAGCCGTCGTCCGGGCTGAATGTCGAGGAGACCGACGACATGTCGTTCTGGATCCGCGACATGAAATCCGAGCTCGGCATCACCGTGTTGATGGTCGAGCACGACATGACGCTGGTCAATCGTGTTTCCGACCGGGTGATCGCGCTGAATTACGGCAAGGTGCTGGCGATGGGCACGCCTGCCGAAGTTCAGCACCATCCCGACGTCGTTGCCGCCTATCTCGGCGCCTGAGGGATGATGCCATGAACGCGCCTGACATTATCCTCAAGCTCAGCAACATCGAAAGCTATTACGGGCCGATCATGGCCATCCGCGGCATCAGCCTGGAGGTGCCGCGCGGGCAGATCGTCACGCTGCTCGGGGCCAACGGCGCCGGCAAGACCACGGTCTTGAAGACCATCTCCGGCATCCTCGATCCGCAGAAGGGCTCGATCGAATTCTTGGGGCAGCCGATCCAGCGCATGGGCGCCGACAAGATCGTGCGGATGGGCCTGAGCCATGTGCCGGAAGGGCGCGAGGTGTTTCCGTTCCTTTCGGTGCGCGAAAACCTGATGATGGGTGCCTACCCGCGCCGCGACCGCGACGGCGTCGCGCAAGACCTGGAGCGGGTCTACGGCTATTTTCCGCGACTGAAGGAGCGGATCAACCAGCCGGCCGGGCAGCTCTCGGGCGGCGAGCAGCAGATGCTGGCGATCGGGCGCGCGCTGATGAACCGCCCGACGCTGTTGTTGCTGGATGAGCCTTCGCTCGGCCTGTCGCCGATCCTGGTGAAAGAGATTTTCACCATCATCAAGCGCGTTAACCAGGAGCAGGGCATGTCGATCCTGCTGGTCGAGCAGAACGCCAAGGTTGCGCTGGAGACCGCGCATTACGGCTACGTGCTTGAGATCGGCCGGGTGGTGATGAACGATACTTGCGACCGTTTGATGCATTCCAAGGACATTCAGGAGTTCTATCTTGGCGCCAAGGAAGCCGGCGCGCGCGGCGAGCGGCGCTGGAAAAAGAAGAAGACCTGGCGTTAAGCAAGGCTTTGAGCAAGACTTGGCGCTGAACAAGACTTGGCGCTGAACAAGACTTGGCGCCGAACAAGGCTTGGCGTCGAAAAGGAGTTGGCGTTAAATGAAGGTTTCAGCTTCGGAAAAACACCGGCCACAAGAAGCCGGCTTCCGTCGCGGGCGAGGAGAGGGAGGAACGAGCATGGCCAGGCCGGCAGTGCTGACAGTTGCCGATACGATCGCCAAGAGCTTTCTGCTCGCGGCGGAGACGCGCGGCGATCGGCCCGCGATCCGCGAGAAGAAGTTCGGCATCTGGCAGCCGACCAGCTGGCGCGAGTGGCTGCAGATTTCAAAGGACATCGCCTACGGCCTGCGCGCCATCGGCTTTGAGCCGGGCGACGTCGCCTCGATCATCGCCAATGCGGTGCCGGAATGGGTTTTCGCCGACATGGGCATCCTCTGCGCCGGCGGCGTCTCGTCCGGCATCTATCCGACCGATTCCACGGCCCAGGTCGAATATCTCGTCAACGACTTCCGGACCATGGTGATCTTCGCCGAGGACGAGGAGCAGCTTGACAAGATCCTGTCGTGCCGGGCGCGCTGTCCGACGCTGCAACGGATCGTCGTGTTCGATATGGAGGGCTTAAGCGGCTTCTCGGATCCGATGGTGATGTCGCTTGCCGAATTCACCGCACTCGGGCGCAACCATGTCGCGGGCCACGAAGCGCTGTGGAATGAGATGGTCGAAAGCCGAGGTGCGGACGATCTCGCCATTCTGGTTTACACCTCAGGCACGACGGGGCCGCCCAAGGGTGCGATGCATTCCAACCGCGGCGTGACACACCAGATGCGCCACGCCAACGATTTGTATCCATCGACCGACAGTGAGGAGCGTCTGGTGTTCCTGCCGCTCTGCCATGTCGCCGAGCGGGTCGGCGGCTATTACATCTCGCTTGCGGTAGGATCGGTGATGAATTTCGCCGAAAGCCCGGAAACAGTGCCCGACAATCTCCGCGAGGTGCAGCCCACCGCATTCCTCGCGGTGCCACGCATCTGGGAGAAGTTTTATTCGGGCGTCACCATCGCGCTGAAGGATGCGACCCCATTCCAGAACTGGATGTATCGGCGCGCGCTCGCGATCGGGTATCGCATGACCGATTGCAGGCTTGAGGGCGAGACGCCGTCGCTGCTGTTGCGGTTCTTGAATCATGCCGCGTACTGGCTGGTGTTCCGCAACATCCGCCGCATGCTGGGGCTCGATCGCTGCCGGATCGCGCTCACCGGTGCTGCCCCGATCGCGCCCGAATTGATCCGCTGGTATCTCGCGCTCGGCATCGACATGCGCGAGGTCTACGGCCAGACCGAAAATTGCGGCGTCGCGACCTTAATGCCGAAGGATCGCATCAAGCTCGGTTCGGTCGGGACCGCCGTGCCATGGGGCGAGGTGATGATCTGCCCGCGCGGCGAGATCCTGATCAAGGGCGACTTCCTGTTCATGGGCTATTTGAACCAGCCGGAAAGAACCGCGGAGACCATCGACGCCAAGGGCTGGTTGCACACCGGAGACGTCGGCGCCATCGACAATGAGGGTTTTGTCAAGATCACCGACCGGATGAAGGACATCATCATCACCTCCGGCGGCAAGAACATCACGCCATCGGAGATCGAGAACCAGCTCAAATTCTCGCCTTACATTTCCGACGCGGTCGTGATCGGCGACAAGCGGCCGTATTTGACCTGCCTCGTCATGATCGACCAGGAGAATGTCGAGAAGTTCGCCCAGGACCACGACATTCCCTTCACCAACTATGCAAGCCTGTGCCGGGCGGCCGCGATCCAGGATCTGATCCAGCGCGAGATCGAAACGGTGAACGCCAATTTCGCTCGCGTCGAAACCATCAAGAAATTCTTCCTGATCGAACGGCAACTCACCCCCGAGGACGAGGAATTGACGCCGACCATGAAGCTGAAGCGGAGTTTCGTGAACAAGCGCTACGCCAGCGAGATCGACGCCATGTATGGCGAGCGGGCGGTGGCGTGAGCCGCGAAGGTATTGCAAGTTTGAAAAACGGCGAAGGACCAGAAGGCCCAGCCTTCGCTCAACACGGGCCAGAGGTACCAACAGGGAAGAGGAGACCTATGATGTCGAAATCGCTCAAGGCGCTGGGCCTTGCGATCGGCGCGCTCGCGCTGACGCAGCTGCCGGCCGCGGCGCAAACCAAAGTCACCAATGAAGGCATCTCGGCAACCGAGATCGTGATCGGCACCCATCAGGACTTGTCCGGCCCGATCAAGGTGTGGGGCGTCCCGGTGTCCAACGGTATGAAAATGGCGGTTGAGGAAATCAACGCGGCCGGCGGCATCAACGGCCGCAAGCTGCGGATGATCCTGGAGGACAACGGCTACGATCCGAAGCGGGCGGTGCTGGCCTCGCAAAAGATGGTCGAGCGCGACAAGATCTTTGCCATGGTCGGCCCGATGGGTTCGCCGACCGTGCTCGCCGCGCAGGACGTGCTGTTCGACGCCGGCGTGTTGCAGCTATTCCCGCTGACGGCCGCCGAATTCACCTTCAAGTTCGATCCGGCCAAGCCGCAGGAACGGCTGAAGTTCAACAATTTGCTGCCCTATGTCGAGAGCACGCGCGCCGCGCTGAAATTCATGATGGAGGCAAAGAATTTCAAGAAGCCCTGCATCATGCATCAGGATGACGAGTACGGCAAAAACGTGCTCGACGGCTTCAACCAGCAGCTCGAGGCCATGAAGGTGCAGCCGGCCTCGATCACGAGCTACAAGCGCGGCGCCTCCGACTTCAGCGCCCAGGTCGCCAAGATGAAATCCGACGGTTGCGATCTCGTCCTGCTCGGCACCGTGATCCGCGAGACCATCGGCGCGATGAGCGAAGCAAGAAAGCTCGGCTGGGATGTGACCTTCCTCGGCGCCACGCCGACCAACGTCCTGGAAGTGCCGACGCTCGGCAAGGAATCCGTCGAAGGACTTTATGCGGCATCGGGCTTCGAAATTCCCTATGAGGACACCGCGAAGGGCAAGGTGAAGGAGTGGCTCGCCAACTACAAGAAGATGTTCGGCACCGATGCCAACACGCAGGCGATCATCGGCTACAACGCGGTCGAGACCTTCGCCTTTTACGTCAACAAGGCCGGCAAGGACCTGACCGGTCAGAAGTTGCTTGACGCGCTGGAGTCCGGCGACAAGTTCCTCGACATCTTCAATTCGCCGCCGACCAAATTCTCCAAGACCGACCATCTCGCCAACACTATCACCCAGGTGCAGCAGATCCAGAACGGGCGCTGGGTGCTGGTCAGGGATAGCCTGTCGTTCTAGGCGTTATCGCTCATGAGATGAGGGCTGCGTGCAGGTTTGCGCGCAGCCCTTTTCGATTGCGGAAGTCAAGCGTTTGCGCTCAAAACACCGCAAACGCCAAAGATCCATGAAAATGGATTGCTTCCGGCAATTCCGGCCATGTAAAAGGCCGTGAGCTTCTTGGAATACGGTTTCAGGTGGAAAAGGCTTTTGTGCATGACCCACATCCAATATGGCTGCGGGCATAGCGCGCCGGAGGGTTGGCTGAATTTTGACGCGTCGTTCACCTTGCGGGTCGAGCGATTTCCGCTCGCCGGCCGGTTCGTCAGAAAGAACGCGCAGCGATTTCCGGCCAATGTCGTCTTCGGCGACATCGTGCAGGGCCTGCCGGTTCCCGATGGTTCGGCCGACGGCGTCTATGCCTCCCACGTGCTCGAGCATCTTTCGCGGGCATCGATGCTGGTCGCCTTGCGCAACACGTACCGGATGCTTCGGCCGAACGGAATTTTTCGCCTGATTGTGCCCGACCTGGAAGCGCGGGCGCGCCGCTATCTCGCCGACCTCGAAAGCAAGCATTCCGACGCCAACGATCGTTTTCTCCGGTCGAGTTATCTTGGCGCCGAAGCCGATCCGAGGGGGCTCGCCGGTTTTGGGTCCGAAAAGCTCGGACGCAGCAAGCACCTCTGGATGTGGGATTATCAGGGGATCGACGCCGCGCTGAAGGCCACGGGATTTACATCGATCCGCCGCTGCGAGATGGGCGACAGTGGCGATCCGGCGTTCGCGGCCGTGGAGCAGCACGATCGCTTCTACGACGAGGCCCTCGGCATCCGTGAACTTGCTGTCCACTGCGCTCGCCCGACCGCGGCCTGATCGGGCCGTCCTTCAGACTGCCGGGCACGACGCAGCGCGGAGCTAGTTCTTTTTTGGACGGACGGCGTCCGCGGTGCCCTGGATGAAGGCCTGGATCTTCACCAAATCCTCGTCCTTCAACTTGCCGGTGAAGTCGGGCATGCCCTGATCGCGGAACGGTCCTGCGAACACGATGTTCTTCAGGTTCGCGATCTCCTCGCGGGGGACAAAGCCGAGATTGCGGACATTGCCGCCATTGTCCACGCCCGGCACGCCGTGGCAGGTGGCGCAGGCGGCGACATAGAGCGCGGTGCCCTCGGGCACGTCCTTCGGGTCGTATGGCACGCCTTCGAGCAGATTCGGTCTGATACTTCACGAAGGTCGGCGGCGGGCCTTGCCGCCGAGCGCGAAGGTATAGACCGTTCCGGGGCTTCGCAGCTCGGTCGCGCGATCCGCGATCCCGAACACGCCGCCCCAGCCGACCGCGACCGAGACATATTGCACGCCGTCAACCATGTAGGTCGCGGGTGCTGCGACCACGCCGGTGCCGGTCGCCGTCTCCCAAAGTTTTGCGCCTGACTTGGCGTCGTAGGCGATGAAGCGCCCGTCGGCGGTGCCCTGGAACACCAGATTGCCGGCGGTCGTCAGTGTCCCGCCATTCCACGGCGCGACATAGTCGGCGCGCCAGACTTCCTTCTGCTCGACCGGATCCCAGGCCACGAGGCGGCCGAATGCCGGAGCTTTCGGCGGCGTGCCGTTCAGCACGAAGCCGACATTCCAGCCGGTGGTGCCGCCGAATTTGCCGGGCGTCGGCGCATTCTGGGCAAAGGTCTTTTCCGGTGTCAGGTTCAGCGGTACGCCTTGCGCCGGCAGATAGACGAGGCCGGTCTGCGGATTGAACGACATCGGATGCCAGTTGTGCGCGCCGTACGGGCCGGGGATCGAGTCGATACGGATCGTCGCCGCGCGCGGCCGGCATTTCGATCGGCCTTCCATTGGCGTCGTAGCCGGTCGCCCAGTTCACATCGACAAAATTCTTCGCCGAGATGAACTTGCCGTTGGTGCGGTCGATGACGAAGAAGAAGCCGTTCTTCGGCGCGTGCAGGATGACCTTGCGCGGCGCCCCGTCGATATTGATGTCGGCGAGGATCATCGGCTGGGTCGAGGTGTAGTCCCAGTGGTCGCCCGGCGTCTCCTGATAGTGCCAGACATATTTGCCGGTATCGGCGTTCAGCGCCACGATCGAGGCGAGATAGAGATTGTCGCCGCCGGAAGGGCTGCGGATATTGCGATTCCACGGCGCGCCGTTGCCGGTGCCGATATAGACCATGTTGAGTTCGGGATCGAAGGTGATCGAGTCCCATGGCGTGCCGCCGCCGCCATTGATCCAGTATTTGCCGGCCGGATCCCAGGTCTTGGCCGCCGCCTCCATCGAGGCGTCCTCGTACGGCTTTGCGGGATCGCCCGGCACCGTGAACCAGCGCCAGAGTTGATTGCCGGTTTCGCGTCATAGGCCGTGACGTAGCCGCGCGCGCCATATTCCGCGCCGCCCTGGCCGATCAGAACCTTGCCGTTGAACGACGCGCGGCGCGCCGGTGATGGTGTAGGAATGATCGTGGTCGATCAGGGTGTCCTTTTCCCACAGCTTCTTGCCGGTCGCGGCATCGAGCGCGATCAGCCGCCCGTCATAGGCGGCGACGAAGACCTTGCCCTTGTAGAGAGCGACGCCGCGGTTGACGACGTCGCAACAGCCTTTGTAGCCCTGCTCGCGGTTGACGCCGGGATCGAAGGTCCAGATCTTCTTTCCCGTCCGCGCGTCGATCGCGTGCACCACGCTCCAGGGAGCGGTCTGGTACATGATGCCGTCGACCACGATCGGCGTCGCCTCGACGCCGCGGGAGGAATTCGAGGCTGTAGCTCCACACCAGGCCAAGGCCTCGCACATTGTCGGAATTGATCATGTGGAGCTTGCTGAAACGCGTCTCCGCATAGTCGAGGCCGATGGTCGGCCAGTCATCGGAGGTTGCGGTATTGGCCCGGACCAGGGCGCCGTCGACCCCCGATGTCACCGCCTTGATATGGTTGACCGATGCCTTCGGGTCGCCTTGCGCGAACGCGCTGCCGCAACAAATAGCAAGGCTCAATCCGGCCGCGGCGGCGAGGCAAACCAGGCGCGCGGGCGCCGATCTGTCGTTATTGATATCGGGAAAAAAACGGCGAGCAGAATCGACGTGCGGCCAGCGTGTCATCCATCCCTCCCAATGATCTCTAGCGGATCTTTTGCGATGGTATGTCGTAGGCTGCGACTGCGTCAATCAATCGACGATGTGAAAGCAAAAAGAGAAAATTTGTGTCGCCATCTTTTCGCCAAACGAAATATCAAGCGCCTGCCGGTTTACCCGCAGCAAGCGAGCTTGATTTCGACAGGCGGAATACGCGTTGGAAAAATCGGGCGGCGCCGGTCGCGAAGCGCGGACCTATCGGCGTCCGAGCGCGACGCCAAAATCCACCGGCTTCAGCGCTGTCGCGTTGCAGCGCCAGCTTCCGCTATCGGTCTTTTGAAACGCGAAAGCCTTCTCGATTCTGAGCCGGTGCGCTACAGGAAAACTCTCCCTGCTTGCCGGCGAGGGATGCGGCTTGCCCAATTGCAAATCCCAGCAGGTGCCGGTACAGCTCGATGCGATCGGGCTGCATACTGCAAACGGCGACAGCACGACCATCTCGACCTCGGCGGTCACCAGCGCGCTTTGCTCGGCCACCTCGCTGTCGATCTCGAACACGCGGCTGACCCTCAGAAAATCATCGCAGGTGTTGGCGGCGTGGATTTGGCCGACGCAAACGTCGACGGCGTCGGCGTTGGGGGTCGGCGAGGGCAGGTGCCGTGCGAACACCGGCGTTGGATCGCCCTTGGCGGCGACGATCTCGGCAGTCTTCTGGCTGAGATAATCCGCAAGACAGCCCTCCGATGAAGACAGTTCACCGAGCGGTACATTTTCCTTGCCAACCAGATTGCATTTGCGGTCGCGTTCCCTGGACCACCGCGCGTATTCGGCGAATGCGTCCTTGGCTTCATTCTCGTTCAGCTTGGTGATCAAGGCGAGGACGTGCTCGTTGAGTTCCAACTCCGCGAGGGCAAGCGTCGGGTCGCTGCATATCAGCGCGCCGGCAGCGTTGTCGACAGCGAGACAATCGAAATTCCGGTCGCGCAGGATCGCGATCCTTTCCTCGGTTTCCTTCAACAGACAGGCGTTCACCGGCTCGATGTCTTCGAAGCGAACCGCCTGCCTGTCCGATGATGCCGCAACTCGAATTGCGATCCCTGATCCATTGCACATTTTCCTCGATCGCGTGGCGGCGATCCGGAATTCGGTTCAGCCTGTCTTGGGTCGCGCCGTTGAGTTTGACGGCGGCCGCGCTGAGTTCTGGGTCCCCGCAAAACAATTGCTCAGCGGGATCCCTGATCGTCTCGCAATGGTTCTTGTTGAAGAGCGGCAGCACGTCGCTGATCGATCGATCGGCATCATCCGCATCGGCAACAGCGGGAAGCGCCAGCCCGACCTGGATTGCCACGATCGCCAGAACGATAGCCCGCATCCTCAAAATCTCCGCCGCGTGGGAAGAAAACGATGGCACCCGGCCATGCTAGCTTCTCAAGCGCCGCGGCGAAATGGAATTTTGGATCGGTGTTTCCGGACGACGCGCCGATAACGCGTCCGAAATCTAGTTGGAGGGCGAAATCAGGCCGGGCTGGGGCGCCAGTTCAAGCGCGGTGGAGGGGCTGATGTCCCGCTCTGGCGCTGCGGCCAGCAGCGGGAAAGCTTCATATTTCATGACGCCAGATTGGCCGATCACGAACAGCGGCTGGAAATTCCTGACATAAGCATCCTCGACCATCGCCATGCGCTGGTTGTCGAGCATCCACCAATGGCCGTCGAGCCGCACCGCGGCGACGGCATGACCCTCGCCCGAAAGGGTGTTGCGCATGACGACGATGCGCAAATCGTCCGGCGAGATGCCGGCCAGTTGCAAGGCGACGAATTTTGCGATCGCGTAATCCTCGCAATCGCCGGCGCCGTGATAAAACGTAACGAGCGGCGAGCTCCAGACGTCGATTTCGCCGTATTGGGCAAGATCGCTCATCGGGTGGATCGCGAGATTGATGGCGCGGTTGATTTCACCGAGCCGGGCGCGACCATCGCGCTCTCTGGCGACATCGACGATGGCGAGAAATTGCAGTGCGGCGGAGGATGCGCAACGCTCGCGATCGCCGTCGCAAAGCGCGATCTGCACCCTTTCGTCGTCGAGCCTGCGCTCAACGCCGCGCCATTTTTCGTTCAAGCTTCCAAAGGAATGCGGCGATGCAAGCAGGCCAAACAGCTCCGTCGATCGGCTGGTCATCTCCAGCGATCCTGACGAATCCAGAGTGGCTGCGCGCAGGTTTGCTGCCGGCGAAAGCAAGGCAATGCCGCACGCAATCGCAACAGCACGCAACGCGTGCGAGTGGCCGAAGGTTCCCATCTGACGCCCCATGTCCGGGCATCGGAGAGGCGCGTTAGCCCACTCATGACCGGATCGTTTCGCGGGCGATGATGGGCGGGGAGGCTTTGATTCCGCCTTAAGGCCGCCACTTTTGGGTCAAAAAGCGCGAAACAGGCTGAAAAGCGGCTGGCCGTTTTGCCGACGATGTTATCGATCGCCTGCTTTTCGCAGCGAAAACCTCCACGAAAAAATACCTGTTTGGGTCGTATGCCAGCGATTTCCGCTGGATATGGCTAATTGGCACCAGATTTCGTCGATTTTGTTAATCCAGATCACAGATTTAGCCGGTATTTTGGTCCATTGTCCTGCTCGGGAAGGCAGGGGAAAGATGGTAGAAGTATTAGATCTTGGCCTTATCGGCTGGAAGACTTCGAATTGCTCCACAATTCACGTGGATGGCGCCTTTCTACTTACGAACCCCACTCTGAATACTTCCAAAATAAACAGAGCTGGCAGTATAGAGCGCTGATGTGCGCTCCGCGAGCCTGAAGTCACATAAGCAATAGATGGTTTCGCGATCGCCGGACCGATGATATGCAAGCTTAGACCGTTGAAATTATATAATTATTAACCAGTTGCGGTGGTCCATTGAATTACGTTGGCAAATTTGACGCCACGCTTTCTGCAGATGGCCCGGTACGCAGCATTCCACGCGTACGTCCATATCGATTCACCGCACGCGAAGGTTCCCGCAGACGCGATCATTGTTCCTGACGCGCATCTGCTTTTCAACGCAGACTTCAAGCGGTCCGGCGTCGATCTGGTCCTGTCCAAGGACGATCACGAACTCGTCCTGCACGATTATTTCAAGGCCGAGAAGCGCGCGCCGTTGGCCTCGCCCGACGGCGCGCATCTCACCGGCGATCTCGTCAATGCGCTGACCGGCCATGTTCAATATAGCCAGGCAGGCGGGCGCCCCGGCCGCCGCAAGTCAGGTCATCGGCCACGTCACCAAGCTTGCCGGACAGCGCGACGGTGGTCCGCAACGGCGTCTCGGTCATTCTGCAACAGGGCGACAATGTCGAGAAAGGCGACGTCGTCCAGGCCGGCTCGGACTCGACGGTCGGCATCACCTTCATCGACGGCACCGTGTTCGGTCTGTCGTCGAATGCGCGGATGGTGCTCAACGAAATGGTCTACGACCCCAACGGGTCGAACAACCCCTCGCTGATCAGCCTGGTGGCGGGCACCATTTCCTTTGTCGCCGGCGAGACCGCCAAACACGGCGACATGAAGATCGACACGCCGGTCGCCACCATGGGCATCCGCGGCACCGCGGTGCTGGTCGAGATCGATTTCACCGTGCCTCAAGGCGCCAACCAGCCCGAACGCGAAATTCCAGGTGCTGGTCGAGCCGGACGGCACCACGGGCTCCTACATCCTGTTCGACAAGACGACGCTGCAGCCGCTCGCGGTCGTCAATCAGGCCGGACAGCAAGTCAATATCAACAACGGCATCGTCATCTACCAGCGCCAGCCGCTGTCGCCGGAACTGCAGAAGCTGATCAACGACGTCTTCACGCAGAAGTTCGCGAGCACTGACACCAAGTCGACGCAGACGGCGCAGACCGACACGTTCAATCCCGAGCTGATCACTGGTCTGACCATCAAGACGTCCAGCGGCGCCACGGCGACGCCGATATTCCTGGTCACCAACCCAGGTGATTCGTCGATTCCAACACCGCAGAACGGGCCGCTCAATCTGCTATCGCATGTCCCTCAGGCGCCCACCGTCACCCCTGTCGGCGATGTCACCAAGGAAATCCCCCTTACGACCGGCAGCAAAACGCTCGATTTCACGTTCAATAAAATTAGTTTTACCGACATCAACCAGGGCGACCGCCCGACCGTCAGCACGTCCTTCAACGACTTCACTTTTGCGGATGCGCAAGGCCACGACCTCACCGCGCTGGTGAAGAATAACCCGAAATACGCGCACTGGTTTGCCGACATCAAGGCGACGGAAGTCGACCTGGTCGTCACGCCGGACCCCAGTAACACCAACAACGGTTCGGCAACCTGGGTCTACAACGTCGCCGACAGCGCGTTCGACTTCCTCGCCGCCGGCGAGAAACTGACGCTGACCTATAACGCGGTGGTCGACAACAACTTTACCGCCGACCCGACGACGGAGAAGGCTACTCAAACCTTCACGATCATCATCACCGGCACCAACGACGTTCCGGTCATTACCACCGGGCCGGAATTTGTGGCGTTCTTTGGCGGCAAGGGCACGACCGGCGGAAAGTTACCTACCGTGACCCCTGGTGCACCCACCTCGGGAACGCTGGCCTTTACCGACGTCGATCTGACCGATACGCACACCGTTAAGTCGCCGCTGACCAGCGCGGTGCTCTCCGGATCGACGGCGGTGGATGGTCCCATCGCGGATTTCGAAACGGCGTTTCCTCTTCCCGCCCAGTTTTTCGAGCAGGCCCTCATCGCTTCGGTGACGACTGACAGTACGGGCATCGGCACTGGCGTCATTACCTGGAATCTTGCCGACATTCCCGCTTACCTGGCGGACTTCATCCCGAACGGCCAGACGCTCACACTCACCTATACGGTGACCGTGGTCGGATTGGCAGGGCGCGACTTCTTATCAGAACGTCATTGTCACGATTACCGGCAACGACAATCCCGCCGTGGTCTGGATTTACAACACGACCGACCAATCGCCGGACGGCCCACTGCTCGGGTTGTGGAAGACCCCGCAGAACTGGGAGACCGGAACGGTCCCAATTGCGACCAGCGACGTCATCATCATCACCGACCAGTTGCACGGGCTCACTCCGGGCTCTCCAGACCTCGTTCCGGTCTACCCGGTCACGATCGATGCGACTACGCAGGCTGTCGCCAATTCGGTGACGATGAACGATTTCGATCTCGCCAACCCGGCGCACCTGAAGCCGGAGCTGGACATTCTAACCGGCGGCTCGCTGACCATCGGTACCACGCTTTCCCTCAGCGCCGATTTGATCCTCCATAATTTCGCAACGATCAGCGTCGGCACCAAGTTCGAACTGCTCGACCAGCCCGTGAACAGCGTCCTGGCGCCGAACCAAAGCGTGGTGGTGAACGCCGGCACGATCACTTCGCGCAGGGCGGCGATTTCCAGGGCCAAAGCAGCATCACCAATACCGGGACGATCGAGGTGCAGGCCGGCACGCTCAATGTGCTGGTCAATCTCGCCAATGCGGATGGCGACACACCCGGCCAGATCATTGTCGATTTGGGCGCAACGCTCGCGTTGGGCACCGACTTTGTCGCAGGCGGCGGCAGTGGCTCCATTACCGGCGGGACGGTCACCATCAACGGCACGCTGGAGCTTCAGGGCAACAACTTCCTGAGCAACGGCACGCTGCAGAACAACGGACAGGTCAATGTCGGCGGCACCGGCAATGCGCTGGACAACGAGAAGGTCACCAACGACGGCGCCATCGACATCACCGGGGCGCTGACGCTTGACAACGGCACCGCGATCACCAACGGCGCCAGCAACGCAGAGAAGGTAGAGAGCGGGGCGTCGCTGACGCTGCAGAATACCTCCAGCATCAGCGGCGGCAAGCTGACCAACGCAGGACGTCTACATCGAGGCCTCCTCGGGCGCGACGCTTGACGGTGTCAACGTCGATAACACGCTCGGCACGGTCCATGCCGATGTCACGGGTGGCCCGCCGCCTCCGCCGGCCGCGACGCTCATCCTCGACGGCGGCACGACAATCACCGGCGGTGTCCTGGATGTCGGAGGCGTCGGCACGCTCGAAATATCCACCCCTTCGGGCGCGACGCTGTCCGGAGTGACGGTCAACAATTCCAATGTGGTCCAGGTGGACGACGGCGCGACGCTGAAACTGTCCGGCACCGAGATCATCGGCGGCATCATCAATGACTTTAGCGACGCCCTCGGCGGCACCATTGACGTCATCGGGTCGAGCAAGATCGACGGCGGCGCCACACTCAACAACGGTGCGGTGACCGTCGAGAGCAGCCAGACGTTGACGCTCGACAATGTCACGGTCGCCGGCACGGTGATCACCGACACCGACGCTACCAGTATCGTTCGCGTCGACGGCGGTCAGACCGCGACGCTGTCCGGTGCCACCATCAAGGGCGGCACGGTGAATATTGACGGCACGCTCGATTCGACCGGCATTAGTGCCATTACCAATGCCAGCATCCACAACACTGGCACCATCGAGGCGACCGCGGGGGTGCTGACGATCGATCCCACCGTGGCCGTGACTTTGAACAACTCGGGCACGATCGAGGCGAACGGCGGGGAGCTCGATCTCATCCACCAAACGGTGGGTAACACTGGAACCCTGGAAGCCGTCGACGGCAGCCTGTTGGTGCTGAACAACACGACGGTCAACAATGCCGGGGGCACGGTCGAGGCGGTTGATCCCGGTCAGTCGGCGATTTCGACGGTCGACTTGCAGAGCGCAACGATCAACGGCGGCGTCGTCGCCACGATCTCCGACGGCATCATCGATGCGACGAGCGGCATCAATGCCATCAACGGGGCAATCATCAACAATGCCGGACGCTGGAGTCTAGCGGCGGAGCACTGACCATCGACGCGTGGCTGGGCACCCCCATTAACCTGGCGCTGACAGATGGGTCGGATGGCGGCCATGGTGGCCCAACAACGCTAACGATCACCGGAGTTCCAACGAATTGGAACCTCAATGGCGGGACAAGCCTCGGCAACGGCACATGGACCGTTCAGACGAGCGATCCCAGCTCACTGACCATCACACCGGCGGCTAATTTTGCTGGAGCGGTGCAGCTCGGCGTGACCGAGAGCTCAACTCTGGCGGATGGCAGCATCAGCAGCTTTTCTTTCAGCGACAATCTGGAGGCCTATTCGGCAGGCTCCCCCATCTTCGCCCTGTCGGGCGACGACCACCTATCCGGCGTCGGTGCGAGCGACTTGTTTGTGTTCTCGCAGCCAATCGGCAACGACATCATCTATAATTTCAACGCCGCGTCGGACAAGATCGATCTGATCGGCTTCAACAATTTTGGAAGCTTTAGCGATATCCAGGCCAATCTGACGGACGATGCAAACGGCAACGCAGTGATTGCGTTCGGCATCAGCGAGACCATCACTCTACAGGGGGTGCATGCCGCATCGCTGATTGCGAACGACTTCGTGTTTGACCAAGTGCCGGTCACGACCAATGCCGGCAGCATGACCATCAGCGACGGCGCAACCCTGCCGTTGAGCGGCACGATCAACAACACCGGCACGATCGCACTAAATTCGACGGGTACCGAGACCGACCTCCAGATCATCGAGCACGGTATTACGCTCGAGGGCGCCGGTCAGGTCATTCTGTCGGATAGCGCCGAGAACGTTATCAGCGGCACCAGCGCCGATGTGACGCTGACTAACTTCGACAACACGATCGAAGGGAGCGGCGACCTTGGCGGCGGCCGGCTGACGCTCATAAACGACTCCCACGGCACCATCGCGGCCACCGCCTTCAATCAACTCACAATCGACACCGGCGCTGGTTCGTTCATCAATCATGGCATCGTGCTGTCGAACGGAGCTGGCGGTCTGGAAGTCAAGGGGGATATCTTCAGCGATGGCGTGCTCGAAGCGCGCGCAGGCCTGCTCAAGGTCGATGGGGACGTCAGCGGCGGCGGTCATGCGGTGATCGATGGCGGCACCATCGAATTCGTCGCGGCCTCGGACGCGATCGCGCAATTCTCCGGAAGCAGCGGCGGCACGCTGATGCTCGATGATCCAACCCATTTCACCGGCCAGATCGCAGGGATTTCTGGAATCGGCGATGTGCTCGATCTTAAAGGGTTTGACGCCGTTCACGACCCGGTGGCGGCTTCGACCGGCGCTGGCAGCTATGACAGTGGCACCGATACGACCTCGCTGCTTGTGAAAGATCAGACGACCGACCAATCCGTCACCTTGAAATTGGCGGGCGATTATTCGGCCTCTACCTGGTCGGTGACGGACGACGGGCACGGCGGCGCCAATATTGTCGATCCGCCGGCATCCGGCGCGCAGGCAGGGACCTTGACGATGGTGTCGACGGTGTTCGACCCCGCAACGGTGCCGGCCGTGGTGATCGACCCCGCAACGGTGGCGGCCGTGACGATGGTCGGCAACACCCCCAACCAGACCATGACCAGCATCGGCTCCAGCGACAATTTCGTGTTTAACTTCGCCGCGGTCGGTCACGATGCGGTGACAGGCTTCCGTCCGGCGACCGATACGCTTCAGTTCGCGGGCTCAATCTTTGCCGACCCGCAGGCGGCCCTGAACGCAGCGCAGGATGACGGCCACGGAAACACCGTCATCGCCCTCGATCCCAATGATACGATCACATTGACCGGCGTCCTCAAGGCGCAACTGCATGTCACGGACTTCCACGTCGTCTAGAGCACTGCCGCCTAATGCCGTTGCCGGATCGTGTATCGTCTTCCAAAAACGCCAGTGATCAATCCGCCCGGGCGTGATATCTGGATAGCATGAAGCGTTTACGGATATTGCAGCGTTGGTTCACGCGGAAGTTCGGCTATTCGCGCCTGGTGTGCCTTGCGCTCCTGGTCGTCTTCGCGGCGTTGCGCATTGCCGATCCCGCGCCGATCCGGGAGCTCCGGGTCAGGACCTTCGATACCTTTCAGGTCATCGACCCCCGGGTGAAGAAGGCGCGGCCGGTCACCATCGTCGACATCGATGAAAGGAGCCTGGCCGATCCGCGGCTCGGGCAGTGGCCGTGGCCGCGCACCCGGATCGCCGATATCATCACCAATCTGACCAAGCTTGGCGCCGCGGTGATCGCCTTCGACGCGGTGTTCTCCGAGCCTGACCGGCTCAATCCCGACATTGCCGCCGACACCTTTCACAACCTCGATGAGGAAACCCGCGCCCGATTGAAGGCGCTGCCCAGTAACGACCAGATCCTGGCGGATGCGATCAAGCGCTCGCGCGTGGTGCTCGGCGAATCCGGCCTGCCCAGCGTGGTCACTGAACTCGACAAGAACCTGCCGGTAACCGGCCTTGCCATGCTGGGCGAGGACCCGCAACCGTTCATGTTCAATTTCCCGGGCCTGTTGCGCAACGTTCCGGTTCTGGAGGAAGCGGCCGCGGGGCGCGGACTGTTCACCATCAAGCCCGAACGCGACGGCATCGTCCGCCGTGTGCCCATGATCATGCAGACTCAGGGCCAGCTCATGCCATCGCTGAGCTTCGAGATGCTGCGGGTCGCGAGTGGCTCCGGCACCATCCTGATCAAGACCGACAAGGCGGGCATCACGAGCCTCGCCGTCAAAGGCTTCCAGGTTCCAACCGACGCCAACGGCCAGCTTTGGGTGCATTACGCGCATCGGGACCCCTCGATCTATGTCTCGGCCGTCGACGTGCTGGACGGACGCGTGCCCGCCGAGAAGATCGCGCGCAAATTGGTGCTGATCGGGACCTCCTCGGTCGGGCTCAACGACATCAAGACCACGCCGGTCTCACCCGCAATGCCGGGCGTCGAGATCCATGCCCAGGTGCTGGAGAGCGCGCTGACCGGCGCGATCATCACGCAGCCGAACTACGGCATCGTCGTCGAATTTTTCGGCGCCGTTCTGCTCGGGCTGCTGGTGATCGCCTTTGCCCCGCGACTGGGGCCGACCACGCTTGTGATTGTCGGCGGATTGTTCGCATCCGTGCTGATCGGAACATCCTGGTATTTCTACGCCGGCCACCGGCTCCTGATCGACTTCACCTATCCGCTGCTGTCGACGACCGGGATTTACCTGACGCTGATCTTCTTCAGCTTCGTCCGCGAGCAGGCGCAGCGCCGCCAGATCCGCTCGGCGTTCGGTCAATATCTGTCGCCGGCCCTGGTCGAACAGCTGGCGCAATCGCCGGAAAAACTCGTGCTCGGCGGCGAAGAGCGCGAGATGACGATCATGTTCTCCGACGTCCGCGGCTTCACCACCATCTCGGAATCCTACAAGAGCGATCCGCAGGGTCTGACCAAGCTGATGAACCGGTTCCTGACGCCGCTCACCAACGCGATCCTCGCGCGCAAGGGCACCATCGACAAATATATGGGCGACGCGATCATGGCGTTCTGGAACGCGCCGATCGACGACAAGCAGCATCAGCTCAACGCCTGCGAGGCCGCGGTCGACATGCTTGAGAAGATCGACGAGCTCAACAAGCTGCGCGAGCAGGAAGCGCAGGAGGGCGGTCCCGCCTATATTCCGCTCAATGTCGGCGTCGGGCTGAACACCGGCACCTGCGTCGTCGGCAATATGGGGTCGGACCTGCGCTTCGACTATTCGGTGCTGGGCGACAGCGTCAACCTCGCCTCGCGGCTGGAAGGGCAATCCAAGGAATATGGATTCCCGATCATCGTGGGCTCCAAGACCGCGCTTGCGGTCAAGGACAAGTTCGCGATCCTCGAGCTCGATTTCATCATGGTGAAGGGCAAGAAGGAGCCCGAGGTGATCTACGCCATCGCCGGTCGCGAGGATACCGCGCAGTCGGGCCGCTTCCAAAGGCTGCGCAATCTCACCATCGAGATGCTGGCGTGCTATCGCGGCCGCGACTGGGACGGCGCGCTGGCCACGATCGAGCGCGGCCGCAAGACCGATGACGCCCATTCGCTCGAGTATCTGTACAATCTGTACGAGGCGCGAATTAAGGGATTCCAGGAGGACCCGCCGCCGGAAGACTGGAACGGCGCCTTCGCGCTGTTGACGAAGTAGGTCTACGTCGTTCCGGCCTTGAGCCGGGACCCATAACCTCCAATGTTTATGTTGCGCTAGGGGCCGCAATTTTTGCGCACGGCCAACGACACTGGTGATGGGTCCCGGCGTTCGCCGGGCCGACAATTATGAGAACCAAACATGCAACGGGATCTTCGCATCGGAGAAGTGGCGAGCCGCACCGGGCGCAGCGTCCACACCATCCGCTGGTACGAGCAGCAGGGGTTGCTGCCAGGCGTTATCCGCGATGCGACGGGACGGCGTGTCTATAGCGAGTATCATGTCGGCTGGCTCGATCTGATGGATCGGCTGCGCTTTACCGGCATGTCGATCACGCAGATGCGGCAGTACACCACGCTTGCGAAGCAGGGGGTCTCGGCGCTGCGGCAGCGTCACGATTTGCTGAGGGAGCACCAGCTTCGCGTGCAAGAAAACATCAATCGCTGGAGCGAGGCGCTGGCCCTGATCAACGCCAAGGTCGAGTTCTACGACGAATGGATCGCTAATGGCGAAAGGCCGCACCTCGAGCCGCACCGGCGTCTGGCCAAATCATTTGCGGGGCGGCGGCGGTTTTAGAACGCGTTCGACCAGCGCGGTGTCCATATATTCCGTCATCTCGCGCAATTGCCCTGCCGCCATGCGGATGACGAAGCAATAGGTGTTGGCGTAGCGCTCGCCCGAAATCGTCGTGGCGTCACCATGGCACTCCACCACGACATGGTCGCCATCGGCCAGGATGCGCGTGGGCGTGATGCTGGATGGTGCGGTGAATTGCTCATACAGCGGCTTCAACAGCCGCTCGCGTACATCGGCTTTGCCGACATATTCACCGGACCAGGCGGTCGACCCGATGATCCGCCAGACGAAGTCGTCGGCCATCGCCGCGATGAATGGCGCAGGGTCGCGGCGTGACCGCGCCGCCATGATGTTCTCGACAAGGGCTTTGTTTTCGGCGGGTGTTTTGTTTGCGAGAAGTGTCATGGCTGCTCCTTTGAGGTCGGACAGCCAGTCTTGTACGAACTAGAGTGCGCTCTAGGTCAAGCGTTTCCTGTCGTGCCGGCCAAGCGAAGCACGAGATCTGTAGGGTGGGCAAAGCGAAGCGTGCCCACCATTCAGGATGAGATCTGGAAAGATGGTAGGCACGACGCGAAGTGCGCTTTTGCCCACCCTACGCACTGGCTCTCGCCGGGACGACAACGTGATTCTTATTCCACGCCGATCGTGGTCAGGTCCTGGAACCAGTGCTGCGCCTGCACGAATTTCTTGATCTTAGGCGACAGCGCGTGCGGGTTGGTGTCGTGCACCACCCACACCAGCACGGCGTCGTCGACGATCAGCGCATGCGCCTGCGCGATCAGCTCGTCCTGCTTTGTCGATATCGAAGGTCTGCTTGGCCTCGTTGATCAGCGCGTCGACCTTCGGATTCTTGTAGCCGCCCCAGTTGACGCCGACCGGCGCGATCTGGTCGGAGGCGAAGAAGCGGACGACGCCGTAAAGCGGGTCGGAGGTGACATAGGCGATGTTGTTGGCGGTGATGCCGGCGTTGATCTCGTCGGCCGCGCCCTTGCGCCAGTGCGTGTAGAGCGTCTCGAGCTCGACCACCTTGAAGTCGATGTCGATGCCGATCTCCTTGAAGCTCTGCTGCAGGAATTCGTTCATCGGCAGCGACAGCATCTGCCCGGTGCCGCCTTGCGCGATGATGAAGGTGGTCTTCAGCGGCTTTTCCTTGGAGTAGCCGGCTTCCTCGACCAGCTTCTTGGCGGCCGCGAGATCGTATTTGATGTCGAAGGTCGGCTTGCCGAACCACGGGCTCGACGGGTCGAACTTGCCCTTGGCGGGTTTTGCCAATCCGTTCATCAGCCCGACCACCGCGTCGCGATCGATCGCAAGATTGAGCGCCTTGCGCAGGCGGATGTCGGTCCAGGGCGAGCCCGGCAGCACGCTCAGATGATAGTTCCACACATGCGGGGTGATGTTGTCGACGATCCGCATGCCGGCGGTTTTCAGCTGCGGCACCGCGTCGGGCGCCGGCGTCTCGATCAGATCGACCTGGCCCGCGAGCAGCGCGTTGGTGCGCGTCAGCGCTTCCGGCATCGGAATCAGGATCAGCTTGTCGACCTTCGGAATCCGGTTCTTGTTCCAGTAGTCGTCGTTCTTCGTGAGTTCGGCGAGTTCGCGCGGCACGAGCTTTGTCAGCTTGAACGGGCCGGTGCCGGACGGTTGGCTCGCGAACTTGTCCCAGTCCTTGCCGAGCTTTTCATATTGCGCGGGGCTCGAGACCAGGAACCAGAGCATCTGATAGGGGAAGAAGGAATTGACCGTCTTGGTCGTGATCTCGACGGTGGAATCGTCGATCTTGGCGTAGCTCGCGACCGAAGGCAGGCGGGTCTTCACCTGCGCGCTCTGGCGCTTGTCGAATTGCGGCGCCTTGTCGTTCAAGACCTTGTCGAGATTCCAGATCACCGCGTCGGCATTGAAGTCGCTGCCGTCATGAAACTTGACGCCCTTGCGAAGCGTGAAGCGCCATTTCGTCTTGTCCTTGTCATCGACCTTCCATTCGGTGGCGAGCCCCGGCACCAGCTTGCCGGGCCGGTCGGAGACGTCCATTTCCCAGGCCACCAGCGGATCGTAGATCGTGTAGGCGGTGAACTGATAGGCGCCGGCGCCGCGATCCGGCTGGCCCGTCGTCAGCGGAATATCGGCCATCGAAATGCCGTAGCGCACCACGGATTCGGCGTGCGCCGGAAGGGCGGGCAGGCCGGAGCCGATGCGATTGCCAAGGAGCAACCGCGGCCGCAAGAAGCATCGAATTTCGGGTGCGCATGACCTAAGCTCCGTTGGAACCGTATTCGAAATACCCAATGCCAACGCAAGCAAGGTTGATGCCAGATTAGGCAGAACTGTCGCTTCTTGGTGCGCGGCTCGGAAGAAGTTGCGCGACCAATGCGTTATAGGGCGAAGAACTATCTCCATTGGCACAGCCGTTGCATAAGTTTGCATAAGAAATAGTCACATGAAGTTGAAGAGGGGCTCGTTCTGATGCGTACCGAAAAATCGAAAAAAATCGAGCTGTCGCCATCGTGCTGGCGACCGCGCTGGCGGTGAGCTTGCCGCAGGCCGCCGGCGCCGAGACCACGCTTGCGCATCGGCATGACGGCGGCCGACATTCCGCGCACGCTGGGCCAGCCCGATCAGGGCTTTGAGGGCAACCGCTTCACCGGCCTTACCATGTATGACGCGCTGACGATGTGGGATCTGTCGTCCGCCGACAAGGCGAGCGTCATGATCCCGGGCCTTGCGACCGAATGGAAGGTCGACGATGCCGACAAGAAGAAGTGGACATTCAAGCTGCGCCCCGGCGTCACATTCCATGACGGCTCGCCGTTCAATGCCGATGCCGTGGTCTGGAATGTCGAGAAGGTGCTCAAGCAGGATGCGCCGCAGTTCGATCCGAGCCAGGTCGGCGTCACCGCTTCGCGCATGCCGACGCTGGCCTCGGCGCGCAAGATCGACGACATGACGGTGGAATTGACCACCAAGGAGCCGGACAGCTTCCTGCCGATCAATCTCACCAATCTGTTCATGGCGAGCCCGGCGAAATGGCAGAAGCTGTTCGACGCGGCCGATGGCGCCGACGCCAAAGCGAAATCGCAAGCCGCCTGGGCCGCGTTCGCCAAGGACGCCTCCGGCACCGGCCCGTGGAAGATGTCGAGCTTCACGCCGCGCGAGCGGCTCGAACTGGTGAAGAACGACAATTACTGGGACAAGGCGCGCGTTCCCAAGGTCGACAAGATGGTGTTGCTGCCGATGCCCGAGGCGAACGCCCGCACCGCGGCCTTGCTCTCCGGCCAGGTCGACTGGATCGAGGCGCCGGCGCCGGATGCGGTCCCGGAAATCAAGCAGCGCGGCTTTCGTGATCTACAGCAACGAGGAGCCGCATGTCTGGCCGTGGCAGTTCTCGCGCGTCGAGGGCTCGCCCTGGAACGACATCCGCGTTCGCAAGGCGGCCAATCTCTGCATCGATCGCGAAGGCCTCAAGGACGGCCTGCTCGCCGGCCTGATGGTGCCGGCGACCGGCACCTTCGAGCCGGGCCATCCCTGGCGCGGCAAGCCGACCTTCCAGATCAAATACGACAAGCCGGCGGCGCAGAAGCTGATGCAGGAGGCCGGATTTGGTCCGAACAAGAAATTGACGGTCAAGATCCAGACCTCGGCGTCGGGTTCGGGCCAGATGCTGCCGTTGCCGATGAACGAGTATCTGCAGCAGGCGCTGGCCGAATGTTATTTCGACGTCCAGCTCGACGTCATCGAGTGGAACACGCTGTTCACCAACTGGCGGCGCGGCGCCAAGGATGCTTCCGCCAACGGCTCCAATGCGACCAACGTGACCTACGCGGCGATGGATCCGTTCTTCGCGCTGGTGCGCTTCCTGCAATCGTCGATGGCGCCGCCGGTGTCGAACAATTGGGGCTATATCAACAATCCCGAAATTCGACGAACTGGTGACCAAGGCGCGCCAGACCTTCGATCCGGCCGCGCGCGATGCGGCGCTGGCCGAACTGCACGCGGCCTCCGTCGACGACGCGGCGTTTCTCTATGTCGCCCACGACGTCGCGCCGCGCGCCATGAGCCCGAAGATCAAGGGCTTTGTGCAGCCGAAGAGCTGGTTCGTGGACTTCTCGCCGATCTCGATGACGCCGTGAGGCGGTCATCGCTCACCTGGTGGGCTCGTGGATGCCCGCGGTGCGAGCCCGGGCAGTGACGGGTATCTTCGCAGAGAACTCGTGCGGCCTTCGTCTCGGAGCTCGCTCCACAAGGCGGAGATTCGAGTTGACTGACCGAAAGTAACTCCGTGCTCGCCTATATCGCCCGCCGCATCGTCTATGTGATCCCGATCGTCATCAGCGTCGCGCTGGTGTGCTTCCTGCTCGTGCACATCACGCCCGGCGATCCGCTGGTCGCGGTGCTGCCGGCCGATGCGTCGCAGGAACTCGCCGAGCAGTTGCGCGTCGCCTACGGCTTCGATCGGCCGCTGCCGGTGCAGTTCGGGCTGTGGCTGTGGCAGGCGGTCAATGGCGATCTCGGCCATTCGATCGCGACCGGGCGTCCGGTGCTGTCGGAAGTGCATGCGCGCGGTCGGCAACACCGTGACGCTCGGCGATCGCGGCGGCGTTGATCGGATTTACGTTCGGATTGTTGTTCGGCCTGATCGCCGGCTATTTCCGCGACACCTGGATCGACAAGGTGGCGACCTCGATTGCGATCGCCGGCGTCTCGGTGCCGCATTACTGGCTCGGCATGGTGCTGGTCATCATCTTCTCGGTGCAGCTGAACTGGTTGCCCGCCGTCGGCGCCGGTCCCGGCGGCTCCGGCGCCTGGGGATGGGACTGGGAGCACATCCGCTATCTGATCCTGCCCGCGATCACCACGTCGGTGATTCCGATGGGCATCGTCACCCGCACCGTGCGCGCGCTGACCGGCGATATCCTGAGCCAGGATTTCGTCGAGGCGCTGCGCGCCAAGGGCCTGCGCGAAACCGACGTGTTCCGTCACGTCATCAAGAACGCAGCGCCGACCGCGATGGCGGTGATGGGCCTTCAGCTCGGCTACATGCTCGGCGGCTCGATCCTGATCGAGACCGTGTTCTCCTGGCCGGGCTCCGGGCTGCTGCTCAATTCCGCGATCTTCCAGCGCGATCTGCCGCTGCTGCAGGGCACCATCCTGGTGCTGGCGCTGTTCTTCGTGTTCCTCAATCTGATGGTCGATATCGCGCAGGCCGCGATCGATCCGCGCATCAAGCGGAGCTGAAGCGGATGAGTGTCACGCCGATGAGCACGATCTCGGACGCAGCCCTGCAGGCAGCGCCGGCGACCAAGGCGCGCGGCTACTGGGCGACCGTCGGCCGGCGCACTGTTGCGCGACAAGGTCAGCATGGCCTGCGCCTTCATCCTGATCGCGATCTTCCTCTCCGCACTGGTCGCGCCATGGCTGGGCCTCGCCGATCCCTATCAGGGCTCGATGATCCGCCGGCTGCGCCATATCGGCACGCCGAACTATCCGCTCGGCACCGACGAGCTCGGCCGCGACATGCTGGCGCGCCTGATCTATGGCGGGCGGCTGTCGCTGATCGTCGGCATCCTGCCGGTGATCTTCGCCTTCGTGATCGGGACCTCGCTTGGGCTCGTCGCCGGCTATGTCGGCGGCAAGATCAACACCGCGATCATGCGCACGGTCGACGTGTTCTACGCCTTTCCCTCGGTGCTGCTCGCGATCGCGATTTCCGGCGCGCTCGGCGCCGGCATCGTCAATTCCATCGTGTCGCTGACCATCGTGTTCGTGCCGCAGATCACCCGCGTCGCCGAGAGCGTCACCACCGGCGTGCGCAACATGGATTTCGTCGAGGCCGCGCGCGCCTCCGGCGCCGGTCCCTTCACCATCATGCGCGTGCACATGCTCGGCAACGTGCTGGGGCCGATCTTCGTCTACGCCACCGGCCTGATCTCGGTGTCGATGATCCTGGCCGCCGGGCTGTCGTTCCTCGGCCTCGGCACCAAAGCCGCCGGAGCCGGAATGGGGCCTGATGCTCAACACGCTGCGCACCGCGATCTACATCAATCCATGGGTGGCGGCACTTGCCCGGCGCCATGATCTTCGCGGTTTCGATCTGCTTCAATCTGTTCAGCGACGGCATGCGCAGCGCCATGGATATCCGGAACTGATGCGATGAACGAGGTCAGCACCGTCGGCCGACATGCTGAGCCGATCGAGGATCGCGGCGGCGCGGCGCAGCCGCTGCTGCAGGTCACTGGGCTGACCAAGCATTTCCCGGTGCGCGGCGATCTGTTCAGCGCGCGCAAGACGGTGCGCGCGGTCGATGACGTCTCGTTCACGATCGCCAAGGGCGAGACGGTCGGCATCGTCGGCGAATCCGGCTGCGGCAAGTCGACCACCGCGCGGCTGTCTGATGCATCTGATGAAGCGCGACGCCGGCGAGATCATCTATGACGGCATGCAGGTCGGGCACGCGCTGTCGCTGCGCGAGCTTCGCCGCGGCATGCAGATGGTGTTCCAGGACAGCTACGCCTCGCTCAATCCGCGCCTGACGATCGAGGAATTGATCGCGTTCGGTCCGAAGGTCCACGGCATGGCGGATGCGGCGGCACGCGCGCTGGCGCGCGAACTGCTCGGCAAGGTGGGCTTGCGGCCGGAAATCTTTGCCAATCGCTATCCGCACGAGATTTCCGGCGGCCAGCGCCAGCGCGTCAATATCGCGCGCGCGCTCGCGCTGTCGCCGCGCCTGGTGATCCTCGATGAGGCGGTCTCGGCGCTGGACAAGTCGGTCGAGGCGCAGGTGCTCAATCTGCTGGTCGATCTCAAGCGCGAGTTCGGGCTGACCTATCTCTTCATCAGCCACGATCTCAATGTCGTGCGCTACATTTCCGACCGCGTGCTGGTGATGTATCTCGGCGAGGTGGTCGAGCTCGGCCCGGTGGACCGGGTGTGGGATGCGCCGGCGCATCCCTATACGCGGGCGCTGCTGGCGGCGATGCCGTCTTCCGATCCCGACAACCGGACAGAGACGCCGCCGATCTCGGGCGATCCGCCCAATCCGATCGATCCGCCGCCGGGTTGCCGGTTTCATACCCGTTGTCCGTTCGCGGAGCCGCTCTGCGCAAACGCCACGCCAAAACTCACCGCGCTCGATAAAATGGGACATCAGGCGGCGTGTTACATGGCAATACCAGGTTCAGGCCACAGCCGCGCGCCAGCAAAGGGAGTAGACCGCACATGACAAGACCCACGGCCAAAGAGATCAAGGCAATCGCCGACGTCGCCGGCGTGCCGGTCGATGCCGATGTCGCCGCGCGCATCGCCAATTCCATCGGACCGGCGTTCGACGGCTTTGCCGCCGATTGCCGGCACGCTGCCGTTCGATCTCGAGCCCGCGACCTTCGTCGTCGTGCAAACCGCAAAGGCTGTCGAAATGAGCACCGAACCGGCCTTGATGTCGCTGACGTCGGTCGCCAGGCAATCGCGGACAAGCAGGCTCTCGTCGCGCGAGGTGACGCAATCCTGTCTCGATCGGATCGCGCAATGGCAGCCCCATCTCAACGCCTTCATGGCGATCGAAGCCGAAGCCGCGCTGAAGGCGGCCGATGCCGCCGACGCGGCGCTGGCCAAAGGCGCAACCGTCGCGGCGCGCTGCATGGCGTGCCGCTGGCGCACAAGGACATGTATTACGAGGCCGGCAAGGTGGTGACCTGCGGCTCGCGCATCCGCCGCGATTTCGTCGCCACGACGACCTCGACCGCGCTGCAGCGCCTGAAGGACGCCGGCACGATCCGCCTGGGCTCGCTGCAGATGGCGGAGTTCGCCTATGGCCCGACCGGCCACAACGCCCATTACGGCCCGGTGCATAATCCCTTCGCGCTCGATCACATCACCGGCGGCTCGTCGTCGGGATCGGGCTCGGCGGTCGCGGCACGGTTGACGTTTGCGGCGCTCGGCTCGGACACCGGCGGCTCGATCCGGATGCCGGCGCATTTCTGCGGCGTCACCGGACTGAAGACCACCGTCGGCCGCATCAGCCGCGCCGGCGCGATGCCGCTGTCGCAATCGCTCGACACCGTCGGGCCGCTGGCGCGCACGCGCCGAGGATTGCGCGGTGCTGCTGGGCCTGATGGCGGGTGCCGACCCCGACGATCCGACCGCAGTCGCCGGACCGTGCCGGATTACGCCGCCGCGACGACAGGATCGATCAAGGGCCTGACCATCGGCGTGCCCACCGCCTTCTATGTCGACGATCTCGATGCCGAAGTGGTCGCAGGCGCTCTGGACGCGACGATCGCCGTGCTCAAGCGCGAGGGCGCCAACATCGTTCAGGTCGAACTGCCGGACCAGCGCCAGCTCACCGCCGCGTGCCAGCTGGTGCTCGCCGTCGAAGCCGCCGCCTTTCACAAGCGCTGGATGATCGAGCGGCCGCAGGATTATGGCCCGCAGGTGCTGATGCGGCTGCAGAACGGGCTCGCGATACCCGGCGTGTCCTATCTCGAAGCGTTGCGCTGGCGCGGTCCGGCGCTGGCGGCGCATCTCGCGGCGGTCGCCGACGTCGATGCCGTGATCGCGCCGGTGGCGCCGGTCGCCGCGCCCACGATCGCCGAAAGCGATGTCGGCAACAGCCCCGACGCCGAAGCGCGTGATCCAGCGGCTGACGCGATTTACCCGCCCGATCAATTATCTCGGCCTGCCGTCGCTGTCGATTCCCTCCGGCTTCACCCGCGGCGGTCTTGCCGGTCGGCATGCAGCTGATCGGCCGCTCCTTCGACGAGGCCACGCTGCTGCGCGATCGGCGCGGCGTTCCAGCGCGCCACCGATTTCCACGACAAGGTGCCGAAGCTCGCATGACCCGGCTCGTCGACATCGGCGACCTCAATATTCGCTTCACCGGCGAGCGCACCGTGCATGCGGTGAACGATCTCAGCTTCTCGCTCGGCGAGGGCGAAGTGCTGGGCCTGCTCGGCGAATCCGGCTCCGGCAAGAGCGTGACCTTGCGCGCGCTGATGCGGCTGTTGCCGAAGAAGCGGACGCAGATCTCGGGCAGCGTTCAGGTGCTGGGACGCGACGTGCTGGCGCTCGACGACGAGGAATTGTCGGCGTTCCGCGGCCAGACCGTCTCGATGATCTTCCAGGAGCCGGCGCTGGCGCTCGATCCGGTCTACACCATCGGCCGCGCAGATCGCGGAAACCGTGATGCGCCACGAGGGCAAGAGCCAGCGCGAGGCGACGGCGCGCGCGCTGGAAATGCTGGAAGTGGTGCGCATTCCCTCCGCCAAGCGCCGGCTCGATGCCTATCCGCACGAGATGTCCGGCGGCATGCGGCAGCGCGCGATGATCGCGCTGGCGCTGGCCTGCAAGCCGAAGATCCTGCTCGCGGACGAGCCGACCACGGCGCTCGATGCCACCGTGCAGATCCAGATCCTGCTGCTGCTGCGCGAATTGCAGCGCGAGTTCGGCATGTCCGTCATCTTCGTGACCCACGATATCGGCGTCGCCGTCGAAATCTGCGACCGCGTCGCGGTGATGTATGCGGGCCAGATCGTCGAGCAGGGCACGCTTGAGCCAGATCGTGCGTTCGCCGGTTCATCCCTACGCAAAGGGGTTGCTGGCCTCCACCGTCCATGGCGCCAAGCGCGGCCAGCGGCTGGAGACCATTCCGGGCACGCCGCCCTCGCTCGACAAGGCGCCGACCAATTGCTCCTTCGCGCCGCGCTGCGGCTTTGCGCAAGCGCGCTGCGTCGAGGCGATGCCGCCCAACGTCGAGATCGGACCCGACCGGATCGCAAGGTGCATCCTGGCGGACGGCCGAGGCCTGCGGCGACTGTAATCGCCGCGCACGGTAATCGAACCGTGCGCCGCAGATGGGCTGACCGTCGCAGCCGGAATTCCGGCAAATTGGAGTCGTCACGTCAGGCAATTGCTGGATAGGTTTCCGCGCCGGCGCCGAGAAGGCGCGCACGAACCGGGGGGATTTTCATGCAAATTTCGAACGAAGGCCTTCTCGTCATTCTGTTCGTCGGCCTGGTCGCGGGCTGGCTGGCCGGAAAGATCGTGCGCGGCACCGGCTTTGGCATCATCGGCGATATCCTCGTCGGCATCGCCGGCGCGCTGATTGCCAGCTACCTGTTTCCCAAAGCTTGGCATTGCGATCGGCAGCGGCCTCGTTCGGGAGATCATCTATTCGGCGATCGGCGCCGTCCTCCTGTTGCTGATCGTGCGGCTGATTCGAGACCGGCGGCCGTTTTTGACGTTCCGCCGGCGGGGCCATCTTCGCCGGATGGCCCCTTTGGCTGCGTGCTGTAATATTTCCGGGCGTTTTGTTGTGCTATGGTCCAACTCCCGAGGGGCAGCTTGGAGCCGTTTGGGCTTAGTCGATCCAGGCCTGTCCACCTGTATTTAGGTTAACGTGACTTCTTGGACGCTTTGACGAAAATCGGTAATATATTGCGGCTCGTGCGCCGAACCCCGGGATATTTGCAGGTCGGTCGCGCACCCCGTGAGAAGAGATCAGGATTGATGGCAGCCGTCTCCCGGCGTCCGGCGTTCCGAACTCGGTGATGCACTGCGCGCCTGCCGCAGCGGCGTTCATCGGCGTCGGCGTCATGAGTTGCATGATCAACCTGCTCTATCTGACCGGGTCGTTGTTCATGCTGGAGGTCTACGACCGGGTGCTGCCGAGCCGCAGCGTCCCGACCCTGGTCGGCCTGATCATTCTGGCCGGCGGATTGTACGTCGCCCAGGGCGTTCTCGACCTGATCCGGGGGCGAATCCTCGGCCGCGTCGGAACCTCGCTCGACGAGGCGCTCAACGCGCGCGTGTTCGACACCGTGGTGCGGCTGCCGCTGATCGTGGGCGGGCGCAATGAGGGCCTTCAGCCGCTGCGCGACCTCGACAATGTCCGTTCGTTCCTCGGCAGCATGGGGCCGGGCGCGTTCTTCGACCTGCCGTGGCTGCCGTTCTATCTGGCGATCTGTTTTGCGTTCCACGTCCTGATCGGCGTCACCGCGCTGGTCGGCGCGATCATCCTGGTGACGCTCACCGTCCTGACCGAGTATCTGTCGCGCACGCCGGCGCGTGAGGCGATGGGGCTGGCGGCGCGTCGCAACGATCTGGCTGCCGCGAGCCGGCGCAACGCCGAGGTGCTGGTCGCGATGGGAATGGCCGGCCGCCTGACCCGAGCGCTGGAGCGAGGCCAACCAGAACTATCTCGAAGGCAACCAGCGCGCCAGCGATGTCGCCGGCGGCCTTGGCGCCGTCGCCAAGGTGATGCGGATGATGCTTGCAGTCGGCCGTGCTCGCGGTCGGCGCCTATCTCGTGATTCATCAGGAAGCGACCGCCGGCATCATCATCGCGGGCTCGATCCTGAGCGCGCGGGCGCTGGCGCCGGTCGATCTTGCGATCGCGCACTGGAAGGGTTTCGTCGCCGCGCGCCAGAGCTGGCATCGGCTTAACCGGCTGCTCGAATCACTGCCGGCCCGCGCCGTGCCGACCTTGCTGCAAAATCCATCGAGCCGACTGTCGGTCGAGGCCGTCAGCATCGTGCCGCCGGGCGATCAAAGGGTCATCGTCCAGGACGTCACGTTCGCGCTGTCGGCCGGAAACGGTCTCGGCATCATCGGGCCGAGCGGATCGGGCAAGTCCTCGCTGGTGCGCGCGCTGGTCGGCGTCTGGCTGCCGGCGCGCGGCAAGGTGCGGCTCGACGGCGCGGCGCTCGATCAGTGGTCGTCGGACGTGCTCGGCCGCCACGTCGGCTACCTGCCGCAGGACGTCGAATTGTTCGCAGGCTCGGTCGCGCAGAATATCTGCCGTTTCGATCCCGAGGCCAACTCCGAGAGCATCATCGCGGCCGCGAAGGAAGCCGGCGTCCATGAGATGATCATCAAGATGCGCGAGGGCTACGATACCCAGATCGGCGAGCAGGGCGCGCGCGCTTTCGGCCGGCCAGGCGCAGCGCGTGGCGCTGGCGCGGGCGCTCTACGGCAACCCGTTCCTGATCGTGCTCGACGAGCCGAACTCCAATCTCGATACCGAAGGCGACGAGGCGCTGACGCCGCGCCATCCGCGCGGCGCGCGAGCGCGGCGCCATCGTCGTGGTGGTTGCGCACCGGCCGATCGGGATCGAGGCGGTCGATCAGCTCCTGGTGCTGAAGGACGGCCGCATGCAGGCCTTCGGGCCGAAGGAGACGGTGCTGGGCGCAGGTGTTGCAGCCGCGAGTCGCGCCGCCTTCGCCGATCAAGATCGTCTCCGAAGGCGGGGTCGCCAAGTCATGACCGCGTTGCCAGTGCAGAGCAGGGCGCGCGCTGTTCGATCCGGCTGCATCTGATCATCGGGCTGGCCGTGGTCGTCTCTGCTCGCCGGCGGGCTCGGCGGCTGGGCGTCGACCGCGCAGATCTCGGGCGCGCTGATCGCGCCGGGATCGATCGTCGTCGAATCCAACGTCAAGAAGGTGCAGCATCCGACCGGCGGCGTGGTCGGCGAAGTGCTGGCGCGCGACGGCGATCTCGTCAAGGCCGGCGACGTGGTGGTGCGGCTCGACGATACCGTCACCAAGGCGAGCCTCGCGATCGTCACCAAGAACCTCGACGGCCTGTGGGCGCGCGCAGCCGGCTCGAGGCCGAACAACGCGGCCTCGACAAGATCACCTTTCCGCCGCAGCTGACGAGCCGCGCCAACGACCCCGATGTCAAGACGTCATGGCGAGCGAGAGCAAGTTGTTCGAGGTCCGCGTCACTGGCCGGATCGGACAAAAGGCGCAGTTGCGCGAGCGCATCACCCAGCTGAACGAGGAGATCGCCGGCCTCACCGCGCAGGAGAAGGCCAAGGACCAGGAAATCGCGCTGGTGGAAAAGGAACTGGTCGGCGTTCGCGATCTCTACGACAAGCACCTGGTGCAGATGTCGCGCCTGACCACGCTCGAGCGCGATGCCGCCCGGCTCAACGGCGAGCGGGCGCAATACATCGCTTCGCGCGCGCAGGCCAAGGGCAAGATCACCGAGACCGAGCTGCAGATCATCCAGGTCGACAAGGACATGGTCAGCGACGTCTCCAAGGATCTGCGCGAGACCAACGACAAGATCGGCGAATTCGTCGAGCGCAAGGTCACCGCCGAAGACCAGTTGCGGCGGATCGATATCCGCGCCCCGCAGGACGGCATGGTGCTGCAATCCACGGTGCATACCGTGGGCGGCGTGATCACCGCCGGCGACGCCATCATGATGATCGTGCCGCAGGCCGACGACCTCCAGGTCGAGGCCAAGGTCAACCCGCAGGATATCGACAAGCTGCAGATCGGCCAGAAGACCTTGCTGCGGTTGTCGGCGTTCAACCAGCGCACCACGCCGGAATTGAACGGCGTCGTCACCCGCGTCTCGCCCGACGTCACCACCGATCAGCGCACCGGGCAGTGCTATTACACGATCCGTGTTTCGATGCCGCCGGAAGAGATCGCGCGCCTCGGCGACGTCAAGCTGATCCCCGGCATGCCGGTGGAAGCCTTCGTGCAGACCGGCGACCGCACGCTGATGTCCTACCTGATCAAGCCGTTGAGCGATCAGCTCATGCGGGCGTTCCGGGAGAAGTGACGGCTTCTCGAAGTCCCCGTGAAAAGCGCGGACGCATTGTCGCGCGAAGGCCGTCCACTGGCGTTTCTCAGAACAGCCGCCGCGGCGCCCCTGCTTTCGCAGGGACGTCGATGAGGATGGCGTCGGAGCGGCCTGCGCGCGGAACGGGTCAGCCCGGTCCTGCGCCTTGGGTGGCGGTATACACGGCGAAGAGCGACTGGCTCGCGGCCATGAACAGGCGGTTGCGCTTGGGTCTGCCGAAGCAGATGTTGCCGCACACCTCGGGCAGGCGAATCCGGCCGATGAGCTTGCCATCCGGCGTCCATACCGTCACACCGCTATAGCCGACGTGGCGGCCGGCATTGCTTGAAGCCCAGACATTGCCGTTGACATCGCAGCGCACGCCGTCCGGACCGCACTTCACGCCGTCAATCATGAAGTCGCTGAACCGCTTCTGGTTTGAGAGCTTGTTGTCGGCGCCGACGTCGAACATGAACACGTCGCCCTTGCCGCCCGGACCATATCTCCTGGTCCCTTTACCGGTACTGACGACGTACAGCTTCTTGTAGTCCGGCGAGAATGGAGGCCGTTGGGATCCGGCACCTGGTCCTCGCTCACCACGAGGTCGAGGCGGCCGCTGGGATCGACGCGATAGCAGTTGGTCGGCAGCTCGCGGTTGCCTGGCACAAAGCCGGCCGGCTGGCCGATCCGTGGATTGAGCTTGCCGGCAGCATTGCTGGCGCCGCTCGGAGCGTCGGGCTCGCCCTCGTAGAGCTGACCGCCATAAGGCGGGTCGGTGAACCAGTAGCTGCTATCCGGGTGGGCGACGACATCGTTGGGTGAGTTGAGCTTCTTGCCATTAAAGTTATCGGCGAGCACGGATACGGTGCCGTCGTGCTCGTAGAGCACGATCCTGCGGGTGAGATGCTCGCAGGAGAGCTGCCGGCCCTGGAAGTCGAACGAGTTGCCGTTAGAGTTGTTGGACGGAAAGCGGAACACGCTGACGTGACCGTCGTCCTCCGACCATCTCATCTGCCGATTATTGGGGATGTCGCTCCACAGCAGATAGCGGCCCTGCGCGCTCCAGGCCGGGCCTTCGGCCCACAGCACGCCGGTATACAGGCGTTTGATTGCCGTGTTGGGTTGGGCGAGGTTATTGAACGACGGATCGACGGCGATGATGTCCGGATCCCAGAAATAGGTGGTCGGCGCGCCGCCCGGACCGAAGTCGCGCGGCGGGCTGGTGATCGTCGTCGGCGGCCCTAACTCGCCGCCCTGCTGGGCCGCGCGCCGCTGGTCCCGACCGCGGCGGTACCGGCGGCGATTGCCAGGCCCTGGACGAGCGTTCGTCGTGATATCAATGATTCCGGATCGCGCCGCATTTCGCGTGTCATTACATCCTCCCAATGTATGCGCCAGCCGGTTGATCCGGCCAAGCGGCAGCAAGGCTAATCCGATCCTGATCCGGTTGCGAGAGCCGCTTCCGATTCAGCTCGCGGCTTAAGCATGCAAGGCAAGATGACATTGCCCCGTCCAACCCATGTCTATGAGAAGGCGTCGCGGTCGCGCCCGGTCGAACCGCGCTTTGGCGCTTGGATCGGCCCGAAGGAGATCGGTCCGCGCGGGTTTACACAGCGGCGCAATCAGCCCCGTCCGGG
>CAVQNB010000013.1:0-115815 GCA_963713785.1 uncultured Alphaproteobacteria bacterium
GCGGTCGGACAGAGCTCGTGGGGTCCGTCGGTCTACGGGATCGTCGATGGTCCCGAGCGCGCCGCCGACGTCGCTGAACGGCGGCGCTCCGCGGTGGATGCCGACGCCGACGTCCGCGTGGTCGACTTCGATCGCCGGGGAGCCTGGGTGGCGCACGGCTCGGGGGAGGCCGCGGCGTGAGGTTGCTCGTGAGCGTCGTGTCCGCCGAGGAGGCCCGGCGCGCTCTGGCGGGCGGTGCCGACATCATCGACGTCAAGGATCCAAATGAAGGGGCGCTCGGTGCGCCGGCGCCTCGCCTGCTGTCCGACGTCGTTCGGGCAGTCGGCCGGCGGCCCCGATCAGCGCGGCGCTGGGTGACCTGCCGGACCTCCCGCACACGGCGGCCCTCGCCGCCCGCGGCGCCGCGCTCAGCGGGGCACGCTACGTCAAGGTCGGGCTGCGCGGCGCGCGCGAGCTCGAACGCGCGGTGACGATGATGCACGCCGTGGCCGACGCGGTTGGCCCGCAAACCGCCGTGATCGCGGCGGCATACGCGGACGCCGACGTGCTAGACCCCCCGGCGCTCGCGCCTGGGTGGTTGCCGTTGCTGGTGGAGCGGACGGGGATCGCCGGCGCGCTCGTCGACACGTTCGTCAAGGACGGTCGCGGGCTCTACGGCTGGCTTTCGAGGACCGAGCTGTCCGACCTGATCGCCCGGACACGTCGGGCCGGAGCAGTCTTCGGCGTGGCGGGACAGTTGCGGCGCGGGGAGTTGGGTCGCGTGGCGGCCGATGTCGTGGGCGTGCGGTCCGCCGTCTGCCGCGGCGCCGACCGGACGGCCGAGCTCGAGACCGAGCTCGTAGCGGCCGCGGTGGCCGAGCTCCGCGGCGACGGCTCCGGTCAGCCCGGGACGATCCGCGTTCCAGAGGCGCCTGGCAGTCCGGGTCTCCGGACGACGACAGCCACGCCCGTGCGCCGCACGGCCTCGGGCAGGTAGCGGTCGACCACCCGCGCGCCCCCGGCGTGCTGCAACGCCTGAAGATCGCCGACGGTCAGCTCCTGGAGCGGCGGGTCGTCCGACGGCCACCGCGCCATCACCCCCGCCACCGATTTGAGCAGGACCGTCTCGTCGGCGCCAATCGCACCGGCGGCTAGCACCGCAAGGGAGTCACTCGTGACTGACCAGGATGCGGGTATCTCGGTGTGGTCCGCGAACGCCGCGGTTGCCACGAGCACGCCCAACGCGCGGGGGGCGACCAGATGCGTAAGCAGCTCCGCCGCCGGGAGCAGTCGCGCCAGCAGGAAGCCCAAGTGGTCCATCGCCCGCAGCGCCAGCGCATGCGCGACGTCGTCGGCAAGTCCCACTTGCGCATCAACCGCCCGCACGGCATCGGCGAACGGACCACCTCCGGGGACGACCAGCACTGGTCGGCGGCGCGCCACCGCGATCGCCTCCTCGCACGCGTGGCGTAGCCCCTCGACGCCCTCATCCCGCAGCAGCCCGCCCCCGATCTTGACCACCAGCGGCGGTGGCGGTAGGTCACTCACGGCCCAGCACCGAGAGCGCAACCGCGGCCGCGACCTCTCCCCCCTTGCCACGGAGAGGCGAGTAGCGGCCGGCATCCGCGTGGACCTCGAGGCCACATCGCTCGGCGGCGGCGCGGGCCAGAAAAGCGCCGACGCCAACGGCGACCACCTGGGCGCCGGGGGCAACCTGCGCGGCGACGCGGCGAAGGGCCACCGTGATCGAGGCTATCTGCGCTTCCTCGACCGCGGCGGCGATCGCCTCCAGATCGCCGTCGGCGAGCTGCTCGGGGTCGGCGCAGACGACGCGCGCCAGCCGCGAGCGGACCTCGCTGAGCGACGTGCCGCGATTGTCCGGGAAGCTACAGGTACACTGCTCGCGGGTGAGGGCCCCCCGCAAGAGGTGCGCGTCGGCGGCTATCGCGTATAGCTCGGAGGACACGGGGCAGGGCCGCCCGGCGATCGGCACGCGCGAGACCACCGCGGCGACGTTGGTCCGCAGCGCGCCTGTGTAGACCAGCTCGCCCGCGAGCAGCCGCTCGAGGTCCGTCCTGCCCCGCGCGGCGACGGTGCGCGCGACGATCGGGATCACGTCGGTGGTCGTGCCGCCGCAGTCCACGAGGATCGCGTCGGGCAGCGAGCGCGCGACCAGCACCGCGGTCGCCATCCAGTTGGCGGCGGCGCACCGGAGCGGCGCGGCTCCCGCCTCTGCGAGCGAGACCAGCTCACCGTCCGTGGTCATGACGCGCACCGGGCGCCCGGCGCGGTTCGCGCCAATGTCGCGGCCGGCACCGTCTATCGTTATTTCCCGTCGAAGGCCGATCTGATCTCCGAATTGATCGCCGACGTCTCGCGCGACGAGCTCTCCGCGATCCGCCGTGCCGCCGATGCTGCGCCCGGGCCGTCGTCGGCGCTGGCTGCCGCGGTCGCGACAGTGGCCGTGCACGTGCTGTCGCAAAAGAAGCTCGCCTGGGGCATTTTGGCCGAACCCGTCGATGTCGACGTCACGGCGTCACGGCTCGCAAGCCGCCGCGAGATCGCCGGCGAAATCGCGTCCCGGATCGAGGCGGCCGTGCGCGCCGGACATCTGCCTGCGCAGGACACGGCGCTCGCCGCGACCGCGCTGCTCGGCGCACTGCATGAATTCCTCGGTCGGGCCGCTTGCGCCGGACAATCTGGAAGACCCGGTCAAGCTGCGCGATGCGGTGCAGACCGTGACGCTGCTCGCGCTGCGCGCGGTCGGCGTGATGGACGCCCGTGCCCCGCGGCCTGGTGGTGCAGGCGACCTTGCCGGCGAAGGCGCTGGTCGGGCGTAAGCCTCACATCTCCGCGTCGCCGTCGGGGCCGACGGAAGCGATGCGCAGCATGTTGGTGGTGCCGGGAGCGCGCAGCGGCACGCCGGCAACGATGATGACGCGCTGGCCGGCCTTGGCAAAACCGTCCCTAAAGGCGATGCTGCCGGCGCGGCTCACCATGTCGTCCAGATCCTTGGCGTCTTCGGCGACCACGCAGTGTACGCCCCACACCGCGGATAATTTGCGCCCGGTCGCAAGGTTCGGCGTGATCGCGACCACCGGCGGCTTCGGCCGCTCGCGCGCGACGCGGATCGCGGTCGAGCCCGAGCTGGTCCAGCAGATGATCGCGGACAGATCGAGCGTCTCGGCGATCTGCCGCGCGGCGTCCGCAATGGCGTCGCCGACGGTCGGCTCCGGCTCGGCGCGCTGAGCATTGAGCACGCCGCGATAGGTCGGGTCGCGCTCCACTTCCTCGCCGATGCGGTTCATGGTCGAGACCGCTTCGACCGGATACTTGCCGGCTGCCGATTTCGCCGACAGCATGATCGCATCCGCACCTTCGTAGACTGCGGTAGCGACGTCGGACACTTCCGCGCGCGTCGGCACCGGCGACTGGATCATCGATTTCAGCATTTGGGTCGCGACCACCACGGGCTTGCCGGCGCGGCGCGCGAGCCGGGTCATCTGTTTTTGCAGGCTCGGCACACGCTCCAGCGGCAGTTCGACGCCGAGATCGCCGCGTGCCACCATCAGCGCGTCGGAAGCCTCGATGATTTCGGGGAGCCGGTCGATCGCCTGCGGCTTTTCAATCTTGGCCATCACGGCGGCGCGGCCGCGGATGATTTTGGCCTCGATCACGTCCTCGGCGCGCTGCACAAAGGAGAGCGCGATCCAGTCAACGCCGGTGGTCAGCGCGGCCTCGAGATCGGCGCGATCCTTTGGCGTCATCGCCGACATCGGCAGGTCGGTGTCGGGCAGGCTGACGCCCTTGCGGTCCGACATCTTGCCGCCGATCACAACGCGCGTCACGGCGCGATCGGGCGAGGTTTCTTCCGCGATCAGGCGCACCTTGCCGTCGTCGAGCAACAGCGCGTGACCGGGCCTGAGCGCGGCGAGGATTTCCGGATGCGGCAACTGAACGCGGCTGTTGTCGCCGGGCGCCTTGTCGGAATCCAGCACAAAGCTCTGGCCGTTGTTGAGCTGCACCGCGCCTTCCGTGAACGACCCCAGCCGCAGTTTTGGCCCTTGCAAATCGACCAGAATGCCGATCGGGCGGCCGTAGCTACTTTCGACATTACGGATGGTCTTGACGAGCTCGCGCATCTTGTCATGCGGCGTGTGGCTCATATTAATGCGGAAGACATCGGCGCCGGCCTCGAACAGGCGCCTTATCATCGCGCTATCCGAAGATGCGGGACCAAGCGTCGCCAGGATCTTGATGCGGCGCAGCCGTCTCATGGTTTGCTTCCGGGCGCCGCGGCTGGCGGCGAGCCAGACGCGCCCGGAGGCGTCCCGCCCGGAGGATTGGGCAGGCCGGGCGGGGTGCCCGGCGAATTGGACATGCCCGGAACGTTGCCACCCGGCCCAACCGTTCCCGGGATGCCGGGCACGCGCTGCTGCGCCGGCTGCTCGTTGGACTCGGTCAGCTGCACGGTCCAGGCGCGCTGCTCGCCAGTGTCGACCTCGAAGAAGCCGGTGCGGTCGAAACCGCGCGCCAGGCAATTCTCGGTCCCCTTGATGGTGAATTCCTTGTCGCGTGAGCACATGAAGGCCTGCCCCGACCATTCGCCGCCACGATCGTAGTCGAGCGCGTAGATGTAATAATAGCGGGCGACCAGCGTTCCCTTCAGCAGGGTCTCACAGCTGCGTGAGGAAACATTCCACCAGCCTTCGGTGGTCCAGCCTTCGGCATCCTTGTAGCCGAGTGCGATGCCGACCCGGCTCGAGGTGTTGTTGCACAGACGGAAGTCCGCTGCCGCCGGACTGCTCCAAAGGCAAAGCAGCGCAAAGGCCAGCGCCGGTATCAGACCGGCGGGCAGGGATGCGGAAAATCGATGGGGCCGATTGGAATTCTGAGGCGTCATCTGCGCGAAGCTATATCAATTCATTGAAGATTTCGCGTAGGGCGGCGCGCACTGTCAACCGCCAGCGGCGGTATTTTTTTACGATACGGAAGCTTCCAGCTAACACCTTGTTTGCGCTGCGATATGGCAAAATCTGTGACAATGCTTAACCTATAGTCATATCGTGCCGGAAATCTCACGGGATCATTACCATGGCGATCGACGACAAAACCAGAACGGAGCTCGAAGCGGCGACCTTCCGCCGCCTGGTCGAGCATCTGCGGCAGCGTTCCGATGTCCAGAACATCGAGCTGATGAATCTCGCGGGCTTCTGCCGCAACTGCCTGTCCAACTGGCTCAAGGATGCAGCCGACGCCAAGGGCGTGAGTTTAAGCAAGGACGAGAGCCGGGAAGCCATTTACGGCATGCCCTACGAGACCTGGAAGGCGACCAATCAAGGCAGCGCGAGCCCCGAGCAGCTCGCCGCGATGAAGAAGGCCCAGAGCGGGCATTAAGTTCTTCACTGCTTTCTTTGCTTCCTGTGGGCGCGCTGTGGATGAGCGCGATGTCGCCTTGACGCAAGGCGCGGCAAACTTGAGGGTCGTTTTGAGAAAGCGCTGCACGGCGACGTGCGGCGCTTCTTAGCCTCAACGCCCAGTTCCATTCAGGAGTACAAGATGGCCACCACCGCCGCCGTCCAGGAAGCGCCCGCGACAAAATTTGCAAAGGACCAGCTCAAGGCCATCATCGAGCGCATCGAGCGGCTGGAAGAAGAAAAGAAGACGATCTCCGACGACATTCGCGACGTCTATGCCGAGAGCAAAGGTAACGGCTTCGACGTGAAAGCGCTGCGCGCCATCGTGCGGCTGCGCAAGCAGGATCCCAACGAGCGCGCCGAACAGGAGACCATCCTGGAGACCTATATGCAGGCGCTCGGGATGCTGTGATCTCGCGTCGTCCGGACCAAGCGAACGGGTTGGCGCAAAGCGCCGCCCGATGACAGGCTGCACGCGCCGCGACCATAACTATTGATGCTCGGTAGGTTTGTAGCCCGGATGGAGCCAACGGCGCGCGCATTCGCGCGACCCGTTGGCCGCATCCGGGCTACGGCGTGATCGAGATTGCGGGTGAGTTGCGCGAAGCGCTCAGTGCATCAACGCCGCGGTGCGCAGCACGAACGAGGTGGTCTCGATCGTCGTGATAGCCGAGCCGGAGAAGCGATCGCAGCTCATTCCCAGCATCGGATCATCAGAGAACCTCATCGCGACCGTCGCTTGCGGCTTGACGAAGAAGCCGCGCATTTGGGTCATGTCGACGTCGCCGAGCGTCGTCACCGCCATCATGCTCGCGCTCGGCGCCAGCATCATGATGCGCATCCAGGTGTCGTCGCCCTTGGCCGCCGACAGACGGCTCGACGTCAAAATGCCTGCGCCCTGCGGGCTCTTGGCGGCAATGGTGTTGATCTCGGTTGCGGCAGCGGCATTGCGTGGCGCGGGGCGGATGCTGCGCGGGATCGGCGCGCTCGCGGCCACGATATTGTTGCGGTCGACCGGCGAGGACGCCGCCGGCGCATAGGCCAGCGCCTGGTAGGCGGCGGGAACGCTGGCGGTTGCTTGCGGGTCGGCCGCGGCGACCGCCTGGCGGGCCCTGATGGCGGCGACCTGCTCAGGGGAAGCCTGGGTCGGCGCTGCATTTGTGTCGCCCCAGAAGCCGCGGGCATTGATGATATCAGAAGGCGTCTCCGGCTTTTGCTCCGAAACTGCCGCAACCGGTTGTTTCGGTTTTGCCGGCTGCGCCACTTGCGCGTCGGCAGACGCGAGCTGGAGGGCGGCCGCGACTTGCGGTTTCGCGCGCGGCACCGGCACGCGGATCGGCGGACTTGGTATCGGCGGTCTTCGTGTCGGAAGACTTCGTGTCGGAGGATTTGGCGGCCGTCACGCTGACCGGCGCCGGCTTCTCATTGACGGCGGGACCAGCGCCCTCGTCATCGTCATCGCTCGATTTGCCCTTGAACAGCGCGGCCAAGAAGCTCGGCTTGCTGATGGTTGAGGCGTCGTCGCCATTGCCGCGCTTGTCGATGTCGGCTTTCGCGAGCTCGTAGCCCTTCAGCGGCACGCCGTCGGTCGGGACATGCACGGTGCGCCCGTCAGGGAATACCTTGGCGAGCTGATCATGGGTCATCCGCGGCCAGTGACGGATGCTGCCGGTGTCAAGATGGACGAACGGCGAGCCCGAGGTCGGATAGAAGCCGACGCCGCCACGCTGTAAGCGGAGCCCGGCGAAACGGATCTGCTCAAGCGGCACGCCCGGAATGAAGAAGTCCATGGCGTGGCCGAGCATATGCTGGCTGAAGCGCGCAACACCCGAGGAGCGGCGGCGGAGCATGGCGTTGGTGGCGGGAGAGCGATAGGAGGAGATGATCTGAATCGGCGCCTTGCCGTCGACGTCGCGATAGACTTCCCAGAGGATGTCGAACAGATGGCGGTCCATCACGATCTCATCCTGGGTGCGCCAGTCGCGGAGATAGTGATTGAGCTGTTTCAGCGCATCTTCGTCATAGCGGCCGTCGCGCTTGAAGGTGACCGTGAGATCTTCTTCGGAATGGGTGTGGTGGAAGGAAAGAGTGCGGGTTTCATTCAGCGCGGTCGCGTCATGCACCGATCCCGCGCCCATCAGGAGCAACAGCGATGTCAGGCCGAAGTGATACCCGGCTTTAGGCAACGACAATGAGTTGAATTG
This sequence comes from uncultured Alphaproteobacteria bacterium, assembly GCA_963713785.1. GTDB lineage: Bacteria > Pseudomonadota > Alphaproteobacteria > Rhizobiales > Xanthobacteraceae > Bradyrhizobium. Next base: position 7,601 of record CAVQNB010000013.1, read on the forward strand.
GCGTGCGAAATCAGCCAGCACGAATGAGCCCACCCTGACGACGTCCGATCTGAACTCTTCCGCTACCCCGTGTGGCGAAAGAGGGTTAACGCAGTCTTAATTTTGGGTGGGTTAATTGAGTTTTAATTCCCACCCCCCAAGTCGGCCTTAACCTAACCCGTCGAGTGTGGCGAAAAAGTGCCCTCTACCGAAATGCAGGTGGAGAATGGTTAACGTTAAACGATCTCGCCCGAAGGCGAGATCGTTGTTTCTCCTGAAGAATTTAGACGAAGGCCCGATGTGGCCGTGGTTTACCGGAGCACGCGGCGCTGCTGCGCCTGGCCACGCCGGCCGATCGGGGCAGGGGGCGTCGGCGGGCCGAACAGGCGCTCAAAGAACGACGGTCCGGAAGAATAAGAGTTGTCGCTCGCGAAGGCTGACGCCTGCCGGCAGGCTGCTTCCGGCCGGACGCGAGTAGCTCGGCTGCGAATGCGCAACCACGTTTTCCATATCCCGGCCGTGCGCAGACCTGAGCATCGAGATCATGGTGGCGTCGCGGCCATAGACGTCCTTGCGGAATTGCAGCTTGCCGCCGTCATCCACGAACGCGGTCTGGTAGGTGATGTTGACCGGGATCGGGGTCGGGAATTTCAGGTCGATCTCGCTGTTGCCGTACATGCTGCGGACTTTCTCCGGCGTGTAACGGTCGTTCGGCAGGGCGATGTTGAGCAGCACGGAGGCGTATTGATCCGGATTCTGCACCCGCATGCAGCCATGGCTGAAGGCGCGCTCTTCCTTGGCGAACAGGTACTTGTCGGGGGTGTCGTGCTGATAGACCAGGAACTTGTTCGGGAAATTGAAGCGGATGCGCCCGAGCGCGTTGGCTTCGCCCGGCGGTTGTGAGATATGGATCGAGCCGTCGCTGGCGCGATCAAGCCTCAGCCCCATGCGTTGCAGGACCGTCGGATCCTGCTGCAGCGCCGGTAGATATTCGTTGTAGATGATCGACGGCGGCACGTTCCAGGTCGGATTGACGGTGATGAACTTCATCGTCTCGCTGAGCAGCGGCGTGGCGTGGATGCCCGGCTTCCCGGTCACGACGCGGGTGGTCCAGACCTGCCCGCCATGCTGCATCACCTTGAGCGTATAGTCGGGGATGTTGAGGATGACATAGGCGTCGCCGAGCGAGGGCGTGCCGAGGTCGCGCGGCAGCCAGCGCCAGCGCTCCATGTTCGCGAGCACGACGTCGATCTGCTTGTCGCGCTTCGGGCTGTTGATCGCCCTGACGGTGCCGCTGTCGAGCATGCCGGTCGCCTTGAGGTCGGCATTTTCCTGGAATTTGCGCACGGCCTCGGCGACCTTGGCGTCGTAATGGGTGTCGTCGGCATTCTCGAGGCCGAACTTGGCGCGCAGTTGCGGCACGCGCGGATCTTCCATCACGACTTCCGGCTGCTTCTTGTTGCGGCCGGGCGTGTATTTCAGCACCGGACCATCGGCGATCTGGATCATCGGGCCGTCGCCCTGGCCGCGCAATTCGGCGAGCTTCGCCTTCAGCTCCTTGTAGAGCTTTTGCGGCGGGTTGTAGCCGTCGAGCACGGTGGAGGCATCCTTGGCGCTGGTGACGTTCGCCAGCACTTCAGCCGGATCGGTCGGGTGCTCGGGATAGGAGATGTCGGCCGAAACCTGCGACCAGTGCATGCGGCCGCTTTGGGCCTGGCGCGCATAGTCGAGCATGCCGGCGGTCAGCTTCAGGTCGGCTTCGGCCAGCGCATCCGGCGTGGTTGCGGCGGTGAAATCCGGCACCGGGTAATCGGCTGTGTTGAGGCCGTCGGACGCGGCATCCTTCAGGCGCGCGATCACGCCCTTGCCCTGTTCGGTGAGCGCGCCCGACTGTGTCCACAGCGGCGCGAATTCACGCGCGCCATAGAACTTCTCGACTGCGGTGCGCTCGGCCTTGCGGTCGAAATAGCGCAGCGATTTTCCGCCCAGCATGTCCTTCAATCTGTCGGCAACCGGTTGATCGGCGGCCGGAACGCTGCTGGCAGCCTTCACCAATTCGGGCGCTGGTTCTTTGGCGACTTCCTTTGGCGGCTCGGCGGCCGGCATGACCGCGGTAGCGGCGGGCGCCGGTGCAGCGGGAGCGGCTGCGGTGTCCTTCCTGGGGGCGTCGACGGAGGGTGTGCTGATGGGCGCGGTAACGACGTCGGCAGGCTTGGTCTCAGGTGTCTTGACGTCAGTCGTTTTGGCGGCTTCGGGCTTCCTGGTCTCGGGCACCGACGCGGTGGTGTCCATCTTGAAGTCGTTGATGGTCGGAGGCGGGACGTTGGCGGGCTCGGGGCGTGGGATCGCGGCGTCGATTGCGAGTTCCGCGGCCGTGCTGCGCTGATCCTGGGCTAGTGCCGAGGTTGCGGACACCGTGAGGAAAGTCGCCGCGACGGCCACCAATACGCGGTCAAATCCGCCACGGCTATTCAAGCAGTCTCGCATCTTCACACCCCTTGGGTGAAACTGCCCCGCCATGGAACAGTTCTTTTGGTCATCATCGGTCGCAGAATTCGCCAGGACGCCAGCCTCGATCCTTTTCGGGTCGCAACGCCTGCACTCAACGAGTCACGCAGACGATACATGCGCCCCACTCATGCAGCCAGCGCCATGCGGGGCTACTCACGACAAACTGACCTCAACCAACGCTTCGCGCTCAAGGTTTTGCCACGTCGACCGCATTTTGTCTGTCACTTCGAAGTCACGGTTCAAATGTTCTGAAAACGCTATACGTTCCGGCTATTTCCCCGACACCGAAGCGCCATAATCGGGCACGGTTTAGCGCGCATTCCCACTGTCGTCGCCGGCCGGATCGTTAGCGGCGGCTTCATCGAGTTTGCGATAGAGCGTCGAGCGGCCGATCTTGAGCCGGCGGGCGACCTCGGACATTTGTCCGCGATAATGCGAGATCGCAAAGCGGATGATCTCGTTCTCCATGTCCTCCAGCGGGCGGATTTCGCCACCGTTGGTCAGCATGCCCAGGGTTCCATTGGTGGGTAGCGGTGCGATAGGTATTTCGTTACCTGAAACCATCGTCGGTGCGATCGGATGGAGCATCGGCCCGACGACCAGCGGCTCGCCATCGGCATCGGGAACTGCCGTCGGGTGCGCCGCTGCCAGCGGGAAATCGGCAAGGCCGAGCTGGTCGCTCTCGCCCATGACGACGGCGCGATAGACCGCGTTTTCGAGCTGGCGGATGTTGCCGGGCCATTCGAGCTGCGAAAGATGCGCCATCGCCTCGCCGCTGATGCCGGAAACCTGGCGGTTTTCCTCGGCGCCGAACCGCGCCAGAAAATGCCGCAACAGATGCGGGATGTCCTCGCGCCGCGACCGCAGCGGCGGGATCGTCAACGGCAGCACGTGCAGTCGATAGAACAAATCTTCGCGAAATTGCCCGCCTTTGACCCGGTCGAGCAATTTGCGGTTGGTCGCGGAAATGATGCGGACATCGACCTTCACCGGCTTGCGCGCGCCAACCGCTTCGACCGCACCTTCCTGCAACGCGCGAAGCAGTTTGACCTGGGCGGTCAGCGGCAATTCCGAGACTTCGTCGAGGAATAATGTGCCGCCGCTCGCCTCGACGAATTTGCCCATGTGGCGTTCGGTCGCGCCGGTGAAGGCGCCTTTCTCGTGACCGAACAGGATCGATTCCACCAGGTTGTCGGGGATCGCGCCGCAATTGACCGCGACAAAAGGTTTTGCCTTGCGATCGCCGCTGCCATGAATAGCGCGTGCGAATAATTCCTTGCCGACGCCGGATTCGCCTTCGATCAAGACCGGGATGGTCGAGTTCGCAGCCTTCTGCGCGGTGCGCATGACCCCTGCCATCGCTTCGCTGCGGGTGATGATGTCGGAAAATGTCAGCCGGCCCTCGCGGCTGTGACGGATGCGCTGCAACTCGCCCTTCAGAGCCGAGGTGTTGAGCGCGTTGCGCAACGAGACTTGCAGTCGCTCTATGCCGACCGGCTTGACCACGAAATCCTGGGCGCCGGCGCGCATCGCCGACACCACATTGTCGATGCCGCCATGGGCGGTCTGCACGATCACGGGGATGTTGAGGCCGGCGTCACGGATTTTTGCCAATACCCCCATGCCGTCGAGGCCGGGCATCACGAGATCGAGCACGACGGCGTCGATGACAGGCGCGTCCGGTCCGGTCAGCATGGCGATGGCGGCATCGCCGCTATCGACGACGACGGTTTCGTAGCCGCATTTTTGCACCATGTTTTCAACCACGCGGCGCTGTACGGCGTCATCGTCGGCGATCAAAATGCTGGCAGCCATGGTGTTCCCCGCACGCTACAACTATCTGTCTCGAATCGGGGCACTGTCGCCTATCCCGATTAACGGCCTCTTAAACCTTGCCGCCCCGCCTCCAGCTTGAACACAGGTTTCCAACAAGATGACCTCGCGCTCCACTTCCGCCCTCCGCAAGCCGAACAAGACCAAACTCAAAACCGCAAGCAAGACCGCAAGCAAGGCCGGCAAATTGCCGGAATGGGATTTGGCGGATCTCTATTCCGGGATCGACGCGCCGGAAGTCGGGCGCGACCTGCAAAAGATGGATGCCGATTGCGTCGCGTTTGAGACCGACTACAGGGGCAAGCTTTCGGAACGGACCGCGCAGGACGATGGCGGCCGCTGGCTTGCGGAAGCCGTCAGACGCTATGAGGCGATCGACGACCTCGCCGGCCGGCTTGGTTCCTATGCCGGCCTGGTTCACGCCGGCGACAGCGTCGATCCCGCGATCTCCAAATTCTATGGCGACCTGACCGAGCGGCTGACGGCAGCCTCGATCCATCTGTTGTTCTTCCCGCTCGAGCTCAACCGCATCGAGGATGCCGTGATCGAGCGCGCGCTTGAGATGCCTGAGCTTGCGCATTATCGTCCCTGGATCGAGGATTTGCGCAAGGACAAGCCGTACCAGCTCGAGGACCGCGTCGAGCAGCTGTTCCACGAAAAATCCCAGAGCGGTTACACCGCCTGGAACCGGCTGTTCGATCAGACCATATCCAGCCTGCGCTTCAAGATCGGAGGCAAGGAACTCGCGATCGAGCCGGCGCTCAATCGGTTGCAGGACCGTGATGGTAGTAAGCGGAAGGCCGCGGCCGAGGCGCTCGCCAAGACCTTCAAGGCCAATGAGCGGACTTTTGCGCTCGTCACCAATACGCTTGCCAAGGACAAGGACATCTCCGATCGCTGGCGCGGCTTCAAGGATGTCGCGGACTCGCGCCATCTGAACAACCGAGTCGAGCGCGAGGTGGTCGATGCGCTGGTGGGCTCGGTGCGCGCGGCCTATCCGAAGTTGTCGCACCGCTATTACCGGCTCAAGGCCGGCTGGTTCAACAAGAAGAAGCTTCCGCATTGGGACCGCAATGCGCCGCTGCCGTTCGCCGCGACCGGCTCTATCGCCTGGCCGGATGCGCGCAACATGGTGCTGACGGCCTATCGCGGCTTCTCGCCGGAAATGGCCTCGATTGCCGAGCGGTTTTTCACCGATCGCTGGATCGACGCGCCGGTGCGGCCCGGCAAGGCGCCGGGCGCGTTCTCGCATCCGACCACGCCGTCGGCGCATCCTTATGTGCTGATGAACTTTCAGGGCAAGCCGCGCGACGTCATGACGCTCGCGCATGAGCTCGGCCATGGCGTGCATCAGGTGCTGGCGGCCAAAAATGGTGCGCTGATGGCGCCGACGCCGCTGACTCTGGCCGAGACGGCAAGCGTGTTCGGCGAGATGCTGACCTTCAAGCGGTTACTGGCGCAAACCAAAAATGCCAAGCAGCGACAGGCGCTGCTCGCCGGCAAGGTCGAGGACATGATCAACACGGTAGTGCGCCAGATCGCGTTCTATTCGTTCGAGCGCGCGGTTCACACCGAGCGGAAGAACGGCGAACTCACCGCCGAGCGCATCGGCGAGCTGTGGCTTTCCGTGCAAGGCGAGAGCTTGGGGCCGGCGATCGACATCCGTCCGGGATACGAGAATTTCTGGATGTACATTCCGCACTTCATCCATTCGCCGTTCTACGTCTACGCCTATGCGTTCGGCGATTGCCTGGTGAACTCGCTTTATGCGGTCTACGAAAATGCGCAGGCAGGCTTTGCCGAGCGCTACCTCGCGATGCTGGCCGCCGGCGGCACCAAGCATTATTCCGAGCTGCTCAAGCCGTTCGGGCTCGATGCCAAGGATCCAAAATTCTGGGACGGCGGGCTGTCGGTGATCGCGGGCATGATCGACGAGCTGGAAACCATGGGGTGAAGGGTCATAAGCCCGTAAAACATCTGTTGAACGGATGCAGGAACATGTTATACATTTCGTACAACGGAGTTTTCCCATGAACGACCAATCGAAAGTCGCACCCGATCCTCGCGGCCAAGTGATCGGGACCGTCGAGATCAAGAAGATCGGCAATTCGTCGGGAATTATCCTCTCGAAAGATGTGCTGGCCCGGATGCATGTCGGCGTCGGCGATAAGCTCTATGCAACGCTGACGCCCGATGGCGGGTTTCGATTGACGCCCTACGATCCGGATTTCGAGAAGGCGATGGAAGTCGCGCGGCGCGGCATGAAGCGCTACCACAACGCGCTGGCCGAGCTTGCCAAATGACCGAGCCGTTTTGGCTCACCCGCCAAATGGTTGTTGCGATTCACGACGAGCAACTCACGATCCACGGCGGTGCGAGCGGCTTGCGCGACGAGGGCATGCTGGAGTTCGCGCTCGACCGGCCGAAAAACCGGTGGTCCTACGAGCAGGCTGAATTGGCCGCAGCCTATGCCTTCGGCATTGCGCGCAACCATTCCTTTGTCGATGGCAACAAACGCACTTCGCTGCTTGCGCTGTACACCTTCCTGGGTGTGAACGGCATTGACTTCATTGTGCCCGAAGCCGAAGCGGCCGCCATGATCATCTCCCTCGCGGCGGGCGAGGTGGACGAAACGGGGTTGACCCGCTGGATCAGGGATAATTGGCCTTCCGAATGACCCGATAGACCCGGGCATAGCGGCCTGCGCGCCGTTGCCCTGCCATCCACTTTGCGGTAATTGCACGGCAAGACGCGAACCTTGACTGAGGACACCGATGGCAGAGCATAACGAAGTCGCCTACACGACCGCTGACGGCAACGATTACCCGGCCCATGAGCAGACCTATGAAGGTTTCATCATGCTGGTGAAATACGGCACCGCGACCGTTGCCCTGATCCTGATCCTGATGGCGATCTTTCTGACCTGACCGATCTCAAGCTCGCACGCAACGACGCCGCGCGATGCTCAAAATTGCCTAAGCCCCGGTCGGAAAACCGGTACCTTTCCTCTCGGAAATAGCGCTAGTTTGATTGTGCGCGCGCAGCTTGCGCCGCCGGAGGCCTCATGAAGATTGCCGTTGCGAAGGAAATCGATCCGTCCGAGCCGCGGGTCGCCGTGTCTCCCGACACGGTGAAGAAATTCAAGGCGCTGGGCGTCGACGTCGCGATCGAGCCCGGCGCCGGCATCAAGTCGGGCCTGCCGGATTCGGAATTCACCGCGGTGGGCGCGAGCGTCAGCGCCGACGCGCTGAAGGACGCCGACATCATCATCAAGGTGAAGCGGCCCGAAGCCTCCGAGCTTGCCAGCTACAAGCGTGGCGCGCTGGTCATCGCCATCATGGATCCTTACGGCAACGAGCCCGCGCTGAAGACGATGGCGGATGCCGGCATCTCGGCGTTTGCGATGGAGCTGATGCCGCGCATCACCCGCGCGCAGGTGATGGACGTGTTGTCTTCGCAGGCCAACCTCGCCGGCTATCGCGCGGTGATCGAGGCGGCCGAGACCTTTGGCCGCGCCTTCCCGATGATGATGACCGCGGCGGGCACGATTCCAGCAGCAAAAGTGTTCGTGATGGGCGTCGGCGTCGCCGGACTGCAAGCGATCGCAACCGCGCGGCGGCTTGGCGCGGTCGTCACCGCAACCGACGTGCGTCCTGCAACGAAAGAGCAGGTCGAATCGCTCGGCGCCAAATTCCTCGCCGTCGAGGACGAAGAGTTCAAGAACGCCCAGACCGCCGGCGGCTACGCCAAGGAAATGTCGAAAGAGTACCAGGCCAAGCAGGCCGCGCTCACCGCCGAGCACGTCAAGAAGCAGGACATCGTCATCACCACGGCGCTGATCCCCGGCCGGCCGGCACCGAGATTGGTCAGCGCCGGGATGGTGAAATCGATGAAGCCGGGTTCGGTGCTGGTCGATCTCGCGGTCGAACGCGGCGGCAATGTCGAGGGCGCCAAACCCGGCGAAGTGGTCGATGCCGACGGCGTCAAGATCGTCGGCTATACCAATGTCGCGGGCCGCGTCGCCGCATCCGCATCAAGCCTTTATGCCCGCAACCTGTTTTCGTTCATCGAAACGCTGATCGACAAGGCCAACAAGGCGCTCGCGGTGAATTGGGACGACGAACTGGTGAAGGCGACCTTGCTGACCAAGGACGGCGCCGTCGTTCATCCGAACTTCCAGCCGAAGTAAAAGGAGACAAGCCATGGAGCATGCCGCCCAAGTCGTCGATCCCTTCGTCTTCCGGCTGTCGATTTTCGTCTTGGCCGTGTTCGTCGGCTACTTCGTGGTGTGGTCGGTGACGCCTGCGCTGCACACGCCGCTGATGTCGGTGACGAACGCGATCTCCTCGGTGATCGTGGTCGGCGCGCTGCTCGCGGTCGGCGTCGGCATGATTTCGAGCGGCAGCGGCTGGGCGCGCGGCTTCGGCTTCGTCGCGCTGGTATTCGCCTGCGTGAACATCTTTGGCGGCTTCCTGGTCACCCAGCGCATGCTCGCGATGTACAAGAAGAAGGTGAAGTGAGCGGCGTGCACTTCGGGGTGACGAAGACAAAGGGGGGGACCTGAGATGAACGCCAATCTGGCTGCTGTATTATATCTCGTGGCGGGTGTGCTGTTCATCCTGTCGCTGCGCGGGCTGTCCAGTCCCGCGACATCCCGCCGTGGCAATTTCTTTGGCATGATCGGCATGGCGATCGCGATCGCCACCACGCTTGCGAGCCATCCGCCGGCCGACGGCGTCGCCTGGCTCTTGGTGGTGCTCGGTATCGCGATCGGCGGCTCGATCGGCGCAATGGTGGCGCGCCGGGTGCCGATGACCTCGATGCCGGAACTGGTCGCGGCCTTCCACTCGCTGGTCGGTATGGCCGCGGTGCTGGTCGCGGCCGGCGCGTTCTACGCGCCGGAGGCCTTCGACATCGGCACGCCCGGCAACATCCATCCGCAGAGCCTGGTCGAAATGTCGCTCGGCGTCGCCATCGGCGCGCTGACCTTCACCGGCTCGGTGATCGCGTTCCTGAAACTGTCCGCGCGCATGAGCGGCAAGCCTATCATCCTGCCCGCCCGCCACTTCATCAACATCGAACTCGGGATCGCACTGATCCTTTTCATCGTCGGCCTTGTGATCTCCGGCAGCGCGCTCGACTTCTGGCTGGTCACGATCATCGCGCTGGCGCTCGGCGTGCTCATGATCATTCCGATCGGCGGCGCCGACATGCCGGTCGTGATCTCGATGCTGAACTCCTATTCCGGCTGGGCCGCCGCCGGCATCGGCTTCACCCTCGGCAATTCGGCGCTGATCATCACCGGCGCGCTGGTTGGATCAAGCGGCGCCATCCTGTCCTACATCATGTGCCACGCGATGAACCGCTCCTTCATCTCGGTCATCCTCGGCGGCTTCGGCGGCGAAACCGCGGCCGCAGGCGCCGGCGGAGAGCAGAAGCCTGCAAAACTCGGCTCGGCCGACGACGCCGCCTTCATCATGAAGAACGCGTCCAAGGTGATCATCGTTCCCGGCTACGGCATGGCGGTGGCCCAGGCCCAGCACGCGCTGCGCGAAATGGCCGACACGCTGAAGAAGGAAGGCGTCGAGGTGAAATACGCGATCCACCCGGTCGCGGGCCGTATGCCCGGGCACATGAACGTGCTGCTCGCCGAAGCCAACGTGCCCTATGACGAGGTGTTCGAGCTCGAGGACATCAATTCCGAATTCGCGCAGGCCGACATCGCCTTTGTGATCGGCGCCAACGACGTCACCAATCCCGCCGCCGAGGAAGACAAGACCTCGCCGATCTACGGCATGCCGGTGCTGCAGGTGTGGAAGGCCGGCACCGTGATGTTCATCAAGCGCTCGCTGGCGTCCGGCTATGCCGGCATCGATAATCCCTTGTTCTATCGCGACAACACCATGATGCTGCTCGGCGATGCCAAGAAGGTGACCGAGAACATCGTCAAGGCGATGTAGGCCGGCCGGCGGGGTCGCATGACCGTCGTAAAATGGCTCCTGATTGTCGTTTCGGTCTTCTATCTCGGCGGCCTTGCGATGCTGTACTTCAAGCAGCGTTCGATCCTGTTTCCGATACCGCCGGTCGGCCGAACGCCGCCGCTGGGTGCGGGCTTTGGCGAAGCCGAAGAGCATCTTCTTGCGACCGAAGACGGCGAGAAGGTCATCGTCTGGCACGTGCCGGCCAAGCCCGGCCATGCCGTGATCCTCTATTTCCCCGGCAATGGCGATTTTCTCGCCGGCCTCGTCGGCCGCTTCCGCGAGATGATTTTCGACGGCACCGGCCTCGTTGCATTGTCCTATCGCGGTTATGCCGGCTCGAGCGGACAGCCGAGCGAGCAGGGGCTATTGCGCGATGCCGCGACGGCCTATGCCTTCACGTCGGCGCGATACGGCGCCGACAAAATCGTCGTCTGGGGCTTTTCGCTGGGGACCGGCGTCGCGGTGGCGCTGGCGGCTGAGCAGCCGATCGGAAGGCTGATCCTGGAGGCGCCCTATACATCGACGGTGGACATCGCGGCCGCGGCGTTTCGCTTCGCGCCGGTGCGCCTGATGATGCGGGACCCGTTCCGCTCCGACCAGCGCATTTCGCGCGTTACCGTGCCGCTCCTCATCATGCATGGTACCAGCGATGACACGATACCGATCGCCTCCGGCGAGCGGTTGTTTGCGCTCGCCCATCAGCCGAAGCAATTCGTGCGGTTTGCCGGCGGCGGACATGACAATCTCGACGGTTTTGGTGCGATTGAAACCGCGCGAGCTTTCATCAATGCTGCAAAAGGCTGACGGATTGAATTCTTTCGCGCATAATCCGTACGGGGAGTAAGGATCAAGTTTCATGAGTTCGCTCGGCCCGATGCCAAGATCGGCGTGGATCTTCCCTGCTTTGGCGGTGCTGCTGTTCGCGGCCGCGACCGCTGCGGGCTATGATTTCACGCCGTCCGCCGGCGGCGTCTTGTTCGCCGCCGTCCTGCTGTTCATCCTGTTCGGCACGGTGTTCGCCGCCGTGCATCACGCCGAGGTGATCGCGCATCGGATCGGCGAGCCCTACGGCACGCTGCTGCTGACGCTCTCGGTTACCATTATCGAGGTCGCGCTGATCGCGACCATCATGCTCGGCGACAAGGCGGTGCCGGCCCTCGCCCGCGACACCGTGTTTGCGGTGGTGATGATCGTCTGCAACGGCCTGGTCGGCATCTGCATCTTTGTCGGCGGGTTGCGCTACCGCGAGCAGGATTTCCAGCTCTCCGGCGCCAACCTCTATCTCAGCATGCTGTTCGTGCTGGCGACCATGACAATGGTCTTGCCGAACTACACGGCGACGACGCCGGGACCGGTCTATTCGGCGGCCCAACTCAGCTTCGTCGACGTTGTCACCATCCTGCTCTATGCCGTGTTCCTGTACACCCAGACCATTCGCCATCGCGATTATTTCGTCCACGAAACCGCGGGCTTCGATGACGACAGCCCGCCAATCTCGGGCCGGGAGCTCGCCTTGAGCGTTTTCCTGCTCCTGGTTTCGCTGCTCGCCGTGGTGTTGCTGGCGAAGAAATTCTCGCTCGTCGTCGATGCCGCAACGGCCGCCATCGGTGCACCGCCGGCCTTTGCGGGCGTCGTCGTGGCGCTGTTGATCCTGCTGCCGGAAGGTGTCGCGGCGGTTGCGGCGGCGCGCGGCAACGATCTGCAGAAGAGTATCAACCTCGCACTCGGCTCTTCGATCGCGACCATCGGACTGACCATTCCCGCGGTCTCCGTGGCGGCCTATCTCCTGAACAAGGAACTGGTGCTCGGGCTGAACGAGCAGGGGCTCGTGCTGTTGCTGCTCACCTTCATGCTGAGCATGCTGACCTTCGGCACCGGGCGCACCAACATCCTGTTTGGGCTGGTCCACATGGTGGTGTTTGCCGTGTTCGTGTTTATGGTGTTCGTTCCCTGAGAGGTTCCAAAATGCTGCCCGCCAAATCCGAGGTTCAGGTCGACACGGCAGAAGTCCGCGTCACCGAGTGGCGGCTTTTGCCCGGCAGCGCCACCGGCCATCACATTCACGAGATGGATTACGTGATCGTTCCGGTGACTTCCGGCGAAATGACCATCGTGGCGCCCAACGGGGAGCGCTCCAAGGCCCAGCTCGGGGTTGGCAAATCCTACTTTCGCAAGGCCGGCGTCGAGCACGATGTACTGAACGAGACCGCCGACGAGATTGTGTTCCTGGAAGTGGAATTGAAACCGTAAATCATTCATTTACCGATTTGCCATCGATCCGTCGCAGTTGATCCCTCAATGTGCCTCAAAGTTCCAGCATCAAATCGCGCGGGGAGAGGCCGGTAATGCTGAATTACTTCAAGAAATTCGCGATGGACATCCTGCCGTCGGTGGCAGCGACCATCATCGGCGCCTACATCGTTAACCACTACATCGCGGCCAAGCCCACCGGAGCACCGGTGGCCTCCGCGCTATCCCCAGCCGATCCGAAATCAGCCGATCCGAAGAAGGCCGAGCCTTCCGAGGCGAAGCCGGCCGAGACCACCTCCGAGGTCGCCAGCATCCCGCAGCCCGGCGTCAAGGCCAAAGGTATTTCCGAGCGCGCGATGATCGAGAAGACGGTCTCCGAGGGACCGGCCGCGGCGGCGACCGACAAGTCGAGCGCTGACAAATCGACCGCCGACAAGTCTCAGGCCGAGAAACCGGCCGACAAGCCGACGGAGACCGCAAGCCTCCCCGTGGTCGATACCCGTCGCAAGCCGGCCCCGCCGCGTGAAAAGCCGGTTGCCAAGACTACACCGCCGCAGGTCGCAACACCGGTAACTGCCCCGCCGGCTGAAACGGCGACCACGCCCGACGAACGCCGCGATGCCAACGATCTGGCACGTGCGGCGATCGAGCGTCTGCGCGGCACTCCCGAGGGCCGCGCCCAGGAAGCCCGCGCGCCTGAAACGCCGCGCGTCGTGTCGGCGCCGTCTGTCCAGCCGCTGCCGCCGCCGATCACGGTGTCGACGCCAACCGCCGTCGACAACCCGTCTTACACCGCCAGTGTGCAGATCGATCCGAACCGCCCGACGCCGCCGGCAGATATCCCGCCGCCGCCGTCCCGGCCGCCGCTCGATCTGCGGGCCGACGCGACCGATCCGCCGCCGGCGCGGGCGCACACCAATGTGGCCGAGGACGTGCTATCGGCGGCGAAGTCGATGTTTCACGCCGTGCTGCCGAACAGCTCAACCAAATAGTCGAGCGCCGGTTCGAACTCTGATCAAGAAGAAACGCCGGGATCAAAATAAAACGCGGGCTCAATGGCCCGCGTTTTATTTTTTTGAATTTCTTGCAAGCTTCGATCAGCGCATGCCGCGCGAACCGCCGCCGGGACCGCCACGGCCGCCGCCGGGACCACTGCGCTCGGCACCACCAGGACCGGCACCAAACACCGGCTTCGGCTTCATCGGCAACAGCCCCTCGCGCTGCAACTTCTTGCGGGCGAGCTTGCGCGCGCGGCGCACGGCTTCGGCCTTTTCGCGGGCCTTCTTCTCGGAGGGCTTTTCGTAGTGACCGCGGAGCTTCATCTCGCGGAAGATGCCCTCGCGCTGCATCTTTTTCTTCAGCGCCTTGAGGGCTTGATCGACGTTGTTATCGCGAACGAGAACCTGCACGCGGCATCCTCTTTCAATGGATCGGAGTGAATCTGGTAAAGCAAGGGGTTGGCGAAAAGCCTCACCCCTGACCTTGAGCGCGCGGATGTATCAGACAAAAGCGCCATTGTCCACCGCAACAGGCGCGATTTGAGCGCTTTCACGCGGGCAAATCAGCCTTTTTCGCGGGGCGCGCGCGCCCTCAGCTCGTTTTCGCTTTGCCGGTTTCGAGCAGCGTCACATGCCCCATTTTACGGCCCGGCCGCGGCGGACCCTTGCCGTAGAGATGAACGGTTGCCCCCGGCACGGTGAGCCATTGCTCATATTCGAGGATCTCGTCCCCGATCAGGTTGGTCATGGTCACGGGTCCGTGACGCACCGGCTTGCCGAGCGGCCAGCCGGCAATGGCGCGGATGTGCTGCTCGAATTGCGAGATCGATGCGCCGTCCAAGGTCCAGTGCCCGGAATTGTGCACCCGCGGCGCGATCTCGTTGACCAGGATCCTGGCGCCGGTGTCGTCGACCAGCACGAACATTTCAACCGCGAGCACGCCGACATAATCGAGCGCATTGGCGATCTTTTCCGCCACTTCGCGCGCCTGTTTGGCGAGCGCATCCGGGATCGCGGCCGGCGCGCGCGAGATTTTCAGGATGTGGTCGCGGTGCTCGTTTTCGGTAACGTCGAAGCATTCGACCTCGCCTGAAGCCGAGCGCGCGGCGATCACCGAAATCTCGCGCTCGAACGGAACAAAAGCCTCCAGGATCGCCGATTTGGTGCCGAGATCCGCCCAAATGCGATCGATATTGTCGCCCTCGCGGATCAAGGCCTGGCCCTTGCCGTCATAGCCGAAACGGCGGGTCTTGATCACCGCGGGTAGCCCAATGCGCGAAATTGCTGCCCGCAACGTCGCCGGCGAGGACACGTCGGCATAATCGGCGGTGCCGATGCCGAGCCGCTTGACGAAATCCTTCTCGGCGAGCCGGTCCTGGGTGGTTTCCAGGATCTTGCGGTTGGGCAGCAGCGGACGCCGCGCCGCCAGGATCATGGCGGCTGCCGACGGCACGTTCTCGAATTCATAGGTGATGACGTCGACGTCATTGGCGAACAGTTCCAGCGCCTCGACGTCGGCATATTCCGCGCAGGCCGCGTTCAACACCACATCGAAGGCCGGCAATTCCGGGTCCGGCGAGAATACCTGGCAGCGCAGCCCAAGGCGTGCCGCCGCCATCGCCAGCATCCGGCCCAACTGGCCGCCGCCGAGGATGCCGATGGTGTCGCCGGGCTTCAGTTTCACCTGATTGGTGGTGGCCGTTACGCCATTGATGATGGCCGTCACGCCGAGCCCTCCGGGCGCTCTTTGACCGCCTCGGTCTGCTGCTTGCGCCAGGCCATGACCCGCTCGGACAGGGCCTGATCGGTCAGCGCCAGCACGCTCGCCGCGAGCAGCGCCGCATTGATCGCGCCGGCCTTGCCGATCGCCAAGGTGCCGACCGGCACGCCGGCCGGCATCTGGACGATGGAAAGCAGGGAATCGACGCCGGATAGCGCCTTGGATTCGACCGGCACCCCGAATACCGGCAGTTCCGTCAGCGACGCGGCCATGCCCGGCAGGTGCGCCGCGCCGCCGGCGCCGGCAATGATCACCTTGAAGCCGGCCGCCTTGGCGCCCCTGGCGAAGGCGTAGAGCCGCTCCGGTGTGCGGTGCGCGGAGACGATCCGTTTTTCGCAGTCGACTTCGAGCGCAGCCAGCGTGTCGGCGGCATGGCGCATGGTCTCCCAGTCCGACTGGCTTCCCATGATGATGGCTATCGGCGCGGTCATACGGTCAATTCTTCTCAGGAATACAAAAACATAGCCGGATTATAGGTTCAGGCCTGACCTCAGCAAGGTGTGGCAAGGGGACAGGAATGGACTATCCTGTCTTGGTGAATCGCGGCAAGCCCTCATAACCAAGTCTTCACCAACATGCCCGTTAAGAAGAAAACCAAGGCGACCGCGTCCAGGACCGCGAAGCGCCGCAGGCGAAGCGTGGCGGCGCGCAAGTCGGCGCGGGCGCGGACGGCGCCGGCCGCGGTGAGGCAGCAGCTTGTCTCGGACGGCGGCAAACAGACCATTCGCAGGCTCAAGGCCCAACTGGCCGAGGCCGAGAAGCGGATCGAGGCGTTGCAGGCCCTCTCCAACACCGATTTCCTACTGGATATTCTCAATCGCCGCGGCTTCGAGCGCGAGCTGCATCGCTCTATCGCCTATATCAAGCGCTATCATGCGAGCGGGGCGCTGATCGTGCTCGACGTCGACCGACTGAAACCGATCAATGACGCCTACGGTCATGCCGCCGGCGATGAGGTGCTGAAAGCGATCGCTGCGGTGCTGACGAGCCAGGTGCGCTCATCCGACGTGGTCGGCCGGCTGGGCGGCGATGAGTTTGCGGTTCTCTTGTGGAACCTCAGCGAGACCGATGCCAAGGCCAAGGCGGCGTCGCTGGAGCAAGCGATCGACCGCCTCGCCTTTGTGTTTGGCGGCAGCATGATCACGACCGGCGCATCGGCCGGCGTTGCGATCCTGGGTCCGCATGCGGAGGCGGGCAAGGCGATGGAAGAAGCCGACAGCGCGATGTATGCGCGCAAGGCGCAACGGCGGCACGAGGCGTGAAACACTCGATGGCCTGACGTTGCCGCTGACCGGGCCACGGATGGTTTGTACAGACTGATCGGTCGGCGCAGTGAGCAGGATCATGACAAAACCTACCCAATTCACACTCCGCATCCCGGATGCTGACATCTCCGATCTCCGCGACCGCCTTGCCCGTGCCCGCTTCCCCGATCAGGCGCCGGGCGAGCCGTGGGCCTATGGCACCGACGTCGCCTATCTTCGCGAGCTCACCGACTACTGGCGCAAGGATTTTGACTGGAGGGCCGAGGAAGCCGCGCTGAACGCCTTTCCGCAATTCCGCGTTCCACTCGACAGCATCGAACTGCACTATCTGCACGTGCCCGGCGTCGGTCCCGATCCGATGCCGCTGCTGTTGCTGCACGGCTGGCCCGGCTCGGTGTTCGAGTTTCTGGAGATCATTCCGCGCCTCACCGATCCCCAACGATTCGGCGGCGACGCCCGCGATGCCTTTAGCGTGGTGGCGCCGTCCTTGCCGGGATATGGCCTGTCCTTCCAGCCCGGTCAGAAACGGTACGGCGTGCCCGAAATGGCGGATTGTGTCGCCGCGCTGATGCACGACGTGCTCGGCTATGCCAGGTTCGGCGCGCAGGGCGGCGACTGGGGTGCCGCGGTTACCAGCCGGCTCGGCTACGCACATGAGAGCCGGATGATCGGCATCCACGTCAATCTGATGATCGCGGCGGCCCGCGATCCCGCAGCCTTCGCCAACCCGACCGAAGAGGAGCAGCGTTACCTCGATGAACTCGGGCATTGGATGCGCGAAGAGACCGGTTATCAGTGGATCCAGGGCACGCGTCCGCAGACGCTGTCCTTTGCTCTGACGGATTCACCTGCCGGGCTTGCGGGATGGATCGTCGAGAAATTCCGCGCCTGGTCCGATTGCGGCGGCGACGTCGAACGCGCGATCAGCCGGGACCGCATGCTTGCCGACATCTCGCTGTACTGGTTCACCGGAGCGATCGGCTCGTCGTTCTGGCCGTATTACGCAAGGCTTCACGGCTCGGTCATCGTGCCTCCCGGCGAGACCATCTCGGTGCCCACCGGCTACGCGCAATTCCCGCGCGAAATCCTCAAGCCGCCGCGCTCGGCGGCATCGCGCATGTTCAAGGACATCCGCCGCTGGAACATCATGCCGAGGGGCGGGCACTTCGCAGCGCTGGAACAGCCGGAACTGCTCGCCGACGAGGTGCGCGCCTTCTTCCGGGAATTGCGATGACGCCGCGCGAGGCCGGTCTTACAGCCCGCTCAGATCATCCGGCACATTTCCGAACTTTTGCAAGAGCCGCGCGTCGTTGAATTCGCCGGCCATGGGATCGCCGGTGCGGCTGAAGGCAACTGCCCCGATACTGCCTGCGGACCTCGCCATGATCTCGGCGTGCCTTAGCGCCGCAGTCGAACTCTGGCATTCCTCCGCCGCGCCAGCGACCGGCGCGCCGCTGTCGTCCTCAAAGAACGGCAGCGCCACGTAATAGGTGACATCGGCCATGATCTTGCTCTCGATCAGGCGGCGTCGTCGCTTCTCGCAGGCGAGGGCGCGCAGCCGGCCGCGATCGCCGCCTGCAATTCCTGTAATTCCGCTTCCAGATATTCGTTCGCCATGATCAGCGCCTTGATCGTGCTGCGCAGGTTGCCGTCGCACATCGCGATCGCCTGATCGCAGGCCTTTTCGTATCGGCTGTTGGACGACGGGTCTGATGCGGACGCAGGTACAGACACAGATGCGGACGCAGATACTGACATGGCGCGGCTCCGAACTCGGGAAAGGGGCAGGGTTCTATGTTCTCTTTTTGTTCTCTTAAAGTCAAGAGGCGGTTTGCGCGGGTGAGGTGGAGCGCGGGGGGAAACAAACCGCGCTCAGGCGATGATGTCGGGGGTAATCTGGTCTTCGATGAAGGCGATGCGGTCGCGCAATTGCAACTTGCGTTTCTTCAGCCGCTGCAACCGCAACAAATCGGGCGCCGGCGATTGATGCAGAGCGTCGATCGCCGCGTCGAGGTCGCGGTGCTCCTGTTGCAGCCGAGCGAGTTCGGCCTGGAGTTCGCGCTCATCTTCGTCGGTCATGGTGTACGTTAGCTGATAAACGCGATGAGGTTGCGAAAGGCTGTGGATACCCTGTGGAGAATATCGCCCCTGCCAGCGCCGCCCGCAAGCCAATCCGGCGGTTCGCAATCGGCGGCGGAGCCCGTCCGGCTTGAGGACAAGGGGGCGGGTTCCGTACTCACGGATGGTTACATATGACGTCAAATATGAGAACGCGATTCGCAATCACCATCGACAGTCCATTCCAGTTGTGTAGACTTGCTGGTCCGGATCGAATCCGAGGGTCAAATCCTACCAAGGAGGTTTCGAATGGCAATTCAGGCACATCTTGTTGAATTGGAACGGAAACACAAAACTCTCGAAAACGAATTGCACGAAGCTCTAGTGCACCTTTCAACAGACGACCTGCAAATTGTTGAGTTAAAGCGCCGGAAATTGATGGTGAAGGACCAGATCGAGCGGCTGAAGCACAGCGCCGAAACACTGCACTAGCGAACCGCGTAACATCACCCACGAGTAAGAAAAGAACGCAGCTCACGACGTGAGCTTGCGTCCGCGAGCTGGTTTGCGCTGCAAACTGGCTCGTCGTTTTTATGCACCTGCCAATTCGCCGACGTGGTCGGCGATGGCGAGCGAGGATGTCAGTCCCGGCAATTCGATCCCGAACAGATTGATCAGTCTATCGACGCCGTGATCCAGAGGTCCCTGGATCAGGAAGTCCTGGCGGGCGACCGCCGGCGGCACGATCTTCGGCCGTATCCCGGAATAGCTCGGCATCAAGGCGCCGTCCGGCAGCGTCGGCCAGTAGCGGCGGATGGCCGGATAAAACCGTTCCCCACGTGCCGGGTCGACGGCGTAGTCGATGTGATCGACCCACTCTACGTCAGGACCGAATCGCGCCTGTCCCGCCATGTCGAGGGTGAGGTGCACGCCAAGCCCGCCGGGCTCGGGCACCGGATAGATCAGGTGCGAGAAAGGCGCCCTGGCGGTGCAGCTGAAATAGTTGCCCTTGGCGAGATAGGCCGGCGGAATCAGCTCAAGCGGCATGCCGTCGATGCTGCGGGCAACCGCAGGCGCGGCCAATCCCGCCGCATTGACGAGGAGGCTGCATTCCAGCGTCATCGGCGCCTCGCCGCCTGCGTCCAGCTCAACCCGGCCGGCGGTCACCTTGGCGCGTTCCAGCGGTGTGTGAAAGGCAAACGCCGCGCCGGCTGCTTCGGCATCGCCGCGCAGCGCCAGCATATAGGCGTGGCTGTCGATGATCCCGGTGGAAGGCGAGAGCAGCGCCGCATCGCAATTCAGCGCCGGCTCCAACGCGCGCGCGGCCTCGCCCGACAGCGTCTGCATGTCGAGCACGCCGTTGGCTTCGGCATGCGCCCTGATCGATTGCAGTTTTTCGCTTTCGCTCGGCGTCGTCGCCACGATCAGCTTGCCGCAATTTCTGTGCGGAATACCGCGTTCACCGCAATACTGATACAGCGCTTGTTTGCCGCTGACGCACATCCGCGCCATCAGGCTTCCGGCGGGATAGTAGATCCCGGCATGGATCACCTCGCTGTTGCGCGAGGAGGTGACGGTGCCGATGCCCTCGGCCGCTTCCAGCACGACCACCTCGCGGCCGGCCTGGGCGAGCCGCCGCGCGACCGCAAGGCCGATGACGCCCGCACCGATAACGACGCACTCAACTTTGTCCATGGGCAGCTTTTTAGGTCCGGGAATGGCGCAAAGATTGGGTTCAAACGCGCTCGATTAGGGGTGTCATGTTAACGAAAGGCTTCGAACAACCCATTGCTCCGTCTCAAAGTATCTCCCGCACCCATTCCCGTTAGCGAAGGATTAGTCATGTCAGGGCATTTGCCGTAATTTGAGACGCATTTTCAAGCCGCAAGGGTACGCGTTTACCCGATCCAAACCCGTGAAGCCAGACACTCGATTGCGAAATCCGCGGGTGACTGATGGCTGGCAAGAATTGGCAGGCAGGCGGCATGAATTTGATTCTTGCGCAGGCTGTCGTGTGCCTGGCTGCAAGCATCGCGCCGTCTTGCGCCGCCCAGGCCCTTTCTGAAAAGTTTTCGCCGGCGAGCTATCTCGGCAATGCCGATCCTGGCCTCGTCTGGGAAGTGCTGATCGGCGGCATCGTCGTGAGTTCCCTTCTCGCGGCGATCGCGCTGTGGATCCATTCGTCGCTGCGCCGGTTCAAGCGTTCGCAGCTGCGCCGGAATGCCTATATCGGCTCCGCGCTTAACAGCCTCAGCCATGGCGTCGTGATGACCGATCCGAAGACGCGGATCGTCTACTGCAACGATCGCTATCTCGAAATCTACGGCCTGACGCGCGCCCACCTCGCGCCCGGCATGACCGGACCGCAATTGCTGGAGCTCAGGCGCGAGCGTGGCACGCTCGATTGCAGTGTTGCGGATTTCTACGAGCACTCCGCCAGGCCGGAGGGCCTGATCACCGAACTGCCCAAGGGCAAGTCGGTTCTGGCGAAATATTTCCCGCTGTCCAATGGCGGTTCGATCTCGACGCATGAGGACTGTAGCGAACAGCGCGCGCTCTCGCGGCAGCTCGCCTCGACCAAGCAGTTCCTGGAATTGGTGCTTGACCATGTGCCGGTCTGCGTGGCCGCCAAGAGCATCGAGGACGGCCGCTATATCTTCGCCAATCGCGCCTTCGAGCGCTTCTCGCGCTTCTCCCGCGACCACATCGTCGGCAAGCGCGCCGACGAGATCTTCCGGCCCGTCACCGCGGCGGGCATCGACGCTGCCGACAAGACGGCGCTGTTGTCGCCGGACGGGCACTATCGCAGCGAACTTCTTGTCGAGCGCGGCAAGGAAAAGCGCGTGCTGGCCTCCAATCGCGTCATCGCGCGCGACGAAAACGGTCGGCCGGAATTCCTGATCGCGCTGTTCGACGACGTCACCGAGCGGCGGTCATTGTCGCAGGAGCTCGAAAACACCAAGAAATTTCTCGAGCTCGTGGTCGACAACATCCCGGTATCGCTGATCGTCGAGGATGTGCGTGACGGCCGCTATCTGCTCGCCAACCGCAGCGCCGAAGCCATCCTGAACCGGCGGCGCGAGGATGCCACCGGGCTGACGGCGGCCGATATCTTCAATCCGAAGGAAGCCAAGCTGATCATCGCGCGCGACGAGGCTGCGATCAAGAAGCGCGGCGCGATTGCCGAGGAACACCCGATCTCGACCAAGGACGGCTTGCGGCTGTTCCTGACTCGGCGCATGACGGTGCTCGATGAAACCGGCCAGCCGCAATATCTGATCAAGACCCATGAAGACGTCACCGACCGCCGCCAGACCGAGTCGCGCATGGCGCACATGGCCTATCATGACGGCCTGACCGACCTGCCGAATCGCGCCGCCTTCCTGCAGGCACTGGCCCAGATGATCGAGGCCTGCGCCGGCACCAGCGAGGAATTCGCCGTGCTCTCCCTCGACCTCGACGGCTTGAAGGAAATCAACGACGTGTTCGGCCATGCCACCGGCGACAAGCTGCTGATCGAGGTGGCGCGCCGGCTCCAGGCCGCGGCCGGCGGCGGCGTCGTGGCGAGGCTTTCCGGCGACGAGTTCGGGCTGATCATCGACGGCAAGCAACCCGAGGTCGGCAAGGCGCTGGCCCAGCAGCTCGCCGAAGCGCTCGCCGACGAGTTCGTGATCGAAGGCAAGTCGGTCCGCACCGGTGTGACCACCGGCATCTCGGTATTTCCGCACAACGGCCCGGATGCGGCCTCGCTACTCGCCAATGCAGGTGCCGCGTTGTTCCGCGCCAAGGCGAAGTCGCGCGGCACGATCAGCATTTATGAACCGGAGATGGACCAGCAGATCCGCGACCGCCGCGTGCTGCACCAGGACCTCTCGCTCGCGATCAAGAACGGCGAACTTTCGCTGCACTATCAGCCGCAAGCGGTCGCGCAGTCCACCGTTGCTGCGAGCGAGATCGTCGGTTTCGAGGCGCTGGCGCGATGGCAGCATCCGGTGCGCGGCTTCGTTTCGCCGGGCGAATTCATTCCGCTGGCGGAAGAAAGCGGCCTGATCGTCGCGATGGGCGAATGGATTCTGCGCGAGGCCTGCAGGGAGGCGGCGTCATGGAAGGTGCCGATGCAGGTCGCGGTCAACCTGTCGCCGGCCCAGTTCACGCATGGCGATCTGGTCGGCCTCGTGCACTCGATCCTGCTCGAGACCGGGCTTGCGCCTGACCGGCTGGAACTCGAAATCACCGAGGGCGTGCTGATCGAGGATTTCGATCGCGGTCTGGCGCTGTTGCGGCGGCTGAAGGCGCTCGGGGTGCGTATCTCGATGGACGATTTCGGCAGCGGCTATTCGTCCTTGAGCTATCTGCAGGCGTTTCCGTTCGACAAGATCAAGATCGACCGCGCCTTCGTCATCAACCTCGGCCGCAATCCGCAATCGGCAGCGATCGTCCGCGCCGTTATCGACCTCGGCCATGCGCTGGAAATGTCGATCGTCGCCGAGGGTGTGGAGACCCAGGAGCAGCTCGGCTTCCTGGCCGAGGAGGGCTGCGACGCGGTGCAGGGCTATTTTCTCGGCAAGCCGTTGCCGATCGCCCAATATGCGGCGTTGGTCGGCCGCAACGCTGCCAATGTCACGGAGCCGGCACGCAAGACTGGCTAGTTGTAGCGAAGGTCGAATTCGTTACACTGGAAGTCGCGCATGGCGGACTACGATCTGGCGATCATCGGTGGCGGGCTAAACGGTGTCAGCATGGCGCGCGACGCCGCCGGCCGTGGCTTGAGGGTGATCCTGCTGGAGCAGGGCGATCTCGGCGCCGCCGCATCCTCTGCAACATCGCGCCTGATCCATGGCGATCTCTCGGTACTGGAGCGCAGGAGGTTTTTGCGCGTGCGCACGGCGCTGGCCGAGCGCGACACCTGGCTCAGGATCGCGCCGCATCTCGTGCGCCCGGTGCGGTTTGCAATCCCCGCCCATTCCGACGAACGTCCGCCCTGGCTCCTGCGCTCCGCGCTCTTGCTCTATGACCGGCTTGCCTCCCGGCCCGGACTTCCTGCATCCGCGACTGTCGACGTCACCCACCATCCGATCGGCAACGCGCTGAAGCGGCCGTTCGGCACCGCGTTCGAATATTCCGATTGCGTGGTCGACGATTCCCGCCTCGTCGTCCTCAATGCCGTCGATGCGACAGCCCACGGCGCCGAAATCCGCACCGGCGCACGCTGCGTTCGCGCCGACAGGGGCGATACCTGGCGGCTGGTGACGATCGACCGAGGCTACCGCCGGGTATTCACGGCGCGCGCGCTTGCGGTTGCCACCGGGGCCTGGACCTTGACGGTGGCGGAAACCATCCTCCGTCTGCCGATGCCGCGCGTGGCCGCGACCCGGGTCAGCCAGATCATCGTCCGCCGCCTGTTCGAGACCGACAATGTCTATGTGTTCCAGAACAACGACCGGCGGCTGATTTTCGCGAGCCCCTATGAGCGCGATTTCACGCTGATCGGCACTGTTGCCCATGCCTTCAAGGGCGATCCGGCGATCGTGGCCATGGATGCGCGCGACGTCGCCTATCTCTGCGAGGCGGCCAACCGCTATTTCCGCGAGCCGATCCACCCCGCGGACGTGATCAGGACGGTTTCCGGCGCCAATCTGGTCTTGCGTCCTGCCGGCAAGGACGGCTCGCTGACGTTCGACGCCGGGCGACGCAAGGCGCCGCTGATCACGATGTTCGGCGGCGACGTCACGACCTCGCGGCTGCGCGCCGAGCGCGCGGTCTCCTGCCTGACACCGTTCTATCCGATGTCGCCGCGATGGACCGCGAAGGCGCCGCTGCCGGGCGGCGACTTCGCCTGGGATGCCTTCGACGACGAGGTCGAGGCCGCGCGCGAGCGCTGGCGGTTCCTGACCGAGCCGCAGGCCCAGCGACTGGTCGGTGCCTATGGTTTGCTGCTTGCCGAGATCCTCGGCGATGCCAAGGAACGCGCCGATCTCGGTCCGAACTTCGGGCCGGAACTGACGGGCGCGGAAGTGCGCTACCTCATGGGCCAGGAATGGGCGCGTTTCCCGGAGGACATTCTGTGGCGGCGCTCAAAGCTCGGCCTCACCATGCCGCCGCAGGATTGCGAGGCACTCGCGGCGTTCATGGCGCGGGGAGCGTGAGGTCACTGCCCCAAAAATTTCGGCAGCCGTCCTTCCGCCATCGCGCGCATCGCCTCCGTGGCATCACGCGAGTTCAATAGCCGGATAATATCCGGAACCGAGTGGGCGAAGGCTGTGGCGTCGCCGCCATCAGCCCAGCTCTGTGCCTGCGCCAGCGCTGCCTGCACGGCAAGCGGCGGTGCCTTGCAGAGTTTTTGCACAAGAGCGATGCCTGCGGCCTCGATCTCGCTCGGTGGCCAGACCAGTGAGACCACGTTCATGGCGAGCGCCTCGGCGGCACCGAATTCCTCCGCGGTCAGCGAATAGCGCATCGCCGTTCCCCAACCTGCCGCGCGAATCAGCCGAAACAGTCCGCCGCCGAAAGGATAGACGCCAAACATCACCTCGTGGAACGCGAAACGGGCATTGTCAGCGGCGACGCAGATATCGGACGCCAACGCCAGCTCCAGACCGACGTTGAAGCAGTTTCCGTTGACGGCCGTCACCAGCGGCTTCCTGCGTTTGGGGCCGGTGACCCCGGTCGGGGTCACTTGGCCATCGTCGAACGGACTTTTGCCCGCCGCCCAGGCCGGCAGCACGTCGGTGGGGTCGACCCCGAGAGAGAAATGCGCGCCATTGGCCGTCAGAAGCGTGCAGCGCAGCTCCGGATCTGCGTCGACCTCGGTCAGAATCCGGCCGAGCGAACTGAACATCTCCATCGTGAAACGATTGCCGTGATCCGGGCGGTTCAGCCTGACATGCGCCAGATGACCGGAACGCTCGTAGATGATGGCCGACATCGGTGATCCCTTTTTCTTGGGTGTCGGCGCAATGTCGGCGATATCGCTCCGTGTGAGGATGGCAGAAGAGGCCAATCGCGTTGCCGTTTCGGCCATTCATTGTTCGCGGAATCTTTGGCGGTATTGGCCGGGCGATAGTCCAGCCACAGCCCCGAACGCGCGGATGAAGGCGCGGGTGTCGCGGTAGCCGACCTCGTCAGCGACACGGTCGATCGGCGCGTTCTGTCTTTCAAGCAGCCGCTTGGCGGCCTCGATGCGGACCCGGCGCAGATATTCCCGCGGCGACATCTTGGTTGCCGACAGAAAGCGGCGGTTCAGATTGCGCACGCTCATGGCGGCTGCGTTCACCATATCGTCGATGCCGATCGGCTCGCGATGGTGATCTTCGATGAAGCTCTGCAGCTGCAACACCTTGTCGTCGCCATGATCCTTTGGCGCGATGAAAAAGAAATATGGTCGTTGCGATTCCGGATTGCGGTCGATCGACAGCGCTTTCGCCGTCGCAACCGCCAGATCGTGCCCTGCGAGCCGGCCGATGACATGGACCGCAAGGTTCAGATACGCGGTGGTCGAGCCCGCGCAGATCACCATGTTGTCGTCGATGATGCGCTCTTCGGGCGCCAGGCGCACGGCCGGATAGCGTTGCTCGAACAGTACGCTGAAGGCGGGATTGGTGGTGACGCGACGGCCGTTGAGGATGCCGGCTTCGGCCAAAAGGAAAGCGCCGGTGCAGGTCGAGGCGAGCAATGTCGATGCTTGCGGGAACGAATTCAGCCAGGCGACGAGAGTGCTCTCCTGCTTGAGCGTTGCTTCGATGTCGTTGAAGATCGGCGGAATCAAGACGACGTTGCTGTCACCGGCCTCAACGAGCGAGCAGTGGGGCTCGATCGTGTGTCCGCCATAGCCCTGCACGGGCAGGCCGCCCGCCGCGGCGATGCGGACGTCGTGGCCCGACCAGCTTTGATCGGCGCGCCGGCCGGCAATATAGGCCGCGATCGCAAAGGCGTCGGCCTGGCCATAGACCGCTGACGTCATGCATCCCTCGAAGGCGACGATCGTGATTTTCATGGGCCCGATTGCATATCAGAGGGGGTGCGAATGCTATCCATAATATTGAGGAGGTCGCCCGGCGAATCGGTTGAGCCAAGGCCGAACCAAAGCTAGCTTGCGAGCGGCGGTTGGGCTGGCTAGGAACATGGCTGAGGAAGTATCCAGGATCGAGGTGGCTGCGGCGCCGGCACAGCCAGTGCCTTTGGCCGCGCCGCCGCCAAAGCCTGAGGCGCAAGCGCCATCGGCCGACATGCCGCTGTTGCGGATCGAGGGCGTGGTGAAGAAGTTCGCCGCCTTCCGCGCGGTGGACGGCGTCTCGCTCGATATCCGCGCCGGCGAGTTCTTCGCGCTGCTCGGTCCGAGCGGCTGCGGCAAGACTACGCTGCTGCGCATGCTGGCCGGTTTCGAGACCCCCGACGAAGGCCGCATCCTGCTCGATGGCAAGGACATCGCCAACGTGCTGCCGCACCAGCGGCCGGTCAACATGATGTTCCAGAACTACGCGCTGTTCCCGCATCTGTCGGTGCGCGACAATATCGCGTTCGGCTTGAGGCGGGCGGGGATGGCGCGGGCCGACATCGACACCCGCGTCGCCGAGATGATCGCGCTTGTCAAGCTCGAGGGGCTGGAGAAGCGCAAGCCCGACCAGCTCTCCGGCGGCCAGAAGCAGCGCGTGGCGCTGGCGCGCTCGCTGGCGCGGCGTCCGCAAATGCTGTTGCTCGACGAGCCGCTGGCCGCGCTCGACAAGAAGCTGCGCGAGAGCACACAGCTCGAATTGATGGAGCTGCAGCGCCGCCTCGGCATGACCTTCATCATCGTCACCCACGATCAGGAGGAGGCGATGACGGTCGCGGGCCGGATCGGCGTGATGGACGCCGGCCGCCTCGACCAGGTGGCGACGCCGCGCGAGCTTTACGAGGCGCCGAGCTCGCGCTGGATCGCCGAGTTCGTCGGTGACGTCAATCTGTTCGACGGCCAGGTCGAATCGCGCGAGCTCAACCGGCTGACGATCGCAACGCGCGACGCCGGAATGGTGGTGGTCGCACGAACCGCGCCATCCCGTCACCAAAAACGTGGTCAGCGTCGCGATCCGGCCCGAGAAGGTCAAGTTGTCGCGCCGCGGCCCGGTCGCGGATGCCATCGCCTCGCAAGCGATCAACCGGCTCGAAGGCATCGTGACCGACGTCAGCTATCTCGGCGGGCTCACCACCTACAAGGTCAAGCTCGATTCCGGCGCGGTCGTGCGCTCGTCGATGGCCAACACCGCGCGGATCGACATCGATGCCTACAGCGCTGAGCCAGCGCGTGGTGGCGTGGTTCACGCCGGACGATTGCGTGGTGCTGGAGCAATGAGCGCGCGCGACATCTTCGCCCGTCCGGCGCGGCTCGGCCGCGATCGCGCCGTATCTGTGGATGGTGCTGTTCTTCCTGGTGCCGTTCGGCTTCGTGCTCAAGATCAGCCTGTCGCAGACCGCGATCGCGCAGCCGCCCTATCTGCCGGTGTTCGACCTCACCGCGGGCGGCGCGGCGATCAAGGCGGCGTTTGCGGCATTGTCGCTCGACAATTTCCAGCCTGCTGGTCTCCGACAACCTCTATGTGCTGTCCTATCTGCGCAGCCTCGTCGTCGCGGTCGTCTCGACCTCGATCCTGCTCGTGATCGGCTACCCCATCGCCTACGGCATGGCGCGGCTGCCGCAGCGGTGGCAGCCGTCGCGATGATGCTGGTGATCGTGCCGTTCTGGACCTCGTTCCTGATCCGCATCTATGCCTGGATCAACATCCTGCAGCATGACGGCCTGCTCAACCAGATCCTGCTCGCGCTGCATCTGGTCTCAGCGCCGGTGGTGTGGCTCTCGACCGACAGCGCGATGTATCTCGGCATCGTCTATTCCTATCTGCCGTTCATGATCCTGCCGCTCTATGCGACGCTCGCCAAAATGGAGCCGGCGCTGCTGGAGGCGGCCGGCGATCTCGGCGCTTCGCCGCTGCAAAGTGTTCTGGCTGGTGACGTTTCCGCTGTCGCTGCCGGGCGTCGGCGCCGGCGTGTTGCTGTGCTTCATTCCGATCGTCGGCGAGTTCGTGATCCCTGATCTGCTGGCGGGCTCCAATTCGCTGATGATCGGCCAGACGCTGTGGCTCGAATTCTTCACCAACAAGGACTGGCCGGTGGCGTCTGCCGCCGCGGTCGTGCTGCTGGTGTTGCTGCTCGCGCCGCTGCTGCTCTACGACCGGCTGCAGCGCCGCCAGCTGGAAGAGGCGCGGTGATGGCGCGCGCGCGAACTGTCCCGCTTCAACATCGCCTCGCTGCGCGCTGGGGTTTGCGTTTCTGTACCTGCCGATCGTGATCCTCGTGATCTATTCCTTCAACGCCTCGCGGCTGGTGACGGTGTGGGGCGGCTGGTCGCTGCGCTGGTACCGTGAATTCTTCAACGACCGCGCCATGATCGAGGCGGCCTGGATGAGTTTTCGCGTGGCAGCAGCTTCGGCGACCATCGCGACGCTGCTCGGCACGCTCGCCGCGGTGGCGCTGTCGCGCGGCGAGCGCTTCAAGGGCCGCACGCTGTTTTCCGGCATGCTCTATGCGCCGCTGGTGATGCCCGAAGTCATCACCGGGCTGTCGCTGCTGTTGTTGTTCGTCGCCTCAACGCCGAGCGCGGCTTCTGGACGGTGACGATCGCGCACACCACGCTGACCATGTGCTTTGTCGCCGTGGTGGTGCAGTCGCGGCTCGGCGTCGCTCGATCGCAGCCTCGAGGAAGCCGCGATGGATCTCGGCTGCGATCCGGTGCGCGCCTTCCTCGCGGTGACGCTGCCGCTGATCATGCCGGCGATCGCCGCCGGCTGGATGCTGGCGTTCACGCTGTCGCTCGACGATCTCGTGATCGCGAGCTTCACCACCGGCCCGGGTTCGGCGACGCTGCCGATCCGGATCTATTCGGAGGTGCGGCTCGGCGTGAAGCCGGAGATCAACGCGATCTGCACGCTGGTGATCGGCTTGATCGCGGTGGTCATCGTGGTGGCGTCGCTGGCCTCGAAACTGTCGAGCGCGCAGGGCGAGAGCGCCGCGCCGCTGTGACTCGTCATTCCGGAGCGGTGCGGCGGCGCCAGCTCCGGAATGACGGCACTGGTCATCACGACTTCACCGCGCCCGCGGTCAGGCCGCCGACCATGTAGCGCCTGAAGGCGTAGTAGATCGCGGCCGGCGGCAGCGCGTAGATGAAGCCGGTGGTCATCAGCAGTTCCCACGGCGAATCGTCGGCGGCGAGGAAGTTGCCGAGCGCGACCGGCAGCGTGATGTCGTTGTCGTTCGACAGCAGCAGGAACGCGTAGAGATATTCGTTCCAGGCCAGCAGCAGCGCATAGGTGCCGATCGCCACCAGCGACGGCATCATCAGCGGCATATAGACCAGCCGGAACATCTGCAGGGTGGTGGCGCCGTCCATGATCGCGGCCTCGTCGAGCTCGACCGGCAGCTTGTCGGAGGCCTGCTTCAGCACCCAGATCGCGTAGGGCGAGGCGATCGTCACCATCGCCAGGATCAGCGCCCAGTGATTGTTGAGCAGCCCGTAAGTGCCCATGGTGCGGTACATCGGCACGGCCAGGAACGCCGCCGGAATGAAATAGGTGAACAGCGCCAGATTCATCACCACGCGGCCGCCGGGCACCCGCAGCCGCGAGATCGAGAACGCGGCGGCGGTCGCGATCAACAGCGTCAGCGCGCCGACCGCGACCGCGATCACGAGTCGAATTCCAGAACTGAATCCAGAAATCCCGCAGGAAATAATGCTGCTGGTAGAAACACGATATGGAAATTGTGCAGCGTCGGATGATCGGGCCACAACTTGCCGGAGAAGGCGTCTTCCTTCGGCGAGATCGCGAACAGGAACATGTGGTAGATCGGCACCATGGTCCAGATGAAGACGGGGATGCCGATCAGCAGCAGCCGCGCCTCGGTGCCGACGTCGCGCCAGGTGATTCGCGAAGGCTGGCAAGCAGCTTCATCGCGACAACCGTTTCATCATGAAATAGACCAGCGGCAGCACCAGCGGCAGCGCGCAGACGATCGAGGCCATCGACGAGTCAGAGCTGGTCGAGCCGCAGATAGCGGATGCCGAGCGTCGACAGCACGTGGGTGAGGTCGGCCGGGCCGCCGCCGGTCAACAGATAGACGCTGTTGAAGTCGCCGAGCGTCCAGATCATCGAGAGCAGCGTGCAGGTGAGGTACAGCGTCTGCATCGACGGCCAGGTGATGAAGCGGAATTTCTGCCACCAGCTCGCGCCGTCGACGTCGGCGGCCTCGAACAGGTCCTGCGAGATCGCGAGCCGCCCGGTCATCAGGATCAAGGTCCAGAACGGCAGCGATTTCCAGATGTGCACGCCGATCGCCATCGTCAGCGCCACCGTCGGATCGTTGAGCCAGTTCGGGCCGTCCTCGCCGGTGAACTTGAAGATCAGCTGGTTGACCATGCCCCATTCCGGATTGAGCATGAAGCGCACCGACAGGATGGTCGGGATCGACGGCACCGCCCAGGGCAGGATGAACAGCACCGACAGCCATCTGATCCAGGCGCGCTGCTGGACGAAGAAGCCGGACAGGAACAGCGCGATCAGCATTTTGAAGTTGATGCCGATCACCAGGAAGATCAGCGTGTTGACCGCGGCGCGCGCGAAGATCGGATCGTGATAGAGCGCGACATAGCTTGCCGGATGGCGCGCCAGCCAGAGCCCGTAGCCGACCGGATAGACCACGAAGGCCAGGAACACGAGCATATAGGGCGCCAGCAGCACGATGCCCCAGACCTGCGGCGTCGTCAGCCGCGCCGATAGCGGCGCGGCGGGGACATCGGATGCTGAGAGCGTGATCGCCATGGTCGCTTACTCTGTAACTCGTCAAACCTCTCACCGCAAGCGGGGAGAAGTGAGCAGTCAATTCCGGGTGAGGGGGACTCTCCACGAGTTGCGCTTGTGGAGGGAGCCCCTCACCCCAACCCTCTCCCCGCAAGAGCGGGGCGAGGGAGAAGTATTCACTCCTAGCAAGCGGGGAGAAGCAAGTTCTAGCCCGCGACTTGCTTGATGCGGGCGATCAGTTCGTCGACGGCCTTGTCGACCGGCACCTTCTCGCTCACCACGCGGTTCATCGCCTTGGCCCAGACGTTCTCGTTGTTCAGGATGGTGAACTTGTAGTTCTTGGTGAAGTCGAACGGCTGCGTGCCGCCGGTGAACTGGGTATAGACCGCCTTGCGATGGCGGTCGGCCTGCCAGAACGGGCTCTGCTGGCTCGCGGTCGTCACCGGGAACCAGCGGCCGAGCGCGCCCTCGACGTAGGGCCGTAGGTTCTCCTCCTGCATCAGGAACTTGACGAACTCCTTGCCCTCCGCCTTGTTCTTGGCGGCGGCGAAGATCACCCCGGTCTTGACGTCGGAGCGGTATTTGATCGGCGAGCCGTCCGGCTTGTTGGGGAAGGACGCGGTGATGATGGTCTCCTCATAGGCCTTCTTGCCGGCGGCGCGCTGCTCGGGGGTCAGCGCCGGGTTGTTGGCATCCTCGAACCATTTCGCCGCGATCGAGATCGTGAAGTTGTGCGTCATCACGATCGTCTTGTTGTGGAAGGCGACGTTGTTGTCGGGATCCTTCCAGGTGGTGGAGGAGGGCGGCGTGCAGCCCTTGATGTAGGTGTCGGTGTAATCCTTCAGCGCGTGGATCAGGCCGTCGCGCACCTTGGGATCGTCGACCAGGAGCTTGCCGTCGTCGTCGACCAGCTTGACGTTATAGGCGTCCATGAAGGTGTAGAACGACTGGAACGAGTCGGTGGATTCCACGCCCATCGGCTGGCCGACGCCGTAGATGCGCGTGCCCGGTCGCCTTGCGGATCGCCGGCTGCACCTTGTCGCACCAGAACGACCAGTAATCCTCCCATTTGGTCGGGATGTCGCTCTGCTTGAAGCCGGCCTGCTCCAGCATGTCCTCCCAGATCTGGACGTGCATGCTCTGCTGCTTCAGCGGGAAGCCGTAATAGGCCTTCTTCTTGGTGACGTCGTTATAGAGATAGGCGGTCTCCAGCGTGTTCGGCGCGAACGCCGACTTCATCGGCAGCAGGATGTCGGAGAGGTCCTCGAGCTTGCCTTCGAACGCCCATTTGCCCTGCGCCTGCACGTCGTAGGAGTCGGAATAGGCGACATCCGGCACGGTGCCGGAATCCAGCGCCGCCACCGTCTTCGGGATCATGTCCTGGATCGCGTATTGCGACAGCTCGACCTTGATGCCGGTCTTGGCCTCGAACTTCTTGATCGCCTCTAGCAGCGCGTCGTCTTCGGACTTGTAGAAGCCCTTGCCCCACCAGACCGTGATCTTCTTTTCCTGCGCCATCGCAGGCGCGGCGAGATGGAAAAGCCCGACTGCCGCGAGCGCAATCGAAAGCGCAACCTTAACCCTGGATCTCACGTCGTTCTCCCTGGAATTGCCGGCTTTTTTAACCGGTTGGATAAAAGACTAGCGCATGGCCGCGGGCCGATCTAGCGGCATCTTGTCCGACGTAGGTAGCAGCGTAAGCCGCGGGGCGGTTAACATCCGTGTTGCGTCAACGGCGGTGAGCTCCCTCTCCCCTTTGCGGGAGAGGGTTGGGGTGAGGGGTTCACACGGGCAGTCCCGATGCGGCCACCCCTCGCCCGGATCGTCTCGACGTTGTCGATACGACATAGCCGAAGCTTTGCTTCGGCGTTCTTTTCTCAAGACGGCCGCCGAAGGCGGCCTATGCCTCTCCCACAAGGGGAGAGGTAACGCGCTTCGCGCGTGAGCCGCATAAAATTTCAGATGCATGCTGCGAGAATCTCATCTGCCCAGCAGCGACATGATCCTGCCGTCGATCAGCTCGAACGACATGAAGCCTTCATTCTTCTGGCCATTGATGAAGAAGGTCGGCGTCGCCTTGATCTTCACTTCCTCGCTGGCGATTTTCTCGTCGACCAGGAGCTTGTTGTACAGGGCCTGGTCTTGCAGGCAAATGTCGACCGCCTGTTCGCTCATGCCGTACTGCCGGCCGACCCGATGCAGGGTATCAGTGGTCTGCGCGATCAGCTGATCCTGCTGCCTGAACAGCGAGTCGATGACGGCGAAATATCGCTCGGCATTGTCGCTTGCGATGGTGCGCGCCAGCATGGAGGCGGCTGCGGCCTTGACGTCGAGCGGGAATTCCCGGAACACGAAGCGCACCCTGCCGCTGCCGCTGTCGATATATTTCGACCGCAGCGACGGAAACACTGATGTCATGAATGCCGCACAGTGCGAGCAGGTCATCGATGAATAGTCGACGATCGACACCGGTGCATTGCGCGGTCCGAGCGCCATGTCGGGCAGCGAAACCGGCTCGATCGCGAGGTTGGGCTGCGCCTGCGCCTTGGCTTCCCCGATCAAGGGCAGCGGCGCGATCGCCGCGAGCGCTGAGAGCGCAGCCAGATGGACGACGTCGCGCCGGCTCACGCGCAACGGCGCGTCGTTCGCCTCTCGAGCCGGTCGCGGCATGATGATCGGCATGATGGTCTCCTGCGCTTCGATTAAAACTGGCGCAGGATCGTCTGTCGATAAGTGATATGGCGCACATTAAGAGGGCAGGTCTGCGGTTTTCTCGCGCAAGTCTGTAGCGGAGGTAAGGCTCCGTAGCCTGCAATGCTCTAAAACCATGAACCGGGTGGGGAAGGTACGGACAGAGCGCACATCAGCGATAGATAGACGAAGTTGCCAGAGCCGCGCGAGCTGCGCAGCAGGGCAATGTCATCCGGTGTCAGGCCAAAGCCGAGAAGCCGCGCGTCATCGATGTCGCCGAGCCAGCGCCGTATCCGTTGCTTCGCCGGATCGTCCTTGGCCTGAACCAATCTGCGCACCAGACCAGACCGGGCTCTTCGTTTCGCGATGCTTTCCGCCTTCGCTGAAGCTTCGGCGGACGGGTCCGCCTTCGGCAAAGCTTCGGCTTCGGCGGGCTGGCACTCAGAGCCCGTCGAAGCTTTTGGCGTAGACGGGTGCTGCGGACCTTCCATGTCGTGATCTCCTTCTGTTTTCGAAACAGCGAGACCGCCAATTTTGGCGACTGGGCGTTACGACATGATTTCTGCCGGCGAGAATTAAGTTGCAGCGGTAGCAAAGCGGGATTGTCGCGGACCTTGCAGCAAAGCAATCTATCTGAATGTCTGTTCAAAAAAGTTCCGTCACTGTTCCAGGAACGGCATGCTGCGCCACACGTTTTCTCCTCGCGCAACACAACGATAGGAGAAGCGACATGAAGAAGCTTTCTTGCGTTCTCGCTGCGCTGGCGACCCTCGCGGTCGCGGCGCCTACCGTGGCGAGCGCCCAGGGGTTCAGCTTCCGCATCGGCGGCGACCCTGACTACTATTATCGCGACCGCGACTACTATCGCGGGCCTCGCGTCGAGTTCTACGGACATGACCGTGGCTGGCATCGCGGCTGGTACGATCGCGATGGCGACCGCACGGTCGTGATCAGGCGTCACCATTACTGGGACGACTAACGCAGAATGGCCCCTTGACCGGGGCCATTTTCGTTTCGTCGGGCAATTCGTAGATTCCATGGGGTGATGAGCGTGCATCCGTTAGGTTTGGGTTTGGACACTCGAACCCACGGAGACGTCGGATGCAAGCACCCAGCGTAAGCACGCCCATCACAGAGCATATTAGCAGGATTTTTGTTGCGATCGAACTGAGCCAGAAGACTTGGTTGGTGACGATGCACAGTCCGGACAGGGATAAGATTTCCCGGCACAAGGTGCGGGGCGGTGATCACGCGAGCCTGCTGGCGCTGATCGATCGGGTGCGCGATCGGGCGGCCCGGAGGCTGGGAGCGGTGCCCGCGGTGGTGAGTTGCTAGGAGGCTGGTTATGACGGGTTTTGGCTGCATCGGCTTCTGATGGCGGCGGGGATCGCGAACTACGTGTTCGACCCTTCGAGCATTGCGGTGGATCAGCGGGCCCGGCGGGTGAAGACCGACCGGATCGACGGCGAGAAGATGCTGCGAACGCTGATGGCCTACCTGCGCGGAGAGCCGCGCGTGGTTCGGACCGTCCGTGTGCCGACGCCTGAGCATGAGGATGCGCGCCGTGACACGCGCGAACGCGATCGGTTGACCAAGGAACAGACCGCTCACACCAACCGGATCAAGGCCCTGCTGCGGCTGCACGGTTTTGCGGTCGGGCACCCGCGCCGGCGCGACTGGTTGACCTGGCTGGCAGGGCAGCGGGATTGGCAGGGCCAGGGGGTGCCGCCTCGGGTTCTGACCGAGATCGAGAACGAGCATGCGCGGCTGATGCTGGTGCGCAAGCAGCTCGATGCGCTCGCGCGGACGCCAACTGCGGCGGATCCGGCGCCTGCGGTGGCTGAGATGGTTCGGCGCAGCGAACTTTTGCAGCGGCTCAAAAGTCTTGGCCCGGCGTTCGCGAAGACGCTGACCCAAGAGGTGTTCTACAAGGACTTCCGCAACCGGCGCGAGGTCGCGAGCTATTTCGGGCTGGCGCCCAGTCCATGGCAAAGCGGCGGAACCGATCGCGACCAGGGGATCAGCAAGGCGGGCAATCCGCGCGCCCGCTGCTCCGCGGTCGAGCTGTCCTGGCTGTGGCTGCGGCATCAGCCTGGCAGCGAGCTCAGCCAATGGTTCCGGCAGCGCACGCTCAATGCCGGCACGCGCATCAGGCGCATCGCCATTGTGGCCTTGGCGCGCAAGCTGGTGGTGGCGCTTTGGCGTTACCTCACAACCGGTCTTGTGCCCGCAGGGGCGGTGCTCAAGTCGGCGGAGGCGCAATGATTTAACGAACGCGTCAGCGTCGCGGCATCTGCCGCGGTCAGCGCGGGATGGATGATGACCGTGCCACCCTAGGGCCAACAAACAGGCTGTTTCGTAGATGGGTCTCATCCTCGTAGCTTCCTCGCCGCAAGCATGCGGAATGTGGGTACGGGCCATTGCGGTCCGACCGGATATGAGGTGATGCAGTGAGCAACTGCATAAATCGCCGGAAGCTGGTCCCTGAGCCCGTCGACCGCGGCGGTACGCTGCGCTACGCATGGCTCCGCGCACCGCCGCTGCGCCATGCGATCAAAATAAAACCCAAGCCCCAGTTAGGACGCTTGACTCAAGAGGCCCCATATGAGGGTGGGCAAAGGCGCGTTTGCGCCGTGCCCACCATTCGAAATTCCAATTTTGAAAAAATGGTGGGCTCGCTTCGCTCAGCCCACCCTACGAAGGACAGACTATCGCCTCATCGCGCTTCGCTCGGCCCGACTTCCTCGAGCAGATCCAGCGTGGCGTCGATCTCGGCGAGACGCCGCTCGATCTCGGCGCGCTCGTTCGGGCCTGGGTCTAGCTGCAGCCGGTCCAGCAGTTGCTGTTTTCGCGCCAGCAGTTTTGCAACGGTTGTCATCGGAAAATCCTTTATGCGTTTGGCCTAATCAACGCCTGGCGTGAAATTTGGGTCCGCCACAGTGATGACGTGGAACCGCTCGAATGATGGCCGCCGTGTTGGCGATGGCGACCGGAGCCAAAGCCTTGAGGTTCCGCGTGCGAAAATTTAGCCTTGGCCGGATTGGAACCAAATCTCCGGAACCGGGTTCCCGGTTGGGTGCAATTTTGTTTCCGGGCAGGGGGCGCGGCTCACATGGGGTGTATCAGTGCAAGAGCTGCCGCTGGTGTTGGTCATTGAAGACGATCCCGACATTCAAATTGTAGTCGAAGACGCGCTTACCGAAGGCGGGTTTGAGCCTGCCATCGCGGCATCCGGCGAGGAGGCGGTCACCCTTCTCAAGGGCGGCTTGCTGAAATATCGCGCGCTGGTGACCGACGTGAAACTGAAGGGCCGGATGGACGGCTGGGAGGTTGCAAAGCAATCCCGGGAAATCGATCCGGCCTTTCCCATCGTGTACATCACCGGCGCCGCGGGGCGGTGGCCGTCGCGCGGCGTCCCCAACAGCATTCTGCTGGAGAAGCCGTTCGCGCCGGCACAGCTGGTCACCGCCGTTTCAAATCTTCTCAACATGGGAACCTAGACGCCGTGAGACCGGAGTTGCTTCACGAGAGAAGCACGCGGGTCGCAGCGGTCGGGCCGATCGGTGGCTTCAACAAAAGTTGCAGGAACCAGTTGCGCAACCGGCCATTACCTTGATGGGTCGCTCCTGGTAGAGCGGCCTGCACGGTACCCGCCCGTCCCCCCAAGGACGCCCCCCACCACGCGGCGGGACCGTGCCCGGGGCGGGATGGCGCTAAGGGATCAAGCGAGCGAGCCGGGGGCTAGGGCATGATCCGGAAAAGTGGGTACCGGTTTTCCCTTGCGACAAACGCGAAGCGTTTTGCGCGGAGATCATGCCCAAACAAAAAGCTGGAGCGGTATGACGATTCGAAGAAAAGTCATC
The DNA here is from genome assembly GCA_963713785.1 of uncultured Alphaproteobacteria bacterium. Lineage (GTDB taxonomy): Bacteria > Pseudomonadota > Alphaproteobacteria > Rhizobiales > Xanthobacteraceae > Bradyrhizobium. The sequence continues at coordinate 45,634 of CAVQNB010000013.1, forward strand.
ACGCTCTAAGGCGCCATGCTGTGCGCGATCGATCGTCCCATGCTGCGCACGCCGTCAGCGAGCCTGCCGTTGTTGTATTCGGCATCCCAGAAATAGGTGACCGCAATAAAAATCAGGAAAGCAAAGAAAATTCGCATCCCCGGTACCCGCGGATGTTGAAGTTAAAGTGCAATTCTGTCTGAGTTGGCAAAAGCCAGTCTATCCACTCTCCGACATTGGAACCCGTGTGAAGCGTATCACATCCCTGCCATTGATTCCGGTCTAGTTTTTCGGAATGCGCAGTCTCGCACTCCTCATTGTCGCCGTCGTCGCGCTCGCCATGGTGAGCGCGCACCAGCCCCACTTCGCGCCAAGGCCGACAGGGCCGATGCCGGCGGTGAATGTGCCGTGAGGGGGGTGGGGGTGATCCAATCCAAACGATCGATCAGCGGCGGATGAGGGCAGGCATAACGCGACACCGGCCCGGATTTCGCTTGGCTCTATCCGGGATTCGTTCCGGCCTCAGCAGCACGCAAGGCCAAGCTTCAAGCGTGTGGAGCAAGTTGCTTTGTAACGCATGGCATCTTGTGCGAGGTCAACGAATTAAACCGCCCACCAAACGTCAAATCTAGCAACCGTCAGTTCTGCTTCCCCGCAGCCGGCGCGGCCTCGGGCGCCTCCGGCGCCGTCACCGCATCATCCGGCGCGGCCGCAGGCTTCACGCCGCCGCCACCGGTAAACCGCTCGATCACGGAGCGCACGGCGTCGCGGGTCTTGCGGTCCTTGACGGCGTCGAGCAGGGGACCGGCGGCCTGCGAGCGGCGGATCAGGCTTTCCGGATCGGGGAAGATCAGCGGATCGTCCCACGGGCCCTGCACCACGAACGGCAGCTCGAAGCCGGTCCCGCCGTTGCTGCCTGACGTCAGGCTGGCTGTACCCTTCAGATCGTATTCGCGGGTCGGCACCGAGGCGGTGCCGGTCAGCGTCACGCGCGAGGCCGGGCCTTCGAGGCGGATATCCTCGGCGGTCGCTACTCCATCGGCGAATTTCACGGCCACATTGAGGGTGTCGTAGGGCGTCGAGCCGGAGCGGAAATTGCCGGCGCCCGACAGCGGCCGCCGCTCCAGCCGCTTCAACAGCTGCTCGACATTGAAGCCCGCGAGCGCGCCGTCATGGCCGGTGAGGGTTGCGGTGCCGTCGAGCGATTGCGCCAGCCCAAACGGGCTCGACCCCGTCGCCATCAGCGAGACGTTGAGATTGCCACGACCGGAGAGTTTTGTGATGCCGAACAATTCGGAGGCACAGGATTGCAGGTCGACGTCGGTGAACTGGAATTGCGCCCTGACGTCGGCGACCGCGTCCGAGCGCGCGACGGCGAACGAGCCCTTGGCGATGCCGCCATAGACCTGCGCCTCGCCGACCGAGAGCGCGAGCGCGCCGCCGCGCAAGTTGGCGCCGAACGCGGTGCGCCCGAGTTTTGTGGGGCCGACCGTCACCCGCGCCGCCGACAGGCGCATGTCGACATCGCTGGTCGAGAGCGCGTTGAGATCGAACAATTGCCGGTTCCAGTCGCGCGCGCCGCTCGCGAGCAGGCGGAAGGTGGAGATATAGGGCGTGAAATCGAGCGCGTCGGCGGCAAGCGTGGCCTGCAGCGTCATGCGGCCGTTGTTGGAATAGGTCATCACGCCCTCGGCGACATTGCCGTCGAGCTCGACATTGACATTGGTGAGCGCGATCGAGGCGCCGACCACGTTCGCCCGCGCCTTCAGCGCGAAGCGGCCAAAGCCGTTGCCGCCGGGAACCTGCTGCCCGGTCCATTGCAGCGCGTTGCGCAAGGACGCGGTGTCGATGGTCAGCGTGCCCTCCATCATCGCGCTGGTGCGGTTCGCAACCGTGCCGTCGAAGGCGAGCTTTAAGGGCGCGCTGGTGAGCCGCGCCTTCAACCCGGAACGGTCGCCCGACAGCGCCGCGAGGAAATCGCTCGCCGAAATCGAGCCGTCGACCCGCTCGCCGCGCCAGTCGAACTGGCCGGTGGCGGCAAAGGAGCGCGAGATCGAGGGCCAGGCCAGCGACAGGTCGATATCGTCGAGCTTCTCGGAGGCATGGTTGACGGCGTCGTCATACGAAAGCTTGCCGTCCTGGATGCGGATTTCCGAGAACGAGACCTGGTTGTCGGCGCCCGGCTTCATGGTGCGCGCGATGGTCTGGATGAACGGCGTCCAGTTGCTCTCGCCGTCGGCTGCGCGCGTCACGACGATCTGCGGGCGCAGCATCATGACGTCGGCGATCTCGAAGCGCTGCATCAACAGCGGCAGCAGGCGCAGGTTGGCGGTCAGCACGTCGACGGAGAGCGCCGGATCGGCGGTGTCGCCGCCCTTCAGGCCGACGTCATGGAACGAGACGTAGCTGCCCGGAAACACCGAGACGTCGATATTGCCTTTGACGACGAGATCGAGCCCGGTGACGGAGCGGATTTGGGCCTCCACCGCCTGGCGCAACGCCTCCCGGTTGATCAACCAGGACGTGGCGATCAGGCCGATCAGCGCCAGACCGGACAACGCCGCAATCAGCGTCCCCAGGCGCTTCATTCCTTGGGCCATCGTCAATGACATTTCCCGATTGGTTAAAGCTGTTGCCGGCCTGTGCTCAAAGGAGACGGATCGAGCGCCGGGACCCGTGCCAACCCCCGCAACTTGATGGGTTTTCTTGACGCAATCAAGGCCGTCCTCAGGGCCATCCGGGGTGTTACGGGGCACCCTCCGTCCGTCATGGCCGGGCATAGCCGTCCGAAGGACGGCGTCGCTTCCGCTCGCCTATGTCCCGGCCATGACAACGTTTGAGCCATCATTGACGCACTGCAAAGAATTCACGTAATAATTCGACCCTTCCTCAGAGCGGGTCACTTTTCATGAACAAGGTTTATCCCGACGCCAAAACCGCCCTCGATGGCCTCCTCAAGGACGGCATGATGATCATGTCCGGCGGCTTTGGCCTGTGCGGCATCGCCGAGACCTTGTCCGACGCGATCCGCGACTCCGGGGTGAAGAACCTCACCGTGGTCTCCAACAATGCCGGCGTCGACGGTATCGGGCTAAGCCGGCTGCTGGAGACGCGGCAGATCAAGAAGATGATCTCGTCCTATGTCGGCGAGAACAAGCTGTTCGCGCAGCAATACCTCGCGGGCGAACTGGAACTCGAATTCAATCCGCAGGGCACGCTCGCCGAGCGCATCCGCGCCGGCGGCGCCGGCATCCCCGCCTTCTACACCAAGACCGGCGTCGGCACGCTGATTGCGGAAGGTAAAGAGATCAAGGAATTCGACGGCGAGAAATATCTGATGGAGCGCGGGCTGTTCGGCGATCTCGCCATCGTCCATGCCTGGAAGGGCGACACCGCCGGCAACCTCATCTATCGCAAGACCGCGCGCAATTTTAACCCGATGATGGCGACCGCGGCCAAAGTCACCGTCGCCGAAGTCGAGCACCTGGTGCCGGCCGGCGAGCTTGATCCCGACCACATCCACACGCCGGGCATCTTCGTGCAGCGCATCGTCGCCGTCGACCCGACCAAGAAGCGCATCGAATTCCGCAACACCCGTCCGCGTCCGGCGGCGTAGCGCGCATGATCCGGAAAAGTGGGTACCGGTTTTCCGATAAGATCATGCGCAAACGAAAGAGCTAAACAGGAGAGATCGCATGGCCTGGACCCGCGAACAAATGGCAGCGCGTGCCGCAAAGGAATTGCGCGACGGCTATTACGTCAATCTCGGCATCGGCATTCCGACCCTGGTGTCGAACTATATCCCCGACGGCATCGACGTTAATCTGCAAAGCGAGAACGGCATGCTCGGCATGGGCCCGTTCCCCTACGAGGGCGAGGAAGACGCCGACCTCATCAACGCCGGCAAGCAGACGGTGAGCGAATTGCCGACCACGAGCTATTTCTCGTCGGCGGATTCGTTCGGCATGGTGCGCGGCGGGCATATCGACCTCTCGATCCTGGGCGCGATGCAGGTGGCGCAGAACGGCGATCTCGCCAACTGGATGATCCCGGGCAAGATGGTCAAGGGCATGGGCGGCGCGATGGACCTCGTCGCCGGCGTCAAGCGCGTCGTGGTGGTGATGGAGCATTCCGCCAAGGACGGCCCGAAACTTCTGAAGAAATGCAATTTGCCGCTGACCGGCGAGAAGGTCGTTGACCTCGTGGTCACGGATCTCGCGGTCTTCACCATCGACAAGCACGGCAAGGACGGCATGGCGCTGATCGAGCTCGCCGACGGCGTCACGCTGGACGAGGTGAAGGAAAAGACCGAAGCCGAGTTTCGGGTCGCGCTGAAGAACGCGTAGATTTACCTCGCCCCGCTGCTGTCCGCCGAAGCCCGCCTTCGGGCGAAGGCGGATGCGGTCGGATTGCATCGCAGCCGTAGGGTGGGCAAAGCGAAGCGTGCCCACCATCTTCTCCTAACTCACGAATGGTGGGCACGGCGCGAAGAGCGCCTTTGCCCACCCTACGAGTTTACGCCTTAGTCTAGTATCCACTTTTCTTGGATCGTGAGTCGTGATTCAAGATATGAATGATACCCGAAGCAAGAGAAGTCCACCTTTCGAGGAAAGATCGCAAGGCGCTTGAGGCGTGTTGTCGCTCACCGGTGACGTTGCAGCGCGATTTGAAGCGGGCGCGGATCGTTCTTTTGGCGGCGGACGGGCGCAGCACGCGGTCGATCGCCAAGGAAGTTGGGGTCCAGCCGCGGATTGTCAGCCTTTGGCGGCATCGCTATGCCGACCATGGCCTTGAAGGGCTAAAAGACAAGCCGCGGCCTGGCAAACAGCCGATCTACACGAAGGCCACCGACAAGCGGATTCTGAAGCTGCTGGATAAGCCGCCCCCGCAAGGGTTTGCGCGCTGGACCGGCCCTCTGCTGGCCGAGGCGCTGGACGATGTTGACGTCCAATATGTCTGGCGGTTCCTGCGTAGCCACAAGATTGACCTCGCGGCTCGCAAGTCCTGGTGCGAGAGCGCCGACCCGAACTTTACAGCCAAAGCCGCCGATGTTGTTGGCCTCTACGTCGCTCCGCCCGCGAAGGCCATTGTGCTATGCGTGGACGAGAAGCCCTCGATCCAGGCCTTGGAGCGAGCGCAGGGTTATCTGAAGTTGCCCAATGGCCGCGCCTTAACCGGCCAGAGCCACGACTACAAGCGGCATGGCACGACAACGCTGTTTGCGGCGCTTGAAGTCGCCACCGGAAAGATCATCGCGGCTCATTCAAGACGTCGTCGCCGCGTCGAGTTTCTCGACTTCATGAACAGCGTCACCGCGGCCTTTCCGGGCCGAAAGCTTCACGTCATCCTCGACAACCTCAACACCCACAAGAAAAACGAACATTGGCTCAAGGCCCACCCCAACGTGCAATTTCATTTCACGCCGACAAGTGCGTCCTGGCTCAATCAGGTCGAGGTATGGTTTTCGATCTTGCAGGGGCAGTCGCTTAGCGGAACCTCCTTCACAAGCCTCAAGCAGCTTCAGGAACACATCGATGCCTACGTCAACGCGTACAACGACAAGGCCGAGCCCTTCGTCTGGACCAAGAAAAAGGTCCGTCAACGCCGTTTCAAAGGCCGCCGTATCACTCAGCTCTGATTCCGGGTACTAGTAGTGCTATTTCGCCGCAAAATCTTCGGATTGGAGGCTGATGCGGATGCGCCTACGACTGCCATCCACGAGCCAATTAGATCGACGATCTCGCGGCGCAAACGGACGAACCACGTCCACAGTTGATCATAGCATGGCAGGGTTAGCAGCTTAAGGTTTGACGACTCCGAACAATCGCCCACGACCAGTATGCTGGCCGCATAGGCGGCGATAATCATGACGGTGCCGGTCAGCCAGTGCCGTTTGCCGGCGATCGCACTTGCGACGAGCTTCAGAGGCTCTGGGACCAGTAACAGAGCCAAGCGAATGGGTAAGGTCCTAAATTTGCTGACCAGACGTCGAAGACGCGCCGGCCGGCCCCTCTTTCTGGGCGGCTGGACAGCCAAGGCTCGACATGCGGCGACCTCAATACCTTTCAACGACGACGATGAGCCAGCCCGCCTACAGCTGGTTGGTCGTCAGTGGTGCAGCAGCATGATCAGGATAATAAGAGGGATCGGTATTCCCAGAAGCCATAAAAGAATGGGCATGGTTTCTCTCCTTTGCTGTGTGATGTGTACGTTGGGCCTAGTGGCTATGCGCCGTCCTGGTTTTGCTGCCCCAAGTGCCGTCACGAAGGCCACCGCCTTCCATAGCGGCAAGAGCTGCCGACAGGGCACCGATGAATAACGATAGCGTTAGCCAGATGGCGAGCTGCATCGCAGTTTTGCGGGCTTTATCCAGATCCGCTTTGATCTGAGCTACAACGTCGTTGACGCGTTTGTCCGCGTCAGCCTGGCTCAGGCCTGTCCGGGCCGCCACTACCTTCGAGATATAAATGCGATCGGCCGCCGAGGCATCCCCGCCGTTGCGGAAGTCGGCTGTAAGCAGCCGCGCTATTTCCTGACGAGCGTTTGCAACGTTGTTATTCTCCGCACTGGGATTGTCAGGTCGCAACAGCGCGTCAACGTAGCCATCCATTGGCCCGGCCGGCTGGGAGGAGCTCGTCGCTTGCGCCGCACCGAAGGTTGCGCCGCTTAGCAACGAGGTGGCGGGAGAAGCGAGCAGAATAGTCCCCAAAACCGACGCCAAAGCCCACGCCAGAAACCCATGCGCGGTGTCTCGGAATTGGACCTCCGTGTCGCGAACGCCAATCCACCGGTTGCGTAACCGCCCCGCCATATAGCCGCCGAGCGCCGACGAGATCATCGCCACGACGACGAAATAGAGGCCGGCACCGATCTCGAAGCTAGCCGCTGAAATTCCCGAATTCCCCCATGGCGACACCACGGCAAACCCGAGTCCAATCCCAAACCACAGCATGACAAGGGTCAATGCGCAGGATGTAACCGCGCCGGCGACTACAGCTGCCCATGAAACACCGGCTACTGATGGTTCCAGAACCTCTTCCGTCGTGACGGGCCGCATTACCTGTTCCATTGGCATCCTCCCAGCATTTTTTTGAAATTCTTTCAGTGAGGAAATGTCGCGACCTGACGAAAGGTTCCTCGCCGTAACTTCGCGGCCCGCTGGAACACTTGGTTCGCGCTAGCGTTTGCTCCCGCATCGAAATTGAATCATGGAGGAGTTTATGAAAGCCAAATTGTTCGTTGGGGTAACCCTTGCAACGCTATCGCTTCCGATCGCCGCGCACGCTCAGGATGGAGCCGCGGCGGGTGCTACTACAGGCGCCGTAACTGGCGCCATCGTCGGTGGACCGGTTGGAGCGGCCGTCGGAGCCGGCGTCGGCGCTGTTGCCGGCGGCATTGCCGACGATTCGCGCCCGCGTTTCCGCAGCTACGTCTCTGAGCGGCACATTCCCTCGTATCGCTACGACCATGAAGTCCGGGTCGGCGAGGATTTGCCGGAGGCGGGTGTTACCTACTATGAAATCCCGCGCGAATACGGCGTTACCCGATATCGTTATACCGTAATCAACGATCGGACAGTACTGGTCGATCCTTCTACCCATCGGATCGTTCAAGTTGTCGACTGAGCTATCTGAGCCAACGGTCTCACCCATCGGCGAGGCCGTTGGCTCGATGCATGAGGCGCCCCATGCCCGCATTATTTGCCTATCTGGTCGCAATCGGGCTCCTCCTCGGCGGAGGCTACGGCGCATTGACCTGGCTCGCAGCTCCAGAGCCGTTAAAGGTCGTCACCAAAGCGAGACCTACACAGGTGCCTCGGCAACCTGCAGGCTCCGAAGGACGGCCAGACTTTGAACGGCCTAGAGTGGATTCTATGGCGGCGAACGACGGCGAGCGCGCTACCATTGGCGCCAACCGCCCATTCACTCCGTTGACGCCGGACGCCGTTGCTCCAGCGCGACAGGCCGCGTCAACGGAGCAGCCGGTAGAGAATAAACCGCCCGCAGGCGCGGAGATTTCGCCGACCGAAACGAACCATACATCCCCGTCCGCTCGGAAGGTTTCGGCAAGCGGACATGCGACAGAGTTGGCGAGGACGTCCGGGTCAAGGTCCAGGCATACCGGTGACCGCCCGGCGCAACGCAGATTAGAATTGATGACGTTGCGCACCATCGAATTCGCCGACGGGCGTCGAGTAACCCGGCTGCTTCCCTATCGGAGCAGCGCGCGCGCCGTTGCGTTAGAACCGGACGACTAAGTTACGAGCCGCTTAGAAAAACAGGCCAAGGGCGATCTGGCAACTAGTGCCGGGCTCAGTTCGAAGGTCTCCGGCGTGAATGATCGCTTCAAGCGTCGCAAAAGAAAAGCCCTGCTTCCGCGAGGCTTTTCCTGTCCAAGGCCCGCCTCTAGATCGGCCGATCAACAGGCCAATGACGAGGTTGCCGCTAATGGTGCCAAAACAGCGCCAAGAGAAGAATGATCGGCAGCGGCACGCCCAAGAGCCAAAGCAACGCTCCTCTTCCGAAATCCATCTTGTGTCTCCCTCGTTGTAAGAAGAAAGACTTTCTCAACGACCATTGGTTCCGCCGGGAACAATAAAGTCGGTTCGCCCTTCGGCAAGATCGAGGTTCGGCAGGAACGACGAGATCAAGCTTTCCATGGATTTGATCAAGAACGCGGTCCACTCGTTCATCGATATCCAGCGAATTTTCGCAAGCGGCGGCCCGGAACTTTGCGAGGGGTCACTCCTTGATTAACGCGGGGCCACTCTTCGATAAACTGCAACTTAGCCGGCTGACCGAAAACTGACCATGATCGACGACCTCTGGTACAAAAACGCCGTCATCTATTGTTTATCCGTCGGCACATATATGGACGCTAATGGCGACGGGATCGGTGATTTCAAAGGGCTTTTGCGCCGGCTGGACTATTTGCAGGGCCTCGGCATTACCACGATCTGGCTGATGCCGTTCCAGCCGTCGCCCGGCAAAGACGACGGCTACGATATCTCCGACTATTATGGCGTCGATCCGCGGTACGGCACGCTGGGCGACTTTGTCGAATTCACCCATGGCTGCCGACAACGTGGCATCCGCGTCATCATCGATCTCGTCGTCAACCACACCTCGGACGCGCATCCGTGGTTTCGCGAAGCGCGAAGCTCAAAGGACTCGCCCTATCGCGACTGGTACGTTTGGGCTGACAAGCGCCCGGCGAATGCCGACAAGGGAATGGTGTTTCCCGGGGTGCAGAAATCGACGTGGACGAGGGATAGGGAAGCCGGCGCCTGGTATTTCCATCGCTTCTATGACTTCCAGCCCGACCTCAACACCTCAAATCCGCTCGTACAAGCCGAGATCCTCAAGATCATGGGCTTCTGGATTCAGCTTGGCGTGTCCGGCTTTCGCATGGACGCCGTGCCGTTCGTGATCGCCACCAAAGGCGCAAAGGTTAGGAAGCCGGTCGAGCAATACGACATGCTGCGCGCGTTTCGCGAATTCCTGCAATGGCGTGAAGGGGACGCCATCATTCTCGCCGAAGCCAACGTGCTTCCAGAAACCGACATGGAATATTTCGGCCGCGCCGGCGACCGCATGCAGATGATGTTCAATTTCCACGTCAACCAGCATCTGTTCTATGCTCTGGCATCGGCGGATTGCGGTCCGCTTGCCAAGGCGCTCAACGCCACCAAGCCGCGGCCGGCCACCGCGCAATGGGGCCTTTTCCTGCGCAACCATGACGAACTCGATCTCGGCCGACTGACCAAGGCCCAACGCGACGCGGTGTTCAAGGCTTTCGGACCAGATAAGAACATGCAGCTCTATGATCGAGGCATCCGCCGCCGGCTGGCGCCGATGCTGGGCGGCGACCGGCGGCGGATCGAACTTGCCTACAGCCTGATGTGCACGCTGCCGGGAACGCCGGTGATTCGGTATGGTGATGAAATCGCTATGGGCGACAATCTCGATCTGCCCGAGCGCAATTGCGCCCGCACGCCGATGCAATGGTCGGCCGAGCCGCATGCCGGATTCACGGAAAGCGGCAAGCCCTGCATGCCGGTGATCGACAAGGGTCCTTATGGTTACGAACACGTCAACGTCGCCAAGCAGCGCCGCGATTCCAATTCAATGCTGAACTGGACCGAGCGGATCGTCCGCATGCGCAAGGAAGTCCCCGAGATCGGCTGGGGCGACTTCAAGGTGATCGCGACGCGCGACCCGGCGGTCTTGATCATCCGCTATGACTGGCGCAATAATTCGGTATTGTTCGTGCACAATCTTGAAGAGAAGCCGCGGGAAATCGCGTTTTCAGCCGGTCTTTCGGACGATGCCGGCAAGCTGCTGGTCAACCTCCTGTCGGAAGATCACAGCCAGGCCAATGAGCGCGGCAAGCACACACTCGTCCTTGAACCTTATGGATACCGCTGGTATCGCGTTGGCGGTCTCGACGATCTGCTCAAGCGCAGCGACATCGACACCGACGCGGTTGGCAAGGCTAGTCATCCAGCCTGAGCGCCTGACGCCCCGATGATCACGCCTTCGTCGCCGCGCAAATCCAGCGTGCCGTGAACCTTTTCGCCTTGTCTGTCGAGGAACGTTGAACGCAGGATTTCGCCGCTCAGGCCTATCTCATCCGACGCGATCGAGACGGGCTCCGGTCCCAGGTTGAGGGCGACCACGACGAACTCGCCTCCGCATTGCCGCCGATAGAGCAGCAAATCTCCCTCGGCCGCAATCGGAACATAGGCGCCGGACACGAGTTGCGGCAGTTTTTTTCTTAAATCGATGAGCGCCTTGTAGAGGCTGAGAATCGATCGGGAGTCCGCCTCGAGATTGACCACGTTTTCGTGGGTGAAATCGTCTGATAGGGGCAGCCATGGCGTAGCCGTGGAGAAGCCCGCGTAAGGCGAGGCGCTCCACTGCATCGGCGTCCGGCAACCATCGCGACCGACACCGATCCCCGGGACATTCTTCTCGAAGGGATCGCGCACCTGATCGGGTGCGATTGCGACCTGCTGCATGCCGATCTCATCGCCGTAATAAAGCGTCGGCGTTCCGCGCAGGGTCAACAGCAGCATCGCGGCGATGCGCGCCTGCGCCTTGCCGACCCGGCTTGCCACCCGCGGCCGATCATGATTGCCGAGCACCCAGTTCGGCCACGCGTCCGCCGGCAACGCAGCCTCATAATCGCGGATGATTTTCTCGATTGCTCGCGCGTTCCAGGGCGCCAACAGCAGCGCAAAGTTGAACGGCAGATGCGCGCCCGCGAGATCCTTGCCGTAATAGGTGACCAGGCGTTCGAACGGTAGATAGATCTCGCCGATCAGCACGCGGCAAGGGAACTCATCGACCACGCGCCGCATTTCCGCGATCACGTCATGGACCTCAGCCTGATCGGTTGTGTGCAGCGGCAGAACTTGTTGATGCGGAGGCTGACCTGAACGAAAATCCGGATTGGGCGGGTTATCGCGAAACTCCGAATCCTTGATGAGGTGCCAGATCACATCGACCCGGAAACCATCGACACCCTTGCCTAGCCAGACGCGCATCACGTTATGGATGGCCTGGCGCACCGCGGGATTGCGCCAATTCAAATCCGGCTGCTGGGCGAGGAAAGCGTGATAATAGTATTGCCGGGTCGCCGGGTCGTATTCCCAGGCACTGCCGCCGAACTCCGACAGCCAGTTGTTCGGTGGCCGGCCATTCGGCCCCGGATCACGCCAGATGTACCATTCGCGTTTCGGATTGTCGCGCGAACCCCGGCTTTCGACGAACCAGGGATGCTGGTCGGACGTGTGGTTGGGCACGAGATCGAGGATGATTTTGAGACCGCTTTGATGCGCTGCCTTTATGAGCGCGTCGAAATCTTCCATCGTGCCGAACACCGGATCGATTCCAGTATAATCTGAGATGTCGTAACTGAAATCGGCCATCGGAGAAGGGAACACGGGCGACAGCCACATAGCGTCGATGCCGAGCGCCAGCAAGTAGGGCAATCGCTCGATGATCCCGGCGATATCACCTACCCCATCGGCATTGGAGTCCTGAAACGAACGCGGATAGATCTGATAAAAAATGCCGTGCCGCCACCAACATCTGACGCTGCTGGTCATATCAAGAGCAAATCTCTAGCTTTCTAGCGGCGGCGTCCACCACTCGGGGGCAGCGCGGCAATTAGTGGCTTCCGACTGTTTTGCTTGCAGTCAAGTCGTTCGCCATATCGAGGTGATGCCGCAACGTCGGAAGCGTCTTGTCCGCCCAATCCTTCAGTTTCGGATTGTCGCCGCCTTTGGCGTACCGCTCGAATAATGACACCGCGTCCTTATGGCCGCTCTGTTGATCGCTGTCATAGCGCGAGCTGAAGTCGGCACCCTTGAGCGATTTCAGCTTGTCGATTTCGCTTTGGTGGGAACTATCCAGCTCGGTTGGCAATTCCGCCTTCACGTCGCCGCTTGAAATCATCGACTTCAAATCATCGGACGTCTTTCGGTGATCCTTGATCATGGTGGCGGCAAAGGATTTTTCCGTCGCATTGCCCCGCTCCCCGGCCAACTGACTGGACTGGATCTCGAACATATCGCTGGTGGCGGCCTCTTTCACGAAGTCCACCGTCGCAGGCGTTATGCCCAAAGTGGAGTTCATGCCGGTCTTCTCTCCGATCGACTGGGCTAGTGCGGGCGTCGCCAGGAGAACGAGTGCAAGACCTGAAGCAAAGTATTTCATCGTTGGACCCTTTCCTGTTTCGGCAAGCCTCACAAACCAATTGGTAATATTTCGGATCGTTCCCTCTGCCGCAGGGGGCTTTTTTGCAGCCTTGGGGAACTCTAAGGAGCTCCGCGGGTTCTTTTAGGCGCAGGCAACTTGAATTGTCGGTTTAGCTTCCTACGGGAAGGTTCAGTCGACGAGGCGTCGAACGCAGATTTCCTGCGCAGCCATCGAAATTCGAGCGCTACCGCGGCCCGTCGATTGCATCCAAATCATTTCCGTCGCGCGGCTTCAGCTAGCGCGACCCATGGATAAAGACATACGAATTCAAGGCGCAGCCGCGCCCGAACATCAGAATGCCGCGAAAACCTCAAGACCGGAAAATCAACCCTTCCGGGTCCCTCCGGCCGGACACCAGAACGCACAACGTAACTACGAGCGTTACCTGGCGCTAGCTCGTGCCGAAGCCCTGAGTGGCGACCGGATTGCGGCGGAGAATTACTTTCAGCACGCCGAGCATTATTTGCGATCAATGCACAAGGACCGCGCGACGGCCCGCCCCGACGGCAGCTCGTAGCTGCTCCTACTCAAGCAGGAGCCTGACGTCGGGCGTCACGTTTGCAAACCGGCTTTCTGACCGCGCAGGAACCGGAACCAATCTTGTTGATTAGTTCTTCGAGAAAACATCTCAGGGAGAGTGCGCAATGGACAAGGATCGGATTGCCGGCTCGGCAAGGGATTTCACCGGTAAGGTCGAGGGCGCCGTCGGCGACATCGCCGGTGATGCAAAGACCCAGACCGCAGGACGCGCCAGCGAGGCCGCAGGCACGGTACAAAATCTGTACGGCCAGGCCAAGGATGCAGCGCGCGACGCTACGGATGCCGCCGTCAGCTACGCCAAAGACGCTTATGGGAACAGCGGCGAGACTTTCCGTGACGGCTCGCAAGCGATCGCGAAGAAGGTGCAGGACAATCCGCTCGGCTCGCTGTTGATCGCGGGCGGCATCGGTTTTGCGTTGGCGCTGTTGATGGCTCGCCCGCCCCGTCGCCCACCGCCGCGCTGGCGGTATTACGGCTGAGCTGACGGAGCATCCGCGGCTGCTTTTTGGCCTCGGGAACCAAGTTTCAGAATCACGCTTGGTTCTCGGGTGCGTTGGAGATGCGTATGCCGAAAACTGGCCTAACGCCGCCTGTCGTGCCTTACGGCGCCGATCAGACGGTCTACCTCATAGTCGATAGCTTTGGTTCGCAAGGTAGCGTCTGCCGCGAAACCGAGGTTGAGCGGACGGACCTCGAAACCATCATTGTTGACCTCATGTCGGGGCAATTCAACGACCCGATCCGCATCGTCGCTTTCAACACCCTAGAGCATTGGGCCGAGGACGTCTCAGAAGGTGTCGCCGACGAAATCCTGGCCCGCTGTGATATCGAAGGCCTCATGATGCCTGAGCATCTCAGGGAGTTCGTCGCCAGCCACACCAGCCGGGCTCGACGGCTTAGCCTTCGCCTCGTGTGATCGATCGGGTCAAGGCGTTGTCGCTTCCGGATCAAAACCGCAAGAGAGCTATCAAAATGGGGGCGCTAATAGGAAGAAAACGACCCTCATTTGCGATTGCGGCCTTCGCGAATCCGACCACAATTTCGGATGGGCACATGTCAGCATCAACGGCGCAAGCGCGACGGTCTGACCTCTAGTCTAGCCCACACCGTCCGGCAGGAACGATCGGTGGGAAACGGAATTGACAGGGACGGCGACTAGCCAGAATGAGCCTGGCGCTTCTTCACCAGCGTTGGGCTTTGTCTTGTCATATGATCTTGACCGAGCGGCGCTGGCCGGAAGTGAGTATCCTCGTGAAGCTATTTTCCTGCCAGGCATGCGGCAACATTGTCTACTTCGAAAACCGGAGTTGTGGCCGTTGCGGACACCGGCTGGCATTCATGCCTGAGCGAGTGACCCTTTCCGCTCTGAAACCCATAGGCGATCAGTGGCAACCTCTGGAGAGGCCGGGACAAAGGCGGTGGCTATGCACCAATGCCAAGATGGATGTCTGCAACTGGCTGGTCGATGACGGCTCCAATGACACTTACTGCATGGCTTGCCGCCACAACGGCATCGTGCCAGATCTCGCTGATCCGACCCGGCTGATTGGATGGCGGGAGCTGGAAGTTGCGAAGCACCGGCTGTTCTATTCGCTCTTGCGATGGAAGCTCCCGCTTAAAACCCGCGCCCAAGATTCACAGCACGGCCTGACCTTCAATTTTCTCGCCGACGACGCCGCAACCGGTGACAAGGTCATGACTGGGCACGACAATGGCGTGATCACGGTCGCCTTGAGCGAAACGGACGAGATCGAGCGCGAGCGCCGGCGCTTGCAATTGAATGAGCCATACCGGACGTTGTTGGGCCATTTCCGGCACGAGGTCGGGCATCATTTCTGGGATATTTTGGTCCATGACGGCGGCAAGCTCGAGGCCTGCCGTGCGATCTTCGGAGACGACCGGGTGGATTATGACGAAGCCGTTGAGCGGCATTATACGACGGGTGCGCCGCCGGACTGGCAACAACGTTACGTCTCCGCTTACGCCACCATGCATCCCTGGGAAGATTTCGCGGAAACTTGGGCGCACTATTTCCACATCGTCGATACCTTGGAAATGGCCGCCGAATTTGGATTAGAGGTTCATCCCGCGCGCGACCGGGAAGGCGGACTGTCGGCACAGATCGACTTCGATCCCTATGTCAACCAATCCTTTGATCCGATCGCGCGGGCGTGGCTGCCCTTCGTATTTGCAATGAATAGCGTCAACCGCGCTATGGGAACGCGCGACCTTTATCCCTTCGCGCTTTCTCCGGATGTGCTGGTCAAGCTCGATTTCATCCATCGGCTGATTCAAGATACAGCGCGGGACGCCCGGAACGTGGGATCGTTTCAGCGTGAGACGGCTGTTCGCAAGAAATCGCAATTGCCTTCTGAGGAGGTCATTGAAAATGGCTGATGTCCCCCCGCCCGCAAAGGCAGTGTCAGCCACTCCACGTTGGCAACAATAGCAGCGCGGACGTGAATCTAGCTAAACACTGCTTTAAGCAGCTCATGCGGCTGGCACGGTTTCCGAAGGAAACAAGTCCCGAGCGGAAGGCTTGCAGTCTCACGGCCTGACAGCACGATAACCTTCAGGCGAGGGTACGTTTGCATTGCAAACTCAGCAAGTTGAATCCCTGTCATCTCGCCGGCAAGATGGACGTCGGTCACAACGACTTTGAGCTCAGGCCCCGCGGTTGCCAGGACAAGCTCGGCAGCTTCGGCGGTCGAGCATTCGACGACTTCAAGGTCCCTGCCCTTCAGTAGGTCGGTCAAGAACACCCGTTGAAGTGCATCGTCCTCGACGACAAGAGCCACAAAATTTGGCATAGGGCCTCCGAATTATTTCAGGATAATTCGCCAATATCTAAATTGTTCATCTACGGCCGAGCGTGTCTTTTGCGCTGGGGACCTCTCACATCGCCTTCGCAGCCGTTGATGCGTGGTCGAGTCAAAAGTCGACCTGGAAGGGACGACTCGATTCTCCCCTTTTTGCAACGGCGGACGTTCATAGGCTCCCTTGTCGCGCTAATCTCAACCCGCCGACGGCTTTGATTCCGCCAACGTCGCCGGCCTCGTTGGATCGGACGGCACCTGCGCGTCATAGACAAGGCCGCAAGAGACGCATCGTAGGGTGAGATATTCGACGCCCGGCCGAAGCGCGACGACGCGCTGTACGGTCGGTCGTGACCGACAGCGAGGACAGCGCACAATCGTACTAAGGTTACCATCACTGAACCTGCATCAAGCGCAAACGCCACGCAGGGAACGCAAACTCAACTCCCGTCACTCGTAAACGTTCCACCGGTTGGCCGAATCCATCCTTCGTGCAGCGCAGAGCGGCGAGCGAGACTTCGACAATCCTGCAGCGGATGGCGCTGCTAGAACTCCACATCGGCCGGGCGGCTAGCGATTATACAAATTTCCCATCTATACTCAGAACTTTCGCGGGGGTCGATGCTCAGGGAGCGCCGCTGCGTGGCCGATGTCTGGTTTGGGGGCCCAATGTCGAACTCCAAGCAAGTTCGGACGCTTGGCTTGAAAATGCAACACGCGGCCAACTGACGCGGCCTAACTCGGCGGCTGCAATCCTTTTGATGAGGCCCAACCATCGACACGGAAAGCAACGTCGATCTGTCGCAGCTTGCGCTTGAGTTGATCGCGCCGCGGACCTGGATTTTCCTTCTCCAATTCTGCTTCTATACGCGCTTTCTCTGCGCTCAGTCTTTGATCGAATGTGTGAGGGGTAGATCGTCTGCGTTGCATCGCGCTCTCCTTTTCCCAGTTGGATTTAGGGCGGGAGCGCGACCGGTCTCTGTCGCCCATCGATGCCGATATGGAACGGCGATGCGTGTATCATACGCTTCATAGGGCTGGTGTATGTCCACTAGTGTACGCAACTGGAGTGCTGTCCTAGCTAGGACATTCGCTACAGGAAATGGGCGAGGTTGAACAAGTTCCGGCTTTGGAACATTCAGTGTCGATGCCTCTTACCGGTTGGGCACGCTCCCAAAGGCCCCAGCTTTCCCTTACCCCCGGAGCTGGGGCCGCCTCTCTTTTAAAACGAGCACTAACAACGGGAAGTAGATTCCAGGCCTCCGGCCGGCACTTTCTCCGCATGATGTCAGGCCCGAGGTCGCGGCCCGGGCTTGTGATCCCCACACTGAGACCGTTTTTGTTTTCGGGCACTCGCGGAAGGGATAGCTGGCGAAAGGTCTGGAAGCATACTATACGGACCAACGGGTTGGCAGGCCAACGGAAGGGTATCGTGTCTCTAGTGCAACCTGAGCAAGCCAAACAGCCGGCAGAGCAGCTCGATGCGATTCCAGGCCGAACGCTCGATCCACCTGGCTTACGTTCTATGCTCTCCACGGCTGAGCTGTGTCGCCGACCGTCGCGTGCTCCCGATTATGAAGCCGAGAACAAGGCCTTGATCGCCTTGGCGCAATCGATGGCGTCGTCGCCTGAAGGGATCTTGCAGAAACTCGCGGATACCGCCCTTACCCTGTGCCGTGCACACTCCGCCGGGCTAAGCCTGTTGGAGGAGGACGATCAGAGGAGCAATTTTCACTGGCGTGCGATTGCCGGACAGTGGGCTTCTCACATAAATGGAGGAACGCCGCGCAACTTCGGCCCGTGCGGCACGGTCCTTGACCAAAACGTCGCGATGATATGCTCACATCCCGAACTCGACTTCCCCTATTGGACACCCATCAAGCCTGTTCTTGAGGAAGGATTGCTGGTTCCCTTTTACATCAAGGGTGAGGCGTTCGGCACAATCTGGGTCGTCGCACACGACACCACTCGCCGCTTCGACGCGGAAGACCTGCGCGTAATGACCAGCCTAGGTACCTTCGCGGCGGCAGCTTATCAGACGTTGTCGTCGTTGAATGCGACGCAGCGAATTGCCTCCATCGTCGAGTCATCTGATGATGCGATCGTCAGCAAGGACCTCAATGGCGTAATCGTCACCTGGAACAAGGGCGCGGAACGAATCTTCGGCTATACGGCCGAGGAAGTGATAGGCAAGCCGATCACGATTTTGATTCCACCGGATCGACAGGAGGAGGAGCCTGCGATTCTCGACCGTATCCGACGTGGTGAGCCCATCGAGCATTATGAAACGGTTCGTATGCGCAAGCATGGAAGCCCGGTCGATATTTCGCTGACCGTTTCGCCTGTTAAGAATGCGGAAGGCAGGATCATCGGCGCGTCGAAAATCGCCCGCGACATTACCGAGCGCAAGCGCAGCGAGGCGCAAATCACCGTTCTCGCTCGCGAGGCCGAACACCGAGCCAAGAACGTGTTGGCGACCGTGCAGGCGACCGTGAATTTTTCCGACTCCGATACACCCGAAGGTCTCAAGGACACCATAACGGGGCGGATCCAGGCGCTCGCGAACGTCCATAAGTTGTTCGTGGAATCTCGCTGGACCGGAGCCGAGCTTCACAAGCTGGTCAAGGAGGAGCTTGCCGCCTACTGTCGAGACGGGGACGGTCGCGCGCGCATCGATGGTCCTGACTTCGTCCTGCGGCCGGACATTGCTCAGACCGTAGCGGTTGCCCTGCACGAGCTTGCGACCAACGCCGCGAAATACGGGGCTCTGTCGGTAGCCGAAGGACACGTTCAGGTCGAGTGGTCGTGCGCGTCAGACGGACGCCTGGTTCTTCGTTGGACCGAAGCGGGTGGCCCGCCCGTCAGGCAACCGACGCGTCAGGGCTTCGGCACGCGCGTGATGGACCGCATCATTAGAGGCCAACTGAAGGGCGAGATGCGCAACGACTGGCGCACCGAAGGACTCCTTTGCGAAATCGTCATCCCGACGTGAGGCAAAGGCTAGGCCCCAAGACTTGTACCGGCAAAGTAGCTCCATCGACCGTTTCTTTCCGCTAACTCCGCGAATTTGGCCTAAAGTTTTTGGCGATCGCTAGCGCGCCGCGCTCGTCCGTTTCCAAGGAAATCTTTTGTGCGAGCATGATATCGCCTGCGACGATGCAAGCTTTCGGGATAAAACACCAACCAATGCGAACGCCGCCGACGTCGTCGATCTCAACGACGTTCATCGCGGCGCCATGGTGGATTCGATATCGCTTCCCGCTGTCGCAACCGGTGACGTCGAAAAAGCCGTTCGCGTCATATTGCGTCCGCTGTTCCGGCGACAGCCATTCCTTCAAAAGTCTAAGCCCGCGCGCTTCCGTCGCGTTTGGGCCAGCCGACTGGAACTTCTCCCACAAGCCTCGCAGCCAGCGAGCCGCTGATGAAAGTTGCTCAAACATAGAGGCGAAGCTAGCCACCTACGAGGCGCGGAATAAACAAGGTCTCTTCCGCCTTCGGGTCAAAAGTCCGCGTCACTGCTACCTCTCCGGACGCGTTCCGCACCGCCGCGGTAAAGCCTCGGCCGGTCAACTTTTTGAAACGTTCCTCGGCCTTCAGGACCGCCTTCGTGTCGGTCGGATCGAAATTATGTCGGGTATCTCCCGTGTGATCGATCACGATTTGGGTTGCCATCACCAACACTCCTCGTTACCCCGACTTAGATAGGATTTGCTTTCAATGCTACATTTTCAAAGAAGTTCCGCGGCTGGATGATATTCGACCGGGTTGTTGACAGTCCTGCGGGCCACAAAGCGCGATTAGCCTTAAGCTTGGGATCGGTTTTTTCGGCTGCCACCCGCTCAAATTTGAAGGCGTTCTCTAGATACTCGGCAATCATTTTCACGTTCTAACCCCGCCATCGAATGCTACAGCGTAGCGGAAAGCATGAGAGCCCGCCAACTGATGGGGTGGATGACCGCTTCAGGCGACCTTACTCCGCTTCCGGCGCGCGACCCGCGATCATCGCCTCGATGTCGCGGGCCATCTGGCGAAGATCAGTTGCCAGTCTTTCAAAGAGTTCGCGCTTCTTGGGATCGGTCGCCAGTCTGCCAATAAGCTCGCAATCCTCGGCTTCGGTGAGCAGCTTTTCCAGGTTTTCCCGGAGGTCTTGCATGCCAGCGAACTACCTCGTGAAACGGCGGGAGAAAGTTCACAAGTGAACACAAGGCTCAAATTTAAGAAACGAACTGGGACTACCTGCCCGATAGAAATCAAAAGACAGGGTTTTCCAGTGGTCCCGTCCAGTTTTAGGAACGAGATTCCCTGGATGGACGTAATAGTTCCGTCAGGCGCGGTAGAAGGGGCATCCAAAGTGTCCGGAGCATCCATATTCCTGGTCGAAGATGAAGCCCTCATCCGGATGATGCTCGCGGACATGATTGAAGAGCTTGGGCATCGTGTGGTTGCCGAAGCGGGCAACATCGAAGCCGGGAAGGCTCTGGCAGAGACGGCTATGTATGATCTCGCCATTCTCGACATAAACATAGCTGGTCGCAACATCGGACCAGTAGCCGAGATCGTCAACAAGCGAGGTCTGCCATTTGTTTTCGTCAGCGGCTACGGATCAGGAGGCCGACCAGAAGCATTTAGGGGGCGGCCGGTGCTGGAGAAACCGGTGTCAACGGCTAGGCTCGGCCAGACGATAGACGCGATCCTCTCGCGTTAAATTGCATCGGCCGGCGCACCATCATG
This sequence comes from uncultured Alphaproteobacteria bacterium, assembly GCA_963713785.1. Lineage (GTDB taxonomy): Bacteria > Pseudomonadota > Alphaproteobacteria > Rhizobiales > Xanthobacteraceae > Bradyrhizobium. The sequence goes on from CAVQNB010000013.1 coordinate 66,464, forward strand.
TGCATGGTGTTGATCGCGTTCCTGGCGCTCATATGGCATGTCTTCGCCTAGAAGACCGCGCGAAGCCGCGCGGTGGCGACACCGGGGCGTTTTTCAAGTCGCGGGCTGACGAACTACCGGCCGACCTTCCTCTCTTAAAGAGTTTAGCTACGCGCGCCTCTCGCAAGGCCGCGGCGTCTTCAAAAACGCGGCAGACCTAGCCAAGCAGGTCCTTCTGACGTGTCAATCGTCTTACGGAACATTCGTTCCGTCCTCGCATTGTAGAACTGCATTCCGCACTGGAGGAGAAGATGAAGAAAATTGCACTGATCGCCGCATCGCTTGCGCTTCTCGCAAGCCCGGTCCTGGCGGAGGAATCCCGGACCACCGGCAACGCGCCCGCCGAGGCTAAATTCTCGACTGTCTCGAAGGACGAGATGTTCTCGTCGAAGCTGAAGGGCCTGAGTGTCACCAACCAGAAAGATGAATTGATCGGCGAAATCACCGACTTCGCGATCAAGAATCATCAGATCGACGCGCTGATCCTGTCGGTCGGCGGTTTCCTTGGCATGGGCGAGCACTATGTCGCGGTGTCGCCGTCATCGGTCAATGTGCGCTACGACGAAAAGAACAACAAATGGCTGGCGTCGATGAACACCACCAAGGAAGCGCTGAAGGCCGCGCCGGAGTTCAAATATCCGAAGTAGCGTTGCTTTTTGTATGAGAACGGCGGCCGGCAGGATGCCGGCCGCCGCCTTCTTGTCGGATTTGGCAGGCGGCGGGGCGCCTTAAGGCGGGTCAATCAGAACACGCCTGTCGGTCGTACCATCTGGGTAGATCGAGGAACCCTTAAAGCCGTGTATGTTGCCCCATCATGAGCAGAGCATTCGTCAAGGACGCGGATGAAGTCGAGCAGCTGCCAGATCGGCCTGTCTCTGGACACCCCAACGAGGTGACGAGAGATGGACTTCGGCAGATTGAATCGGCGCTGACGGCGGCCCAGGAGGCCTATGCAGCGTCGCAAGTGGTTGGCGACCGGGAAGGACTTGCCAGCTCTGGCCGCGACCTCCGATACTGGACGGCGCGGCGTTCAACCGCTGTCGTGGCACCTGAACCGGAGGACAATTCCGTCGTTCGCTTTGGTCATACCGTCACGATCGTTCGAGACGACGGCCGCGAGCAGGCCTTCAGGATCGTCGGAGAAGACGAAGCTGACCCGGCGCGCGGGACCATCTCACACGCCTCTCCTTTAGCGCGAGCGCTGTTTGGAAAGGGAGTCGGTGAGGTCGTGTCGGTCGCCGGCGGCGAGGCGGAAATCTTAAGCATCCTCTGAACCGCAGCATCACTCCGGCCAGGCATGGCCGTTACAGCTGACCCTCATCGGCGGCGGGCGACGGCAACTCCCAACAGGAACGCGACTAACAGCGAACCCAGAGTGCTTCTCGCGCGATATTACTCAAGATGCTCAATGGCATCCCGGGCTTTCGACCCGCTTCTATCGCGCCGCTAACCCTATTGACTGTCCCTTTCACAGCTTCCGAGACTTCCGCGATGGTGGATTTCGGTTCCGGAACGGGATCCAAGCATTCGTGGGCGAAAGGGGCCAGCGGGATGTCCTCAGTCACGATTTGATCTCCAGGCCAACAAACACCCAATCAAGCGGAATCGTTATAGCAATGCTAGCCGTAATATCGCCAGCGCCGCGGCGGCGGGCGTCGCGGCGAGCGCGACATCAAAAGCGCCAACGCAAAGCCGATCCCGCCCGCGATCAACATCGAACCGAGCGGGTTCTCCTGCACTTTCTTCGCAATCACCTGCGAGCCGTCACGGAAAGTATCGCCGCTGTTCTCATAAGTGTCTTTGGCGTAGCTAACAGCGGCATCCGTAGCTTCGCGTGCTGCATCCTTGGCCTGACCGTATAGGCTTTGCGCCGCGCCTGTGGCCTCGCGGACGCGGCCTTCTGCCTGGGTTTTTGCGTCGCCGGCGATATCGCCGACGCTGCCCTCGACCTTACCGGCGAAATCCTTCGCCGAGCCGGCAATTCGATCCTTGTCCATTGAACTCACTCCTAAGTCCCGGCGAGCTAACCGACCAAGTCAGTTTCCGTTCCCGCGCGCATGCCACTGAAGGCCAGCGCTACCCGCGTCGGGTGATCCCAGATCGCCCAACTCGCGCAATATCATCCAATATTGCTCACTCTCTTAAATAAACTCTCGCAACGGAGGACCTAAGGTGCGTTGAGCCTGTTGACTTGCTAATCTTGCTATTTCCCAAACTATGCCGCGCTATTTCGGACCCGCGCGCCGATTAAGAAGGTCGACAGTGTTCAGGAAGCAATTCAGCGCAGCCACGCCCAATGCGAAGGTTATGACCAACGCTATGCCGCGAAGGAGATCCCAACCCACCCAGAGAAATGAACCTTCCGGGTTCCCCCGCCCCCAGGCGAGAAACGCTCAAAACTTTCAAAGAAACTATGAACGCTATCTGGCCCTCGCCCGCGCCGAAGCTCTGGCCGGGGACCGGATCGTGGCGGAGAATTACTTCCAGCACGCGGAACACTATTTCCGTTCCATGAGCGACAATCCAAATTAAGGAGACCGGCAGCTGACGGTCAACCGGTCCCCGGAGCATCTCGCAGAGGGTTCTATGCAATCGGGAGCCTATCGGTCAGCTCAGAGGGCGTTGGCACGTCGATGGCTACCATGGAAAACAAAGGCGCGCACGGCGACCGGACGACCGATACAGTCCTATCGGTGTTGATCTCATTTGCCGCGTTTGGCCTTTGGGTCGTACTCACGGCTGGCTCTCTGCTTTGGACGATCCTCGCTTTTCTTCCCGTTATCATGGGGCTGGTCAGCCTTTACGAAGTTCTGCGAGAAGCGAAAGCGGGCGTAACATCATCTTGTCCGGCAACGGCGTATCGTCACCGCGACCTTCTGCTGGGTAGTCTGAGTAAGAGCCGTCGCTGATCTCGACCCAGCGACGGCTTTGCTTCACCTTCTTAGGTCTGGACCGCACCTGCGCGTCGTAGAGAAGGCCGCAAGACGCACATCGCAGGGTGAGATATTCGACGCCGGGCCGAAGTTCGATGGCGCTCTGTATGGTCGGTCTCGATCGAGAGCGAGGACAGTGCACAATCGCAGTCAAGGTTGCCATCGTTGAGCTGACATCCAGAACTGGGATCACAGGGTCGCGTAGACTCAACTCCGATCACCCGCAAACGTTCCAAATTCACGAAAGTAAACGGCCCCGGTGTCGTCCGTAGCCGGGGCCGCCAACCTTAGGGGAGGTTAACTTCCAGTCGGGGTATGACCGAAACGACAGCGCGTCTCTACCAATGGATGGCTTCACCGGGACTGCAGCCTCCGAAGTAGCGGCGTTTGGCGACCTGTAGCCGCACGCCGGAACGAAATAGTTGTTTGGGCGTCGCCCGACATGAACAAATTTTTCTTATTCCTTATTGCATTGGCGGTTGTCGTGTTGATCGTGGCGTACATCTTCGCGGCCTTCGTACTATAATAGCTTAGTCGGCCAGACGTTATGCGTTCACAGCAAACCTCGCACCAACAAGGCACAAGCGGTGGTTAGGTAAGTCAGGACACGTTGCCCGCCGCCGCATGCAAATGATCCGTTTGGTCAGCTGCCCTGTTCGCGATGCTTGTGCAGGCGCAGGCCACGCGGCGCCGGTCGACAAGCCGTGCTGCCCTTTGGAGTAATTGCTCTTGGGTAAAGGGCTTTGTCAGCATCGTGGATCGGCCGAAACTCTCCGGCAAACCTTGACGCCCGTAAGCCGCGATCGATTTGCCCCCGTTAGATTCACGCGCTCGCAGTCACATTCCAAGGTTGCTCGCTCATCGTAAAGGTCGAGCAACGCATTGAGTTCTCCTGTTCGACAGGCATCAAGCCAGTCCACGACAATGGCCAGAGGATCGAACTTGTCCCGTGAAATTGACATAAGGTTTATCATAATGTGCCCGCGCCCGTTCCCAGTGCGGTTCACGATGAATAGAGCTTGAACGCGTTTCCGTAAAATTATGGGCAGGTCAAAGCCGCACGCAGGTTTACTCTGCCTGATCCGAGTCCGGCACGGTCGGCAGACTTTCGGTTCCGACCCTTGCTGCGATACTCGCCATCGTGTGCCAACTCTTCTCTGTCTTGCCGGGTCAAACTTTCTTTGGCCTCCGCGACGAGCGCGCCGCGTCGGCGCGACTGGCGTGGCACCGCACGTCCAATGGTCACTTTCGGACTTTCATGCGGAACAAACCGACCCCTGCGGCGTTTGAGCATGGAACTTCTGGCAGGATGGGATAAAGTGGCAGATCTACCGATTGTCCTTATGGTCGAGGACGACGAATCAATTCAGAGAATTGTTGAGGACGCCTTAAAGGAGGGCGGGTTCGAAACCGCTATCGCGCCGTCGGCTGAAGAAGCTGTGACCTTGCTAAAGGGAAAGGCCATGGATTACCGGGCGCTCGTCACGGACATCAATCTCCAGGGACGTATGAACGGCTGGGAGGTCGCAAAACGGGCCCGAGAGATCGACCCGACGTTCCCAATCGTCTACATGACGGGTGCCGCCGCGAAAGATTGGGCGTCGCACGGCGTCCCCAACAGCGTGCTGCTGGAGAAGCCGTTTGCCCCAGCGCAAGTTGTGACCGCGGTCTCTCAACTTTTGAACGCCGCACCTACAAGTCAAAGTTAGATGCAGGGCGTGTCCGTATTTTCGGTTGAAGACGAGGCCCTGATACGGATGATGATCGTCGAGATGCTCGAGGAGCTTGGGCATCGAGTAGTTGCCGAGGCGGTAGTATTAAGACGGCCGAGCCCTTGGCCCGGACCTGCGCATTCGACTTGGCGGTTTTCGACATCAATGTCGCTGGCTTCAACATCAGTCCCATCGCTGAGATCGTTGCTGCGCGAGGTCTGTTGTTCGTATTCGTCAGCGGTTACGGGCCGGCCGGACGGCCAGCCTTGTTCAACGACAAGCGGGTGCTGCACAAGCCATTCTTGATTTCAGACTTTGCGACCATGATCAATTCGGCTCTGAGCGGCGCGTAACACCACGGCAAGTCGCGCCTGAAAACGCCAATTGCCGGGTTGTGCCACAGTCGCCGACGGGTTCCTGGAACCAACCGAACCTCAAATCATTAAAATCAAGATATTAGAGGATATTGAAATGACTATTCTGAAATGGGCGCTCATCTTTCTCGCTGTGTCAATCGTCGCGGGCCTGTTGGGATTTACAGGCGTTTCGATTGTTTCGGCGGATATCGCGCGAACTTTGTTCTACATATTCGTAGTCATCTTCCTGATTCTGCTGATTCTTCGGACTGACATTTTTTCGAGTCTTGACCCCCGACCGACGACATTGATGGAATTCACGCTCCGGCAAAACGAGCTTCGACCAATGCGCCTGATGCCGCTTATGGGTCATTCTCCACCGAATTGAGCTATCGGCATCATGTCCGGTCTCCTTAAGGCTCTAAAAGCCCGTGATGGCGACCGCGCGAAAGGCTATTCCAGTTCTTGAACGAAATAGGCGCGCGAGCCTTGAGATTCAGCTCGGGCGGGTGCTGGAAATGGCAGAATTGTCGCCCGATAAGTTCGGGCTACGAAAACAAAGTCGCTGAAAGGTTGGGCGGTCAAAAAGAGTTAGAATTAGTTGTGCTTACTCCATCCGGCATTCCATCGCCGGGGGGAGCCTCGCGGCTCCTCCCCTCCCACACCACCGGACATACGGGCCCGTATCCGGCGGTTCAGCAGATTATGTCGACCGCGCGTGCGTCGCGTCAGCTCCCGGACCCTCGCCTTGAAGCGGGCGATCGCCTGCGGCGCGATGCGCCGCCGCGGCTCTTTCCCGCCGGTGAAGCTGAAGCCCAGGAACTTACGGACGCTCGGCTTGGCGACCGCGCTCTTGGCCTTGTTGACCTTGAGCTTGAGACGCTTGGCGAGGAACTGCTCGATGCCGGCCATCACCCGTTCGCCCGCCCGCTGACTGCGCACATAGATGTTGCAGTCGTCGGCGTAGCGCACGAAGCGATGGCCGCGCTTCTCCAGTTCCTTGTCCAGCACGTCCAGCATCAGGTTCGACAACAGCGGCGAGAGCGGTCCGCCTTGCGGCGTGCCCTCCTCCGTCGGGCCGACCAGCCCATCCCTCCAGCACGCCCGCGGTCAGGAAGCCGCGGATCAGCTTCAGGATGCGCTTGTCAGCAACCCGCTTGGCCACCAGCCCCATCAGGATGTCGTGGTTGACCCGGTCGAAGAACTTCTCCAGGTCGATGTCCACGACGACGCCGTGACCGGACGCGATCAACGCCTGCGCCCGTGCCACCGCCTGATGCGCCGAGCGCCCCGGCCGGAAGCCGTAGCTCGCCTCGGAGAACGTTCCGTCCCAGTCCGCTTGCAGCACCTGCATCACCGCCTGCTGGATGAAGCGGTCGAGCACCGTCGGGATGCCGAGCGGCCGCATGCCGCCCGACGCCTTCGGTATCTCCACCCGCCGCACCGGCTGCGGCTTGTAGGTGCCGTCAAGCAGTTGAGCCCGGATCGTGGGCCAGTGCTCCTTCAGGTAGGCCGCCAGCTCGTCGACAGTCATGCCGTCGACGCCCGGCGCGCCCTTGTTGCGCTTCACTTGCGCCAGCGCTTTCTTCAGATTCTCACGCTCGACAATTGCTTCCATCGACGGTCCCGCGAGCCGCCGGGCGTTCGAGACAGGCTTTCGCCGCGCGCGCTTCGGTCTCTTGGGCGGCGGCGCTTCGGGCTTCACCCTCTCGCTCCGGTGCCCAAGTTCAGCTCGACCTGATTCTTCTGCCGCATGGCTCGCGCGAGATCGCCGCTCTACTAGCCACTTCCACCGTTCGGGCCTTCGGCGGCGCGCTGCCGCCTACTATGCCCTCTGCTGACTTCTGCGCCGCGATCACGGCGCCTTGCGGCGACGCTCAGTCCGGTTGCCGAGACACAGCGCAGACCTCCCGAGGTAAGATCGACCGCCTTCGCCGCACGCCCGCCGGATTTACCACCCCGACCCTTGATGACCGTGGACTTCGCGATCATGTGCTCGCTCGTCCGGCCGGGTAGGCCTCGTTATCCGGTTCTTGTCCATCGGGCCGCGGCTTTGCTCCACGCTTCCTTCAGACCCCACCTCGCGATGACGCCCTTGCGCTTCGCTAATCCTTCGCCACCATCAGGCTGGATAGAGGACTTCCACCTCCAAGCTGTCGTTCATGCTCGGCACACATGAAAGAGGCCGCCAACTGAGGCGGCCTTAATTCTATTCCGGCGGTCGAAGTCCAGGGGATCGCAACAATTCGCTCATGTGTGAGCCGGTCTCCGCCTGCCGAGCTCTCCGCATCATCTCATCGCGGACTGCACCCGGTGGGAGTAATTTGGCTTCAGCGCCGAGACGCTTCGCTTCTTCGGCTAGACGTTCTTCAAGCGAGTATGTCTGATTGAAACCGCGACGCTGCATGACACAACCTCGTGCTTACGGGTCCTAACCCTAGGGTTAATTCGCACCACCGATCCTAATATGCCCGTCACCCGGCGGTCAGTTCCAAAGTGAACAATTCAAATCACGCCATTGCCCCTGAACGAATTAGGACACTCGCAGATTCAATTTAGGACACAGGGGCGGACAGTACCCACCATCGGGTGCTGTCCTAATTAGGACACTCGCAATTTGAAATTAGGACAACTTGCGAAGCTCGCCGGGCTTCAAATGGAGCAGCGCTACTTCGTTCGGCTTCAACTTGGTACCCAATAGAGCGGCGCTCCAACCTTCGGGTACGGCATCCAAAACGAGGGTAACAGCTTCGTCACGCGGTGCAGCGGCAAACCAAACCTGCCTGACCCGGTCATCCGGGGTCACCTGAACCAATTGGATTCCAGAAGCCATGATTTGATTATACGTCCGTTTGCCTGCCCAAGGAAGGCAGATTAGGACATTCCTAGTGGGGCTTTTCGCTATCTATTTGTGCCGGGTCTTCGCCGTTGCTCTGGCAAATACGATGCAGGGCCCAAAACTCGCAGCGGTCCTCAGCGCCTTCGATGGGCACTGTGAACGGGCTCTTCTTGCCGGTCCACCACTCCGCTGTGTTGAGAGGGCCCTTGCCTCCAAGGGGCTTGCATCCCCAGCGGCGCAACTTCGCGTCCCAATCGCTCCGGGGTAGGAGGCGATTGGCGATCACGGGGAGTGGCTACGTATTCCTGCGAGTGCGGGACAAAGCCCTTGCGAGCGATGATCCCGTTGTCCTCAAGCATCTCGCGAATATTAACGAGGGGCTTCACATCAAAGTCTGCGTTTGTACTGATGTGGCCACCATCCCGGGGATAGGGCCGATCATCGCCACTGCGATTCCAGCAACTGTTGCAGATCCGAGCACATTCTGCAGTGGCAGAGAGTTCGCCGCTTGGCTTGGGCTGGTGCCGCGACAAAACTCCACCGGTGGCAAAGCGCGTCTCGGTGGGATTAGCAAACGAGGGGACAGTTATCTCCGCCGCCTCCTCGTTAACAGCGCCCTCACGGTGCTGCTCTGTTCGAAACAAGCCAAGACCGACCCCTGGCTAACGTCCTTGCTCAGTCGAAAGCCAAGGCTTGTGGTAGCAGTCGCCTTGGCGAATAAAACGGCACGCGTGGCTTGGGCCATCATGAGCAGACAGGACACCTACCGACATGCACCACTGGCAGCATGACCTGCTAAGCCGGGGCGTGCCGCAAGCTTGCGAGAGTGAAAACACGTGATGGCACAGTCAGTCACCCGACGGATCGAGAGAAACCTGACCGCCTCAGTGGCGTTCCAATCCCGGCCAACTGATAAGGCCTCGATCCGCGGAATCCATCAAGGCCAGCGGTCATGTCGAACCGCGCAGAAAGGCCGGACACATGACTGCAAGCGACCGCTGCTCATCACGAGAAAACTCTTGCAAGTCGGGGGCCATCCACACATGACACATGAGGTGGCCTTACTGCTAGGTTGGGGGCTGTAATCCGGGCGACGTAAGCCACTCGTTCATACGAGAGGCGGTTTCGGCCTGACGCGCTTTGCGGATCAGCGCATCTCGTTCCGTGCCAGGTGGAAGCAATTTGGCTTCAGCGCGCAGGCGCTTTGCTTCCTCGGAAAGACGTTCTTCAAGGGATTTGGTTTGTTTGAAATGGCGACGCTCCATGACACAACCTCGTGGCTTTGCGGGTCCTAACCGCAGGGTTTGAGTTTCCGATTCCTTATATGCCGTCGCCGGGCTGTCGGTTCCCTAATGGACGCAAATCTAATTACGACACTGCTAACTTTAGCCTAGGACACCGAGGGTCAAATACGGACAGTACCCACCATCGCATGAGAACAGATCGACACTAGAACAAAAGAGGAACAACATGGCGGTCATCCTGTCAACAGGCGACTGCGATGCCAGCCGATCCCAAGAGCCAGCCAACGTCAGAGCCGGACCAGCTTGAGGCGGCAACAGATCAAGCAATCGCCGCCTGCGGCGGTAAAGCCGAACGCCACGTACTCTTGGTGTGCTATTGGCAAACGAATGGAAGGCGAAGAAGGTCCCGACCAATCCAACGTACACTACATCAAGCGCCCTAAGCGCCGTCTGAGCCGCACGCGCATAGTGATGGGCTTACTATTGATTGTCGCTATTCCGATCTTCATCGGTCTTGCTAACAAGGCGGTCCACGAAAACGCGGAGGCGATCCAGCAGGGTTTCGGTCGATAGACGACATGGGCGCTGCATTCGGCGACGTGCCGTATGATTTGAGAGCGTTGTGACGTTGCCATTGAGTCCAGGTTAGCTGCCCACATTGGCTGCAACAATCATGATTAGGAACGGGCTTTATAAGATCACCACGGAAATGTTGGACGGCGTGGGCATCAGCAATGTCCACGTCATAATATTGCACGACGGCAAGCTGCATGGCGGCGGTCCATACTTTTACACCATTGGTAGCTACGCCTGCTCCAACGGCGAGTGGAAGGGTGAGGCGACTACCCAAGAGCATACGCCTTTTCTCGGCCAACACCCGTGGGCGCGAAAGGTGGTCACCTTGGGATTTAGGGGAACGTATAACGATGCGGATGCTGAAATCAACGCCGTGGCGCTCGTGGGCAAGCAAAGCGTCCGGTTCAAATCGATTTTGCGGCTGTTGGTAGCGGATTGATCTTTAAGCAGGTCCGTATTGTAACGAAGCTGACTGAACTTGGCGTAGGATGACGTAGCCACCGTTCGCGATTCGGAGGACGCTATGCCCACACAGCGGCAAAGAACCGGCAACCGGCTAGCAACGCGTCTAGAGCAGCCACGGGCCGTTAGCAGACTTCCGCCTCGGAGATTTCCGATTCAACGCGAAATTCAGAAGCTCGAAAATGATCTGAACGCGTTTAATGAGCGGATCGCAGAGCTAGAACACGAAGGCCACCGAAGTCACGCGATGGACGTGCTGAAAGCAAACGCAATGGACTTCGCGAGTCGGATCGATGAGCTTCGGAGCATACTAGTCGTTGTACCGACCAAGAAAGGTCGGTCTTAGTAGCTGCGGCCGGCTATTTGCCGATTGTAGTGTGCCTTGGCTGCCTACTATATAGCCTTGAACAATTGTGCGGTCACGCGCTTCCTTCTAGAGGCATGGTCCTTGAGGAGCCACCGGGCGTAACACCGCTCGCCGTTCTTCATACACATGCACCACCCCCTGTCGGCGGTACCGGCGGGGGTTTGCATTCGCGGTGGAGATAAGTTTCCCATTTTGTGGACGGAAAACTTTCTCCACGCGCCGGTCGGCGTGCTCGATCTCCAAAGATAAACTTCTCGATTTCACAGCATACGGCCCTTCTCGTTGGCCTGACGCTCGCGGTTGCCACAGGATCATATCCAACGATGCTGCTTTCCTGTTCGCACTTTGAAGCTGAGAAACGAGATCGTCACCAATCGGAAGGAGGCCGCCACCGTGACGGCCTGGCTGCGTTCAGCCCGCATTGACTCCTCCGAGCGACCCCAGTTCACGTTTCGGCTGGGTCGAGCAACCCGACAAATTGCACCATTGAATCGAGGGTGATGCGCGCGATCTTCTGTCATGTCTGCTTCACCCCCGACGAGCGGTCATTCCATAACCGCTCATTACGCGAATTTTGACATTGACCCTCCAAGGGCAGCTTGCGCGGAATGGTAGCGACACTTAACTTTTTCCAGGCTGGAAGCAAACCGCAACTACTCACCAACTGCGGTGTAGCCATCTCGGCGCTGATAGGATGAACGGCATCTGTAAACGGGGAACTCCCATGTTTGAGCGAACCGATGCTTGTGAAGTGGCTAAGCCTGCATTGTTAAACCCCGCTGAAAAATATCCTCAATTATCTCGTCCGCTGGGCACGGGACCTCAATGGGGTTTCTGGGGAGCATCCATTGTTGAAGTTGTGCCGGTTTCACCAGTTGCGCTTGCAGAAGTCATGAGACCGTTAGGTTTAGTGATTTCGCCTGGTGACGCGACTTTCACCTCATTCGAACTGATGCGGGCACAGTTTTTGCGCCGGTTGCGCCAAGACGAGTTCGGGCCGACCAAGGCAGATTGCTCCGCTGCCTTGCGGCAATTGCTGAGTTCTTTCGATCGCATCTCCAAGCATCTGCGTGCCCTTAGTCCGCGCAGTCGTGAGCTCTTTTCCGGGGTTCTCGCTGACGTGGCAGCCGGCGCATCGGAGCGCATTTCTTTTCAAAGCGTAATACAACAGATTGGAATAGCGGCATCCGAACTCGCGCGCGTAGCGACCAAAATCGACAAAAGGGTCAGGCGCCGACAGTTCGACGCAATTGCGGACGTCGCAGACAAACTTTTCTTTAATCTTAATGCGCTGGACTCACGCTCGCAGAGCGAACTCGAGCTTGCAGCGCTCCGAATGGATCTTCGACTTAAGATTCCACCTCTGGAAGGTACGGGCGCGTATGCCACCTATTTGAGAAGGTTGACGCTGTTTCGCGATCAAATTTCGAGGACGATCAAAAGCCTCAGGCGGGGCCCTGAAAAACCTTCGTCCCTGTATATTGCGATGTGGCAACTGGCCGATTTTTATCAGAAAGTTACGGGAAAGCGTGCGACTAGCAATGGTTACAAAGCTGGCGTTTACACGGGCACGCCGCAATCGGAAGCAGGTCTTTTTATTTTGGAAGCCGTTCGCCTGTTGATGCCATCTGCCGATTGGTACAATTCAGAGCTCGTCAAACGAGCTCCAAACAGAACTCAGATATTTATCGACCAGCAGGCTCTTGAACGGACGGTCCATCTTGCCTTGGGAGATTACGTGAAATTCAAGAACGCAGTGCAATCTAAAAAGGGGGTCGAAACTATCTAAATGGCATCGTGCGCCGTCGTTGCTATTACGACGGCATGGTCAAGTCAAAAGCGAGATCTGGCAAAATTGACGGTTCAACGGCACCACCGATTGGTGCCGAAGCACAGGTCGTGGCGGCCCTTCGGCGCGAGCCGGCGAAGGACAGACCTAGCGTGCTCCACGAGTTATGGACCCATCTCGGGCGGGATAGTGACAAATCGACAAAGGCGGCCTTGACCAAGCGAGGGCTACAGGTCGAATGGATCGAGATTTCAGCGCTCCGGCCTTCTCTCCATAACGCTCGCACACATTCATTACGTCAGATCAAGCAAATTCAGCGTTCAATTGAGGAATTCGGGTTTACCAATCCCGTTCTCATCGATGAAACGAACCAGAATTCTGGCAGGTCACGGGCGGACCGCTGCTGCGGAGCGGCTCGGCTGGACCCGGGTGCCGACTATCCAGATCAAGCACCTAAGCGAGGCGCAAAAGCGCGCGTACATTATCGCCGATAATCAACTAGCGACAAAGGCCGGCTGGGATAACGAAATCCTCCAAATCGAATTGCAGGGGCTGATCGACCTGCACTTTGATCTTCGATTGACCGGTTTCGAAGGCGGCGAGATTGACTTTATCCTCGGTGATCGCTTCAAAGGCGGAACGGATGAGGATGCCCTCCCTCCGTTGCAACTAGGTACTGAAGTCTCAAAAGCCGGCGATGTCTGGCACATCGGTGAACACCGCCTAATATGCGCTGACGCGACTGATCCCGCTTCTTACAAGACTGTGCTCAACCGGGAAAAGGCTCGCTTTGTCTTTACCGATGCGCCCTATAACGTTCCCATCGACGGTCACGTGTCCGGACTTGGACGGGTTCGGCACCGCGAATTCAAGATGGCATCCGGTGAGATGTCGCCAGAGCAGTTCACGGCATTTCTTAGATCCATCTTTGTCTTGTTAGCTCTCAATACCGTGGATGGCGCGATCCACTGCGTGTTCATGGATTGGCGGCATATCGGCGAGATGATTGAAGCTGGCGCAAGCGTCTTTACCGAACTGAAGAACGTCTGCGTCTGGGTAAAGCCCAACGGCGGCATGGGATCATTTTACCGCTCCAGGCACGAACTAATATTTATCTGGAAGAACGGCCACAAACCGCACGTCAACAATTTCGAGCTTGGCCAATTTGGCCGCTCGCGAACGAACGTTTGGGAATATGACGGCGTCAATTCGTTTCGGACGGGTCGCGATGATGAACTTGCGATGCATCCGACCTGCAAGCCGGTTGAGTTGATCGCCGACGCGATCAAGGACTGTTCCAGGCGCAACGACATCGTTCTCGATCCCTTCGGCGGAAGTGGCAGCACGTTGATCGCATGTCACAAAACGGGCCGCCGAGCGCGATTGATCGAGATCGACCCGCTTTATTGCGATGTCACTGTCCGGCGCTGGCAGGAATGTTCCGGATGCGTCGCATTCCACGAGCAGTCCGGCCTCAGCTTCGCCGAACTTGAAGCACGCGCTTCCAACGCTCAGCTGTCAAATGAGGAGACACGACATGACCGCCAAGCGCGGAAACGGCCTCGGCGCCGCGCCTAAACGAAGCACTTTGTCGGGCCGTTCGGAAACCGGTTACGGGCGACCGCCGGAACACGGCCGCTTTAAACCGGGCAAGTCGGGAAACCCCAAAGGCCGACCGAAGAAGAGCCGCAACGCCAAAACCATCATTCGGCGCGTTCTCAACTCGACCGTCACCGTCCGCGAAGGCGACCACACCCGCACCGTTAGCAAGCTCGAAGGCATCATTTTGCGGCAGGTCGAGGGCGCGCTGAAGGGGGATCCAAAAGCGGCACTCGCCGCCCTTCGCATGATGGCCCAGGTCGGGCTACTCGATTCGAGGGAGATGGTCGACGATAGGCCTCAACTCAGTCCGGCCGAGCAGGCAATCGTCGATGAACTGTTTGAGAAGAAGCCCAAACGGAGACAACGCCAATAATCTGATTCTATCCGGTTCCGAACTACTTGCCCTGCAAAGCACATAGCAACCGTCTATGGAAACCCTTTCATGAGCAAAAGAACTGGCCCACCGATGTACTTGAGCGAAGGCGCCAAGCTCGCTACCGCCGACCGCTTGATACGACAAGACCTTGGGTCGTTTCTTCGCGTGGCCTTTGAGACGATCGTGCCCGGCGAGGAACTTCATCTGAACTGGCATCTTAAGGCCATCGCGCATGCTCTGGAAAAGGTCATGCGAGGCGAAACCAAACGTCTGCTCATCACTATGCCGCCCCGCAGCCTGAAATCTATCTTTGCGTCGGTCGCCCTTCCAACCTTCATGCTTGGCCATGATCCCTCGAAGAAAATAATTTGCGCGAGCTACAGCGGAGAGCTTGCGGAAAAACACGCGATTGACTTCCGCAATCTGATGAAGTCGCCTTTCTACTGCCGTGTTTTCCCGAAGACGTTGATCAGTCGAGACAAAGATACCGCGACGGAGGTTCTCACGACAAAAAGAGGCGGAAGATACGCCACATCTGTCGGTGGCACGCTCACCGGTCGTGGCGGTAACGTGCTTATCATTGACGACCCCATGAATCCCACACAGGCGATGTCTGAAACGCACCGAAAAAACGTGGTCGACTGGTACAGACAAACTGCGTACAGCCGCCTCAATCAGAAAGGCGAGGACGCCATCATCGTCGTAATGCAGCGCTTGCATGTTGATGACCTCGTCGGAGTTCTGCTCGAAGAGGGCGGATGGGAACACCTTGACCTGCCTGCCATCGCTGACCGTGACGAGGCGATCCCCCTTGGAAATGGCAGGGTGCACCGCCGCCGGCCCGGAGACGTAATCGACAAAGTGCGCGAACCCAAGCCTGTTCTCGATGCAATCAAGCGTACTCTGGGTTCACTGACCTTCTCGAGCCAATATCTACAACGACCCCAGCCGTTTGAGGGGGTTATCATCAAGCGTGAATGGTTGCAGACCTGGTATTCACTGCCTCCCAACGCGTTCGGTGACACGGTTATCAGCTGGGATACTGCGATGAGTGCGGATCTATCCGCGGACTATTCGGTCGGAACGGTCTGGAAGATACACAATGACAACCATTACCTTCTCGACGTCATACGCGGACAATATAATTTCCCGCAGCTCAAGCGCGCCGTTCTCGCCTGCCGGCAGCGCTACCCTGGCGCCACGCTCCTGATCGAAGACACCGGATCTGGCACCTCGTTAATCCAAGAACTAAGGTGCGAGCAGATCTCTGTGATAAAGATCAAGCCGGTAGGCGACAAACAGACAAGGCTCTATGGAAATAGCGCGCTCTTCGAAGGCGGCGGGGTTTTATTTCCCGAAAAAGCCCCATGGCTGGACGAGCTGATCGCAGAGCTGCTGGCATTTCCAAACGTCAGGAATGACGACCAGGTCGAACTCGATCTCGCAGGCTTTGACGTGGTCGCGAACAAGACCAAAGCCCGTTCTATGTGGACCTATAATCATCTATCGCTCAGACTATGATCGATGGAGCAATAGAACCTGATAGCAAATCCTTTGAACAACGCGCAATCGCCGACCCTCGTAGGAGATCGAGTTCGGTCAACCTATCTCGCCAGGCTATTTGGCGATAAAGGATTGGGGACGTCCCAGTTTCTTGGCCAAGGCCTGCTGACGGACGTTGAGGGTGGCGAGCGCCGCATTGACGTCGCCCGAGCGCTCGGCGCCGATCCTGTCAAGCTGTTTGGGGATTTTGTCGAAGGAAAGCCCGCCAAGGCGGCCCGCAAACGGCCGGTCGGCTAGCTCAAAGCTTCAGGCCGGCCGGCTTAGGCGGGTTTTCCCGAAATCTGGGGCCTTGTACGGCAGGCGTTCGTGATCGCAATGAGGCGATTTGAGCCGTAAGATTGCTCCGAATTCGCTCGACTTCTGTGGCGACCAGAGCGTCACTGTCCCCATGAACGGATCGGGTAACGGCATGGATATTGCGGTCATAAATGAAGCAATTAAGGCCTGCCTCAGCGAAATCCACTCCCGTCTGAACGAGGCGACGCGCATCGCCAAGGCGGCGGAAGCCTGCGCGAGCCAGGCAGCGTCGCCGGAAGGCGTGAGGGTCTCGATGGATATCGAGCACTGATCTATGAAGCCGGCCGTCTGCAGGACGCGGCTTCACTATTGAGCAGGCTGTCGCAAGCCTAAGTCCTCGGCTCTCCTCCTCCGCCCCGCGGAATCGCGGGGCTTGTGTCAGTGGCAGCACATGATGCTGTCGTTGAACAGAGGGAGAGCCAGATGGCCACCAGCAAATCCAAATCAAAATCCGCAAAGCGACCACGCAAACCATCACGACCCGCTCAGGTCCCCGGCGAAGAAGCGACGCACCACGGCAATCGAAGGCGACTGCGATCCAAGGCCGACCACGTCGAAGCAGGCTTCGCCTAAGTCGACCAGCGCCTCATCAAAGCAGGAAGCCGTGCTTGGGATGCTGCGCCATCCAAAGGGCACGACGATCGCCGCGATCATGAAGGCGACGGACTGGCAGCAGCATTCGGTGCGCGGCTTCTTCGCTGGCGTGGTCAAGAAGAAGCTCAAGCTGAATCTCGTCTCCGAGAAGGTCGACGACGAGCGCATCTACCGGATCGCCAAGCCGGGCGCGGCGTCGATGATCGTCGGGTCGGCAACAGCTGACGTCAGCCAGCCGATCCAGCGGTCGAGGCCGAGCTGGATCGGCTGCCGACGACGCCGATCGCGGATCTGCGCAAACGATACCGCGAGTTGTTCCGGACCGAACCGCCAAAAGCGTTCGGCCCGGACCTGCTCCGGCGCAGCATCGCGCATCGGATTCAGGAGAAGGCCTATGGCGGTCTGCTCCCGACTCGCCGCAGCGCCTGCTTGATCAGTTGGTGAAGGCCGCCGCAGCCAAGCCGAACGGCCGGCTCGAGCTGCCGCGACGGATCAAGCCGGGCTCGGAGCTGGTGCGGACATGGAAAGGGCAGAACCTACCGGGTCATGGTGATGGCGGATGGTTTTGCCTATGACGGCAAGACCTTCTCCAGCCTGTCCGAGATCGCCTCGGACATTACCGGCACCAACTGGAATGGGCCTCGGTTCTTTGGGCTGCGGCCCGCATCAATGAAGTCGGATGGAGAGGGCGCAACAAATGGCCGCTGACGCCCAAAAGGTCCTCCGCTGCGCGATCTACACCCGCAAATCCACCGAGCATGGCCTGGAGCAGGAGTTCAATTCACTGGATGCCCAGCGGGATGCCTGCGAGGCCTATATAAAGAGCCAGGCCTCGCAGGGATGGAAGGTCCTGCCCCAGCACTATGACGATCCCGCCTATTCCGGCGGCAATCTCGACCGCCCTGCCCTCAAGAAGCTCTTGGCCGATATCGAGGCCGGCAGGATCGACGTCGTGGTCGTCTACAAGATCGACCGCCTCACCCGTTCGCTCGCCGACTTCGCCAAGCTGGTCGAGGCCTTCGATGCCAGATCGATCTCGTTCGTGGCCGTCACCCAGCAGTTCAACACCACGACGTCGATGGGCCGACTGACCCTCAATGTGCTGTTGTCCTTTGCCCAGTTCGAGCGGGAACTGTCCTCCGAGCGGGTCCGGGACAAGATCGCGGCCTCCAGGCGCAAGGGCAAGTGGACCGGCGGCACGGTCGCCGCTCGGCTACGACGCCAAGGACAAGAAGCTCGTCATCAACAAGGCCGAGGCCGAGACCGTCCGCACCATCTTCCGCCGCTACCTCGAGCTGCAAAGTCCTTCGGCAAACTGGTGGCCGAACTCGACGCCGGGGCATCGTCACCAAGCGCCGCAACACCAAGGTCGACAAATACAACGGCGGCATTCCCTTCACCTACGGTCCCCTCGCCTACTTCCTCAAGAACCGCATCTACATCGGCGAAGTACATCATGGCGGCAAATGGTTCGAGGGCGAACACGAGGCCATTCTGGACCGAGCTGACATTCGACCGCGTGCAAGACTTACTCAAATCCAACAGCAACGGTCGCCGGGGAAAATCCTCAAAGAGCGGCGCCCTGCTCCAGGGCAAACTCTACGATGATAAAGGCAACCTCATGGGTCCGAGCTTCTCGACCAAGAATGGGGTCCGTTATCGATTTTATGTTAGCCGGGCAGTCCTGCGCGGGCGGAAAGCAGAGGCAGGATCGGTTTGCCGTGTTGCCTCATCCCTAATCGAAACAGTTGTCGTCGATGCGTTACGAAACCAAATCTTGGCAGATCCATTTTTGGACGACGTGACGTTACTTGACCGTCATCTGTCAAAGGTCGAGTTGGGCGCAAAACAGGTGATCCTGCGCTATCACCCTGACGCTCGTCATCCCGATAGTGAAGTGGCTGACAGGTCTGTCGCCTCGCAAATCAAGTTGCCCTGGACGGTAAACTCCCGGTCGTTGTCTTCTTCGTCGGAATCACAAATGGCCGAATGCTCGGACCAGCCCGACCCAAAAGCCGTGCAAACTATCGCACGAGCCCGAAGCTGGGCGACGGTACTTGAGCGTGGGAAATATGCCTCAGTTGAGGAACTGGCGAAGAGCGCCGAACTGCATCCAAAAGTCGTGCGACGCGAACTGCGGTTTGCCTTCGTCAGCCCGAATATCGTGGAATCGGTTTTGAATGGAGACTCCGGCTTAGCTTTGCGCAACCTTCGAAAGGTGGAATCGTTGAACTGGCGTACCCAGCATGCCGAACTATATGAGGGATGACGTCCCTTCCCCTCACCCCCCGCTCCCTTGAGAAAACTCGTGATTACCTTTCTGCTGTTGATCGTTGTGCCGATCGGAATTTCGGCTGCCCGCTATTATTGGTTGGGAGATCGTCTCGGCAATTGGCAGACAGCCGACCGCTCCAGCGCCGGACTTTTGCCCCCGGCATCAAGCCATCCCGAGGCGCTCATTCGGGTGTATGCCGCTCGGACCGTGCGATGGCGGAGCATTTTTGCCGTTCACACTTGGATCGTCGTCAAGGAACAGGCTGCTCCCAGTTACAGCCGATATGACTACACGGCGTGGGGTGAACCAATTCGAAGCAACGGGTTTGCGGCGGATGGCCGCTGGTTCGGAGAGACGCCCCAAACGATCGTCGCGGTTGACGGGGATGAGGCGAGCCGCCTCATCCCCAAGATCCGTCATGTCATCGACAATTACAAATTCCGCGCCTATGGCGATTACAGTCCCTGGCCAGGACCAAATTCGAATACTTTTGTTCAGGCCGCGCTCGATGCCGTCCCCGAGCTCAAGGCGGTTCTGCCGCCCACCGCGATCGGCAAAGACTACCCCTATGAGGGCGACTGGTTCGGACTGACGCCCTCCCGCACCGGCGTTTATGTTTCCCTCGGCGGTTATCTCGGTCTCACCATCGGCTGGGTCGAAGGCTTCGAAATCAACTTCTTCGGTGCCGTACTCGGATTTGATATTCGCCGGCCCGCGCTAAAGTTTCCAGGCGTCGGCAGGCTGGGCATGGCGGCCGGCATTTAGCCGACGGCATTTCGGCTGATGTCCGCATCCGCCTAGAAGTGAACATTCGCCAATCGAATGTATCAAATCAGCTCTCGAGAAACACAGTCGAAAACATTCAGACGAATATTACAACGAAGTAAAAGCGAGCAAGCCCACCAAATCGTCCAATCGAGCCGCACGACTTATTTATCTCAATCGTACCTGTTGGAACGGCTTGTATCGCGTCAACAAGAAGGGCCAATTTAATGTGCCCAGAGTTACAAAGAATAACGTCTTGTTACCAACCGATGATTTCGCAGCCATAGCAGGAGTGTAAAGGCGGTATACCATCTTCCCTAGAACGTCCGCTGGAACGCTATGAGTTTTGAACGAAAAGAATGGGCAACTGTCTCACTGCACGAGGTGGTCCTGCACTGGCTTCGGGCCGAGAGGCATTCAAACGTTGCTGCTGTGCTTGCTACTGAGCTCCTGTTGGTGCCCACAGTGAATTGTATTCTGGATAATGCAAACTTGGATGATGCTGTCCAAAACCGCTTAAGGTTACGTCTTCTGTACAGGATACGAAACAACTTCGTGCTTGAGATTCCGCCGGACACCGCGTGGTACAAGGTACGAAATCTGACGCATCAAGATCTGGGGACATTGTACGCAGTGAATTTTCATTCCTGGCGGGACCCGGCCGATAACAACGAATTGCTGAAGGTGGCTGAAAGAAAAAAGTTACAGCTCGCCACACCGCCATCAGCGTGGGAACCGCCGATACTATGGGGGCACGACAAGACGGGGCCGTTCACTATTATTGAAGGCAACAATCGTCTGACCGCTTACGCCGCGAGCGGGAACGCCGACATCGACATTCCGGTCTATGTCGGCTTGTCTCCCTTAGCTTGTCACTGGCACGTCTTAGATCAGACGGGGTTGTTGCTCTACGATCTGATAAACAGACCAGCGTCGCCCTAGCGCAAAAGAAGGTTTACCAAGGTTACATTCGCGGTGTCAGGCACCGCAGGTTCAACGCCTGTTCAGGATGATGAGCGCTCACTCCGGCACATCAAAGCTCCCAAGCCTCCGGTACCATTCCGTTAGCATTGGATCGTGACTCAGCATCTCCCGCAAATTTAGCGTTTGCACCATGTCTATGAAGCAATGGGAGGCGGAAGTAATGATGGCGCCCAAGACTTCAAGGTTCTCCTGATCCTTCCGCGTTCCTCTCATGCCGGTAAGATGAAAGCGCCCAGGAATTCCTCCGTACAAATCCATAGTCTCGGGATACCTCCCGTGCACGTAGTTCGAGAAAACGTCGTTTAGGTACGCTAGCCTCTCAGCGGCTGACTTCCACGACGGATCGTCGCGAGGAATCGTGCCGAATGGCTCTAGCTGAGCCCCGATAAGTTCGTTCACTGTTTTTTGCGAGAGCTTGGGATTCTTGGATCTGCTTAGTGTCCCGGCAGACCGGTCTGCGCCTCTTCGCGTTCTATCGTTGAAGTAGCCGTCAATGTAGGT
Organism: uncultured Alphaproteobacteria bacterium; assembly: GCA_963713785.1. Taxonomy (GTDB): domain Bacteria; phylum Pseudomonadota; class Alphaproteobacteria; order Rhizobiales; family Xanthobacteraceae; genus Bradyrhizobium. The sequence continues at coordinate 87,738 of CAVQNB010000013.1, forward strand.
GGCAACTTCGCCACTCACGGCGCCATCTTTCCTGACTTGTGCCATCGCGGCTTCGATTTGGGTGTAGGCTTCGTAGACGGTCCTGAACAGAATTCCTATTTCTTGGCTAAATCCGCCTTCAGCTAGTGCAATCATGGCGTTGAGAGCGCTCACAATCCTGCAGGCTCTTAAAAGACAGAAGTGCTTATTATCTGGACTAGCGAAGCGATAGGCAATTTCCGATCTGTCTTTAAAAGGACGGTCTAATGTGTTGGTGAACTCGTGCACAAATCTTGCGAGTGGGTATATCTGGGTGCGTAGATCGCCCAATGCCTGTCCGAAATCCACGTGCATCGGATGGCGACCTCGGTTTACGATCAAAGTCACCGACCCGCGCGCTGTGCCGCTCGATCGATCCAGCTTCCGATCTTCCTGTGGCCGTCGTCCGCGGTGTAGTCGTATTCAGCGGCGCAGCCCGAGAGCAGCGTGATGAACCCGGGCTTGGGATCGCTCACCCATGCGGGCAGGTCTACCTGAAGCGTATAATCGACGTAGCGGTACCAACCCCACTTCCAGCCGCCGAACCCATCAGAGACTGCTCGCTTCTCAAAGAGGTAGTAGCGGGCGGGTTGCCAAACGTCAGCCTGCACTTTGCCGACTCCCATGAAGGAGAGCGGGTTGCACCCGCGTGTGTGCGGAGTCTTGGTGACATGGTGCCGGATACTGTTGAGGTGGACCGTCAAAAGTCCTCGACCGTCGATGATGGCCCTCGCGATCTCGTAGCGCACCCATCGCCGTTCCCAGGTGTCCGACCCAGCGAGCACGCAGACGGCCGACGTATTGCACACGCCGTCTCGAATGAGCCGCTTCACCGCTTCGTCGCCCTCAAGCTTCCTGCTCTCCCACAGGCTGCTGTCGTAGAAGCTCCGCATGAGCGCATTGTCCGGGTGCGCTATCTTCCAGACATTGCGGACCACGTTGACGCGCATGATGTCGTCGAAATGGAATGAGAAGAACGCCTTCCTCTTCACGGCGGGCGCTACTGGCTTCGGCGGTGCCAGTGGCTTCGGTGGTGGCGGTGGCGGATCAGTCCAAGAGAAATGGCCGGACAACACGCCGAGACCCGAGCCAGCCCATGGAGCCGGTGGAGTCGGCGCGAAGAGATCAGCAACAGCACCGAGGTTGCCGAAGGGGTTTGCAGGTCGAGGCGGCCCGAAAAGATCGGCAACAGCGCCGAGGTTGCCGAAGGGGTTTGCGGCAGGTTGCGGGCTCAACGCCCCAAATAGGTCGGACGCAGCAACACCGCTAAGAGCATTCGACGTGGTGGGGGGTGGGCCAGCGAGGCTGAATGGGCTGGCCAGTGGCGACTGCGGACTGAGCGCACGGAATAATTCAACCACACCGGGTGTCGTTACCAGATCGGCAAGCGCGTTTGTCGGCTTCGCGGGAGGAAGATCGTCAAGAAAGCGCAAGAGGCCGTTGGAGTACTTCGGATCGAAAGGATTGTCGTTAGCCATAGGCCCATGCCCCGAGCACCGCGATCAAGACACCGAACGCCAGCGGTGCGTAGAAGCTGACGATCGACCAGCTCGTCGCGGAGCGGAGATACAACTCAGCCGGAGCATTCTCTAAGTTTATCTCAAAATTCGGCATCGAGTCCCAATCTTGCTTCCTGACAAGATCGAACAGGCCGCGAAACCGTCGCTCGATACGCGGGTACTGAGCGTCAGCCATGGCGAAGGCGAAAATCGGAAGGAGCGCTATCGCGACGACGACCGGGCGATGCAGGGTGAAGGCGAAGCCGACAACGGCCGTGACGACCGTGATGCAATAGCTCTTGAAGGAAGCGCCATAGCCCGCCATGCGGGAAATAAGGGTCTGCAGCATCTCGATGTGCTTCACCCTCAGGTCCGCTAGCTTCTCGGGAGGCAATACCATTCAGACCAACTCCGACGAGGCTAGCCCCTGAAATCGGCTATTTGGGCCCTAGCGCAAATAACTGACGCTGGCATAGGAGCACAATGGGTTTGCGAGATCAGCAGCTTAATGGCGCGCCACAGCCGATGAAGATGGGCACTACTCCCTCGCGATTCCCCTATGATGCCGAAGCCCGCGATACGCTACAATCGGCAAGTCTACGATGCTCTGCCATCTAGCACTACGCATCGCGGATCCCCCGATGTTGCGGGGTGCTCCGCTTACCCCTCAATAGCGGTAATCTCGATCAGCCTCCCAGATAGACGCGAAGGGCCAATGCACAAAACGCGACATTGCGTTGCTTTCCGCGTCTACGCAAGTCCCCGTTCGCGATCTATAACTGTTTCAGGAATTCCAGGAGCGCATTGCTTACGTCTTTGGCGCGCTCTTGCTGAGTCCAATGACCGCAACCTTTCAAGACTATTGTCTCGCGAAGCAAGGGCACGAACTGTTTCAGGCTAGGGACGAGATGGCTCCAACTCGGCGATCTGTAAACCCCGTCTCGATCGCCAACGACATAGAGTGCCGGGACCTGAACCTTTGCGCCGGACCATGGTGCGAGCAACTCCCAATTGCGATCAATGTTGCGATACCAATTCAAACCTCCTCCAAAGCCGGTGCGCTTGAACTCTTCAACGTAAAATTCGATGTCACTGTCCGTGAGCCACGTCGGCAATGATTGGGTTGTAGGCTTCCCATCAAGCCAACCCCCCTCACTAGGAAGCATCGTGAGCGACGCAGGATCTTCAACCGGCGCATCGCCAGATAGGGCGAACAATGTCGTCTTGATTGCGTTGTGGACGTCTTTTTCGAGTTCTGCCTCGGCAACGCCCGGCGTCTGGAAATACAGTTGATAGAAGCGCTGCTTTTCGGTCCTCGGCATGACGGTGCTTGGTCGGTTGGGACCACGCACCTGAAACGGCACGCTCAAGCCAACGACGGCCCTAAATCGATCCGGTCTGAACAGAGCGCAGCGCCAAGCGACCGGCGCTCCCCAATCATGTCCGACAACGACTGCTTGATCCGTGCCGATCGCGTCGAGCAATCCGACCATGTCTCCGGTCAAATGCAATAGAGTGTATTGATCGATCGCATCAGGTTTGTCCGTCTGCCCGTAACCACGCATGTCGGGCGCGATGGCGCGATATCCGGCGGCAGCGAGCGCTTCCAATTGGTGCCGCCACGAATACCAGCACTCCGGAAAGCCATGGCAGAGAAGCACGGTGGGGCCGCTCCCTGCTTCGGCCAGGTGCATTCGAATGCCATTTGTCTCGATAAATCGATGCGAGATCGTCATTGCCAACCTCCGTAAGATCCAGTCACATTGTGAGCTCCAGCCACAACCGCCGACACCCAGTCGAACGGCGGACCGCCAAAACGACATGCTCTACGAATTTATTTTCGAGCCCGCACCGCGCCTCCGGCAGCATCGGCGCAAGGTCGGCTAATGGAAGTCGGGTAGGATCGAGGCGCGTAGTGGGCTTCGAATGATGCCAACGTTTCCTCGATCCTCCCTATCATCCGTACGGCGGGTTTTCCCCAGTACGGCTGGAAGGTTGGCTTTCCAAGCGGTGCCTTCCTGGATCGTCGGCAGCTTAAGCCTGCTCCCGGCATACGCTGTCCACCGTCCAGTTTGCCTCCGCTCTTTGTGCACCTCGGGGTCATCGCGGTTATCCCGCACTGTGTCGGGCCACGAACTCGATTGCGCACCGCCATGGAGGGATATTACTCCTCCACCCCAGGGGTCCTCGCTCGGGTTCGGGTTATAGTGTCCCGATCCGTCATCACTTATGCGACCCCATCCGTCCCCCTCATGGGCACACCGCGATTTCACCGCAAGGCGGCTTATACGCGATGCCTTCGCTGTGCGGGAGCGCCTAGGCGACCCACGAGCGGTTCCGGGCTTTCGCTGCACATTCCTTCCTGACATGCCGTCCTCTATGACCTCGGGGAGTTCGATCATCGTTTCCGTCCAGAATACCGACGTCGACATTGGCCTTCGCCATGGTCCAAAGAGCTCGGCACTCCCAATTGTCCCGCAATCCATTTCACGCGGGGCACGGTTTTCGCGGCTACACTGGTTCGCAACTGCTACGGCCTGTCAGGTTGCTGGCCCCCCTGTACGGATCTGACCGGTCTCCCAGCCAACGGGGGCTTTTACTTCCAGGCTTTCGACGGGTCGGTCACCCTCCCCGTCGCTGGATATAACTACAACAGTGTCTGGACTCCTCTGTTGGCGGGACTTCCACCCGCTGGAATGGCAGCTAGCCTCGCTGCACTGGTCCGGCCGTGCTCCCGCCCTGCCAAGTCGCCCCCGACGGGGTGATGAAACCTCATTCGTGCGCGAGATTGCACTGCCAACCTCAGGCGGCAGTCGCGATCGAACCAAGTCTCCGGCCGCAGTCTCACGAAAACGGGAATATTTGCGGAGTTGGGCGGAGACTTTCGGCGACTTGGCCGGTCGAAAACGCCAACTGGGAAGGTAGAGACCGGGAGTGAACTAGCGAAAGCCCGCTATTGGCGGGCCATTCTGGCGCTCCGAGAGGGAGCACCACGGTCGGCGAAGTGGTTGGCTGACCTTCCAGGGATCGAACTCCCACATTCCCGATTGGAAAAAGCCCTTTGAAATCTTGAGAGAATTTCCGCCTTTTTTTACCAAACTCGGGGTTGGAGACTTTTGCAGCCAAGAGCTGCCACATTCAAACAACGCACCTTTCTCTGATCACCAAGCTCCTCGGTAGATCGAGCCGGATGTGGCTCACGATTTGCACGAAAACGGCCTATACCACAGGTTCATCGATGGACGACTTTGACGGATAAGCAGAGCGATGACGTTCACTCGACTAGGAGGACCGCTGCGAAAATTCATAGGCATCGGACTTGTGCTACTTGTTTGGCAGGTGTTGGCGACATTCGACATAATCAATCCTTTTTTGCTGCCACCACCAAGCAAACTGGGCGTCACTTTTTGGGATATGTTGATTGATGGCTCTTTGCTGGTTCACGCTGCCTCCAGCCTAGAACGCGTCGTTGTCGGCTTCATCGCTGCAGCATTCGTCGGAACTATTCTTGGTGTTGCCCTTGGCTGGTGGCCGGTCGTTTCCGAACAGTTGATGCCGATTGTCGAAGCCGTGCGTCCCGTTCCACCAATTGCATGGACCCCGTTGGCCATTCTCTGGTTCGGTATTGGCAACGCGCCGAGCTATTTCTTGGTCTTTATAGGGGCAGTCTTCCCAGTTTTCGTCAACACCTTCGCTGCCGTGCGCGGGCTCGATCGCGCGCAGATCAATGCCGCACTTTGCCTTGGTGCAGGTCCCCGCTTGCTGATTACAGATATCGTCATCCCTGCTTCGCTGCCGGTGATTTTCCCTGGGCTTCGGATAGCGCTGGGCGTCGGATGGATGTGCGTAGTCGCTGCTGAATTGATCGCTGCGCAGTCGGGTCTCGGCTACATGATCCAGCAAAGCCGATTGCTGTTGCAAACCCAAGTGGTGCTAACAGGGATGATCACGATTGGGATAATCGGTTTTATTATAAATCTGGGCATGCTGTGGTTGGAGCGGCGCCTAATTCCTTGGAAAGTTAGCGGGCCTCAGCCATGAGCAAAGCCAACGACGTCCAGATTTCCGTACGAGATATCTCGAAAAAATTCGGCCGTCGCGGTGCCGACGATGGCACCACAGCTTTGACGGGGGTTAATCTTGATATATTTCGTGGCGAGTTTCTTGTTTTTCTCGGACCCAGCGGGTGCGGAAAATCAACCTTGCTAAATCTGATGGCCGGCTTCCTCAAGCCGAGTTCTGGTGTCATTCTTCATGATGGCGCCGAGGTGAGCGGCCCTGACCGGCGACGAACCGTTGTGTTTCAGGAATACGCGCTGTTTCCCTGGATGACGGTTCGGCAGAATGTTGAGTTCGGTCTCAAAGCTCAAGGCATGCCGCAGGAAGAGCGACGCTCCGTCGCTAATGATTTACTCTCGATCGTCAGGCTTACCGGATTCGAGACCCGCTATCCCCACGAAATATCAGGAGGCATGAAGCAGCGTGCGGCAATTGCCCGTGCCATCGCACCCAATCCCGACGTGCTGCTCATGGACGAGCCGTTCGGAGCATTGGACGCACAAACTAGGGTTCTGCTCCAGGAAGAGATCGCGCGCATCTCCGCCGAAGCAAACAAGACAATCGTGTTCGTCACACATTCGATCGACGAGGCAGTTTTTCTCGGAGATAGGATCGTCGTGATGAGCAGTCGACCAGGCCGCGTGCGTGAAATCTACCCGGTTGTCCTTTCACGGCCGCGCGTCGGGGCGATGCGCTCAGACTTTGCCTTTCGCGATCTCGTCGACAAGCTTTGGACGTCTCTGCGGCCTGACTGGCGTGCTGAGACGGGAGACGTTGTTCAACCCGCATAACTAAGGAGTTTCCGTGATACCTCTCAAACCTCTCCGATGGCGACTCCTTGCAGTCGCGGTCAACGCTTTCCTGGCGCTCGGGCAAACTGCAGTAGCCGACGAACTCAAGACCATAAGAATTGGCTGGCAGCCTACAACGACCGTTGAGGCGCAGATCGCTCATACGCTCGCGAAGACCGATATCTTGGCTAGGAATGGCCTCAAGGCCGAAATGACAATGTTCAGCTTTGGACCAGCGGTGAACGAAGCGCTGGTGTCCGGCGCGATTGATGTCGGCTTTATCGGCGACATGCCATCGGTTTCGCTTGCCGCCGCCGGCGGGCCCACCACTATCATCGCGCGACAGTCCACATTTCGCGGGTCGATTATCGCCTCGACCAAGAGTGACATTGAGACAGTCTCGGATCTTAAAGGAAAGTCGTTGTACGGTCCCACAGGAAGCTCGATTTACCTTGCCGCGCTCGCAATGCTCGATGCGGCGAAGCTGAAACCTGGAACAGATGTTCAGGTCGTCAATATGGGCTTCGCCGATCTCGCTGACGCGCTCAAGACCGGAAAGATCGACGCGTTGTTTGTCTGGGATCCCTGGGTCGAGAATTTCGTCAATCAAGGCCTAGCGCGCGTGATCGCCTCCAGCGTTGAACTGACTATGGTTGTTGCCATGCGTGATGACTACAAGGGAAAAAATCCGGACGTTGTCGAAAAATTTCTAAAGGCCCAGAAGGAAGCGACGTTGTTCGCCGCGTCTAATCATGACAAGGCGAACGCTTGGTTTCGAGAGCCCGCCGCGGCTCACGCCTTGCCGATTGATATTGTCGAAAAGGCAACCGGCTTCGATCCTCAATGGTCCGCAAAAAGCCTGAGCGATATTCACTTGGCTTTCACTCCCGCGGAAAAGGACCGATATTTTGGCCTTGGCAAACAGGCAGCGGAACTAAAAATTTATCCGGCTGTGCCTCCGCTTGATAAGAAAACCGATATGAGCGTGGCAGAACGGTTAGATAAGATGCCGTGGTCGTTCGATCCCAAAACTGTCATAGCAAAATAACAGCCTTAGCGCAAAAAGCCTTCGGAGTAACGTCCAACAAAGCGGGACGGAACAAGACCGCCCCGTCCCGTTTGCGAATGATACCGCCGGCTCCTAGTTCGTCCTTATGCGGCTGCCGCAAGACCAAGCTCCCGCGAGGCCATTTCCGCACCTTTTAGTCGATTTGTGATCTTCTGGAAGGCGATATCGCGAGCGAAGTCTGGCGAACCGTGCCTAGGTTTAACGTCGATGGAGAACGGCGAAAAGCCGCAATCATCGGTCGCACCGAGTTGATCCTTCGGAATGTATTTCGCTGCGGTCACAAGATCGTTGCATACTTCGTCCGCAGTCTCTACCCGTGGGTTCTGAGGGTTGATGACGCCGATGAAGGCAACCTGCTTCACGCCCTTTGCGTCTTTCCGGATATTCTCGCCGATCAGCTTATAGACGCGCTCCTTGTCCGGCTCGCTCGCGAGCTGAATTAAGAAATACCCCGCATTCATCTCGAACAAGCTAGGTAGCAGGTTGGCGTAATCAACGTCCGCGCTATGGGTGGCATCGCAGTCGCCGCCGGGACAGGTATGAATGCCAATGTTCTGGCGCTCCTCCGGCGTAAAGCGGTCGAGCACGCGGTTGTTAAGTGCGATGAAGCCTGGCAGCATCTTCCGCCCAGTCCACGGATTTCTAGGGTCGTTACGGCAGGCAAGTCGCCCTTCTGTGAAGTCGATCGAGACCCGCTTCGCCCCGGCCTTGAACGCCTGGCGGATGTCCTTCTCACATTCGTTGACGAGGTCGGATAGGAATTGCTCGCGCGTGTAGCCCGGCACTTCCTTGTCGAGCGGATAAAGCAGTGCAAGCATTGACGGTGCGATGACCGCCTGCTTCAACGGTTTGGTCGCCATCTTCATTGCCTTCTCGACATATTGGGACGCGTAGTTCCGGTATTTAAACGGTCCACCGATCAAGCGCGGCAATTGTCGGTGATGGCCATCAGTGAAGATAGCGAAATACTGGCCGTCGAGCGCGAGGTGATCGGCGACGCCAGTTCCCGCCAGGGTATCTGCAAGCGGATAGGTGGCAAAGCTCGACATTCTCTGTTCGCCGTCGGAGACGATCGGCGAGCCGGTCGCCTCCATACGCTTGATCGAGTCAAGGCACGCGGCATCCTGCTCGCGAACCAGATCCTCATGCTTGATCTTTCCCTCGTCGTAAGCCTTGAAGGCCTCCTGTAGCTTCATCGGCCTCGGCAACGATCCAACAGGTTCGGTGGGAATTGGCATGATTTCCTCCTGTGCGATTGTTTCTGATTTTTAGGTTGACTGGCGCACCAATATAGACAGACCAGTCCGTCTATAAGATTCCGCTTCTGCGCTAGGGTCAAGTATTTCCCCGGGGTCTAAGTGCAGGTTTGTCGAACAGCCAAAGCGCTACGGGGCGGCAGAATTTCCTGCCTCGTTGCGATGAGAGGGCGACGCGTGATAAGCCGTAGGAGGTTCCCCGAACTGGCGAACAGCCGGCGCGCGCGGAAAAACGGCGCATTGCGCCGCTTAACAAGGTATCGGGAATTGGCATTGACAAAGATGGCGGCAAAAGATCCGGTCAAACCGCGCGAGCGCTTGCTAGGCGCTGCCTATGGTCTTTTCGCCCGTAACGGCATCAGCAAGGTCGGCATCGATACCATTCTTGCCAAATCGGGGTGCGCAAAGGCCAGCCTTTACGGCAATTTTGATTCCAAGGTCGATCTGGCGATTGCCTTCCTAGATCGGCGTGAAGCGGTGTGGACGCGCGGCTGGCTAGAGGCCGAGGTCAAGCGCCGCGCCTCGACACCTGAAGGAAGATTGCTGGCAATCTTCGATGTGTTCGACGGCTGGTTTCGCAAAAAAACGTTCGAGGGCTGCTCGTTTATCAACGTGCTCCTCGAATCCGATATCGAGAGCCCTGTGCGCCGCGCCGCTGCGGTCCATCTCGCCAAGATTCGCGCTATCATCCATGGACTGGCCAAAGAGGCGAACCTTCGCGATCCTCAAAAATTCGCGCAGGCCTGGCACATGCTAATGAAGGGTTCAATCGTTTCAGCTGGCGAGGGCAACAAGAGCGCCGCGCGCGACGCCAAACGCGCCGCCCGATTGATCCTCGACGGCTGGTCCCGAAAGCCCTAGCTATTGCCCGCCCCCTTTAGGTTGCCTTGGCACGACATAGAGCTGCCGTATTGACCTCGAAGGATTCGAACTTGTATATTCCCAATTGAGAAATGCCCTTTGAAATGTCGGGGAAATTTCCGCACTTTTCCTCGAACTCTGGGGTTGGAGACTTTTGCAGCCGTAAGCTGAGCATCCTAGATACGCACCCGTCTCTGGATTCCGGCTTTTCCGGACGCTGTGCAGAACCGGTCATGTCCTGCAGCCTAGCTTATCTCGCGACTAAACGCAGAGCAGCGACGCCCGAAGCGGCCGGCTAACGATGTCTGTCTGCTCTTTGAGGCAAAGCCGAAGTCGAGAAGCTTCAGATCAGGGCAGCCATGAAGGCCACGCCAATTCCCCGTTCGGATCTGATCATGCTGACCAAACTCAGCCACTGATAGAAAAGGCCACCACGTGGTGGCCTTTTCTGCCTATTTTTGAAGGTCAGCGGCAAAGAACTTGGCCGCCTCGGCCTTCGCTTCCTGATCGACTTTGGCGTCGTATCTGAGCGGTAGGTTGAACTTCTTGCCGAGCTCGGTGGCTTCGGGGTTCGTGAACGCGTGCACCGCGCCGGGATACTCGATGACCCGATAATCGGCCTTCGCTGCGTCGAAATCCTTCTTGAGCGCATCGTACTGCTCACGCTTTACGAAGGGATCGTCCGCGCCGTTCAGGACGAGGATCTTCGCTTTGACGGTTCCCGGCGCCGGCGCTGGGGTATTGAGACCAAGCGATGCGTGAAAGCCCGCAACGGCGGCGAGGTCAGCGCCCGCACGCGCCATGTTCAGCACGACCGCGCCGCCGAAGCAGTAACCAACGGCGCCGATCCGTTGGGGATTGACCGAGGCTTGCTTCGCGAGTTGGTCCCGCGCTGCGTTAAAGCGCGACTCCATCACCGTCGGGTTCTTCATCACCGAACCCGAGAGCGCGCCGGCGTCCTTCGGGTTGTCGGCGGTCTTGGCGTCGCCGTACATGTCAGCAATGAAGGCTGTGTAGCCCTGCTGCGCGAACTTCCGCGCCTCGTTATGGATGTGCTTGGTGATGCCCCACCATTCATGCACCATGACGATCCCGGGTCGCTTGGCTTCGATGGCGTCGTCGTATACGACGAAGCCCTTCATGGTGGTCTCGCCGTCCGTATAGGTGACCGGCTCTTCCCTGATCGCAGCGTTTGCGTTCGCGACCATTGCGATGGCGCAAAGTGCTCCCACCATAACCGTTCGCATGCTGACCTCCTGCGCATTTGGCACAACTATATTGGCCTACCAGCGATTCCGACGCCAGGCTGTGAAAACCGGTAACGGCGCCGTCGCAGCCTGCGCGTAATCCATCAGGTGCTTGGGCGTCAAGCCTGAAGCCGAGCGCGCCGACATTGCGCTCGGCCACTGTGTGGGCGATGATACTGGCGCATCGCCGCTGACGTCGGCCTTGGGTCAAAAATTCGTCGCTACGTCAAATCCGTTTCATAGTCTCCTGTCACCAACCACTCGAAGGTCGATCCTGCTGATCAGATCCGAACGGAGCGCCTCGGCGGCGCTCATTGCGGCCATCGTCTGTTGCAAAGTACTGACGTTCGATCCGAGCGACACGATTCCGCCTAGCACCACGGCAATCGATCCGATCGCGGCGACCTGATTGGATCCGAATAAGCCGAGCATCATAAAGAGCGGCAATGCGACGCCGCCGGCGATTGCCGCCTTGGAAACCAATATAATCTTTCGGCATCGCTCGGAGACCTCGGCAAGCTCCTCGAGCTGCGCTTCGATCCGTGAAATCTCGTCGATCGGGTTGTCCTCGTCCGTCAGATTCAAGATCGATATCCGGTAGGTTCACTGTCGTAGGTGGCAGCAGGTTACATGCGCGCCGGTTGAGACATTGAGACGAAAGCGCACTGCCACGTCTACCATGCAGTGCATTTATTCTAGCGTCTCCAAGGCGAGTCTCCAGAAAACGGGAGTTTTATTGAATTCGGCTGGAGACTTTCGGGAGTTTTCGCCGAAAAAGTTCGAAAATGGCGCAGCTGGAGACTTTCAACAATTAGAAAAGCCCGCCATTGGCGGGCCTTTCTGCTACTAAAGAAGGAAATTCTCTGAAACGCGGAATGCCTGGCTGGGGCGGGAGGGATTCGAACCTCCGTATGGTGGAATCAAAATCCACTGCCTTACCACTTGGCGACGCCCCAATAGGCTGTCTGGAAAGCGGCGGGACGATAGCCGCACGGATTCCCTCTCGGCAACGCCGGTCTATAGAGGGAGTTGAGCCATTTCAACAGGCGGAACGCCTGAATTCCGGCCGAATTCGGACCGGGGCTCGGTCATCCCTACGCGTAATTTGGCCACGTGACCACGCTTCCGGCCCGAAAATGCCTTTCCGGCGCCAACTCCCGGCCCGTTTCCGCCACGGAGAGTTGAGAGAATGCCGGTTTCGTGGGAAGACGGCAGTCCGCTGCCCCAACCCTGAGGCGAGACATCGACATGACCTATCGCGCGCCGATCAACGACATGCTGCTGGCCCTCAATCATGGCGCCGGCCTGCAGGCCGCCGTGAAAGCCGGCCATTACGGCGATTTCGACGCCGACATCACCGCCGCCGTGCTGGAGGAAGCCGGCAAATTCGCCTCCGACGTGCTGGCGCCGCTCAACCGGGTCGGCGACGAGCACGGCATCAAGCTCGAGGACGACAAGGTGACCACCGCCCCCGGCTGGCCCGATGCCTACCGGCGCTGGACCGCGGCCGGCTGGAACGCGGTGTCCGGCCCGGAAGCGTTCGGCGGCCAGGGCCTGCCGCTCGCGATCAACGCCGCCTGCACCGAAATCTGGAGCGCGTCGAATATCGCCTTCGGCCTCTGCCCGCTGCTGACGCTGAGCGCGATCGAGGCGCTCGACGCCCATGGCAGCGACGGAGCTGAAGAAGATCTATCTCGAAAAGCTGGTGTCCGGCGAATGGACCGGCACCATGCAGCTCACCGAGCCGCAGGCCGGATCCGACGTCGGCGCGCTGCGCACCCGCGCCGAGCGCGCGGCCGACGGCAGCTATCGCATCAAGGGCACCAAGATCTTCATCACCTATGGCGATCACGACATGACCGATAACATCGTGCATTTCGTGCTGGCGCGATTGCCCGACGCGCCCGCGGGCACCAAAGGCATTTCGCTGTTTCTGATTCCGAAATTCCTGGTCAACGCCGACGGCTCGCTCGGCGCGCGCAACGACATCTACGCCAGCGGCGTCGAGCACAAGCTCGGCATGCACGCCTCGCCGACCTGCACCATGACCATGGGCGATCAAGGGCGGCGCGATCGGCTACCTGATCGGCGAGGAAAACCGCGGCATGCTCTGCATGTTCACGATGATGAACCAGGCCCGGCTCGGCGTCGGCCTCGAAGGCGTCGGCATCGCCGACCGCGCCTATCAGCAGGCGCTGGCCTTTGCGCAGGAGCGCCGCCAGGGCCGCGCCGTCGGCAAGAACCGGCGACGGCATGCGACCCCATCATCGTGCATCCCGACGTCAAGCGGATGCTGATGCAGATGCGCGCGCTGACCGCGGCGGCGCGCACGATCTGCTACGCCACCGCGGTGGCGCTCGATGTTTCGGTGCGCGCCACCGACGCCAAGGTGCGCAGCTGACGCCGCCGCCCGCGGCGCGCTGCTGACGCCGATCGCAAAAGCGTTCTCCACCGACATCGGCAACGAGGTCACCTCGCTCGGCGTGCAGATCCATGGCGGCATGGGATTCATCGAGGAGACCGGCGCCGCGCAGCATTATCGCGATGCGCGCATCACCCCGATCTATGAAGGCACCAACGGCATCCAGTCGATCGACCTCGTGACGCGCAAGCTCGCGGCCAATGGCGGCGCGTCGGTCTGGGCGCTTGCTCGACGAACTCACCGAGATCGTCGATCCGGGTCGAGACCTCGAACGATCCGGCCTTCGGCACCACCGGCGCCAAACTGCGCGACGCGCTGGGCTCGCTCGACCGCACCAGCCGCTGGCTGCTGGAGCGCGTCGACCTCGGCGCCGAACGATGCGCTGGCGGGCGCGACGCCGTATCTGCGGCTGTTCGGATCGACGCTCGGCGGCTGCATGCTGGCCGGCGAAGCGCTCGCCGCGCGCGATCTCGGCGAAGGCAACGGCGATCCGCAGCGCTATGTCACGCTGGCGCGGTTCTTCGCCGAGAACATCTCGGTGCAGGCGGCCTCGCTGGAGCGCACCGTGATGGACAGCGCCGACGCCGTGAACGGCGCGGATGCGGTGTTGCTGGGGTAGCAGATCGTGTCGCATAGGGCCGTATGCGGCCAACGGTCGTCATAGCCCGCGCATGCGGGGATCCAGTACTCCGCGAGCTGCTCCGATTGCATCGTCACCGTCTCTGGAATACTGGATCGCGCCGCTTTCGCGGGCGATGACGACAAGTATGTGACGCGCTCGCATTCATCAGACACACCTCCGCATTCTCGCGGCGCGAAACGCCCGAGCGATGCATGATCTGTTCGCCCTCGAAAAATCAGAGGGCGCAGGGAAAGCCGGGTGCCCGTTGCACCCGCAGCCTCGCGTGCGAAAGTAATAAAGCACACGAGCATAGTCACCACAGGTTCACCGGAATCACCCGGCCTTCCCTGCGCAATGGTTTTAACGGCTTATTTCGTGCTCTCCCCGGTGACCGGGCTTTCTTGCCACCGTCGCCTCGCGGAAACTTCTCCGCGAAACTTGACGCCAGCGTCGGGGCGTCAGGACCACACGACTTCGCCGTCCGCGATCAGCGCCGCTCGTCTTGCGCCGCCATCGCGTCCATCGCATCCCGCACCCAACGTCCGTGACGATCGCGATACGCCCCTCTGTGCGGGACGGGATGCGCGGGATGTTGCCGCTGATTTGGGGGCGCGATCTATGCCGACGGATTGCGGCACATTGGCACGACGGGCAAATTACGCATGACACGCATGCGCGATTTGCCCGTCGGGCGAATCAGCGGCGCAAGCAAATCCGCGAAGCGTTGAGCCGATTATCTGCTCAGGCTCCAGCCACCGGAGCAGCCCAGAACGTTGCTCCAGCTTCCGGAGCCGAACGAGCTTGACGACATTCTGCCGGAGAACCTGCCATTGATGAGACCTGCCGTCGCAAATCGGCCTGATACATGTCCGTCGGAGGAAATCCGCCCGCTTCCGTCTGGGCCAGAGATAATGCCATCTCTAATGGTAAGATGGCCTCTGCTCGGTGTTGTGCAGGAACCCGAAGCAGTAGCAAGCCACCTGCCATTGTAGATCGCAAGACCACGTTCGTCCTTACGACCGTCCTCTGACGATGGCGGCAGCACGATCTGGACTGGCGAGATCGCCGCGACCTTGGTCGGAGTCGGCGAATCACTTTGCACCACCATTGCTGGAGTGGGACGCGCCTCGTCCGCTTTTGGTGAACCCGCGAAATAAAAGCTGCCGTCAATCGGCGAGGATGACAGCCACGGTTGCTGCTCGCCGCCGGTCGCTTTCTTCACCGTCAGGCCGACTTCGTTAAAAGCGTCAAACACACCGAGCCCGGGACGGAGCAGCGTCTGTGCAAGCGCCTTGCTGTAGGGGCTATTGCCGTTGGCGCCGTCCTGCGCAACGTTGCCCGGTTGGGTCGCAAAGGAAATGAGCGTGCCTTCCGGCGCCCGCATCTGTGCAAGGCCGGAATCGATCGCTCGCAAGCCGCGCCCGCCGAACGGATTGTTGCGGCAGGCGTCGAGCATCACGAGATTGAGCCGAGTGCCTGAAGCCTCCATCTGGCGCAATACCAACGCCACGTCTTCGAGTTCGAAATCGAAGTCGGCTTCGCGTACCGGATTAGCGCCGACCGGCACAAGGTAGTTTGCGCCGCGCACCTGCAGTCCGTGACCGGCATAGTAAAATAATCCGACGTCGGCCCCCTGCAATTGGCTGCCAAAGCTGCGCACCGCACTATCAAGGCCTGCCTTGTCGAGGTCGATTTGGGCCTCATCCCCAACCAGCTTGAAACCAAGGGTCTTGAGCGTGTTCGCCATTAGCTTGGCATCGCGCGCCGGATTGGTAAGGCTCGGAACATTCCGGTAATTGGCGTTGCCAATGACGAGCGCGACGCGATTTTCGGCGCGGGCTGGCGACGTCACGGCAATCATCAGCAGAACAACAAATGATAGAAGACGTCCGGCCCGGCACATCGTTTGCTCCTATGCAGCCCGATGCAAAGGGATACCGTTTCCAGGGCGCTGGAGTATGTGACCTTAGTCATGCGACGTTTTCCGGAGAGTTACGCGCGAACTGGTTGATGACGAAGGCTCTGGCGGGGACTTTCTGTTGGCCTGACCCAATCGCTAACCCAGGGCGCCGTACGGCAGATGTTCCTACGCCCTTGCAGTGATCCACGTCACATCCAGCATGTGAAATCTTCGTAATTTATCCCGCTCATAAGCTCCTGCACGGGGAAGATGGAACATGCGCGCATTGGTCATTGTTCTCTCGATGGTCGCGATGTTCGTGACGGCAAATTCCGCAAAGGCGGATCAACGCGTTGCCTTTGTGGTCGGTAACGGCACCTACAAAAACGTCCCGCGGCTGCCCAATGCACCGATCTCTGCGACGGCGATGGCCGGGCTGCTGAAAAGCATAGGCTTCGAAGTTGTGGAAGGAATCGATCTAACGCGCGATGCAATGACCGGGAAACTGCTCGAATTCGGCAAGAAGGCCGACGGCGCCGATATCGCGGTATTTTTCTATGCCGGTCACGGCATCACGGTTACCGGCACCAACTATCTGCTGCCGACCGACGCTGACCTCAAATCGGAAATGGACGTCAAGCTCGGCGCTGCGATCAATGTCGACCTCACGCTCGACCAGACCATGAGCGACGCCAAGGTCAAGCTGGTGTTTCTCGATGCCTCGCGCGACAATCCCTTTGCCGCGAAAATCAAATCGAACTCCGCCACCCGCAGCGTCTCCGTGCAATTGGGCCTTGCCGAAATGAGATCCGACGAAGGCACGCTGATCGCGTTCGCCACCGGTCCCGGGCAGATCGCGCCCGATGGCCCGGCAGGCTCGATCAGGCCGTTTACTCGTGCCTTGCTTGCTAATATCGCTGCTCCCGGCGTCGAGATCCAGCAAGCGATGACCAGGGTTCGAGCCCAGGTGAACGAAGAGACGAATGGGAAACAATTATCGATGGGACATACCAACCTCCTCGGCGAAGTCTACCTGAACCCGGTCGCGGCACCTCCGATCGCTCCAATGGTGCCGAAGTAAAGCGGTGCGACAGTTTTTTGGGTTTATTGAGGAAGGCGCTCAGTGGGGCGGGATGAACGAGTGCTCCGCTCTTGAGGCTGCAACGGATCAATGATGTCGATTTCGGTTCGCTTCGGAGAAGCCGCCATGAAATGTTTGAAGCGGTGTTGCCTGCTTGTCGTTGTGAGCCTGACGCTCGCCTGTTGCACCCTGGCATCGGCGCGGGCGCAGCCGGCTGACGTTGCAGAATTGGACAGGCGGTGGAACGAACTGCGCCGCACCGGAAGACATGCCGAAGCGCTGCAGGTAGGCCTGCAGCTGCTGGCCGCCTTCGAGCAAACGGTCGCGCCGGACGACCCGCGGCTCGGATATGCGCTTTTCGACATCGCCGAAGACTACCGTGTTCTCAGCCGCACCGCCGAAGCCGTGCCGCTGTACAAGCGGGCGATTGCCATCTGGGAGAATGCGCTGGGACCCGATCACGTGGGCGTCGGGAAGATCTTGGCCTCGTTGGGGGCAACCTATGACTTAGACGGGCGCTACGCCGAGGCCGAGCCGGTCTACAAGCGGGCGATCGCGATCGCGGAGAAATCGGGCAATCCCCGATTGATCGGGATAACGCTCAACAATCTGGCCGTCCACTATGCAGAACAGGGTCGCTATGCCGATGCCATACCGCTCGGCGAGCGTGCACTGGCCTATATGACCCGTGCGCTCAAACCGGACGATCCGAACCTTGCCACCGAGCTGGACAATCTGGCGCTGAACTATCATCGAACAGGCCGCGACAAGGAAGCCGAGCTGCTGTTCAACCGCGCTCTCGCAATCAGTAAAAATGCAGTGCGCCGCGGCGGCGCAAACCAGTCGGCCGAATGGCATCTCGCCACCGCGCTGGAGCCGGTTGCGACGCTTTATCGCGACCAGGGCCACTATGCCGATGCCGAGAAACTCTACCAGCAAGCATTGGCGCTCAAGGTGAAATGGTTCGGCCCAGATCACTTCACTCTTGCGCCAACCTTGAACGACCTGGCATTGCTCTACCGCAAGCAAGGCCGCTACGCCGAGGCCGAGATGTTCGATAAACAGTCACTTGCGATCGCGGAAAAATCATTTGGTCCCAATGCACTCTATACGGTGCAGGCGCTGAATGAGCTGACATTGACTTATGACGAACAGCGCCGCTATGCCGACGCGTTGCCTCTGGTCCGGGAAAGCATCGCCCACGGGTCCGCAACGACGGAAGCAGCCTTGCCGGCGTTGTTCGGCGCGCAGGCCGGAGGTGTCATCAACGCCGACGAGGCGCTTGACGATGGTCTCAATGTGGTGCAGCGCGCCAACCAAAGTTCGACCGGCGAAGCGCTCAAGGCGCTCGCGGTACGTCTTTCGTCGGGCAGCGATCGCCTTGCCGAACTTGTGCGCCGGGATCAGGACCTGGCGGCGGAGGCCAAGAGTCTCGACAAGCAGATTATCGCCGCCGTCAGCGCCGCCCCGTCGCAGCGCGATCCGGTTGCCGAGCAGTCGATCAGGGATCGCATCAGTGTCATCGCCAAACAGCGGGACGAGCTCGGCGGTGTATTCGCGCGCGAATTTCCAGACTATGCGGCGTTGTCGCGGCCGCAGCCTTTGACCGTGAAGGACATCCAGCCGCTGTTGGCGGAGGAAGAAGCCCTTGTCGTGATCGCCCTCGGCGGCCGGAGCTACGTCTGGGCGATCACCCGGAGCAAGGCGGAATGGAAGGAGCTTGGCGTCACGGCCGATGAAGTATCGAAGCAAGTTTCATCGCTGCGCGCGCTGCTCGATGTCGCCAATTCAAAACCGTTCGATGCAAAGGCAAGCTTCGCGCTGTATCAAAAGGTGCTGGGCCCGGTCGAGGACGTGTTGCGGGCAAAACCGCGTCTCAACCTGGTGCTGAGCGGCGCGCTGACCAGCCTGCCCCCGCAGGTCCTGGTCACGCAGGATCCTGCAGGCAAGGAGCTCAAAAATGTCGATTGGCTGGTTCGACAGCGTGCGATCACGATCCTGCCTTCGGTGGAAAGCCTCAAAGTTCTGCGCGGCAAATCCGTCATCGCGGCGGCCGAGAAGCCGTTGATCGGCTTCGCCGACCCGGTATTCAGCGCAGAGCAGCCGAACTCTGCGCGTTGCCGCCAGCGTAACGGCATCGCGCGGCATCCAGGGCACGGTGGCGAATGTCACGGCACTGAAGACCGCGCTGCCGGCGCTGCCGGAGACGGCCGAAGAGCTGACAAAGGTCGCCGCTTACGTGCACGCCAATCCGGCGGATGTCATTGTCGGCCGCGACGCCACCGAGCGCCGCGTCAAGCAGTCAAAACTCGACCAATATCGCATCGTCTATTTCGCCACCCACGGACTGCTCGCCGGCGAGGTCGCGAATTTTGCCAAACTCAATGTCGAGCCGGCGCTGGTGCTGTCGCTGCCCGATCAACCCACGGAGCTCGACGACGGTCTTTTGACCGCGAGCGAAGTGGCGCAACTCAAGCTCAACGCCGAATGGGTCGTGCTGTCGGCCTGCAATACCGCGTCCGGCGACAAGCCCGGCGCGGAAGCACTGTCAGGTCTGGCGCGCGCATTCTTTTACGCCGGAAGCCGTTCACTTCTGGTCTCGAACTGGGTCGTCGAGACCGACAGTACGGTCGCGTTGATGACCGGTACATTCGCGGCGCTTGCCGCCGATCCAAGGCTCTCGCACGCCGAGGCGCTGCAAAAATCAATGCTGGCGATGATAAGCAGCACGCAACATCCGGAATGGGCCGACCCGAAATATTGGGCGCCCTTTGTCGTCGTTGGCGAGCCCGCAAAGCCGCACTGATCGATTTCCGGCATAAAGCAAGTCAATTGCCGCGGGCTTGGCGACGATCTCAACAGCTCGATTGATCGGGCTGCGCCCGCGAGCGGCGAAACGTGGAAGAGCCGAATTCAGCAGCAAGGCGGTTCTGGAAGATAGTGGCGGGCGATGGCTTCTTCGAGCGCCGACAACGCGGAGACGAATGTTGCATTGTCAGCCATGCCCGATCGCATCTGCGACAGCATTTCGTGACGAATTGCGCCTAGATCGACGCCCGATATGCGTCCGTCCTTGACGATCGTCCGGCCTCCAACAATCAACTCGCGAATGTGCCGCGCGGTAGCGCGCGAAAACAGCATGTTGATGGGTTCGAGGTCCTCTCGAAGGCCATCATCATCGAGCGCCGCCCAGTCCAGCAACAACATGTCGGCCGCGGAGCCGGCCTCGATCCGGCCGCCATCGTTGACGTTGGTTACGGCAAACCGGCCATTGCTTACGGCCGTTCGAATCGCCTGCTGGCGCGTGGTCGTGCGGTCAAATCCGGTACCAGCGTGCAGACAGGTAGGAGAGCCTCAATTCGCGCAACGCATCGTCGTCGTCATCGAATGCCTTGCTGTCGATCCCAAGCGCGACTGAACAGCCGCGTTCCCTCATCATGGTCACGCGGAGCAATGCCGGAATGAAGGTGAAGATTGGAGCTGGTATTGACGGCAATGGTGACACCACGTTCGGCAAGCAACTCCAGTTCTTCCGACGTCGCCCATACGCAATGGGCCAGCGTCAATCGGGGCGACAGCAGGCCGATGTCGTCGAGCATGCGCACGACGCCGTCCGGATAGGCTGGCATCGGCCCATTGACGCTGATATTTCGTTTCCAGCAAGTGCATATGGACGCGGCGACCGGTGCGGTGCGATGCCTGCGCGATGGCTTGCAGAAGTTCGTCGCTGCACCATTGCACGCCGTTGGGTCCATATTGAACATTGAATCCCGGTCTGTCCGCCGCGGCGGCGACGTCATCGACCAGCGCCATATAGTCGCTCGGCGACAGCGGCTTGCGGATCAAGACGCTGCCCGATTTCGGATCGGGCTTCCGCGGGAGGGCGGCCAGCAGGGGTTCGGAGCCGCCATAGACCAGCGGATTGCGATCCTTCATCGATACCGCAAAACCTGCGCGAACTCCGACATCGCGTGCAGCGCGCGCAACTTCCGCGGCTTCGGTCGGAAGATCGGTCAGTCCCTGCGCGCGGGTATAGTGGACCATCACCGTGCCGGCGCCGCCGAGCGCGCTGTTGGCAAAAGCCATGGCCGCGGCGAGATAGGGATCCACCGATGGAAATAACGCGAGATAGTGCAGCCATGATTCAAGCGGCTTGGCATCGGCGCCGATCGAACTGGTCCTGATCGCCCGTCCGTGATCGTGCGCGTTGACCAGCGCCGGCATCGCCAGCAACCGGTCCGTCGACGGCGTCGAGGTCGGCTCGACCGAAGCAAAGGCATCGCCGGCGATCGTGATGACTTGGGCGCCCGCCAACGGCCGCGCGGTCCCGATGACATGCGCGCAGGCGATGGTGCGTGATGGCTCGTTGCTCACGGGGCGATCGCGGGCGGAATGCGGTCGGCCTTGGCCGGCAGGAAGGAACGGTCGAAAATGTCGCCGGGATTTGGCAATCGCGGCAGCTCGAACGACGTCGCGATCGTCGAAATCGCGGATTTCAGCCTGTCGTCGCTGACGTCGCCGATGCCAAGTTCGCGCGTCTCCGGGGTATCGATCAGGGTCTTGTAGACGTACAGCAGGCGACGCCGCTCGATGTCCTTCTTGATCAGCGGTTCTTCGCTCGCCAGAAGCTCAATTGCAGCATCGGGATTTTCAACCGCTTCCCTCAAGGACCGGTTGATGGCGCGCAATAGCCCCTTGACCGCGTCGGGATGCTCCTTGGCGAGCTTCGGCGACACCATGATGCCGTTGGAATAGAGATCAAGACCGAGGTCCGAATAATACATCCAGCGAAAATCCTTGTCGGGGTCGAGCTTGAGCGAGACCAGGTTCATGTAGCTCGTCGCCGTAAAGACCGCGATCGAGTCGACCTGTCCCTGAAGCAGCATCTGCTCCTGCAAGCTCGGCGACAGTTGCATGATGCTGATCTTGCCGTAGTCGATGCCATTTTGTTTGGCCAGCAGCGGCAGCAGCTTGAACGACGCGCCACCTGCCGGCGAACCCAGCCTGGAGCCTTCCAGATCCTTTACGCTCTTGATCGGACCGTCCATCTTGGTCAGCAGCGCAAAGGGCGCCTTGTTGTAGATCATATAGACCATGACCGGCGTTTCGCCGGGCTTCGCCGCAGCGTTCTGGATGATCGCGTTGATGTCGCCGAAACCGGCGTCGTAGGCGCCGGACATGACCCGCGTCACCGTGGCGGCCGATCCTTCGCCCTGGTCGATCGTCACATCGAGATTCTCCGCGGTGAAATATCCTTTCGCCTTGGCCCAATAATACCAGGCGTGAATACCCTGAAGCTTCCAATCCAGCGTGAACTTGATTTTGACCGACTCGGCCGCGGCGTTACCGGGCGCCAGAGCAACGACAAGACAACTCGTGAGTGGCGAGGGCTGACAGAAGTCGGCGCATGGTCTGGGTTCTCCTTGATTAAGCGATTCGTTGCGGTGATCGATGCGGTCGATGAGCATTACGGAATAGCGCGAGGTGCCGGAGGGTCTTGAGCCGATCACGATGGGTCCCTCAACCGCCGGCCGCGAAATTGTCGCTGCGTACCGCCCAGCCGGTGACGCGGCCCTCGATCAGCGAGAAGACCACGTAGAGACGCGACGCCAAGCGCGGCAAGGATGAACAGGCCGGCAAACACCAGCGGCACGTCGAAGCTGGAGCTTGCGATCATCATCAGATTGCCGATGCCGCGGTTGGAGGCAACGGTCTCGGAAATCACCGTGCCGACAAAGGCGAGTGTGGCGGCGACTTTCAGCGACGCGAAGAAATACGGCATCGTCCGCGGCAGGCCGACATTCCAGAGGATCTCGAACTTCGTGGCGCGCAGCGTCTTCATCACGTCCTGCAGCTCGGGCTCGGTGGCGGCAAGCCCGGTGGCGACGTTCACGACGATCGGAAAGATGCACATGATCATGGCGGTCAGCATCGCCGGCACGGTGCCGGCGCCGAACCACAGCACGAAGATCGGCACCACGGCGACTTTCGGAATCGAGGAGAATCCGACCAGCATCGGATAGGCGACGTCGTAGGCGAGGCGCGAGGAGCCGATCAGCATGCCGAGCAGAATGCCGATGACGATGCCCGAGGCGCAAATCCGACCAGCGTCGTATACAGCGTCTGCAGCGCGTGCGGCCAGATCGCGGGAAAGCGGGTCCAGAGCGTGATCAGGATCTGGCTCGGCCGCGGCAGCACGATGTCGGAGACATGGAAGGCGAGGCACAGCAGCTCCCAGACGACGAAGAAGCCGAGGATGCAGGTCATCGACAGGATTCGGCGCCGCGACGGTTCGTTCATGACGCGATCTCCTGGATGGCGCGCGCGGCCGACGATGCGTTCGCGCAGCCGCTGCGTGAGCGAGACGAATTCCGGCTCGAAGGACATCTCGATGGTGCGGGGCCGCGCGAACGGCACCATGCTGTCATCGACGATGCGGCCGGGCCGCGCCTGCATCACGCAGATCCGCGATGGCGAGATAGGCGGCCTCCTTGAGATCGTGGGTCACCAGCAGCACGGTGGGCCGCTTTTCGATCCAGAGGTTCTGCATGATTTCCCACAGTTCCTCGCGGGTGAACTGGTCGAGCGCGCCAAACGGCTCGTCGAGCAGCAGCAGCGTCGGATCATGGATCAGCGCGCGGCACAGCGAGGCGCGCTGCTGCATGCCGCCGGACAATTGCCAGGGAAACTTGTCGCCGAAGCCGGCGAGGCCGACCCGCGCCAACGAGGCCTCGACGCGGTCGCGGTATTCGGACTTTGCGCTTTGCGCGAAAATGCCTGCTTGAACGGCGGCACGATCTTGAGCGGCAGCATGACGTTGTCGCGGATGTTCAGCCACGGCAGCAGGGTCGGGTTCTGGAACGCCATGCCGATCCGCACTTGATTGGCGCCGACTTCGCGGCCGGCGACGAACACGTGGCCTTGCGTGGCTGTCGAGCGTGCCCGCGACCAGCTTCAGGATGGTCGACTTGCCGCAGCCGGACGGGCCGACCAGTGCGACGAATTCGCCATGGGTGATGCGCAGCGAGGTTTCCGCCAGCGCCGTCACCTGATTTTTGTCGCCGCCGAAGGTCGACCCTGACCTTTTCCAGATCGATGACGTTGCCGACCCGGGCATCGTCGGCTGGCTCGACGATCCGTTCATCGGCCTAGCCTTCTCTGCGTGGAGGTGATCGACGGCCATCGTGGCGTCGGTGTTGCGCGGCGTGGCCGTCGGCATCTGCTGGATCGCATGAACCGAGCGGCCGGTGCCGCGCGCATGCTCCTGCAAGATCGCGGTCCTTCATGACGAACCGGCCGCGCACGATGGTGTGGATCGGCAGCGCCGTGGCCTTGCCGGCCATGCCACGGCGAGATCTTCGAGCGCGACTGGATCAGGGCGTCGTCGATCGTCCAGCTCGCGGTTGAGATCGACAATGGCGATGTCGGCGTCCGAGCCGACCGTCAGCGTGCCCCTTGCGGGGATAGAGACCCCAGATCTTCGCCGGAGTCTCCGCGCTCCATCGCACGTAGTCCTGAATGCGTGGCGCGGCCGCGATTGATCTCGGTCAGCATCAGCGGCATCTGGGTTTCGACCCCCGGAAATCCGCAATCGACGGTCCAGATGTCGTTGCGCGTCTTTTCTTCCGGCGTATGCGGCGCGTGATCGGTGGCGATGATGTCGATCGTGCCGTCCATCAGCGCATCCCACAGCGGCTGCCGGTTCGGCGCTTCGCGCACCGGCGGATTGACCCGGACGACGCCGCCGAATTTTTCGTAATCGCTTCTCGACAGCAGCAGATAATGCGGGCAGGTTTCGCCGGTGATTTCGACGCCGCGCGCCTTGGCTTCGGCGAGCGGCCGCAATTCGGCCGCCGAGGAGATATGCAGCACGTGGATGCGGGCGCCGGTCCATTCCGCCAGGATCGCCGCGCGCGCCACCGCCTCGACGGCGACGACCGCCGGGCGCGCGGCCAGATGCGCGATCGGCTCGGTGCGGCCGGCGGCGCGCAGCCGCGATTCCCGCCGCTCCATGATCGAGTTGGTTTCGGCGTGCAGCGAGATGCGTTTGCCGGTCGGTGCGACCACTTCGAACGCCTCCAGCATCGCGCCGGTGGTCGGCGAGGGGATGCGGCCGAACGTGTTTCCCATGTAGAGCTTGAAGCCGATGATGCCGCCGTCGATCAGTCGCGGCGACGTGTTCGATGCTGTCTTCGCCGAGCACGGCATAGAGGCCGTAATCGACATAGGCCTTGGCGGCTGCGATGTTGTGCTTGTCGACGAGCGCCTCCGGCGTGGCAATGGTCGGCAGCGTGTTCGGCATGTCGAACACCGTGGTGACGCCGCCGAACGCCGCCGCGGCGGTGCCGCTGGCGAAGTCTTCCTTCTGCGGATAGCCGGGATCGCGAAAATGCACGTGGACGTCGATTGCGCCGGGCAGGATATGAAGGCCGCGTCGCATCCAGCGTTTCGCTGGCCGGCGGCATCGCCTCGGGCGCGCCGATCGCGTGGATCAGGCCGTCCTTGATGGCGATGCTGGCGCGATATTCCGCATCCGGCGACACGATGGTGCCGCCGTTGATGACCAGATCGACTGTCTCGGACATTGTCATGGTCTCCCGCTCACAACATCGCCCAGCCGCCGTCGACCGGCAGGTCGACGCCGGTGATCTGGCGCGACACGTCGCTGGCGAGGAACAGGCAGGCGTTGGCGACGTCGGCATCCACCGTGACGCGCTTCATGGCGTAGTCGGCGGCGTGGCGTTCGGCGGCCTCCTGCTTCGGAGATGCCGAGCTTTTGCGCCATGTCGCGGCAGACCTTGTCGCGGAAACGCGGGACCGTCGACCATTCCGGGCGCGACGCAATTGACGTTGATGTTGAATTGCCCGACTTCCAGCGCAAAGCTCTTGGTGATGCCGCGCAGGCCCCATTTCGAGGCCGAGTAGGCCACCCGTCCGGCGCGCCCGCGCATGCCGAAGGTGCCGCCGACATTGACGACCTTGCCGTAGCGCTGCGCGATCATGGTCGGCAGCGCCGCGCGCATGGTGTGGAAGCATCCGTTCATGTTGAGGGTGACGATCTCGTCGAATTCCTCCGGCGTGGTCTGCACGCCGGTCTTGCCGATCGGGCCCGAGCCGCCGGCGACGTTGACGAGGATGTCGATGCGGCCGCCGAAGGCGCCTTGGCGGCTTCGACCGCGGCTTCGCACTGCCTGGCGTCGGTGAGATCGCAGGGAATCACGATCGCCTTGCCGCCGCGGGCTTTCACTTCTCGGCGACGGGCTCGATCGCTGCGGTGTCGCGGCCCATCAGCGCCAGCTTGCAGCCTCGGCGGCAAAGGCATGGGTGATGGAGGCGCCCATGCCTTTGGCCGGGCCGGTGATCAGCACGACACGATCTTCAAGCGAAAGTTTCATGACTGTTATCCGTGTTGTGTCGAAAGGCGGCGGACGAAAAGCCGAAAGAGTCGGTCGCGTCACATGGCCGGCGCGGATCGAAGTCGGCCGCTCGCTCGCCGGGCGGCAGGAAACTGCGATCGAAGATTTCCGCGGTCGCCGGCGTGCGCGGCAATTCCTTGGCCTTGACCAGGATGTCGATCGCCTTCGCCATCCGATCGTCGCTGACGTCGCCGAGGCCGATCTTTGCGATTTCGGGATGGCTCATCTCGTCTGCCAGGGTCGCATCGAGCCGCGCCCGTTCGATCGACCGGCTTGATCAGGGGTTCGCGCGCGATCGACGGCATCGATCGCGGCCTGGGGATCTGCGATCGCATCCTTGATGCCGTGATTGAGCGCCTTGAGGAATCCCTTCACCGCTTCAGGATGCTCTTTCACGAACTTCCGCGAGACGATGATCGCGTTGGAATAGAGGTCCATGCCGTAGTCGTCGATATTTGATGAAGCGCAGCTGCTTGTCGGGATCGATGCCGATGAGCTTGGCGCTGAAACGGATGGTGTTGACGTAGCCGAATACGCCGTCGACCTGCCCCTGCATCAGCATCTGTTCACGCAGACTGGGCTGCATGTTGACGATTTCGACCTTGGAACAGTCGATCTTGGTGGTCGCGCACAGCGCCGGGAACAGTTTCAGCGCGCCGTCGTTGGCCGAGCCGCCGAGCTTGTGTCCGGGAAAATCAGCCGGCGAATGGATCGGGCTGTCGGTCTTCACGGCCACGGTAAACGGCGGGCGGTTATAGAGCATGTAGACGCCGACCGGCGCGTCTTCCGGTTTCTTCGCCGCGAGTTCGATCAGCGCATTGATGTCGCCGAACCCCATGTCGTAGGCGCCGTTGGCAACCTGCGGCACCGCCGCGCCGGAGCCGTTGCCCTGATCGAAGGTGACGTCGAGGCCTTCCTGCTTGAAGTAACCGCGGTCCTGGGCGAGGAAAAACATGCCCTGCGGGCCCTCATATTTCCAGTTCAGGACGAGTTTGATGGGTGTCTGCGCGTGAGCTGCGACCGCGGAGCTCACGGTTACAGCGAGGCCGAGGGCAAGCGCCTGCATTCCACGAAACGCATGGTGTCCGATCATCGGAGTTTTCCAGTTGGTTGTGAGAGCAATTCCCGGCCGGCTGTGGCCTCAGCCATATCCGACCGCCGCTGAACCGAAACTTAGCTGCTTTTGAGTGAACTTATCTGCTGCTATCTTTCGACTATGAGCGGTGCGAAAAAGGCCTCACTGGAAAATCCCATGCGACATCTGAAATTGCTGACCCACGTCGTCGAGGTCGCCCGTACTCGGCTCGATCCGAAAGGCCGCGGAGCGTCTGAACCTGACGCCCTCGGCGATGAACCGCCGCATTCAGGATCTCGAAGCCGAAGTCGGAACGCCCTTGTTCGAGCGTCGGCCGCGCGGCGTCAAATTGACCACCGCGGGCGAGATGTTCGTGCGCTATGCGCGAAGCCAGATCGCCGATGCCGAGCGGATGAAATCGCAGGTCGAGGATTTACGCGGCCTGCGAAGGGGTCCGGTCCTGATTGCCTGCAGCCAGGCCCTGGCGCTTGATTTCCTGGCGTCGCGGATCGCGAACTTCCAGAAGCAGCATCCGAAGGTGACGTTCGACCTGAAGGTGATGGATCATGACCGGGCGCTGGCGGCGCTGGCGGCTTATGACGTCGATCTGGCGCTGATCTATCGCCCGGCGATGTGGCCGACGCTCCGCGTCATCGCCAGCATTCCGCAGCGGCTGGTCGCGATCGTTCGCTCCGATCATCCGCTGGCGGCGAAGAAAATCGGTGCGGCTGTCGGAATGCGCCGAGTACCCGGCGGCGCTGC
>CAVQNB010000014.1:0-33827 GCA_963713785.1 uncultured Alphaproteobacteria bacterium
TGCGAAACGCGTCAAGCAATGGACGTTCTACAAGCGCGACGAGGCCCGTATCGCGAAACTGAAAACGGCCATTCTCGCGAAGATCTGAAGGGCACCGTCAGGCCTTCGCCAGCGCGTGCGAGAACACCACTTCGATCAGCGTGCCCGAGCGCGGTCCGGTCTTGACGTCGAATTGCACGCCGGCGGGGGTCGGCGTGTTGGGGTCGCCCTTAGACCTGCCCATTTGCTGCGGGCGCGGCGAGCGCGTCCAGGTTTGCCTCCGCCCTCACCAATTTTGGGAGTTCGCCTGCCGCTTCAAGCACAGCATAGGCGACCGAACAGATATGCGAGTGAATTCGCCTGAGGTCGCGCAGCACGTCGAGATGAAGCGAGGTGGTCTCGATGGTTTCGGGGCGGCCTTCGCGCAGGCGATCTAGATGACGCTCGGTGGCGGCGAGCTCGGTATTGCGCAAGGCCGCTTTCTGCCCGAGAAGTTTGCGCGCTTCATTGACATCGCCCGACATGAAAACGCCGAACGCGATCCGAAGTGAATCGATCGTTCGCTTGTGGAAGGCGAACAGTTCTTCTGAGCCTTCTGGTGAAAACTGGAATTGCCGTTTGATCTTTTTGGTCGCGAGTTCGCTCAAATTCTTGTCGATGATATCGCCCATATGTTCGAGATTGATGGCGAAGGAAATGATCTCCATGGCCCGGTGTCCTTCTCGCTCGTCAAGACTGCCACGGGTGAGTTTCGTTACATAGAGCTTGATCGCCTCGTTGAGGTCGTCGACGCTGTTGTCCATCCGGGACACCTCGTCGACCAATGCGCGATCGTTGGTCATGATCGCGGCCATCACCTTGCGGAGCATGACCTCGACGTGATCGCCCATGTGCAGGGTTTCGCGCGCGGCGTCTGCCAAAGCGAGGGAGGGAGTTTCAAGCGCGCTTTCGTCAAGATAACGCGGCCGTGACGGGTCGGCTCCCGGGACTCGATTTGGAAGAAAGTCTTTCAGCAGCCGCGCCAGGCCGTCGAGCAAGCCGACAAAGATAATCGCCGTCGCTACGTTGAATGCGACGTGAAATTCAGCCGTGAACTTGGCGAGGTCGGGTTGCCATGTTTGCAATGCCTCAGTGATCGGACGCAGGAATGGCGCGACCAGCAGCACGCCGACCAACCGATTGAGGAGATTGCCGAGCGGCAGACGGTAGCTTGCGGGGTCGTCGCGGCGGGCGCCTTCGAACACCGGATTGATCGCACTGCCGAGATTGGCGCCGAGCACGAGCGCCAGCGCAGCAAATGGCGTGACGAAGTGCGCATAGGCTAGCGACATGATCAGCAAAACAGTGGCGACGCTTGAATGCGCTGCCCAGGTGACGACTGCGGCGAGGACAATGCACAGCACCGGGTCGCCGGTAATGGCGCTCATGAACGCGCGCACAGCAGGCGCATCTTCGGCGGGTGCGAGCGTATCCAGCAGAATGTGCAGTGCCAGCAGCATCAGACCGAGGCCGATGAAAACGCGACCGATGTCCTTGATGCGCGAGCGCGCCCCACTGCGGAAGGCGACGAGGCCAAGGACAAAGAGAACGGGGGCGACGGCTGCGATATTGAACGACAGGACCTGGACGATCAGCGTGGTCCCCACATTCGCGCCAAGCATGATCGCGAGGGCAGGAACGAGACTGACCAGGCCTTCCGCCGTAAAGGAGCTCGTGATCAAAGCGGTCGCGGTGCTGCTTTGTAGCAGGGCTGTTAGACCAATGCCTGCGGCGAATGCGGCGAGGCGATTCTTCAAGGCGCGTCCAAGAAGCGACCGAAGGTCCGGACCGAAGGCCCGCAGAATTCCGCTGTGGACCATGTGCAGGCCCCACAGCAGCAACGCCACACCGCCTATCAGGTCGAGAAGAACGATGCTTCCCATGGCCGTCAACTTCTGACGTTGAATCAGAGGTCAGGCTATCGTCAAACGACCCCAAATCAATTGTTTTATTGGTCAGATTGGCGCGCACTCATATTCGGATGGCCTACCAAAGGCCGCGGAATTTCCGGCACCGACGCTTGGGCGCAATAAGCGATGGTGGAAAAGCAAAACACGCAACAGTCGTTACTGTTGCCGCTCACCTCGTTGAGGAGCGCAGTTCAGCTAGGCGCCAGCGCGTGCGAGAACACGACTTCGATCAGCGTGCCGGAGCTCGGCCCGGTCTTGATGTTGAACTGCGCGCGGTTGGCCTCGACCAGCGCCTTCGTCAGCGACAGGTTGACCGGCGAATTGTCGGACGCCTGCTCCGACGGCGGCTGGTTGCGGAACGGCTCCAGCGCCGCTGCGACCTCATTGTCGTTGAGCCCGGGACCGGTATCGCGAACCCTCAGGACAACTTCGCCGAGATCGGACAGCGCGGTCGAAACGATCACCTGGCCGCCGGAATTGGCCAGATGGATCGAGTTGCCGATCAGGTTCAGCGTGATCTGGCGCAGCGCGCGGGCATCCGCCACCACCGGCGGCAGCGCATGGGAAAGCGACGAGCGGATGATGATGCGTTCACGGTTGGCCTGCGGCTGCAACACGGTGACGCAGCTCTCGACCAGATCGTTGAGGTTCTGGCTCGCAAAGGGAGGTTGATCTGGCCGGTCTCGATCCGCGACAGCTCGAGCAGATCGTTGATGATGGCGATCACGCGTTCTCCGGAAGCGCGGATGTCCTTCATGTATTCGATGTAGCGCTCGTTGCCGAGCGTGCCGAACCGCTCGCCGATCATCACTTCGGCAAAGCCGATGATGGCATTGAGCGGCGTCCGTACCTCATGGCTGATCCGCGCCAGCATGTCCGCTTTCGCATTGGCCGCGCGATCGGCCTGCCGCCGCGCGAGGATTGCGGCTCGCCGTCGCCTTTCTTGCTTTGCGACAGATCGCGAAAAAGCGCGAAGAAATTCGGCCCGCCGGGACGGGTCCGTCCCATCGTCATCGACAGCGGGATGATGCCGCCGTTGCGCTCGAGCGCGAGCACGTCACGGCCGTGATCGAGCAGGCTGGCGACGTGCTCTCCCTTGATGCCGGCGAGATAGTCGACCACCACGCGCTGGCTCTCCAGCGCGAACAGCTCGGCAAGATGGCGCTGCGCGAACTCGGGCCCGTCGTAGCCGAACAGCGCCTCGGCGCTGCGATTGCAGGCGTGGATCGCGCCAAGGGAGTCGAACATCACGATGCCTTCGGCGGTGGTGTCGAGAATGGCGGCGAGATCCTCGGCCTCGGTGCGGCCGACGACCACCGGCGCGAGGGCCGGCTCGGCTTTCGCCGCCTCCGCCATGACCGGCGCCGGCCCGCAAATCAAGGCGAGCGCGGAATCACCGTCCCATGAGATCGTGAACAGGCGGGCGTCGG
The DNA here is from genome assembly GCA_963713785.1 of uncultured Alphaproteobacteria bacterium. Lineage (GTDB taxonomy): Bacteria > Pseudomonadota > Alphaproteobacteria > Rhizobiales > Xanthobacteraceae > Bradyrhizobium. The sequence continues at coordinate 3,359 of CAVQNB010000014.1, forward strand.
TCGCGGAATTTGCTTGCGCTTCGCTCGCCTGTTCGTTTCTTTGCTCATCTCCTGGCTCGCGGAAATCGTCACCGGCGTGCCGGCTTCCGAGGTGCTGCTGGCAGTGGAAACGCAGGGTTCGACATAGAGCGCGTCCAGGCCGCCGTCCTGTTCCAGCGCATGCAGGTTGGCGTAGCCGATGCGCTTCGAAAAATGCCGGGTTGGCATAGAGCAGCCGGTCGAGCCGATAGATCAATATCCCGGTCGGCAACAGGTCGAGCAGCGCCCGGTCGCGCTGCGTCTCGCCACGCGCCGGCGGCTCGGGCGGCGCTAGCCATTCCGGTTGATTACTTGCCGGTTGATCGCTTGCCGGCTGGTCACTTGAGCGATGTTCGGCCACCGGAGCATCGCCTGGTCGCAGATCATTCACCGGGTTGGGCGCGGGCAGCGAAGCCGGCGGCTCGACCAAAGCTTCGGTCAGGGCTTCGCTTACCTCGGGAACCACGCCCGGCGGCTCGGCCGGTGCGGGCTCGTCGCGTTCGAGCCGCGCCGACAATTGCCGGGCGAGCTCGTCGAAAGCGTTGTTTTCTACCTGTGTAAGGATCGGCGATTTCGGTTCGCCGATCGGGCGAAACGGAACGACATTGGGGGGCGTTTCCACGGGTCTTTCCAGATCGGTTGGTGGTGAACTCTCAACTGTAGCCCGCGCTGACAATTCGGAAGCTGTGGGCCAAGTCATATCAGGCTTTGCGGGCGAATTCGCGGCAGGCACGTCCCTAAGGCTGAAGTCTTGCGCGAGATTAATGGGAACGATGTCGGCCGAAAGTCTTTGTGGGCCGGCGGAATTGCTGGACAATTCGAACCGCCGCAGCGCGGCGAGCCGCGTTAGACCGTCGAGATCACGGCACACGCCAAAGCCCCGGTATCCGGCAAATTGTCGCATCCGATCAGACACCGGCAGGCCTGCGAGTTCGACCGGCAAGCGGTCGCCGCTATCGACCGGCCAGCTCACGGTGATGCCGCTCCAGCTGTCGCGGCGCGCAATCGCGTTTGCGACACGGCCATCCGGATCGAGGGCGAAGGTTTTGGCGATTTCGTTCCAGGACCTGTTGAGGCCGGCGGCCGCGCGCGGGCCGATCAGATCGATGAATTCGCCTGCGCCGAGCCGGAACCGGCCATCGGCATCGATCTGCCATATGAAGCGCAGCGGAAGCTGACGCGGATTTTGCAACGCCTCCTCAAGCCACGACGGGATTTCGCGCGTCGTTGGCGCGGCAGGCTCGTCGGCTACGGCTTCGATAAAAGGCGAGGGTTCATGGGATGGCGTGTCGATCTCTGATCCCTCCGTTTCCGGTGTTGCATCGGGGTCAAGTATCTCAGATTCGCGCGCCGTTTCGTGGCTAGTCTCTGCCGGTGGCTCGGCGAATTCGTCGACCAGCTCAATTACTAGCTCAATTCCTTGTTCAATTTCTGGCGGTGGGTCGTGATGGACGGGTAAGGCCGGCGTGGCGTTGGGCACGATCAGCGCAACGAGCGCGACATCGGCGCCACGACCGACGCGCTGCAGCAGCATCTGGCCGCCTCCGATCGGCGCCTCGACGCGGCCTTGGGCGAGCGCGTCGCTGCGCGCGGCATCGAGGCCGACTTCGGTGAGATTGCGAAAGCCGAGCAGCGGGCGGGCGGCATCGCTGGTGCCGACCAACACGCCGTCGCGTGCGAACGCAGCAATCGGGATATCGAAGCCCTCGACCAGCCGTTGCAGCCGCTCGTCGAGCGGCATGGTGGGGCCCGACGTGTGGGCGATGATCAGGATGCCATTGCTGTCATCGAAAAAATGGCCGCCATCGGTTAGATCGAGCCGCCCGCAGCCGCAGGTCATCAGCATGCCCAGCGGCGCACCGAAGCCGCGCAGCCGTTCCAGCCGGATCGCGCCATTCGGCGGCAGGCGGCCCGCGAGTTGCACGACCTGGCGCCGCTGCGCATCCGCAGGCCCGAATTCTTGGAAGCGAGGCCCAAGCTGTTGGCGGCGCCGAACAGGCGGGCGCCGACCGGATTGGCCCAGAGAATCCGCGTGCCGTCGGTTGACCACAGCCAGGCCGGAAGCGCGCTTGTCGCATGCACGGAAAGCTGCGGATCGGTAAGGCCTCGCAACTGGAATTCCGAATGGTTCATTGCGCTTGCGACACAAATTCGCCTGCTGTTGCCCGACGATGGCGTCAATGTCGGTTTCGTCAACAATGACAGCCTTAACAAGCCGTTAGTATTGCCCGCGGGGGGTGGCAGGTCCACGGGTCGAGCGCAAGGGCGCTCTCCAAAGCCGCGATAACCTTAACCCCGCCGAACCAAACTTGAACTATCCCTGCGGCCTTTGCGTTGGAGTGTTGCGCGGGGCGCGATCTTGGGTTCACCATCAAGGAACCCCGCGAATACCGCGTCACACCGGCGAAGGCCTTTTGCCGGTAGTGTTTGATCGGGGAGCAAACGAGAAGAGGAGTGGGACCATGAGCGAACAAGTCCGTGACCATTTCGAAATCCCGAAGGAAATGCGTTCGATGGCGGAGGCGAGCTTCGAGCAGGCCCGCAAGGCGTTTGAGAAATTCCTCGCCAGTGCACAAGCCGCCGCGGGCTCGATCGAGGAGCGCGGTGCGACCGTTGCCGCCGGCGCCAAGGACATCAATGCCAAGGCGATCGCCTATGCCGAGAAGAACGTGCAGGCCTCGCTCGACTATGCGCAATCGCTGCTGCACGCCAAGGGTCTCGCCGACGTGATGCGGCTGCACTCGGAATATGTGCAGGCCCAGATGCGCTCGCTCGCGGAACAGGCGAGCGAGATGAGCCAGATTGCCGCGCGCGCGACCATGGATGCGGCGAAACCGAAGAACTAGCCTTTGAGGCAAATCCAGCCTTGCAGCGCCTGAAATCGGGCGGCAAAAAGGGAACACAGAGCTTGCCGGACAAATATGTGCCGGACCCGCGTTGCATTGCACAAAATTGACATGATGTAGGTGTCTATGTCCGCTGCCGGACAATCGGCACCCCACTGCGTGAACCAGTTTGACGTTCCCCGCATCCTGGCGTCGGGCATGCGCGTGCGGGATTCACCCTAGTCGTGAAGGACACAAGGCATGGCCAACCCCACCGACCCTTTCTCCGCCTCCATCATTCCCTTCGAAGTTCCCGAGCAGATGCGCGCGTTCGCCGAGAAAGGCGTCTCGCAAGCCCGAGACAACTACGCCAAGTTCAAGGATGCCGCCGAAACCCACAACGGCACCATCGAGGCGGTGTTCACCAGCGCCAGCAAAGGCATGAGCGCCTACTCCGCCAAGCTGATGGAATTCATGAAAGCTAACACCACCGCCTCGCTCGATTTTGCGCAGGAGCTGCTCAGCGTGAAATCGCCGTCGGAGGCGCTGGAGCTGTGGACCACGCAGACGCGCAAGCAGCTTGAGACGCTCTCGGCCCAGGCCAAGGAGCTCGCCGAATTGGGCCAGAAGGTCGCGTCCGAAACCGTCGAGCCGATCAAGGCCACCGCGTCGAAATACTACAAGCCGGCCGCCTGACGGGTTTTTGCGTTTCGCGCTAACAGAGCCCGGGCCGAACGGTCCGGGTTTTTGTTTGAATCTGGCCCTTGCGTGCTGACGTTTGGGGCCTTCCCGGCCTTGCCAAACCAGGGCGTTGCACCTAGTTTCCGGCCCGTTCGGCACCCCCTTTTTCGGGGGGTCCCGCTTTCAAGGATGCAGTTGTAGCTCAGTTGGTTAGAGCGCCTGTCTGTGGAACAGGAGGTCGGTGGTTCGAGCCCACCCAACTGTACCACTCCCTCAAATGATCGATGCCGGGCCGACGCGATTTGGGTCACAGCGAGTTTGAGGCTTGCTTGCTATTCCCAAAGCCTCCACCCACTATCCCGCATAATACTGGGGTGGGGGGATTCATGTCGGCGGCTCGATCCGAAACATTTCAGCTTGGTCCGTTGGTCGCGACAGTAGTCGCGTTTTTCGCGCGACCGACCACGAGTTGGGCCTACGGCCGGGACGAGGAATCAGCCTGCAGCGGCGATGCGTTCCGGCTCTGCAGTTCGGAAATTCCCGATGTCGACCGCATCACGGCCTGCCATGTACGGCAGCGCATCGGCTTGCTAACGCAGGTCGCTTCCCCGACACTTCCTCCACAACGAAAAAAATGGAGGAAGCCAACGCCGGGCGGCCCAGTTGCGTTGGGAGCACCGTGCTCTCCACGATAGAATGTTGGTCCGCCCACGCGGCCCTCCTTGCGAATCCACCGCCATTCAACCACAATTGCAAAAGCAATGCGTTCGGGGGGGAACTCATGTCTAATTTCCGGCCCAGGAATTTCCAGCTCGGCCTAATGCTGGCAACGGCGCTCTCAGTTTCGATGTGGCCTGCGGCAAGCCGGGCTTACACCCCCGAGCAGCAGCAAGCCTGCTCCGATGATGCGCTTCGACTTTGCAGCGCGGATGTTCCCGACGTCGACCGCATCACGGCCTGCATGATCAGGAACAAAGACCAGCTCACGCCGGGCTGCCGGGTTTATTTCAAACCGTCTGCGCCCGAGCCCGCGGTCAGGGCGGGAATGCCTCTCAGCATCAGGCCGGCAACTTCGCGAAAACAGTGAACGCCAGGGACCTGCTGATCTTGGTGTAACTTGCTGCGGCTTTGGCCTGCATTGCAGACCTGCTGAGACAGGCGGCGCATTTCCTTACCAATGTCAGGTCGTTCACTCACACTTCCTTCACAACAAAAAACGTGGAGGAAGCCAATGTTCGTCAGGAAGGTCGGCGCTGCTCGGCGCCGCACTCGCGGCACTGTCGGCGCAGCCGGCGCTGGCCCAGAAGCAATACGGTCCCGGCGTCAGCGATACCGAGATCAAGATCGGGCAGACCATCGCCTATAGCGGGCCGGCTTCGGCCTATGGCACGCTCGGCAAGGTCGAAGCGCGCCTATTTCAAATGGCTGAACGACACCAAGGGCGGCATCAACGGCCGCAAGATCACCTTCATCAGCCGCGATGACGGCTACTCGCCGCCCAAGGCGGTGGAGAATGTGCGCAGCCTGGTGGAAGGCGACGAGGTCGCGCTGATCTTCGGCGTGCTCGGCACGCCGCTGAACATGGCGATCCGGCCCTATCTGAACAAACAGGGCGTGCCGCAACTGTTCGTCGCCGCCGGCTCCTCGGCGCTGAACGACCCCGCGCATTTCCCCTGGACCATGGGCTGGCAGCCCAATCTGCGCGACGAGGCGAAGTTCTATGCCAAGCACCTGCTCGCCCACAATCCGAAGCCGAAGGTCGCGCGTGCTCTACCAGAACGACGATTTCGGCAAGGATCTCGTGAACGGCCTCAAGGAAGGCCTCGGCGAAGACGCCGACAAGATGATCGTCAGCGCGCAGAACTTTCAGTCGACCGATCCCACCATCGACAGCCAGATGGTGATCCTGCAGAACTCCGGCGCCGACGCGCTGTTCCTGTTCACCTATGCCAAGCAGGCGGCGCAGGCGATCTCGAAAATGTCCGACCTGAAATGGAAGCCGGAGACCTATCTGCATCTCGGCGCGGCTTCGGTCGGCGCCACCTTCAAGCCGGCCGGGCTCGACAAGTCGGTCGGCATCATGAGCGCGGGCTTCATGAAGGACGTCACCGATCCCAAATGGGCCGACGATCCCGACGTCAAGACCTGGACCGAGTGGATGAAGGCCAACATGCCCGCGCGCCGACCTCAACGACAGCCTGACCGCCGCCGGCTACAGCTTCGCCCAGACGCTGGAACAGGTGCTGAAGCAGTGCGGCGACAATCTCACCCGCGAGAACATCATGAAGCAGGCGGCGAACTTGCGGGATTTCCGCGTCGGCCTGCTGCTGCCGGACAGCCGCATCAACACCTCGCCCGACCGATTATCGCGTGGTGACCTACATGCAGCTGCAGCGCTTCAACGGCGCAAGCTGGGATGATGTGAAGTAGGCGAGCCGATCAGGCGTGCAGCCGCTCGCCTCGCGCGGGCGGCCGCCGCTTCAGCGCCGCTTTGCACCCGGTCTGATTCGGCGAGCGCTGCTTGATTCGAAGGCATGTCGATTCGAAAGCTCGATGATTCGAGGGCTCGCAGCTTGCCGCGGACCGGACTCGTTTTGTTCGCGACAGCTGCCTTGCGTTTGCAGGACAAAGCTCTGTTCGCCACGGATGCTCGGATAAGCTGAAAATTGCAAACTCAGGATTCCGGCTCAGCGGCAATTCGCGCAATCTCTACCATGATGCTGCAGTAATCTCGATTTTCGCGCCGTGTTGCGGCGCACGGTGTGACTCAAAAGCCAACGCTGCTGATAAATCAGGGGCTTCTCGCGACATTTACGGTAAATTTTTCTTTCACGAATCAGCGCGCTGATTCATTTTTGTCTTCTGGGGTCAATCTGGAGGCCAAGGTATGAACGTCATTGTTTTCGCATCGCGTAAAGGCGGCTCGGGAAAAAGTACCCTGGCCGCTCATCTCGCTGCGCATGTCCATCAAGGCAACCAAGCCGTGTCTGCTTATCGATGCCGATCCGCAGGGGTCGCTGACCCTGTGGCACAAGCTGCGCGGCACCAACGAACCGCCGATCAAGACCGCGGTCAATTCCGTCAGCGGGATCGTCGCCGCCGCCAAGCGCGACGGCATCGAATGGGTGTTCATCGACACGCCGCCGAATATGTCGGCGGTCGTGGACGATGCCATCAAGAACGCCACCATGGTGATCATTCCGGCGCGGCCGGGGGTGTTCGACGTCAACGCGGTGCAGGAAACCATTCAGACCTGCCGCGCGGCGCGCAAGCCCTATGCGGTCGTGCTCAACGGCGCGCCGGCCCGCCGGGACGACGCCGAAAGCCCGATCGTCACCATCGCGCGCGAGGCGCTGGCCAAATTCCGCGCGCCGGTGTGGGGCGGCCAGATCACCAACCGCGCCGACCTGTTGATGGCGCTCGGCCACGGCGAAGGCGCGCGCGAATATTATGCCGAAGGCCGCGCGGCGGCGGAGATCGGCCGGCTGTGGGCTGCGATCGAACGCTCGGTAAAGGCGATCCGCGGCACGGTGTCGGCGAGCGGCGCGATGCACAAGCAGGCGGCGTAACTTCGCCGCCTGTTCACTGCTCGACCAAAGAACGCGCGGCTTCCGCGCGTTTTTTTATGCTGTGAATATATCTCGGGCCTCATACTGAGGAGGCCGCAACACGGCCGTCTCGAAGGATCAAGCCACCATCAGCATGTAGAACACGATGACCGGCGACAGGCACAGGATCACCGACCAGATGCCGACCGCCCAGAGGATGTCCTCGGTGGTAAAGCCCTGTTGTTCAGGAATTCGAAAACCCTGTTGTTCGGCAACTGGAAAGCCCTGGTGTCCAGGGACCAGATTGTCTTGAGTATTCATAAAACGCCCCCGCGTTTCTTGTTGTTATGGGGGACTTTGATACGCGAAAGCTTTTAAAAAGCCGGTCGCGATTTCGCTCGTATTTGACCGCAGGTGCTACCGCGGATTAACCACGGCAGCATCCGCGTATCGCTTTCAGCTCATCAGCGAATGATAGGCGAGCACCGGCATGAAGCCGAGCAGCACCGCCCAGAAGCCGAACGACGACAGCATCAAAAAGTCGTGCAGCTTCTCGGCCAGCGCGGATTTGTTGGCTTGATTGGTCATTGTCTCCCCCCGTTTGTTTTTTGTGGCGGGGATTCAATAGGCCTCAAGATTTAAGCTTGCTGCCACCCGTTGAAGCTAATTTGAACAATCGCGGTCACCGCGCATTAACCAAGCGGAGTTTTTGCGAAGATGTTGCCCGCCGTTCGATTTCCCGATCGAGGCGCGCGGCCAGTTCCGCGCCGACCTCGACGATCGGAGAGCGGACCTCGGCGCGGTCGATGAAGCCACATCGCGCCAGCCAATATTTCGCCGGCGCCGGGCTCGGCTCGGTGAACAACAACCGCGTCAGCTCGGCGACACCTTGCCAGCAGGCCAAGGCAGCATCGCGCCGGCCGTCCTTGAGAAGCGTGCGCACCGAGGCAAATGCATCGGTCTCGATATGGGCCGACAGCAGGATCGCGCCGTCGGCACCGTCGTCGAGCGCCTCGAAATATTGCGCATCCTCGCCGGTCAGCACGCGAAACCCCGCGGGCCGCCTGCGCAACAGATCGATCGACTGCGCCCGGTCGGCGCTGCAATCCTTCAAGCCGACGATGTTCGGGTGTTCGGCGAGCGCCAGCAGCGTCTCGTTCGCAAGATTAACGGCGCTGCGATAGGGGATGTTGTAGAGCACGACCGGAAAGGCGGCGCGATCGGCGAGCGCGCGGAAATGCGCGAGCAGGCCGCGCTGCGACGGCCGCAGATAATACGGGCTCGAGATCAGATAGCCGTCGATCGGCCATGCCGCGGTCTCGTCCAGCGCCTCGCACATCCTGGCCGTACTAGCGCCCGACAGCCCGAGGCAGATCGGCAGATCGCGGCCGCAATCGGTGAGCTCGTCGCGCACGGTCGCAACCAGCCGTTCGAGCTCGTTTAAGCGAAGCGTCAGGCCTTCACCCGAGGTGGCGGCGAGGATCAGTCCGTCGAGCGGACCGCTCGCATAGTGGCAGACCAGCTGCCGCAGCGAGGGCTCGTCGAGCTCGCCATCACGAAACGGCGTCACCAGCGGCAGCCAGAGGCCCTGCAATCGGGTTCGAAGGTCGGTGGTTCGAAGGTCGGTCATGGTCCATCTCCTTGTGGTTGAAAGAGCCGGAGACGGGACAAACAAAAACCCCACCTCGCGGCGGGGGTTTTCGGATTCTCGCGACGTCGCTTGAAGATCTATCGCGCGCGTCGATCCGAGGCCCCCAGGAGGGGACCTTTTTTCGAGACGGCCGCGCACGAATTCGTGATCATTGGCAGATGATGATGGACGACGTCGGCGCTGTCAACGGCGCCGCCGCACAGAAAAAAAGCCGGGCCCATCAGAGCCCGGCTTAAGGTATGGCCACGTGAGGCCGACACAATCACCTTCCAAGAAGGATTACTGAACTTCCGCGCCACTGGAGGAGGGGGACAAATGCGCAACGCGAATGCTCAGCGTCCAAACAGTATGGTCCCCGCGAGCGCTGTGCGGCAACCGTCCGAGCCGCATGTCAGTCATGCGGAGAGGGAGGGGGCTTATCGAACGATAATCACGAGGGCCAGCGCTGCGCCTTGCTCACCACGAAGTCGCGGAATACCTGCACCCGCGCCACCGTCTTCAGCTCTTCGGGGTAAACGAAGTAGGTGTCGAGCTGAATAGAATTCGATTCTCCAAACAGCTGCACCAGGCGATTGTTTTCTTCTACGAGATAGTCCGGCAGCGCCGCGATCCCGAGGCCCTGCTGGCACGCGCGCACCAACCCCAGGATATTGTTGACCTTGAAATAGGCCTCGCGCGGGCTTGAGCCGTTGCGGCCGGCCTCGATCAGCCAGTTGCGGTTCTGCAAATGCGGCGCGACCTGCCCGTCGGCGAGCGTGATGATGCGATGGGCGTCGAGTTCGTCGAGGGTGCGCGGCGTGCCGAAGCGCTTGATGTATTCAGGCGAGCAATAGGCGTGAAAACCCATCGCGAACAGCTTGCGCTGAATAAGGTCAGGCTGCGTCGGCTTGCGGGTGCGGATCGCGACGTCGGCCTCGCGCATCGACAGATCGAGCTCCTCGTCGTTGACGATCAGCGAAATCCGGATTTCCGGATAGAGCGCCGTGAATTCGCCAAGCCGCGGGATCAGCCAGTTGATGCCGACTCCGGGAGTGGTGTTGATCTTGAGATCGCCGCTCGGCCGTTCGCGGCTGTCGGTCAATTTGGCGCGTGCCGCCTGCAGCTGCATGAACACGTCATGCGCGGTGCGGAACAACAGGTCGCCCTGCTCGGTGAGGATCAGGCCGCGGGCGTGGCGGTGGAATAGCGACACCGACAATTCCTGTTCGAGCGCGCTGACCTGGCGGGACACCGCCGATTGCGACAGTCCAAGCTGTTCGCCGGCATGCGTGAAGCTGCCCGCTTCCGCCGCGGCGTGAAACACCTTCAGCTTGTCCCAATCCATATCGGTAAATCCGTCGCGGGTTCGAGTAATGCTCATGATCATTCAGCCGCCGCGCGTTCGTTGGCGCGAAGTGCGATGAAGCGTTCGGCCTCCAGCGCCGCCATGCAGCCGAGCCCGGCGGCCGTGACCGCCTGGCGATAGGTTTCATCGGCGACGTCGCCGGCCGCGTACAGGCCGGGCACCGAGGTCGCGGTCGAATTCGGCGCCACCTCGACATAGCCGGACGGTTTCAGCTTGACCTGGCCGCGCACCAGTTCGGTCGCCGGCGCGTGCCCGATCGCGATGAAGACGCCATCCGCCGGGAGTTCAGTGAGGGTACCGGTCTTGACGTTCTTCAGGCGGACATGGGTGACTTTGTTCGGGTCATCGGTGCCGCGGATTTCGTCGATCGCTGCGTCCCAGACCACCTTGATCTTGGGATTCTTGAACAGGCGGTCCTGCAAGATGCGTTCGGCGCGGAAATGATCGCGGCGATGCACGATCGTCACCTTGGAAGCGAAGTTGGTGAGGAACAGCGCTTCCTCGACCGCGGTATTGCCGCCGCCGACCACCACGACCTCCTTGCCGCGATAGAAGAATCCGTCGCAGGTCGCGCACGCCGACACACCAAAGCCCTTGAACTTCTCTTCCGACGGGATGCCGAGCCAGCGCGCCTGCGCGCCGGTGGCCAGAATCACGGTTTCGGCGAGATAGACATCGCCGCTATCGCAGGTCAGGCGGAACGGCCGTTGCGCAAGTTCCAGCTTGGTGACGAGATCGGTGACGATCTTGGTGCCGACATGGGCCGCCTGCTTTTCCATCTGCTCCATCAGCCAGGGCCCCTGGATGACGTCGGCGAAGCCCGGATAATTCTCCACGTCGGTGGTGATGGTGAGCTGCCCGCCGGGCTGGATGCCCTGGATCAAAACCGGCTCCAGCATCGCCCGCGCCGCGTAGATCGCCGCGGTGTAACCGGCGGGGCCGGACCCGATGATGACGACCCTGGCATGGATAGGCGCGGACATAGCAGGTCCCTTTCTTAAGGGAGTTTGGTCATGACTTGAGCTGAAAGCGCCCGGAAAGGCATCGCGGCGGCGCTGAAAGTGTCAAATCAAAGTCTAAGGTATCTGGCGAGCCATGCAAGAATTGCAATCCATATCAGCGGTTTTTCCCATCAACTGGTAGAAATGGCGCAGTGCACGCGCAATAAAATTGCGCAAGCCGGCTCGGCTGCGCTAAGAGTGTTGCCAGTCATTCGCAGCACACCTTTGCCAGCCTTGGAACCTTAATTCACGTGTCGAAGAATCTTGACGAGATCGACCTCAAAATCCTGAGCGAGATCCAGGCCGACGGCCGAATCACCAATGTGGAACTCGCCAAGCGGGTCGGCATTTCGCCGCCGCCCTGCCTGCGCCGGGTGCGGACACTGGAAGAAGAAGGTTACATCCAGGGCTATCGCGGCCTGCTCGATCCGCGCCGGCTCGGCTTCGATGTCACGGTGTTTGCCTCGGTGCATCTGTCGAGCCAGGCGGACGCCGATTTGCGCGCGTTCGAGGATTTCGTGCGCGCCGAGCCGTTGGTGCGGGAATGCTGGATGCTGTCGGGCGAGGTTGATTTCATTCTCAAATGCGTCGCGCCCGACATGGCGACGTTCCAGGATTTCGTCACCCATCTGACCGGCGCGCCGCATGTGCGCAACGTCCGGACATCGCTGGTGCTGCACAATTCAAAATACGAGGCCGCGGTTCCGCTGGAGGCGAAGCCGCGGCGCTGAAGGCCAACTTATTCCGCGCCGTGGCCGACGCCAAATTCGTCGAAGTGATCCTGTCCGCTCCTGTCGCCGGTCGCCGCATCGACGCCGATCGGTCCGCCCCCGGCCGTCGCGAGATACAGGCAGGCAAAGCAGAACAGGATCGCCGCGGTTCCGCCATTGTTGAGCGGATGAAGCACCGGCTCGCCCGACTTGAGCATATGGCCGAGGAAATAAGCGAACGCCATTTCACCCGACAGGATGAAGGCAGATACCCGTGTGAACAGCCCGATCATCAACAGCGCGCCCAGCACGAGCTCAAGCGCGCCGGCGGTCATGATCAGCGGCGGGGGATTGGCGAAATTCGGCAAGAGCGGAAATTTGAAGATTTTTGCAACGCCATATTGGAACAGAAGCAGACCCGTGACGAACCTGAACAGGCTCAACAGGTAGGGCTGATATCTCGTGGCAAGACGGTCCGTGCTCATTGCGCTCTCCACCCAATGCCCCGATCCGCTAACTTTTTTGCCGGCCATTGGTTCGAAAATTTGGCGCGCGGCGGGGACCGCTCGGGCAGCGGAATAGAACATGCCGGGCGGTGTTGTGGGCAGAGGCTGCGTTGCCGAAGCAAGACAAATGAAACAGCCCAAGGCAAACCGGGGGACAATGACGGGGGACAATGAAATGGCAGACGACCAACCGAAACTCTTTTTTCCCGGTCTCGCAGGCGTCTACCAACGCTTCTCGCCCTATTCCTACGCGCTGATGCGCTTTGCTACCGGTGCGATCCTGGTGCCGCACGGGGTTGTAAAAATCCTGAACACGCCGATCGCGAAATTTGCTCCGAATATCGCCGCCAAAGGGCTGCCGTTTGCGGAAGCGCTGGCCTATTTGACCTACTTTGCCGAATCGGTCGCCGCTGTCTGCCTCGCGATCGGACTCTTCACCCGGATCGCCGCCGCCATCATCGGGATCGAGATGCTGGTCATCGTCATCCTGTTCCAATGGCAGTTCGGATATTTCTGGACCAACCGCGGCTATGAGTTCGCGCTGCTTTGGTTGCTCCTGTGCATCGCGATCTTCTTCAAGGGCGGCGGCCGCTGGTCGGTCGACCGATTGATCGGCAAGGAGCTTTGACGCCGATCGCGACCCTTGCGGCGAGCGCTAAAACTTCGCCGCAGGGCGCAGCAGCGCGTCAAGGCTCCATGGTCCACCGCCGGCAAAGCAAAGATACAAAAAGCTGAAACAGAGCACGACGGCGAGGTCGCCTTCGCTCTGGACCGGAAAGAAGCTGTGCGGGAAATGCTCGATGAAATAGGCGCAAGCCATTTCACCTGACAGGATAAAGGCCGCCGGCCGGGTGAACAGCCCGAGGATCAGAAGCGTGCCGCCGATCAGTTCGAAGAACCCGGCGATGCCGAACAGCGAAGACCATTTCAGGTTCTCGAAGATTTCGACCGCCGGCCATCCGGCCAGCTTGGCCAATCCGTATTGCAGCAGGATCAGGCCGAGGACGATCCGCCAGATGCTGAGGATACGGGGCGTCCAAATCGCGCTCGGGAACATGGCCCATTCTCAAGTCGTGCCGGATGCGGAGCCCTTGAGTGCGGTCCGTCTTGCGCCGTCCCAAGGAAGCGAGCGCAAGATGGGCCGGTCTTTGGTGCGCCGTCAAATCATCATTTGCGGCCGAGCAGGGCGTCGGCGCTCCATGGACCGGCGCCGGCGAACACGAAATAGAGGAAAACAAAGCAATAAAGCGCGGCGAGCTCGCCGCCGTTCAGGACCGGATAGAATCCCTTGCCGGCGTGCGCCATGAAATAGGCGACCGCGGTGAAGCCCGACAGGATGAAGGCAACCGGCCGCGTGAACAGTCCGATCGTGAACAGGATGCCGCCGACCAGTTCGATCAGCCCGCCCAGCCCGGTCAGCGAGGCGATCTGAACGTGCGCCCAGTTCGCCACCACCGGAAAGCCGAGAATTTTGCCGGTGCCATGCTCCAGCAATTCGAGGCCGGTGAAGATGCGCAGAATGCTGAGGACGCTGAAAGCGCTGACGGCGCGCGGCAGCGCGCCGGAGGAACTGAGCCAACTCATCTTAAGGTGATCCATTTGGTCGATTGATTATATAATATAACCATCAACACGGACCGGGCCGCGGCGCCAACTCACAAAGTCTCACGATGATGTTAGATCGCGGTGATCGCACGGGCGGCAATTCGCGTGGCGCAGAAAAAAGGCCGCCGGTTCAGGCGGCCTTTTCAGCAATGTGAGAGTCGTACTAGCGCCACTCGACCTTGGTGATCTCGTAGGCCTTGGCGCCGCCGGGCGCCATCACTTCCACGGTCGCGCCTTTCTTCTTGCCGATCAGCGCGCGCGCCAACGGCGAGGTGATGGAGATGCGGCCCTTCTTGGCATCGGCTTCGACTTCACCGACGAGCTGCCACACCGCCTTCTTGTCGGTGTCCTCGTCGATCAGCGTGACGGTGGCGCCGAACTTGATGGTGTCGCCGGAGAGCTTGGTGATATCGATCACATCGGCGCGCGCCAGCTTGTCCTCGAGCTCGGCGATGCGGCCCTCGTTGTGGGACTGCTCTTCCTTCGCCGCGTGATATTCCGCGTTCTCCGAAAGGTCGCCATGCGAGCGCGCTTCGGCGATGTGCTCGATGATGCGCGGACGGTCCACCGACTGGCGCTTCTTCAATTCATCCTCGAGCGCGGCATAGCCGAGCGAGGTCATCGGAACCTTTTCCATCATATCTTCCGTCCTTCAATCGTGCGGGCCAAAGCGGCGGCGCGCACGAAACGTCTTTCCAGATTAGGCTGTCACGGCTCGAAATCACAGCCCGTCAGCCTATTAATTTTCGGCCCCGCGAAAGGGCCGATTCAACATCCATACGGGCGGTGAGTTCCAGCCAACTGGCCTTATTACCAATCATTTAGCGGGCGCAATCGGCCCGCTAACGATCAGTTCTCGGAAAAATAACTCTGCAGCGTGCGGACCTCAAGGTCCCCGTCCCGGTAGGCGCGGATGCCCTGGGCGGCTGCCACAGCTCCGGAAAGAGTGGTGTAATATGGCACTTTATGCAAGAGGGCAGCCCGCCTCAATGAACGGCTGTCGGCCAGGGCCTGCGGCCCCTCGGTGGTATTGAAGACCAGCTGAACATCGCCATTGGTGATGGCGTCGACAATGTGCGGCCGCCCCTCCAGCACCTTGTTTACCTTTTCGGTGGGCACGCCGTTGTCGGCGAGGAAGCGCTGGGTGCCCGAGGTCGCCATCACCTTGAAGCCGAGCGAGAACAACAGCCGCACCGCGTCGGTGATTCGGGTCTTGTCGATCTCGCGCACCGAGACGAACACCGTGCCTTTGCGCGGCACACGGGTGCCGCCGCCGAGCTGGCTCTTGGCGAACGCCACTTCGAACGAGCGGTCGATCCCCATCACTTCGCCGGTCGAGCGCATTTCCGGACCGAGCACGGTATCGACGCCCGGGAAACGCGCGAACGGGAACACCAATTCCTTGACCCCGACATGGCCGAGCTTGCGCTTCTTGAGACCGAAATCGGCGAGTTTTTCGCCGGCCATGATTCGTGCCGCGATCTTGGCCACGGGGACGCCGATCACTTTCGCGACAAACGGCACGGTGCGCGAGGCCCGGGGGTTGACCTCGAGCACGTGGATCTCGCCGTCCTTGATGGCGTATTGTACGTTCATCAGGCCGACCACTTCGAGGCCGAGCGCGAGGTCGCGGGTTTGCCGCTCGAGCTCGGCGATCATCACAGCATCGAGCGAATGCGGCGGCAGCGAACAGGCGGAGTCGCCGGAGTGGATGCCGGCTTCCTCGATATGCTCCATGATGCCGACGATGAAGGTGTCCTTGCCGTCGCAAAGGCAATCGACGTCGATCTCGGTGGCGTCGGACAGATAGCGGTCGAACAACAGCGGATTCTTGCCGAGCACGGTATTGATCTGCCCGGTCTTGTCGTTCGGATAGCGCGCCTTGACGTCGGCGGGCACCAGCTCCGGCAACGTGCCGAGCAAATAATCCGAAAGCTGGTTGTCCTCGCGGATGATCTGCATGGCGCGGCCGCCGAGCACGTAGGACGGGCGCACCACCAAGGGCAGGCCGAGATCAGCAGCCACCAGCCGCGCCTGCTCGACCGAGTAGGCGATGCCGTTTTTCGGCTGCTTCAAATGCAGCTTGTCGAGGATGCGCTTGAAGCGGTCGCGGTCTTCGGCGAGATCAATCGCGTCGGGCGAAGTGCCGAGGATCGGCACGTCGGCGGCCTCCAGCGGATGGGCGAGTTTGAGGGGCGTCTGGCCGCCGAACTGCACGATCACGCCAAGCAGCGTGCCGTTCTTGCGCTCGGTCGCGATGATCTCGAGCACGTCTTCCGATGTCAGCGGCTCGAAATACAACCGGTCGGCGGTGTCGTAATCGGTCGACACGGTCTCGGGATTGCAGTTGATCATGATGGTCTCGTAGCCGACGTCATGCAGCGCGAAGCAGGCATGGCAGCAGCAATAATCGAATTCGATGCCCTGTCCGATCCGGTTCGGCCCGCCGCCGAGGATGATGACCTTCTTCTTGTCCGACGGCGCGCTCTCGTCGGCCGGAGCGCCGGCAAACGGCGCCTCATAGGTCGAATACATGTACGCCGTGGGCGAAGCGAACTCGGCGGCGCAAGTGTCGATGCGCTTGAACACCGGGCGGACGTCGAGCGCGTGACGTTTGGCCGTGACCTCGGCTTCCATCGTCTCGGAAAGCACCGCAAGCCGCGCGTCGGAAAAGCCCATCGCCTTCAAGGTCCGCATGCCGAACGCGTTTTGCGGCAGGCCGTTCTTGCGGACCTTGTTTTCCATCTCGACGATGCCGCGCATCTCGCCGAGGAACCACGGATCGATCTTGCAGGAGGTGAAGATCTCCTCATTCGACCAGCCGAGCCGCATCGCTTGGGCGACCTGCAGCAGACGATCGGGCGTCGGCGTGCCCAGCGCTGCGCGGATCGCATTTTTGTCGTCGCCGCGGCCCAGCCCCTCGATCTCGATCTCATCAAGCCCGGTCAAGCCGGTCTCCAGCCCGCGCAGCGCCTTCTGCAGGCTCTCCTGGAACGTGCGCCCGATCGCCATCACTTCGCCGACCGATTTCATCGACGTGGTCAGCGTGGTGGAAGCGCCGGGAAATTTCTCGAACGCAAAGCGCGGAATTTTGGTCACGACGTAATCGATAGTCGGCTCGAACGAGGCCGGTGTCGCGCCGCCGGTGATGTCGTTTGCGATCTCGTCCAGCGTATAGCCGACCGCGAGCTTGGCGGCGACTTTGGCGATCGGAAAGCCGGTGGCCTTGGAGGCGAGCGCGGAAGACCGCGACACCCGGGGATTCATTTCGATCACGACCATGCGCCCGTCGGCCGGGTTGACGCCGAATTGCACGTTGGAGCCGCCGGTCTCCACCCCGATCTCGCGCAGCACCGCGAGCGAGGCGTCGCGCATGATCTGGTACTCTTTATCGGTCAGCGTCAGCGCCGGCGCCACCGTGATGGAATCGCCGGTGTGCACGCCCATCGGATCGAGGTTCTCGATCGAGCAGACGATGATGCAATTGTCTTTCTTGTCGCGCACCACCTCCATCTCGAACTCTTTCCACCCCAACACGCTTTCCTCGATCAGCACCTCGTCGGTCGGCGAGGCATCGATGCCGCGTTCGACGATCTCGATGAACTCGGCCTTGGTGTAGGCGATGCCGCCGCCGGTGCCGCCCATGGTGAAGGAGGGGCGGATGATCGCGGGCAGCCCGATGTCGTCGAGCGCGCGCAGCGCGTCGGGCAGGTTCTTGGTCTGGGTCGAGCGCGGGGTTTCCAGGCCGATCCGGGTCATGGCCTCGCGGAAGCGGCCGCGATCTTCCGCCTTGTCGATGGCATCCGCGGTAGCGCCGATCATCTCGATGTCGAATTTCTTGAGCGTGCCCTGCCGGCGCAGTGACAGCGCGCAATTGAGCGCGGTCTGCCCGCCCATGGTCGGCAACAGCGCAAAGCCGCCGGGAATGACGTAACGCTCTTTCTCGATGATCTTGGCAACGATCTCCGGCGTGATCGGCTCGATATAGGTGGCGTCAGCCAATTCCGGATCGGTCATGATGGTCGCCGGATTGGAATTGACGAGGACGATGCGATAACCCTCTTCCTTCAACGTCTTGACCGCTTGCGTGCCGGAATAATCGAATTCGCAGGCCTGGCCGATCACGATCGGACCGGCGCCGATGATCAGGATGGTGGAGATGTCGGTTCTTTTGGGCATCAAGTCTCACGGGTAAAAAATCGGCACAAAAAAAGGGCGCGCATGCCGCGCGTCCCTTGAGTAGGAGCGCGATCAGCAAAAGTGGGCACCGGTTTTGCGTCCGATCGCGCTCCCAATTCAAAGCTGGAGCGCATGATCTTCGCGCCAAACCGCTCACACTTTGGCGGATCATGCGCTTGCGCGATAGTTAGCCTCGCGCGCGGGTGGTCTTTAGACCAGATTCCACAGTCGCGAAAGGGTTTTAGAGGCCCCATCAACCGGCATTTTGGGCCCCGCCTACGCTCTTCGAGCTTCGGCGCGGCAAGCCGCCTTCGGCGTGGCTGGCCTGCCCAGCCGAAGCAGCGTAGCCGCGAAGGCTGGAGACCCGGCCTGGACTTGAACCAGGATAAAGAGCGATGCACTGCTCCCGCGTTGACACTTCCGCCACCGGGCCGGGGCGATCATTGCCGATCCGGCGAACGCGGGCCACCCTTCGCGTCGGTTAACCCTAACTAATGGCCTTGGACGCAAGGCGTGCCGCGCCACAAAGGTCATGCGCCACGGATTATGCCCGATATTGGAATGCGCGCGCGAAGCGGTTAGTCCGGCGCGCGCGAGCTTGGCGACAATTTCCGCTTCGCTATAACGCTGCAGGCCCACCCGCGAACGCAATTGCCGGTAGTCCGACAGCGCCGTCGATATCAGGCCGATCAGCGCGTCCCTCAGGAAGCCGTTCTTCGCCGCAAAGCGCAACAGCGCGGTCACGTCGCGCAACATGCCGACCTCGGGGCGCAGGATATCGCCCAGGATCAGCCGGCCGGAGGGTTTTAGCAGCCGGCGAATCACGGCGAGTGCTGCGTCAAGTTCGTCCGGCGTCATGTATTGAACGACCGAATTCATGATCGTGAGATCGACCGATTTCTCCTGCATCTTCCGCAGGTCATCCAGCGAACGCACCCTGATTTTCATGTTCGGGGCAAAGCGGGCGATCAGCCGGCCGCGCACGCCCGGCGCGGGCTCGGCGAGGTACAGCTTGCCGCAGGCCTCCGCAACTTTGCCTGCGGAAAGCGCTTCGCCGCAGGCGTAGTCGAGCACCACGGCGTCCGCCGAGGTGATGTAGCCGATGATGTCCCGCGCGATGACCTGAAAGTGAAGGTCGCGATGCAGCTTGCTCGCGTAAATCGTGTGCGTGGAATCGTAATAATCGATCCAGTCGTCCATGGTCTCAAGGGGTCCGGCAAAAGGGGGTTCCAGCGGAGGAACCGGCTCCTGCATGATGCGTTAGACGGTCCGGGGGCCGCTGTCCAACGCCATCAACGTCCGTTTCCTAACAGGAAGGTCCCTCGTGAGCAAAACAAGATCCGACAAAGTATCCCCCGATCTCGATACGCCCAACCGACCTGCCGCCCGCCGCGGTAGACAAGATTTCGGCCTCGCTCAACATGCTGCTGGCCGACGCCTTCGCGCTCTATGTGAAGACCAAGAACTTCCACTGGCACGTCAGCGGCCGGCATTTCCACGACTATCATCTGATGCTCGACGAGCAGTCGGATGCGATCTTCGCGACCACCGACCAGCTCGCCGAACGGGTGCGCAAGCTCGGCGGCACTACGGTGCGCTCGATCGGTCAGATCGCGAAATTGCAGACCATCCAGGACAACAACGAGGATTACGTGCCGCCGCGCGAGATGCTGCGCGAATTGATGGAAGACAACAAGCACATGGCGGCTGCGATGCGCAAAGCCCACAAGCTCTGCGACGAACACGAGGATTCCGGCACCGCGGGATTGCTCGAGACCTTCATCGACGAAACCGAGCGGCGCACCTGGTTCCTGTTCGAGGCAAGCCGCCAGGAAGGCAGCAACGCGGCGTAGGGAGTAGACCCTCTTCCCCTATGGGCGAGGGTGCCTTCGCCAACGGGTCGAGCGCCAAGCACCGCTCGATGATACACTTCGGTCACCTTCTCCCACAAGGAGAGAGGAAGAGACGCCCGCCAATCCTACTGAGCCGACAACCCTACCGTTGCCTGCGTCTTCACGATCGGCGGCGGATTCCATTTTCCGGTCAGCGCCTCCGACTTCGGACTGTAGAGGCGCATGGTCAGATTGAAGGCTCCCTTCGGCGCCGGAAGCCAGTTGGCTTCCTTGTCCTTGCCCGGGCTCTCGTTCTGGAAATAAAGATCGAGCGAACCGTCGCGCGTTGTATTTGAACGGCATCCAGCTGGTGACGGCGAAGCGGTTCAGGGCGTTGCCGACCTGGAATCCTTCCGGATCGTAAAGGGTGATCGACCAGAAGGCGTTGACCGGCGGCGTCGCACCCTTCGCAAATGTGATGGTGTACTTGTTGGCGCCATCGAGCGGCTTGCCGGACTCATCGCCGAGATTGAGCGGATAGATGGCGTCCTCCGGCAGGTTCGCGCCGAGCCCCACTTGCGAGACAATCGCCCGCTTCAGATAGTAGTTGCCGTAGACACCCATCGTGTCGGTGTTCATCGACCAGCCGTTGGCAACCCGCGCCAGCGTCGGCACCTTCCAGGCCATCAGCTTCTGCCCGTCCTGCGGCGCGGTCTCCAGCGCTCGCTGCACGGACGGGATCGAGCTTGCCGATGTCAAAGCTCTTGCCGGGCTCGATCCCGATTTTCTTCATCTGCGCGATGATCGGCTCATCGGTGATATGAGGCGGGTGAAGCTTGAGCAACTCGGCCGCATAGGCGAAATAGACGCCGGCCGTCATGGTATCGACCTGGATTTTCGGCGGCGTCTTCATGTCGACGCTCGGATCGGTCTTGAATTCGACCGGTTTGGGCGTTTTGCCGAAATCGGAAAGCAGGGTGACCTTGTAGCCAGCCTGGATCTTGTGGACCGCATCGTAGTCCGCCGGGCCGTCGGTCTTGGTGCGGCCGATCACCCAGACATAGGGCGTCGGCGCTTCGATCCGCTGCGTGTCCTTTGGAAGCTTGAACTCGTCGGCGAACCTGTCGCGCAAATCCGGCCTCCAGCCAGGGGGCGTCACCAGGAAGGTCCCGGCCCTGGTGCCCGTCGTTCGCCAGCCCGGCGACGCGAACACATCCGTCCACATGTCGAGCATCGGCAGCAGATAGTAACGTCCGTTGGTGTCCGGAACCGAGATGACGACAGGCTCCTTGGTCATGTCGAGCCATGAGACCGGAATATAGCGTGTCGAAGTTGGACGCACGACAGCCTTTGAAATTTGCCGGCGGGTATTCGGGCACGTTGACGAACGTGTTCATCGGACCTTTGAAGAGTTCCTTGCCCGGTTCAACGTTCGTGAATTGCTTTCGCGGACACGTCCATCGACATGCAGGGAGTAGAAATAGACGTAGGCGTCCACCGCGATCGCGTGCGCCTCCTGCTCGGTGATCCGGCGCCGCCTGGGCCGGCGCCGCGGGCGCAGCCGCCGCACCAAGGCAGAGACACAATGTCAGCTTCAGGATTTCCCGGAACATGTCGAACCCTCCTCTTCTGATGTGTGCATTGTCATTTGCGGCTTTTTGATTTGTGGATGCGTCTGTCGTCCGATATCCCATCGCTCATGCGAGCGCCTGTAGAAACGTGCGCTAACCTGCTGCATAAAACGCCGCATGGCGTCTGCAGACTGGAAACAGGATCGATGAAGTAGATGCGATTAGGCGGACTGATTGACGTCGCTTGAAGGGCCTCTTCGGCTGCCTGTCATGCGGGGCCCTCTAGAAGAAAATTTCTAGCACAAACCGAGGCGATGGTCATTATTAAACTCAAACGGGTGGTTGGGGCTGCTGTCGGGAACCTTTGTGATCAGGCGCTGTATCGATGCGTCAAGCGTGTGGCTAGACCTTCTCGGCGTAGACCATCCGCTCGATCGGCGTTGAGGCAAGCACCCGGCCGGTCGGTCTCACATATCGTTCCGCGAGCGCCTCATAACCCAAATGTTCGACCACGCGCCAGCCGTAAGGTTTGAGGAAATTCTCGACGCCTTCCGGATCGATACCGAAGACCCAGATCTTGTCCTTGGCGACGTACCTATCGTAAAGGCGCTGCTGGCCGTACAGGTTTTGGCCGTCGAGGAAATCCTTGCGAACGTAGGTGAAGGCAAGGCAGCTGCCCCGTGCGGTGCTCGCGAGGAAATCGAACGTTGTCCTGATGCCGGTCTCGGTGAGGTACTGCGAGACAGCCTCCCAGATGAAGAACGTCCGCTTGCTCGCGGTGTAGCCGGCCGACGCGAGCGCGGTCGCGAGCTGCTCCCGGTCGAAGTCGATCGACACCAGCGTGACGTGAGGCGGGACTGCTCCGAACAGCTTCCGCAGCCGGCTCCGCTTCGGATCGATATTCTCCGCCTGATCGACCTCCCACGCCGGCACCTTCGCGACAGCCGGCAGCCGATAGACCCTGGTGTCGAAGCCCGCGCCAAGATTGACCACCGCATCGATGCTGGCGACGGACTCGATCAGCTTCTCGTCGATGTAGCGCTTGCGGCACATCATGCCCGCCCAGAGGCCGGGAAAGCTCTTCTCGGTCGACCGGACGATCCAATCCCGCGCCGCCGCAGACCGTATCAACCACAGCGAGGCCCGCACGCCGAAGGGCAGGATGGATTGAGCCAAATCATCAGTGATGATGCGCTGATCCTTTAGGAAGCGTTGCTCGACGGCGACCATCGCTGTCGGGCCCACCCCGGTCTTCGCCGCTGCCTGCGCCGTGAGAGACCCCCCGATCCACCGGGCGTGCGATCGCGCTGCTCGTTGGCCTTGCCGATCCTGCGCGGCTTCCTCACGCCACCCTGCGATTCCAGAGCCGCAGCAACGGTCCGTCCTCGCCCATCACCGGGTCGGTCTTCGGCAGCTCGACTTTTGGTATCGTCTGCAGCGCCTTGCGATAATTTTCCGCCGTCAGCCGCGTAATCTGCATTTTCGGTCCGGGCGGATAGGCGCCGACCACGGAAAAATCGCGGCTTGACGACAGGCATTGATGCCCGGTGCCGGCGGGAAGGACCGCGATATCGCCGGCGGCGATGGCGATTTCCGTGCCGCCGTCGCCGCCAAACCGCACGATCGCGTTGCCGCGCGCGACGCCGAGCGCTTCATGCACGGTGGCGTGGTAGTGCAGGTAATCGTAGACGCCATTGCGCCACATCGCGCCCCAGCCATTGGCGCCGAACAAGCCTTCGATGGTTTTCTCAGGCTGATCGTTGTCGACATCGATCGCGCGCTTGTAGACCAGAAACGGCATCGGGTTGTTGGGAACGAGCCCGTCGTCGGCAAAGACGAAGGAGAGGGGTTCGAGATCGGCGCTGACGACTGACATGATGCTTTCCCGCGTGCTTGTTACGTTATGCACATGGATCAAACCGCCGTCAGCGGCTCATGTTCCCTTTGCCATCTCGAAAACCAGGCAGGTCGTGGTGGCGTGCGCGAGCAGGCGGCCCTTGGCGTCGGTAATGCGCGCCTCGGCGGTCGCCGCGCGGCGGCCGACGCTGAGCGTGCGGCCTTCGGTGCGGACGGTGCCGCTGTCCTTGCTCATGCCCTTGATGAAGGAAATCTTGAACTCGAGCGTGGTGTAGCCGCTTCCCGCCGGCAACGTGCTGTGGATCGCAAGTCCCATCGCCGAATCCATCAGGATCGCGGCGTAGCCGCCATGCACCGATCCGATCGGATTGTAATGCCGGAAGCCCGGAATGCTGTGGATCACCACCACGCCCGGCTCGGCGCTGCAATCAAAGGGTTCGATGGTCTGCATGATCGGCGGCTCCGGCAGCCGGCGCTCGAACATGGCGCGGACGAAATCGATCCCCGCCATCTGGGCCGTGACTTCCGTCGGCGTGACGCCGTATTCAGTGCTGCGGGCGGTGTCGTGCATGGGCCGGTTTCCTTGATGCAAGGATGGTCATCATACCAAAAAAGGGCGCGGTAGTGCCAGCAATTCCGTCACGGCGGCTCCGCGAAGCAGTCCAAGGGCCGCGCAACCGGATTGCTCCGTCGCCCGCGCCCCTAGCAATGACGCCCGAGAGCGCGCGCCTTAAGCGCGCTTGTTCGCCCGCATCAGATCGGTGAACCGCTTGAACAGATAATGCGAGTCGCGCGGCCCGGGCGAGGCCTCGGGGTGGTACTGCACGGAAAATACCGGCTTGCCCTCGAGCTGGATGCCGCAATTGGAGCCGTCGAACAGCGAGACATGGGTCTGGGTCGCGCCCTTCGGCAGGGTCGCCTGATCCACCGCAAAACCGTGGTTCATGGAGGTGATCTCCACCTTGCCGGTGGTCTCGTCCTTGACCGGATGATTGGCGCCGTGATGGCCCTGACGCATCTTTTTTGTCTTGGCGCCGACCGCCAAGCCCAGCATCTGATGGCCGAGGCAAATCCCAAACGTCGGCATGCCCGACGCGATCACCTGCTTGATCACCGGCACCGCATATTTGCCGGTCGCGGCGGGGTCACCCGGGCCGTTGGAAAGAAACACGCCGTCGGGCTTCATCGTCAAAATGTCTTCCGCCGACGTCGTCGCCGGCACCACCGTGATCTTGCAGCCGGAGCCTGCGAGCAGGCGGAGGATGTTGCGCTTGATGCCGTAGTCGATGGCGACCACGTTGAATTCCGGCGCGGTTTGCCGGCCAAAGCCCTTGTCCCACGCCCATGGCGTCTCGTCCCAGGTGAAGCGCTGGCCCGAGGTGACCATCGGCACCAGGTCCATACCCTCGAGCCCCGGCCATTCGCGGGCTTCTTCCTTTAAGCCATGCAGGTCGAACTGGCCGTTTTGCGCGTGCGCGATCACGGCATTGGGCATGCCTTTGCTGCGGATCATCGCGGTCAGCGCGCGGGTGTCGATGCCGGAAAGGCCGATGATGCCGCGCGCCTTCAGCCACTGGTCGAGATGGCGCGAGGCGCGGTAGTTCGAGGGATCGGTGATACCAGAGCGCAGGATCACGCCGCGCGCGCCCGGCGTCGCCGCCATGTTCACCGTCTCGATGTCTTCGTCGTTGGTGCCGACATTGCCGATATGCGGGAAGGTGAAGGTGATGAGCTGGCCGGCATAGGAGGGATCGGTGAGGATCTCCTCATAGCCGGTCATCGCGGTGTTGAAGCAGACCTCGCCGACGGCGTGGCCTTCGGCGCCGAGGCCAAAGCCTTCCAGCACCGTGCCATCGGCAAGCACAAGCAGCGCGGTCGGCTTGTGGTCCGGCCAGGCGGCGTCGTTTTCGGATGTTGTCATGAGCCCTTTACATATTCGCCGCAGACGCTGCCGTCAAAGCCGAAACATGCGGATTCAGATGTGTTTCCCGCATATTTGACAGGCCGTGTTGCTGTCTTAATGTACGGTTACAATTTGAGGTCGATTTTCCGTCAAAAGACTACCCCGATCAGGAGCCGAGCATGGAAAATGCGATGCCGATTCTGCTCGTTCCGGGCCTCGTCAGCTCGGCGCGCATCTATGTGCCGGTCATCCCGGCGCTGTGGCGGTTCGGGCCGGTGACGGTGGCCAACCACATCCGCGACGACAATATCGGCGCGATGGCGCGGAGGATTTTGGCCGAGGCGCCGCCGCGCTTTGCGCTGGCCGGCCATTCGATGGGCGGCTACATCGCCTTCGAGATCATGCGGCAGGCGCCGGAACGGGTGGCAAAACTCGCGCTGATCAATACCCAGGCGCGGCCCGACACGCCGGAAGCAACCGCCCGGCGGCGGGGTATGATGGCGCGCGCGCTCGCCGGCGAATATCGCGCCGTGCTCGACGAGCTCTTTCCAGGCTTTGTGCATCCGTCACGGCGCGGCGATGCGGCTTTGCGGCAACTCGTCTACGACATGGGCGAGGATGTCGGGGCAGAGGCGTTCGTCCGTCAGCAGCAGGCGGTCATCACCAGGCCCAACTCGCGGCCGGTGCTGGCGTGGATCAAATGCCTGACGCTGGTCCTGACCGGCGATGAGGACAACACCATCCCGAATAGGCTGTCGGTCGAGATGGCCGACGGCATCCATGGCGCGAAACTGGTGATCCTGCCGAATTGTGGCCACCTGCCGCAGCCGGAACAGCCGCAGGCGACGGCGGAGGCGCTGGTCGAATGGCTCAGGTGGTGAGTTGTTTCAGAGCTGCGAACCGCATAGATCAGTGCCTTGATAGATAAAGGACCCGGCCATGCTGCGCGACGACATCAACAATGCGGTCAAGGACGCCATGAAGGCCAAGGACGAGCGAAAGCTCTCCACGCTGCGCATGGTCAATTCGACCATCAAGAATGCCGATATCGACGCGCGCGGGCAGGGCAAGCCGCCGCTGTCCGACGCCGACTTGCTCGGCGTATTCCAGAAGATGATCAAGCAGCGTCAGGAATCCGTGGAGCTCTATGACAAG
Source organism: uncultured Alphaproteobacteria bacterium (assembly GCA_963713785.1). Classification (GTDB taxonomy): domain Bacteria; phylum Pseudomonadota; class Alphaproteobacteria; order Rhizobiales; family Xanthobacteraceae; genus Bradyrhizobium. Next base: position 29,746 of record CAVQNB010000014.1, read on the forward strand.
GGCGGCCGCGCCGAGCTCGCTGCGCAAGAGCGCGAGGAGATCGCGATCATCTCCGCCTATTTGCCGAAGCAGATGTCGGAGGCCGACGTGAAGGCTGCGATCTCAGCTGCGATCGCCGAGACCGGCGCGGCGGGGATGAAGGACATGGGCAAGGTGATCGGCGTGTTGAAGGCGAAATACGCGGGCCAGATGGATTTCGGCAAAGCCAGCGGCCTGGTCAAGGCGGCGCTGACTTCTTAACCTCGCCCCGTGGAGAACGGGGAGAGGTAAGTAAGAAGGTCTCAACCCAACAGGAAATTGAAATGCTAGCCTTGGTCACCGACAGCACTGATGATGCACGGCCAATGCTGTTCCAGCCGTTCACGATTCGAGGCCTGACGCTGAAGAACCGGCTCGTCGTGCCGCCGATGGTCCACTATCGCGGCGAGCCCGGAAATACTTGCGGCACTTTTCACAACGTGCATCTCGGCCGCTACGCGTTGGGCGGCTTCGGGCTCGTCTTTGTCGAGGCGACGGCGGTCGAGGAGGTCGGCCTGATCAACGAGCATGACCTCGGCATCTGGAATGATGCACAAGTGCGAAAGCTTCAAGCCGCTGATCGCCTTCATGAAGCGCCAGGGTACCGCGATCGGCATTCAGCTCGCCCATGGCGGGCGCAAGTCGTCCTCGCAGACGCGCGATGCACGGCATGGGACCGCTGACCGCGGAAAACCGAAGGCCGGCGCCAGAGCGTGGCAACCGGTGGGACCGACGCGAGCCGGTCGCCAAGGGCTGGCTGACGCCGCGGCAGCTCACGACAGACGAGTGCAGGGCGATGGTCGGCACCTGGGCGGCCGCCGCGAGAAATGCGGTCAAGGCCGGTTTCGACGTCATCGAAATCCACACCGCGCACGGCTATCTGCTCGCCTCGTTTCTGTCGCCGGTCTCCAACACGCGCAATGACGAATACGGCGGCGACCGGGCCGGGCGCATGCGCCTGCCGCTGGAGATCGTCGAAGCGGTACGGCGCGAGATGCCGGCATCGATGCCGCTGTTCGTGCGCGTCTCGCCGTCGACGGCACCCAGGAGGGCTGGAATATGGATGACACGGTGGCCTTTGCGCACGAACTGAAGGCGCGCGGCGTCGATGTGATCGACTGCTCCTCGGGCGGCATCTCCGGCTCGGCGACCGCGGCGCAAGTGCCGCGCAGCCTCGGCTTCCAGGTCCCCTTTGCCGAGCGGGTCCGCAAGGAAGCGGAGATCGCCACCATGGCGGTCGGCATCATTCTCGAGGCGCAGCAGGCGGAAGCCATTCTTGAGAACGGGCAGGCCGATCTGATCGCGGTCGGCCGCCAGATCGCAGTTCAATCCCAACATCGCCCATCACTGGGCGCATGATCTCGGCATCAACCAGGCTTCGAGGACTGGACGCCGGAATTTGGCTGGTGGCTCGAGAAGCGGATCCGAACCATCGAAGGCTTCGCCACGCCGACCGGGGTCGTCAAGCGACACGCATGAGGCGCGTCGACTGGCAGCCTGGCACCGCGCCGGTCAGCCGCCTCGCACACCCGCGGCTGCGGATCGAGGCAATGCGGGAATGGTGATTGCCGAGCGCTGCTTATTGGCCGCCGCGACCGCCTCCGACGACGCGCTGACGACCGCCGCTTCGATGCGATAGCGCGGCAGATAGCCCTCGAGCGAGTAGCAAACGCAGAGCGCGAGGCTCGCCCAGACCGCCGCGCTGAAATAAAGCGACATCCAGGCGATCTCGTCCTTCCAATGGGCAAGGTCGTGCGTCACGACCCAACGCGTGCTCACGTCGTGGAGACCTTCGAGAAGTCTCAGAAGCTTGTTGCCGTCGGCTGCCTCGGCCCGCCATCGGCTCAGGTACATCGGGACGTCGACAGTCATGAGAAACGCCAGATAGCCGGCAATCCCGATGATCGTGACGACCAGGACCACGCGAACCGGACCATGAAATTCCGGCAGCAACCGGCAAAGGCCAATCCCAACCACGAAGAAGGCGACGGCCCATATCGAATTTTCGATGGCGTTGCCCAGATAATGGGTGGTCAGCACCGCATACCATGAGAAGCATTCCGCAATCAGGATCAACGGCACGATCACCCAGGCGGCGTTCAGGGTGGTGTCCGATCCCGTCATCGTGCCCAGCTGGTGCAGGATGATCGCCCACTGCGCCGCAAAGCAGATCTCGGCCACGGTTGCCACCGAACGGCCGACGATAACGCTCGACAGCCAGGTGTCGAACAAGCAGATCCGCTGAACATCCGCGCGCGGAAGGAACGAGCGGAATGCGCAGCCAAAGACATAGGCCGCGCTGAGGAGCAGCATAAGCCCGATGCCGGAGGTGCTGCCGAGGCTGCCAGCCGGCTGTTCGTGCAATTGGCGGTACAGCGCGAACCAAACCGCGATATTTACGCCGCTGACCAGGGTCAACATGCCCCACCACCAGGCCAGGGGATTTGACCAGGCGAGGGAATTTGACACGCAATTTGACCGCGCTCGCCACTCCAAACTCATAGCCGCTCCAAATATAATCGAACTGACATCCAAGGGTATTAATTCTGTCACAAACCGGTGGCCAGCCGCCACCAAAATATGTGTGAGACCGTGCTTTTGGAGGCTGCTGGCGGGGTGGTGACGGTGCGTCTCGCGCGCCTGCCAGGGCCCGCCCGGGGTCATCAATGGACCCCTTGGGCAAGGCTGAACCATCGAGCGTCCGCTTTGCCTTCAGGAAGACAATTTATCCACATGGGACGAAGCCGTTTCCACGGCCCCACGAAACCATCCTGAAATAATTGCCGCCTAACGTTGGTGTCTCGCAAAGGTGGGGTTTTGACGATGTGGGCGATGATCAACACGCTTTATGAAGAATACTGCGAGGCGCGCGTCGAAGAGATGCGTCGGCTCGAGATCCAGATATTGCCTGCTTGTTAGTCGCACCATGTTAGAACTAAAGCTCATTGATCGTGGCCGCAAAGGCTGGGCCTGGGAAGTGCACGACCACACCGGCGCCTTGCTGGCGCGCGGGCGGGAGAAAACCCGGCTCGCGGCGAGATACCAGGCCGAACGCGCCTTGTTTCAGCTACTGGCCGTCGGCTGGAAATCGGACGAGTTCAGGCGCGCCCGAAACGAATGATGTCGCCCGGCGACTTCCGATGGGACAATCGCGTCGTTCTGGCGGGCTCCCGAAGCAACTAGCATCTCTATTCGATCACATCGTCGGCGCGCGAAAGCAGCGTCGGGGGAATGCTCAGTCCGAGTGCTTTGGCGGTCTTGAGGTTGATGACCAGCTCGATCTTGGTCGGTTGCTCCACCGGCAGGTCGCCTGGCTTGGCGCCATCCAAAATCCTTTTTATGAAAGATGCCGCCCTCATGAACAGCGTCCGCAGCGATATGCCATAGGCCATCAGGCCACCAACTTCAGCGTAGAATGTCACCGTGGAAAAGCCTGGCAGCCGATGCGCCAGCGCCAGCGCGGCAATACGATCGCTCAAATCCAGATTGCCTGAATCCGCCACAAGCTGAAGCGTGTCGGGATGTTGTGCCACAAGCGTGGCGAAAACCGAATTGAGTTCATCGGGCGACTTCAATGCGACGGGCAGCACCCGCATGCCGATCGCGCCCGCGACCGTTCGCAGATTTCCGATGAAGGCAGGGTTGGTCGGGTTAGCAGGATTGAACAAGGCGGCGATGGTGGTTGCCGTCGGAACGATTTCGCGCTGAAACTCAACGAGCTTTGGCGTCAGATCTTCATTCAATGTCGCCATGCCTGTCGTGAACCCGCCCGGCCGCGCAAGGTTCGCGATAAGGCCGGTTCCCACCGGGTCGTTGATCGCGAGCATGACGACAGGCAGGGGCGGCGTGAGGTTTTGCGCTGCGCGCACCGAGGCGATGGTATTCACAAGGATCATGCGTGCACCGGCCTTTGCGAGCTCGCGCGCCAATTCCGGAAATCGCTCATAGTTTCCCGCTGGAAAGCGCGCGTCGAGGACGTAGTCCTGGCCCTCGATCAGGCCATTGTCGCGTAGCCCCTGTTTGATGCCATCGATCTGAGCTGTGCTATTGGCTGATCCGGCAAA
>CAVQNB010000015.1:0-221442 GCA_963713785.1 uncultured Alphaproteobacteria bacterium
AGGCATTCGGGTCAATGCCGTGGGGCCCGGTCCTATTTGGACTCCTCTTCAGGTGTCTGGCGGCGCGACGATGGAAAAGCTCGAAAAATTCGGAGGACAGACGCCGATAGGCCGCGCCGGTCAGCCTGCAGAGCTGGGCTCTATCTACGTCCAACTTGCTGCTGCGGACGCCAGCTTCGCGACCGGCCAAGTCTACGGGTCCGCTGGTGGTTCCGGTCAGCCGTGAGGGTCGGCGCGATTTGGGAGTCGTCGAGTAAAGGATCGGAGCACGGCCTCGCCTTTGGTTGAGGGGTACGGCGAGAGCCGTGCAGATCACGTATCGGCGGAACAATGACCCACGAAGAAGATAATCTGATGGACTGGCATCGGTTCTGTAACACTTCGGGCGAGGCCTGCCGGGGCCGCACGCGGTGGTAGCGCCTCGCTACGGGGAAGCCCAGCAGGCCAACGGCGCAGCCTACGAATTGCGAAACTCTGATTGCGATTTCCGAAATCTGCGCCGAACAATTTCCGCCTATAGCGCTGAAACAATCTGCCAGGAAAGGAGTCATTGTAACGCGAGCGACCTATTTTCGGGAGTAACGACCATGTTGCGTAAAACGGTGATCGCCCTCCTGGCGATCGTCTTGATCGGACTGTCGCCTACCAGCGCGTCGGCACGCGGCGGCTTTGGAGGCCACGGCTTTGGCGGTGGAGGCTGGCACGGCGGCGGAGGCTGGCACGGTGGTGGCTGGCGAGGACCGGCTTTCGGTGCGCTGGGCTTGGGACTCGGTCTAGGAATCGCCGGAGCCTACGCTGGCTACGGCTACCCCTACGGCTACGGCGATGGCTACCCCTACGGCTACGCAGCGTATGGCGACGGCGGCTGTTACATCGTGCGGCAACGGATATGGACTCCGTACGGCTGGCGTTTGCGGCCCGTTCAGGTCTGCGATTACTGACAGCCGGTGGAGCTAGGCAGCCATCCACGCGGCATAGCTCCTGGGTAGCTCATTTGGCTCGGCAGCTTGATGATGCCAGCCTTGGCTTCGCGTGATCGATGTCGGCGGCTCATAGGTGTCGGAGCGATGCCGCGACGCCCGCATCCGCTTCCATTCGGCCGCGACGAAGTCCTCGCGCTCTCTCAGGAAGCGCTGCTGATGCGCCTTGAAGTTGGCAACGCGCTGCCAGATCTCCTCGCGCTCGGACGAGATCCAATTTCACGGACGGCATCCGGTTCGGTTCGAGGATGGTGCGCGGCAAAGGTGGTTCGACGCGAACGCTCTTCGCAAAGGCCATCGTTTAGTCGATGAGCGAGTTGAGATCGTCTCTCCAATTTTCCATTTCGATTTTTCCCCGGGAGCTAGCCTATCGGCCCTAGCCCGGCGCTGCCACGCTGCGGCAGTTGGGGCATGTGGACAATGTGGATAAACGGTGCGGGGCAGGGATGCACCGGCGCGGCCGTGGATGCGTTCAAAACCGCGGCCACTTCCGTTGCGAGGTGAACCCTGTTCCTCCGGTCACTTTGTAACATTGCGACGGGAGTTTCCTCCGGAACGCCGATGGCCGTGACGCGTTGATCTCCCATCCGTTCAAAAGGAGTGAGTAATGGATCGAGAACACGTGAAGGGATTTGCCGAGAAAACCAAGGGAGCCATCAAACAGGGCGCCGGCAAGGTCAGCGGCGACAAGGAAATGGAGCGAGAAGGCAAATCCGACAAGGCAAAGGGTGACCTGCACAAGGCCGCTGGCAATGTGAAGGACGCCGCGCGAAATGCCGCTGACACCTTGAAGAAGTAAATCGCCAGAGGCCTAAGCCTAGCCGCCCGAAAGACGGCTTTTTCTTTGCCTCTCTCCGAGGGCACCTTCGCGGCGCTTTCATTGACTTCAGTCGAGGTCCTGCGCGCGCGTACGCGCGAAACGCGGCGACGTTCAAGCCGGACGGCGACTTTCTCAGAACGTTCTAAATTCTCAATCTGTTCCTATAGTGCCGAGGGTACTGGCCTGTTTTAACCCCTTGTGTCCTAATTCGAATCCGCAAGTGTCCTAATTTGTTCGAAGGAATAGTATCGATTTTTTGTGGATTTGTCGGGAACCGAGCAGACAAGCCAGGAGTCATAGATTTCAAATTTCCAGATTTAGAAGTGGGCGTTGGGCGAGCGTCATGGAAACATTTGAAAAAGTCTGCGTCGGATCGGCGGTAATGGGATTTGCGGTTTTGGTTGCCGCAGTCCTGATGCTTATTGGAAGCTAGAAAGAGGCCGCCTCAGTTGGCGGCCTCTTCTAATGTAGCGGCTTAAATTCAGCCGTAGCCACATCTTGGGTTTCAGGCGCTGGAATACCCGACGGAGTCGGAACAACTAGCTCCAATTCCTTTTGGCCGCCGAATCTCTCTGCGATTTTGTTTTCGTAGACGAATTTATCTGGCTATGATTCGGCCATTTCCAGCACGCGCCCCAGCTGAATCCTCAAGGCTCGTGCGCCTATCTCATTCAAGAACTGGAATAGCTTTTTCGCGCGGTCGCCATCACGGGCCTTTAGAGCCTTAAGGAGTTCGAAGAGTTTCCCGCTACTCTGTGCCAGTGGGTAATGGATGTGCCGGACTGTTAGCGCTTTGAAGTGCCAAGGCTTGCCCCGCCTAGGAACAGCGAGATCGTAGAGACGGTGCCATTGCAAATAGAGTTGGGTGTCCTAATCTGCCTTCCCTGGGCTGGCAAACGCAGCGGTACAAACGACTAAACATCGACTTTCGCGAGATTTTCAGAGTCGTTCGGTTTTCGACTTTTTCAACAGTATCGGCACTTTTCGGACATGGCTCGATTTCTGATTAGAGTCCGCAATGCGCTCCAAAGCGGACATCGACGAGAGCGACAACAGCGAGCGCTAAGTGAGACAACATGGCGGCCTCCTGAGAGCCGCTTGATCCGCCCGCTACTCATTCCTTCCAACAACAACGGCCTCATAGGCAGCGCTCGTGCGGCCTTGGGAGACCGCGCGAGATTGCCTGCCTGCAGCGGTAACGTTGACCGGTTAGGTTAAGAAGGGAGTGTCGTTGCGCTGTTTCAACTAGCCGCTATCTTCGTGCAAATGAATTCAATTTTTGTCTTGTTTTAATGATTGATCGTAATGAAAAAACCGCGTGAAGTTTTGGCCGAGGTTGTTTGCCCCGCCTGCGATGGCAGGGGACTTCAGAGGGTCAAACAGCCAACGCAACCTGGTCGCAAAATCTATCCCCCGAAATGCACGGAATGTCTCGGTAAGGGCCGAATAAGGAAGCCTCCCACTACGCCAGCCGAATCGTAAACTGGGATCGCTCCGAGGTGGACGTGAATGCGGGCCGAACGCTGCCAGGCCGCCACGGTTGGCGGCCTCCTTCCTATTGGTGACGATCTCGCTTCTCAGCTTCAAAGATCGAACAGGCTACGCAGCACGTTAGATATGATCCTGTGGGCAACCGCGAGCGTCAGGCCAATGAGAAGGGCCGTATGCTGGGAAATCGAGATAAAGTTCATAAGTCACGAAAAACGGGTGGACAACCCAAAGGGTCGCGCCGGTCAGTGCACCGTCTTGAAACGTTCACATCCACAGAGGCTTGGACAAGCAGCCGCATAGAGCCGGTGAAGTTCATCCTCTAGATCGTCATTGACGAGCAACAGAGCCTCAAGTGCTCCGTGAACGTTACCATCACAAGCTGCGATGATCTTTTCGATAGCAATTTCAGTCCGCCTAGAAGCCATACTTAATCCCCCTGCGTATTCACCGAGAGGCAGTATCCGCGGCGAATTGGGGCTAAATTCTGCGCTCTGCGAGAACATTTGGTGGCGTCGTGGAATGTCCACAACTTGCTACTTCAGGTCGTAGCGAACACCCTTGACGACCGGGTTACGCACCTTGCCTTCGAATAATCGATAGGCTTTGGCGGCGGTGCCGATGCGGTCCGCGGCTAACGTCGATCCATGCAGGAATGTTACGACTAGTCCCGCGCGATGGCGGCCGGCTCCAACTAGGGCGGCTTTCTAACACCGAATTTAATGGGGATCGGCGGCCCGCGAACCGACATCAAAATTGGTGCCGGCCTTCCCTCTCCGGCACTTCTCTCTGTACTTCGGCTCCAGCTCTCATGCGCTGGAGCCGTTTCTTTTGCATCATCGAGCTAACGAAGATCGCCTTCCGCCGTGGCTCCGTGCGGTGGTGATGGTGACGATTGAGAGACTCGCAGGACAGCTATCCGTGCAAACATCGCCGGGCCATCATCGCTAGCTGCGGGCGCTCATGTGGGCGTGGCGCATGGCAGTTAGCGCTTAGGCGAGCAATCCGGTGCTTTGTGGCTGTGCCTCGCGCATATTGATGCCCTGCTTCATGCGGTCGCCGTTGCAGCTGGCCAGCGACAGTGCGAGATCCAGGATCGCTAAAACGCGCATTGGCTGATCTCCCGAGACCAGTGTGCATCAGAACGCAAGTCTTGGGCCGGGGCAATAGCAACATGAGGCGCGCGCGTTAGGCGAGGCCGCTGAAGCGTTCAAACGGCGCCCGGTACTTCGGCCAGCAGCCCCAAGCCGCAAATACGCACCGGCGCCGCTACCGCGCGGCGGCGCGGGCGCAGTCGCCGATCTCGATCTCTTCCACTCCCCATTCGTAACGACCGGTTGATCGTCTTTCATCTCGACATAACCCATATCGATCAAGGTGCGCAGATCATTCGGGTCGACGGGGGTAAGCTTCAGTCGCTTCCCCCTGATGTCCCGCAGCGCCCAGCGCAGGCGGATGGCTTTATCCAAGCCCAGGGTCGCGAGCCCTTTCTCCGGTTCGCTCATTTTCCTTTGGCCTTCAGCCCCGCCGCATCTCGACTTCGGCGGAAAAGTCGCACCCGCTCAATTCTACCACACCGCCCACAACGATATTGAACAATGTCGGTACCCCCAGCGTCGGGAGTGCTTTTCTCGATCTTCATCGTCTCCCTACATATGATGCAGACGAGCAGATCGATCAGAGGGCTTTTATCGTCGTTCGAATGATATGGGCTCATCTCCGGCCCCCGAGATCCAGCCGGCGTTTGCTCAAGATGGATCGTCGCTTGGCTATTGCTGAGACGGTCCGTTGCAATTTCCGGGCGATCAAGGCTCTGTCCAACTTCGAGTCTAGCAGCGACAGAAGTTGAGCGTCCTCCGCGGGCGTCCATCGTTGACCAGCTGGGCGCGGGCCTATCATCTTGCTTTCGCATTCAGCACCAGTCCGCCTAGACGTTTTGGGCTAAACCTCTGTCGTCGAGCAAGCTTAATCCCGAGCTTTTCAGCCCGGCGACGGATTCCTTTTTCGCCGCGACACAGACGCTTCGAGATCACGGCGATACTTTCGCCTAAAGCCGCCGCAGCGCGTAGTTGATCGTCTTCTGCTCGCATCCACTCTACCGGGGAGATTGGTCATTTCGCTTTCGCCTTCAGCCCGATTTCGGTCAGGCGGCCGGTAACCGTCGAGCCACCGGGGCCTACCAGTGGCTTAGTGCAATGACTGCGTTGACGACGAGCAACATCAAAATCACCCACGTCAAAAAGACCGGCGGTCCGTCCGGCATCACCCGATCAAGAGTTCGCCAAAAGAAACTCCGAAATCGCCGCGGCATGGAGGCGGCTTATACTACTGCATAGCGGCGGCAGGTACCTCAAACAGCCCGGAGCGGAAATAACGCACCGGCGGCGCTAGGCGCAGGCCTATTTAGCGGGACTCCAATCAGGCGACGCTTTGCTAAAAGAAACACTCTGTTAACAGGACTTCTGTTGACGAAGCATGCGAGTTTCGGGCCGCGCCGGGCTTTTGCCGGCGCACAGCACCAGGAGCCGACCATGCCGAATCCCAAAAGGAAAGCCGCCGATAAAGGCATGGGCATTGTTGCCGGCGCGACATCCTCTCGGCAGCTTCTTCAGATGAATAATGTTTCCGCCACCTATTATGACGTCTTCGGGTTCCAGTGCGGCGACCAGGCGTTCGATTACGTCTTTCACGAGCCTGCGCCAGCGCTTCTTGCCGACGCGGTGGAGGCCCTGGTTGCCAACGTAATCTTCGTAGGTGCCTTTCTTGTAAGGCAAGTGACCAAGTCGACGATGCCATTTACGATCTTCGTAGAACCAAGTCCGGTTCCCTGTCCTAGAAATAGCATCTTTCCGCCTTCGTAGCTGCCGAGAGCCTGTATTGCCGCATCATTGGCAACCCTCACCGGCAAGCCGAATGCCGACGCGAAATCGAATCCCATCCAGCCCGGTCCTAAATTGTAAGGTTCGGCGACGGGGCGATTGTGGAGGACCGGTCCGGGAAAGCCGACAGATACCACGTCGTAGGCTCAGCCCTCCGAGAGCTTGTTCACACCGGAGACCATCTGCCGCGCCGTCATTCTGGGCCCGGAGACGATTTCCCGTTTCTGTTTCTGACCGGTGGCTAGTATTTTGACGTGAGACCCCCGACGTCAACGGTTAAGACTTTCATGCGCGCCGCTTCTCTTTCCGGTCATTGTTCACCGAGAATGTGCATTGATGCAGTAACGCCGGTGGGCAGCAGTTTCCCTGATGCCCGCAAAAAATTCCCTGTTAACTGAGATATCTTTCCCTGTTAATTTGTGTAGGGAATTGCTCGAGAAGTGGCTGCAACACAGCGGTTTTCTCGCTACGAAAGTAGTGTCTTTAGCCTTAAAAATGCAAAATTCCCTGTAAAATTCCCTGTTAGCAGGGAATTTAGCTGGAGACGGGTGCGATCTGCACTGCGTCGCCAGCCAGAACTCAAGGCGCTGAGTTCATTAGATAAACAGCTTTGTTCCCGGTCAGATTTTTGGGTGCATTTGGAAATAGAGATTCCGCCCGCCATTTTGAAATTCTGTATTGCTTTCGTTTTTATCGGATGTTGGCCAGAAGTCCGCCACCCTGTTCACTGCCGAGTTGCCGCTTGGCGCTCAAGCTGCGCAACGTTGAATTGCTCAATGCGGATTAAGTCGCGGACACCAGCTCGTTGCCGAGCGGTGTTGAACGTGAGGCAACCTGCAACTTGCGATATCGTGTCAGCACGCACTACGACGCTGTGCCGCGCCAAGGTTCGGCTTGGTCTGAACATTCATTTTCGTTCTCCGTATCGCTGGTCTAACGGGTGCCTCGCGCTCGCCGGCGCATGAGCGGCGGCGCGTGCCTAATCGTCCTCTCAATGTCAATGCGCTTCGCCGACGGTCACGTCAGTCTGGTCTGGCCGCGTCGACCGTGACCCAGACTTCGCACGCAGGTTTTCGGGATTAGCGTTCGCGCTCGACAACGTCGCGTGCCATTTCCAGGCAGGTCAGCAGCTCAACATAGCTTGCGAAGCCGCCGATCGTGCGTCGTCTCCATGCAGGACCGCTTGTCGGCACCGACAAACTGCGCCCATTCCGTCTTGAGCTGCCCCAGTGCCGCCGTTTCGTCTTGCGAGCACCGCTCGACAGTTGGCGGTCGAGCCGCCCTCATAGCGGCACTCTCTCACAATGTCGAATGTCGGTACCGTGTCGGAGACGTGGATGGGTGAAAGCGTTGCCAGGATTGCGATTGGTAGATGAAGCAACATGTGGAGCTCTCCTTGGTTGGAGTTGGCAGAAAATGAAGCGATGCGGTCGATCTCAATGGCCCATCGTGGACAGGACCGCCGAGCTTGACCTTGCGCAGGGTCAGCGCGAGCGGCACGGCGGAAAGCGAGATCAGCATCAGCACCCAGAACGCATCCATGTAGGCCAGGAACGACGCCTGCGCCTGCACCTGCTGCGCCGATCCATTGGATGGCCTGATCATGCGCCTGCGCCAGCGAGCTGCCATGGGCGGTGAAGTAGTTCGTGATCTGTTGCAGCGTGTCCTGATATTGCGCGCTCGACGGGATCACCTGCTCGACAAGCCGGCTCTGGTGGAACTGCTCGCGATGCGTCAGCACGTTGGAGACGATGGAGACGCCGATCGAGCCGCCGGTGTTGCGCGCCGCGTTGATCAAGGCCGAGGCCTGGTCGGTCTTGGATGGCGGAATGCCGTCGTAGGATGCGGCCATGATCGGCACGAAGATCAGCGGCAGTCCGACGCCGAGCAGCATGCGCGACCGCGCCATGAACCAGAAGCCGAGATCGCCGTACACGTTGGTCATGTCGTACATGGAGAGCGCGATGATCACCGCGCCGGCGACGATCAGATATTTGGGCTGCACCTTGGCCGCCAGACGGCCGACGACGAACATCATCACCATGGTGACGACGCCGCCCGGCGAGAGCACGAGGCCGGCCCAGGTGGCGGTGTAGCCGAAATCCTGCTGCACCAGCTGCGGCAGGAACTGGGTGGTCGCGAGCAGGATGGCGCCGGTCGCCAGCATCACCAGGAAGCAGGCGCCGAACTGGCGCGTCGCCACCATCCGCAGGTCGATGATCGGATTGCGGCGGCTCAACTCCCACGGAATCATCAGCACGAACGCCAGACCGCGCAGATGACCGCGAACGTGACGATGAAGGTCGAGCCGAACCAGTCGTCCTCCAGGCCGCGGTCGAGCACGACCTCGAGCGCGCCGAGGAAGGTCGCGACCAGCATGAAGCCGATGACGTCGAATCCGTTGCCTTGCTGCTGCCGTCTGGCCTCCGCGCGCGCGGTCGCGGGCTCGCGCAGGACCAGCGCGATCAGCGCCATCGCGATCACGCCGACCGGCACGTTGATCAGAAAGCACCACTGCCAGGAGACATTGTCGGACAGCCAGCCGCCGAGCGTCGGCCCGACCACCGGCGCCACCACCACGGCGACGCCGAACAGCGCAAAGGCCTGGCCGCGCTTTGCCGGCGGAAACGCATCCGCCAGGATCGACTGCGCGACCGGCACCATGCCGCCGCCGCCGAACGCCCTGCAGGATGCGGAACAGCAACAGCGCGTTCAGATTCGGGGCAAAGCCGCACAGCATCGAGCTCAGGGTGAACAGTCCGAGACAGATCAGGAAGAAGGTTTTGCGGCCAAGCATCCGGGCCAGGAAGCTGCGTGGCCGTCAGGATGATGGCGTTGGAGACCAGATAGGTGGTGACCACCCAGGACGCTTCGTCCTCGCTCACCCCCATGCCGCCGGCGATGTAGGGCAGCGCCACGTTGGCGATGGTGGTGTCGAGCACCTCCATGAAGCTCGCGAGCGCGACCACGATGGCGATCAGCCACGGGTTGGCGCCGGCGCCGCTCGCAGCGGCGGGAGCGCCGGCTTCGGATCGCGGCGGCACTCATAGGTACCTCCTCAGCCGCTCATAGCAGCGACGGCGTGGGATCGACCCGCACGGTCGGGACCACCGACATGCCCGGGCCGAGCGCGACATCGGTCGGCGGATTGTCCATGACGATCTTGACCGGCACGCGCTGGACGATCTTGACGTAGTTGCCGGTGGCATTCTGGGCCGGCAGCAGCGAGAACGCGGTGCCGGATCCGGGCTGAACGCTGTCGACATGGCCGCGGATCGCGCGTTCCGGATAGGCGTCGATCTGCAAGCGTCACCGGCTCTCCGGGCCGCATGCGGTCGAGCTGAATCTCCTTGAAGTTCGCCGTGACCCAGATTTGATCCGGCACGAACATGGTCAGGTTCGTGCCCGGCTGTGCGAACTGACCGACGGCGGCGCTGAGGTTGACGACGCGTCCCGGCTGGGCCGCCGTCACCGTCGTGTAGGAAAGATTGAGTTGCGCCTGGTCGCGCTGGGCTTCGGCTTGCGCGAGGCTTGCGACCGCGCTGTTGCGTTGCGCCTTCAGCGCCTCGATTTGCCGCTGCGCCAGCTTCAGGGTCGCTTGCGCGCTCTGCAGCGCGGCCTGCTGCTGGTGCAGTTGCGAGGTGTACTGCTGGGCGTTCTGAACGGTGCCATAGCCGGTTTGCTCCAGGTGCTCGTAGCGCGCCGCCTGCTGCTGCGCGAACACCAGCGCCGCCTGCGCCTGATCCACCTGCGCCTGGTTGGCGCTGATCTGCGCCTGCTGCACGTCGAGCTGCGCGTCGATGTTCTCGATGCTGGCTTGCGCGGCCGCGACCTGCGCCTCCGCCTGCTCGAGCGCGATGCGATAGTCGCGGTCGTCGATGCGGGCGATCACGTCGCCGGCGGCGACATGCTCGTTGTCGGTGACCGGGACGGCGGTGATGATAGCCGGACACTTTCGGGGCGAGCGAGGACTGCCGCGCCGCGATGAAGGCATCGTCGGTGGACTGAAAATGCTCTGGCGTAGTCCAGGTAGAGATAGCCGCCGCCCAGGACAGAGGCGAGAAGCATCGCACCGATGGCGGAGACAACGGGGCGGCGACGCAGGAAGCCGTTCCGGCGCTGCTTTGCCGGTGGCCTGCGGCTGCCCTTCTTCCGGCTGAACGGGTGAGGCAGGCGCTTGGCAGCCGGACTTTCGTGCGGGGAGGGAGCCCGCGCCGTGACGTCGGGCTTTTCGGAGGTCGCGCTCGGCTCGTGCGAGGCCGGAACGGATTGCGGGCTTTCAGCTCCGTCGAGCGCCAGTTCGTCCCGTTCCAGAACATTGTCTTCGAACATGATTGCCGCTCCTGCTGTCAGGCGAGGCCCGCGAGAGGCTCGCAAAAAGAAACGAAACCGTTTCGTTTCTTTAAGCTAGATAACTCGGCCGGATCGGCTCGTCAATAGGAACGAAACTGTTTCGTTCTATTTACAAGCAGGTCAGATATGCATAAATTGGGATGCTCGCGCCGGCCATCGGCGGCACGGAACCCGGGTCAAATCGCGATGAAAACCAGCAGTTTGAAGAAGACACCGGCGGCAGAAGGCTTCGACGAGGCGCGCCGCGGTGCGCTTTGGCCGCCCGCCGAAGGAGCTTGCCGGGGAGGTTGACGCGCGCATCCTCGATGCGGCGCGCAAGGTCTTTCTGGAGCGCGGGTTTGAAGGCGCGAGCATCGACGAGATCGCCGAGGTAGCGCGCTCGGGAAAGCCGACGATCTACGCCCGCTTCGGCGACAAGCGGGCGCTGTTCACCGAAGTGGTGACACGGGACGTCCTTTCTCGCATCACAGAGTTCAAGAGTGAGGTGCCGACCGGCGCAACAATCGAGGAGCGCCTCACGCAGTGCGGCGATCACCCTGCTGCACTGGGGTTTCGACAGCGACAGGATCGCGCTGATGCGGTTGGCGGTCGCGGAAGCGCGCCGATTCCCCGATCTGGCAAGCACGGTCAGCCGGACGGCGCGTGAGCTCAGCACTGAACTCGGGGTCCGGCTGCTGGGTGAGCTGACGCAATCCGGACGAGCTCGGCGTCGCTGCCGGCCTTCGCCCCGGAGCGCCTCGCGACGACGGCGCGGTTCTTCCTCGATCTCGTCGCCGTGCCCATGCTGCTCCGGGCGCTGTTCGAGGTGAACCTCAAGACGCTGGACGCAGAGATCGACGCGCACGTGGCGCGCAGCGTTGCGTTCTTTCTTGCCGCCTGCAGGAACGGCGGCGTGAGTTGAATCTCGAAAAGCCATAGCGAACTCTGGCTCGGCACCTTCAAGCGGTACGCGACCGCTCCAGCGACCCGCCCGCACGCCTCGATCTGCCAACGGTGACGCGCGCTCATAGTTGGACTTTTCGCCGCAAGCCGTCGATGTCCAATGCTCGGATTCTGGCGCAGTTGGAAAAATTCGCTCGAGATATCAATGCTGAGACCATGTCTCTTAATCAGCGGCTCTAACGGAACTGTGCGTGCTTGCATGGAGTGTCTCTTCGCAGTCGGCACGCGCGCAGCCCGTTGCCTCAGATTTTGCGAGACTGATCCTCCCTGCGAGGGCTGCAGCCCACCCGTCTCGAGTTGGTGATCAATCTGAAGACCGCGGCAGCGCTCGGTCTTACCGTACCGGCAACTTTGCTCGCGAGTGCGGACGAGACCATAGAATAATGGACGGCCATGCCCAGGCTGCTGCAGTTCGTTAGATGATCCGAAGGATGATGCGATGAAGTGCGTGACTTTTGGCTGTGAATCGGCACGGGGTCCGGACGCCGATCGGCGCCGTAACACACTGATATATTTCGCATCAGAGGGGTCAGGCTTTGGCGCCTATCCACACGTTGACGCCGTCGAGCGGGGACACGACATATCCTGTACCGTCAACCCAGGTCACTGCTCAGGAGCAAGATATGAACGCGCCGCCAAACATCGATCCGGTCACCGCGCATTCTGACAGCGACGTTGTGCACTGGCTGATAAACGACACGCGCGATGAGCGCTTCATTGACAATATTTTCGCTGAACTGTGTGTCCGGCTCCAGCGAGCGGGCATTCCCGTCAAGCGGGCGTCGCTTCATGTTCTGATCAACCATCCGCAATGGCTTGGCGCCCGGATCATGTGGGCCGACGGGATGCGCGAGGCCGAGATTGCGAGATCCGACTACGATGTCAGGGAGCGATCCGAATACATCGATAGTCCCGCCAATGAAATCCATGACGGTGCCAGCGAAGTGCGCGAGGATCTCGAACGCGATCCCTCACTGGGCCGCAAGCACGCCGTCTATGACGAGATGCGGGCGAAAGGCCTGACCGACTATGTGGCATGGCCGCTGTACCATACGCTCGGCAAGCGGCATATGGTGACCTTTGCAACCGACCGGCCCGGAGGTTTCGACGACGCGCATATCGCCGGCCTGTTGAAACTGTTGCCGGCTCTGGCGCTGGTCAGCGAAATCCGTATCAAGAACCGGCTGGCGCGAACGCTGCTCGAAACCTATGTCGGGTCGCATGCCGGCGAACTCATCCTGGCCGGCGCGACCAGGCGCGGAAGCGGGACGACGGTACGCGCTGCCATCATGATCTGCGATCTGCGTGATTTTACCCGGATCTCCGACAACTGGCCGCGCGATGACGTCATTGATCTTCTGAACGGCTATTTCGACGCGATGTCGGAGCCGATTGCACGACATGGCGGGGAAATACTGAAATTTATCGGCGACGGTCTGCTCGCCATTTTTCCGCTCAGCCAGCCGTCGGCCTGCGCAAATCTGCTACATGCCGTGGCCGAAGCGCGTCAGGCCATGGTTGCCCTGAACGAAAAGAACGGCGAAACCGGTCGTGCGCCGCTGAATTACGGCATCGGTGTCCACGTCGGAGACGTCATGTACGGCAATATCGGGTCGCGCACCCGGCTCGACTTCACGGTCATCGGTCCTGCGGTCAACATGGCTTCGCGTCTCGAAGCGCTCACCAAACAATTGGGGAGAACGGTGCTACTGTCCCGTGCGTTCGCCGACTTCGTCGAAAGCGATTTCGATCTCGAACGCGTCGGCGAATATCCGGTGCGCGGCTTCAACGACCCAATCGAGCTGTTTGCGTATCACGGCTGATGCCGATCTATCGTTAGGTGCCGAGCCGCCCCCAAGGGGTGCGAACTCGTCAAACGGCCACTATCAGCGAATGTCGGTTTCGCTGGTAGCTAGTCCGCGATTTAGAATCTGAGCCGAACGAAATCTGGTGAGAAGCGCCTGGCGCTTCATAAAAATCACGAAGGGCGGGCTCAAGCAGTTCGCGCAATGGGGGTTAGGGAATGCCAGGCTGGGCGAAGCCGATACTCTCAACTAGATCCTTGGGGACACGGTAAATCATCGCGTGTCGCCCTGGGACAGCGCGATGCGTCGTGGTGCATGGGAGTGGCGGCAAGATACTGCAGGTGGCTTCCGCGCGAAAACTGTAACTGTTCAACAAGGGGACGAAACGAGCGCTGCACGACAGCGATGAAGAAGCACAACCCTTCCAGCGACGATCGTCTCATTCAATATCGTGGCAAGTATTCGCGGCACAGTCGCGGTCAAGCACTGACCAAGTTCGCGTCAGATCGCAATACAGGTGCCACATGTCTGAAGCAGTCAAGAAGATCGATCGAAGCGCTGGCGCCAGCGCTCTCGTCCCTCGTCTGTTTGTGCTTGAGCTGAATGCCGGCCGCATTCACTCCATGAATACGGACGGTTCCGACCGCAAGACCATCGTGTCGGATTGCCATTTGCCCGACGGCATCGTCGTCGATGTCGATGCCGGTCATATCTACTGGACCAACATGGGCATCCCAAACCTGGATGACGGATCCATCGAGCGCGCCAATCTCGACGGCAAGAACCGCAAGACAATCGTCGCACAGGGACACACTCACACTCCAAAACAGATCATCCTCGATAAGAAAGGCGGCAAGCTCTATTGGTGCGACCGCGAGGGCATGCGCGTCATGCGCTGCAATCTCGACGGCTCGCAGCTGGAGACGCTCATCGAGGCCGGGCGCGGCGACGCCGATCGCCGGGATCAGACGCGATGGCCCGTTGGGCTGACGATCGACCCGAAATTCGGACATATCTACTGGAGCCAAAAAGGCCCCGACAATGCCGGGCTTGGTCGCATCTTCCGTGCCAATGTCGAAATTCCCACCGGCCAAACTGCAACGACCAGGTCCGACATCGAGGTCTTCTTCGACGGGCTGCCGGAGCCGATCGATCTCGAGCTCGACCACAAGAACCGTGTTCTCTACTGGACCGACCGCGGCGACCCTCCGCGCGGCAACACAGTGAACCGGGCCTCGATCGACAACAAGCCGGTCGAGCCAGAGATCGTGGTGACCCACCTCATGGAGGGGATCGGTATCGCGCTCGACATTCCAAACGACCGCATGTTCGTTACCGATTTCGCCGGCTCAATCTACTCCGCACGGCTCGATGGATCCAGCGAACGAAATTTCCTCTACGCACAGGGCAATCTCACCGGCATCGCATACGCCGAAATCCCGCAGGAGAAGTGACATGTCGCAAAACAAACCCATTCGCCGCATCGCCATCATCGGTACCGGTGTGATCGGCGCAAGCTGGAGCGCACTCTTCCTTGCTCACGGCCTTGACGTCGTGGCGACAGACGTTGCGCCGGGCGCGGAAGCGGCACTGAAGCGCTTTGTTGCAGCGGCCTGGCCCGCATTGCAACGACTTGGCCTCGCATCCGGTGCTTCTCAGAGCAGGTTGTCATTCACCGCGGCTCTGACGGACGCAGTCAAGGATGCCGATCTGGTCCAGGAAAACGGGCCCGAGAAGATTGATTTCAAGAAGACGCTTTATCGCCAACTGGACGAGCTGTTGCATCCCAGCGTCATCATCGCCTCAAGCTCGTCGGGCTTGACCATGAGCGAGATCCAGTCGGCGTGCGAAATGCATCCAGAGCGCTGCGTCATCGGCCATCCGTTCAATCCACCGCATCTGGTCCCCCTGGTCGAGATCGTCGGCGGAGCAAAGACGTCGAAGAATACGATCGATCGCGCCGCTGAATTTTACACGTCGATCGGGCAGCGGACGGTACGCGTCAACAAGGAGATGCCCGGCCACGTCGCTAACCGCTTGCAGGCCGCATTGGCGCGCGAGGTTTACTACCTTGTCGCTGAGGGTGTGGTGAGCGCCGCCGATGTCGACACCGCCCTGTGCTGGGGCCCGGGCCTGCGCTGGGGCATCATGGGCAACATGATGCTCAATCACCTTGGCGGCGGTCCGGGCGGCATCGAGCACTTCTTCCAGCAGTTCGCCGGCCCGATGACGGCCTGGTGGAAGACCCTCGGCTCGCCGGTGCTGACTCCGGAAGTGCAGAAGAAGCTCATCGACAGCGTCCATGCCGAGGTCGGATCGCGCTCGATCGACGAACTGGCGGCGGAACGCGACGAAGTCCTGCTCGGCCTGATTGAGCTGCGCAACAAGGTTGCCAAGTCGAGCAAAATCAAATTGACGGTGCCGGTCGCCTAAGACCAGGCGCCACCGGCGAGATCGATCATCCATCCGACACGTCCTTCAATTTTTTCCGGCTTTCAAGCCGCAGCATCAGGAGTCCAAAATGCCCACCGCAGCCACAGCAGGTAAGACCGCCGCGCCGAAGCCGGTCCCCGTACCCAACGGCGACTTCTATCAGCTGGTCGACCTTCTCACTCCCGAGGAGAAAGCCCTCGTCAAGAAGGTGCGGACATATATGGAGACCAAGGTCCAGCCGATCATCAACAAGTACTGGTCCGATGACGCGTTTCCGTTCGAGCTGCTGCCATCGTTCAAGGAGCTCGGCATCGGCGGGCTCGGCTTTGAGGGCTATGGCTGCGCTGGCGGGAGCCAGAAGCTGTTCGGCTTCGTCGCGATGGAGCTGGCACGCGTCGACGCGTCGTTCTGTACGTTCTTTGGCGTGCATAGCGGCCTGGCGATGGGCTCGATCTATCTCGACGGATCCGAGGAGCAGAAGCAGAAATGGCTGCCGCCGATGGCGCGCTGGGAAAAGATCGGCTGCTTCGGCCTCACCGAGCCGCTGGTCGGTTCGGGAACGAGCGGCGGTCTGACCACGACGGCCAAGCGTGAAGGCGATACCTGGATTCTCAATGGACAGAAGCGGTGGATCGGTAACGCGCCATGGTGCGACGTCTCCATCATCTGGGCGCGCGATCTTGCCGACAATCAGGTGAAGGGATTCATCGTCGAGAACAAGTCGACGCCCGGTTTCAGCGTCGAGAAGATCGAGCACAAGATTGCGCTCAAGGTGGTCCAGAACGGCCAGATCACGCTGAAGGATGTACGGGTGCCTGAAGCGAACCGCCTGCAGGGCGGCAATTCGTTCCGCGACACCGCACGCGTGCTGCGGATGACGCGATACATGGTGGGTTGGGCGTCTACCGGCATCCAGATGGGCGCATTCGAAGCAACCGTCAAATACGCCCAGGAGCGATTGCAGTTCGGCAAGCCGATCGCCTCGTTCCAGCTGATTCAGGATCTGCTCGCCAAGATGCTTGCCAATCTGACCGCGTGCCAGTGCCTGATGCTCCGCCTGGCGCAGCTTGATGACGAAGGAAAGCTTGGCGACCATCATGCGGCACTGGCGAAGGCGTTCTGCACGGCGAAATCGCGCGAGACGGTCTCATGGGGCCGCGAGGTCCTGGGCGGCAATGGCATCGTCGCCGACTACAATGTCGCGCGCTTCTTCGCCGATGCCGAGGCGCTGTACTCCTACGAAGGCACATATCAGATGCAGAATCTGATCGTCGGCAAAGCCATCACCGGTCACGGCGCCTTCATTTGACGTCTCAACGCGCCGGCGCTCCGACGCCGGCTGCCCCATCCAGGAGATATGACCATGGTTTCGGAGCCGCACCATTCACCCCTTCGCCTGCAACGGCACCCAACTCCTTGCCCAGAGCGGCGTTGGCGCTTGCGAACGTCCAGTACGAGAAAAAGGGTTCGATCGCCTACGTGACGGTCAATCGGCCCAAGGTGCTCAACGCGCTCAATACGCCGACCTGGACCGATTTGCAGGCCGCATTCGAGGACGCAAAGGCCGATGCTTCTGTGCACGGCGTGATCCTCACCGGCGCGGGCGACAAGGCTTTCATCGCCGGCGCGGATATCAGTGAACTCGCGCATGTCGACGCCTACGAAGCGGAGGAGTCCAGCCGGTTCGGGCAGGGCGTGCTGGACCTCATCGAAAATCTCGGCAAGCCGGTGATCGCGGCGATCAACGGCTTTGCGCTTGGCGGCGGCTGCGAGACGGCGATGGCCTGCACGATCAGGATCGCCGCGGAGCATGCCAGATTCGGGCAGCCCGAAGTGAAGCTGGGCCTGCTGCCTGGCGGCGGCGGAACGCAGCGTCTGCCGCGGCTGGTCGGAAAGGGCCGTGCGTTGCAGCTGATCCTCACCGGCGAGACGATTTCCGCGCAGGAAGCCTATCGCATCGGCCTCGTCAACGAAGTCGTTCCTGCAGCCAATCTGATCGACTCGCGCCGAGACGATCCTGAAGCAGATCATGGCCAACGCGCCGATCGCAGTGAAGTTCTCGCTGGAGGCGGCCAACAAGGGGCTGGAGACCAGCCAGAGCGAAGGCCTTGCGCTGGAAGCGTCCTACTTCGGCATTTGCGCCGCCACCGAAGACAAGAAGGAAGGCACCTCCGCCTTCCTCGAGAAACGTGCACCGAAGTTCCACGGCCGGTGAAGCAGCCCGCACACGGCGATTTGGAAAGGACAGCCATGGCAAGCGACAACATTTTCTCTGGACTGAAAGTGGTGGATCTGGCGAGCTTCATCGCGGGCCCCAGCGCCGCGGTGATCTTGTCCGACTTCGGCGCCGACGTCATCAAGGTGGAGCCGCCGAGCGGCGAGCTGTGGCGGCACGCGAACAAGCTCCCGCCGCAGCCGGTCGCGGAGGATGCCTACCCCTGGCACCTCGCCAATCGCAACAAGCGGGGTATGGCGCTTGATCTGAAGTCGCCGAGCGCCCAGCAGGTTCTCGAAAAGCTGGTCAAATGGGCCGACGTTCTCATCGTCAACACGCCGCATCCGGCGCGTGCGCGACTGAAGCTCGAATATGAAGACGTGGTGCGGTGGAATCCGCGGCTGATCTACGCGGACATCACGGGTTTCGGCGACAAGGGACCCGATGCGGATCTTCCCGGCTTTGACATCACGTCGTACTGGGCACGCAGCGGATTGCTGTCGATGACGCGCGATGCCGGCGCGCCGCCGACCTGGCCGGTGGCCGGCAGCGGTGACAATGCCACCGCCGTCGGGCTCTATTCGGCGATCGTCACCGCGCTCTATCGTCGCGAGCGCACCGGCGAGGGGGCGCATGTCACGACCTCGCTTCTCGCCGAAGGCGTATGGTCCGCCAGCGTCTCGATCCAGGCCGCGCTGTGCGAGGCGAAATTCTTCGGGCTGCACGATCGCAAGAATCCCGCGAATGCGGCAATGAACGTCTATCGCGCCAAGGATGACACCTGGTTCGTTCTCATCGTCACGCCCGACAAGCTGGCAGCCGTCGCCAAGGCCATCGGCCGCCCTGATCTTCTGACCGATCCGCGCTTCTCCGATCCGGCGAAGCTGATGGCGAATATGCCGCAGCTCACGGCGATCCTCGACGAGATCTTCTGTGCCGAGCCGATGGCGCATTGGTACGAGGTGTTCAATGGCGTCCACGTGACGTTCGGAGCGGTGCGTGGGCCGCAAGAGGTGGTCAACGATCCCCAGCTCCGGGCGAACGACATCATCGTTCCGCTCGAAGGTGCCGGCGGCAAGCTGACGTCCACGATCAGCAGCCCGCTTCAGGTGCATGGCGTCGCCAAGGTGTCCGCGAAGCGCGCCCCGAAGATTGGAGAACACAACGACGAGGTTCTCCGGCAGCTCGGATTTAGCGCGACCGAAATCGATGGTTTGCGTGCGAGCGGTGCCATTCCGAAAGCAAAGGAACATGCGGCCTAGCGTGACGACACTGTCGGGGCGGCGGGAGCCGCCCCGAACCTCGACTTGCAGTGAAATTCACCAAACGGACCAGGACTTCGACAATGGATGATATTGTTACCGAACACTCCGGAAGCATCCTGCGCGTCCAGTTGAACCGCCCGACAAAGCGGAACGCGATGACGTCAGCCATGTACGTGGCTCTCGCAGGCATCTTCAACGAGGCGGCGAATGACGAGAATACGCGTGTCGTCCTCTGGCATGGCGCGGGAGATTCGTTCTGCGCGGGCAACGATATCGAGGATTTTCTGAAGAATCCTCCGGGGCCGGGCGAATCTCCACAGGCCCGACTGATGGAGGCGTTGGTCAACTTCGACAAGCCGCTGGTCGCGGCGGTCCACGGCGCCGCGATCGGCGGCGGCACCACCATGCTGACGCACTGCGACTTCGTCTACGCGGGCGAGAGCACGAAATTCCAGATGCCCTTCATCAATCTTGCTGTCGTGCCGGAATTCGGATCGAGCTGCTCCGTGCCGGCGCGGATCGGTCATGTCCGTGCGGCGGAACTGATTTTGTTGGGAGCTCCCTTCGATGCAGGCGCGCCGCGGAGTTGGGGCTGGTTACCCAAGTCATATCCGACAAGGACGTCCTGGCGAGAGCAACCGAAACGGCTGGGAAGTTGGCAGCGAAGCCGGCCGCAGCGCTGCAAGCCAGCAAGAGGCTCATGAAGCAGCCATTTCGCGAGCAGATCAAGGCGGCGATGAAGGCCGAGAACGAAGAGTTCAGTGCGCAAGTCCGCTCTGAAGACGCAAAAGAGGCGTTCACGGCCTTCCTGGAAAAGCGCAAGCCTGACTTCACGAGGAGCATCAAATCTCCAGCGACCGCATAGGCACGAACATACGACCCGGTAACACCGATCATCGCGATGGAAGAACTCTTAGTGGAAAATGACCATGGATAAGCCGATGAATGTGTGCGTGTTGGTTGGAAGCCTGCGGAAGGCTTCGTTCAACGGGATGCTGGCGAATGCGCTGATCTCGCTCGCGCCATCTTCGATGAAGCTCGACATCGTCGAGATCGGGCAATTGCCCTTTTTCAATCAGGATCTTGAGACCGACTCTCCGCCCGCGCCATGGACCGCGTTCCGCCAGCGCGTCAAGGCTGCTGACGCGGTGCTGTTCGTCACGCCCGAATATAACCGATCAATGCCGGCCGCTCTCAAGAATGCATTGGATGTCGGCTCCAGGCCGTATGGAAGCAGCGTCTGGGACCGCAAGCCTGGCGCGATCGTCAGCTGCTCGCCGGGCGCGATCGGCGCCTTCGGCGCCAATCATCATCTGAGGCAGTCGCTCGTGTTTCTGAACGTGCCGACCATGCAGCAGCCCGAGGCCTATGTCGGCCATGTCGACAAGCTCTTCGATGAACATGGCAAGCTCGTCAGCGACGGCACCCGCAAATTCCTGCAGGAGTTCATGCAGGCGTTCGCGAATTGGGTCGAGACGGTCCGATCTTAAGGCCAGCGCAAGCGTGCAGCGCGGCATCCGGTAAGGACTGGACGATACAGAGAAGCGGTGAAGCTCAGAATTGTATTGGCCGCATCTCTTCGAATTCGTCGTGGCACGCGTCGCTGAAGCCTTGCAACAGATCGATCGTGCCGTCGATGGCCATTTCGCGCAGTTCGACGAAGCTCTTGTCCGGCTCCAGATAGGTATCCAGGATTTTTCGGGCAACTTCTTCGGCACGGTGGACCACCGGTCTTTGAAGACAGCGACCCGCATCCTGCTCAGCTTCGCGTAAAGACCGACCAGACCCGGAATGTCGGCTTCATCGTGCTGGAGCGCATCAATGTAGCACTTGGAGGCTTCCTCGATGAAATCCCTGTAGAGGATCTGCCGGCGGCTCTTCTCGTGAAGCAGCCACTGGGCGCGGACCTGACTTCGGTGGTTCAGCCAATTCGCAATTCCGCTCGTCAAGCCGCCGACAGCTGCTCCGGTGAGGGCGGCGAGCGCGGAGATGATGGAGGCGTCCACAGGTGCAGTCCCCAACCAGCGGCAGAATCCGGCAGTGATGACTGCCGGGCCTGACTATGACTATGACGCGGACGACCGCGGCCCTTCGGAAATCAGCCGTGAGCTTCGTTGCCCCGACAGATAAGACCAGAACCATTGCGTTTGGACGCGGAACCGGTTCTGAAGCTGTGGCAGCGCGAGCACGTGTAGCGCGGCCCACACCAGCCAGGTCACAAAGCCGCTGCTGCGCAAATGACCGGCCTCAAGGATGGCGAAGTTCTTGCCGACCACCGCCATGTTGCCTTTGTTGCGGTACCGAAACGGTCGACCATCCTTGCGTCCCCTGACTCGGTTGGCGATGACATGTCCGACAAATCGGCCCTGTTGAATGGCTGCCTGCGCCACTCCGGGGACGGGGTGACCATCCTGGGTCATCGTGGCTGCATCTCCCACTACAAAGACGTTGGGCGCCTCGGGGATGTCCATGAAAGCGCCGACGAATGCGCGCCCGGCGCGGTCTGTCTTCGTCCCCAGCATTTTCACGACCGGCGAGGCGCTAACGCCTGCTGTCCAAAGCACGGTGGCGCTGGGAATCCGGACGCCAGCCGCGATCACGCCCTGGTCGTCAACCTTCTCGACCTTTACGCCGGTCGAAACTTCAACGCCGAGCTTTGTTAGTCGCTTGGCCGCCTTTCGCGACAGCGATTCCGCAAAGGTCGGAAGAATACGAGCGCCGCCGTCCAGTAACACAATTCGGCTCTTGGCAGGGTCGATCTTGCGGAAATTTTTGCGCAGGGTCACCGAGACCAGTTGAGCGATCGAAGCGGCAAGCTCGACGCCGGTCGGGCCAGCGCCCACCAACACGAAGGTCATTTGGCGAGCGCGTTCTTTCGGGTCATCGGTCGATTCAGCCAATTCAAACGCACTCAGGATCTTGGTTCGGATCGTCTCAGCGTCGTTGAGGCTCTTGAGGCCTGGCGCAAAGCGCGCGAACTCGTCATGACCGAAATAGCTCGGACGCATTCCGGTCGCGATCACCAGGAAGTCGTACTCGAGTTTTCGACTGCCAATCCCCGGGCAAACGGCCTCGACGGTGCGCGCCCCCAGGTCGATGCCCTTAATCTCGGCCAGCAACACGCTGAGGTTCTTCTGTTTCGCCTCGAGCTGACGGATCGGCGCCGCTATCTCGGAGGGCGACAAAACAGCGGTGGCGACCTGGTACAGGAGCGGCTGAAAGATATGGTGATTACGCCGGTCGATCAGCGTTATTTCGACATTGGCTCGCTTGAGCGCCCGTGCTGCCGCGATGCCGGCGAAACCGCCGCCGACGATCAAGACGCGTTTTTTGCCCGGGACCGCCTTTGTTACGGGTGGCTTTTCTTGCGGGAACGATTTGGTCAGAACTGTAGTCATGGATGCACCGACGATCTCCAGGGCCAGCCGCCCGATTAGCATCGGATACAGCGGGGCTTCGGGCTAATCTTGAACGGCGGTGCGGCGCATAGAACGTCCATGCCGCTTTTCATCCTGGCGCGGGCAATACGCGCTCGAACAGCAAGCGCGGGAGGATCAGCCCGAAGGTCATGGCCATGATGATCAGAAATGCCGTGGCGCCGTTCGCGGCGATGCTCGTCAGCAGAGCCGCCGGCGCGCTCGGCCCGATCGAGACCAATTCGACAAGGCCGGTCGCGGCATTGAACAGGAAAAAGCCCGGCATCAATGAGACGACGGCGGAGAAGGCGAGAGCCGCGAAGGGCAGATGCAGGCGATCGACGACCGGCGTCACGAGGACGCTGACGAGCGTGCAGGCGACGAGCGCGCCGGTCGCGGCGTTTGTCCCCGCGACGGAGATCAGCGCCCAGCGCGCGGCATGTGCAAGCATGCCGGCCGCGATCGGGAACGCGAGCAGACGCCACGGCATTGAGAAGAAAGTGCCAAAGGAGGCGACGGCGCATCCTGCCGCAATCACGTCGATGACCAAGGGCACGGGCGGAGATGATCCGGCTATCACGAGGTTTGCGCCGGCCGCCGTGAACCCGAACAGGCCGCCGGCGCAGATCAGGAGCACGATGACGCCGGCATAGGCCAGGCGCGCGATTCCCAGCGCGATGCGCGTACGAGCGAGGTCGATGGCACCGTTGAGGATATGCGGACCAAGAACCAGCACCATGCAGGGACAGAAAGCGACCAGCGTTGCTGCATGCGATAGCTGGAAACGGCCAGCAGCAGCAGCCACGACGCCCGCGATAAACGCGGCACAAAGTGGCTGGATCAGTGGATTATTGCTGAAGCCGGACAGCCAGCGGCGGACGAGCACACCGATGGCGGCGCTGGCCGCGATCAGCAGCAGGCTCGTCGCATCGAGCGTACCGAAAATGACGCCAAGCGAAGCCGCGCCAATGGCTGCAAAGAGCGTGAAGCGTGGCGTGGAAGCTGGCGGCAGACGGCCAGCCGACGTGAGCGCGGATTGCGCAGCCGCGGCCGGCAACGTGCCGTGGCAGACCTGATCGATCACCGTCGTGACAGCCAGTACCCTGCCCATGTCGACACCGAGCGGCTTGGCGGGGACGATTCGTGAGACGGGCGCGCCGTCGAGTTCGACGGTGAGCTCGCCCCAGTAAGGTAGCACCTTAACCGTCACGCCGAGAGCGCGCCCAAGCCGCTCAGCAGCGGTAACCGTCCGTTCTGTGGTCTGCCCGTGAGCAAACAGGAGTGTGGCTGCCAGCGCGGTGGTCTCCAATGCCGCCTCGCACGTCAGCGGCTCGGGCACGGTGTTTCCCTTTTCAAATTGGTCAATTGCGCTGCGCGGTCCAGTAGCCCGAGCATCGCGCACCTCCTGCGCGGCCACTCCATCTTCCGCGACCGGACGTCCCGAAAAACCTGCCCGTGCCGGACGCAAATTTGTCGTGAACCGTCACCGACGCACGAACCGAACCAGATTTCGCGACGTATCCCTTGAATTTTACGAGATTGGGATGAGTCACGATGCCGTCGGAAACATTGACAGTGAAGTTGTAGGTGGGATCGCATGCGCCCTTTTGCGTCACGAAGACGAGATCCCAGGAGCCATCATAAGCGGAACGCGCGTGTGCCACAGATGCCGGGGCGATAAAGCAGGCGGCTGCAATCATCCAGAGCGAAGGCGTCTTCATCTGATAGTTCTCCGTTAGGCAAAGCGGCCGTTTCCAAGCAAACGCAACAGACCTCGTCGATATTCGAATTGGGGAGCGGCGCGTTGCGGATATTCGAACGATGATCTGCCTTAGGAAAAGCTTGCGTAGAGCGCTTGTTGAAACGTGCTCGAATTATCCCGAATCGTGCGATCGCAACGCGCGTCGTCAGGTCTGAACTCGTCAGCTGACAGTTTTGAGCATGATTGGCCCCAATCGAGCAGCCGCGTTCAATCGCGGCCGAGGGTGAGGATGCATACTGAATGCACGCACTGCGGCTGTTCGAACCGAACACGACAGCTCTCATTTTGAAAGAACTCGGAGCAGCGAGATGAACGTCAAATCCATTGCTGGCCAGCTTGGGGAAAGACGAGCTCGCTTTGCATTATCGTCTCGATTCTGCTCATCCGCTGGCTGATCATTGGAGCGTGTCTGACTTCGTCGCCCTCACAAAGCCACGTGTGATGATGCTTGCCGTCTTCACCGCGCTCGTCGGATTGAGCATCGCTCCAGTTCGACTTGATCCGCTAACCACTCTTGCCGCGGTTCTTGCCATTGCCGCGGGAGCTGGAGCCGCCGGCGCGCTCAACATGTGGTACGACGCCGATATCGATGCGGTCATGACCCGCACCGCGATGCGGCCAATTCCCCGCGGCAAAGTCTCCCGGTTCGAGGCGCTTGTCTTTGGTCTCGTTCTGGGCGGGTTCGCAGTGGTGGTTCTCGCTCTGGCGACGAACCTCACAGCAGCCGCATTGTTGGCCTGCACGATCCTCTTTTATGTTGTCGTGTACACGGCGTGGCTGAAGCGGACTACGCGACAGAACATCGTCATCGGCGGTGCCGCCGGTGCGCTGCCGCCCGTGATCGGATGGGCCGCAGCAACCGGAGACGTCGGGCTCGAGCCGCTTGCGCTGTTCCTCATTATCTTCCTTTGGACGCCGCCGCATTTCTGGGCTCTCGCGCTTAATCGTACCGACGACTATGCGCGTGCAGGCGTGCCGATGTTGCCGGTGGTTGCGGGACAAGCCGCAACGACACGGCAGATCCTGATCTACAGCGGCCTCCTGGTTCTCGCCTCGGAGCTGCCCTGGATGCTCGGGTTTGCAGGGGCGATCTATGGCGCGATCGCCGCGATCTGCGGGGCGCTTTTCCTTCTGCTCGCACTCCAGCTGAACAGGAGCATTGGGGCCGATCGCCGCGCTGCTCACAGGCTGTTCGTGTTCTCCATCTTCTATTTGTTCGTGCTGTTTGCGGCCCTCCTGGTCGACCATGGAGGTGACTCATTCTCGCCCATGCCTGTCGTCGCATGGTGGCCGCACCGTCGGGTCGGTGCATGCCGAACTCCTGCCAGGCGCCGTTCGCAGCGCATGCTGCACCGTCAACTTCAGCGAGGTCTAACATGCGATATGGTTTGCTTGCCGTCGTCCTGATCGGCGCCGCGACACTCGGCGGCTGCACTGAAGGCGTGCTCGATCCGAAAGGGCCGATTGCCGTCGCCGACCGACAAATTCTGCTCAACTCGCTTGGCATCATGCTGGCGATCGTGATCCCGGTGATCCTTGCGACACTTGGCGTTGCTTTCTGGTTTCGTGCATCGAATGAGCGGGCGCGCTATCGGCCAAATTTCGCGTATTCCGGTCGCCTCGAGATGCTCGTCTGGTCGATCCCGGCCATGACCGTGTTCCTGGTTGGCGGCGTCGCGTGGGTCGGCTCACACGATGTGAGCCCACGCAAACCGATCGCATCCACGGTGAAGCCGCTGCGGGTCCAGGTCGCCTCGCTCGACTGGAAATGGCTGTTCATCTATCCCGATCAGGGCGTCGCAAGCGTCAATCGGCTGACCATTCCCGTCGGCACGCCGGTCAGTCTGGAGCTGACCTCCTCGGGCGTGATGAACAGCTTCTTTGTGCCGCAGCTCGGCAGCCAGATCTACACCATGGCGGGAATGATCACCCGTCTTCACCTGCAGGCCGACCATCCAGGAACGTACCGCGGATTTTCGGCGCAGTTCAGCGGCGACGGCTTTTCCGACATGCATTTCGACGCCGATGCCGTGACGAGCGAGAAGTTCGCGCAGTGGCTTGACTCAGCGCGCAGCGCCGGTCCGGAGCTCGACGCGAAGACTTACGCGGATCTGGCGAAGCCGAGTGCTGCGGTGGCGCCATTCACCTATCGCTCGGTCGCGCCCGGTCTGTTCGACAGCATCGCTGGTCTCCGAAATGCAGTCCGACGACGCGATGTGCCGCAGATATCCGACATCAATGAGGGCGGAAAAATGAATCTACTTGGCAAGCTGAATTGGAGTGCGATTCCCTTCGACCAGCCGATCATCATGGGCGCGTCAGGCGGCATGGTCCTGGTCATCGTCGCCATCCTTTCGTGGGTCACGCTCAAGGGTTACGTGCCTTAT
The DNA here is from genome assembly GCA_963713785.1 of uncultured Alphaproteobacteria bacterium. GTDB lineage: Bacteria > Pseudomonadota > Alphaproteobacteria > Rhizobiales > Xanthobacteraceae > Bradyrhizobium. The sequence goes on from CAVQNB010000015.1 coordinate 26,746, forward strand.
CTCTGGCGAGAGTGGCTCACCTCCGTCGATCATAAGCGCATCGGCATCATGTACATCATACTGGCGCTTGATCATGCTGCTGCGCGGCTTTGCCGACGCCATCATGATGCGGGCGCAGCAGGCGGTCGCAGCGGGCGGCGCGCAGGGATACTTGCCGCCCGAGCATTTCGACCAGATCTTCTCGGCGCATGGCACGATCATGATCTTCTTCATGGCGATGCCGTTCGTGATCGGAATGATGAATTTCGTGGTGCCGCTGCAGCTCGGCGTCCGCGACATGGCGTTTCCGACCTTGAACTCGGTAGCCCTCGGGCTGACCGCGTCGGGTATTCTCCTGACGAACATCTCGCTCGCGGTCGGCGAGTTCGCGAAAGCCGGCTGGGTCGCCTATCCGCCGCTGAGCGAGCTGCAATTCTCGCCCGGCGTCGGCGTCGACTACTATCTCTGGGCGCTGCAGATCTCCGGCGTCGGCACGTTGATGACCGGCATAAATTTCGTCGCGACGATCCTGAAAACGCGCGCACCGGGGATGAGCTATATGCGCATGCCCGTCTTTTGCTGGACGTCGCTCGCCGCGAACCTTCTCATTGTCGCGGCCTTCCCGGTTCTGACCGCGACCTTGGCGATGCTGCTGCTCGATCGTTACCTCGGCTTTCATTTCTTCACGATCGATGGCCAGGGCAACGCGATGATGTACGTCAACCTGTTCTGGGTTTGGGGTCACCCGGAGGTCTACATCCTGGTCTTGCCGGCGTTCGGTATCTTTTCCGAGGTTGTCTCGACGTTCTCCGGCAAGCCGCTGTTCGGCTATCGCTCCATGGTCGCGCGCGACGATGGCGATCTGCGTGCTGTCATTCATTGTCTGGCTGCACCACTTCTTCACCATGGGAGCCAGCGCGAACGTCAACGGCTTCTTCGGGGTCATGACAATGATCATCGCGGTGCCGACGGGCGTCAAGGTCTTCAACTGGCTGTTCACGATGTATGGCGGTCGCATCCGGTTCACCGTCCCGATCCTGTGGTCGATCGGCTTCATGGTGACGTTCGTGATCGGCGGCATGACCGGCGTGTTGATGGCCGTGCCTCCCGCCGACTTCCAGCTGCACAACAGCCTGTTCCTGATTGCGCATTTCCATAACGTCATCATCGGCGGCACGGTGTTCGGCTTGATGGCGGGTTACAATTACTGGTTCCCCAAGGCATTCGGCTTCAAGCTCGACGAACGCTGGGGCAGAGCCTCGTTCTGGTGCTGGCTGATCGGCTTCTACCTCGCTTTCATGCCGCTTTACGCGCTGGGTCTCATGGGCATGACCCGCCGCATGCAGCATTACGACGTTGTCAGCTGGCAACCGTGGTTGTTGGTCGCGGCGGTCGGCGTCGTCATCATCCTCGCGGGGATCGTCTGCCAGGTCGTCCAGCTCGTGGTGTCGATCCGTGACCGCGAACAACTGAAGGTGACCGCGGACCCATGGAACGGTCGCACGCTGGAATGGGCGACGGCTTCGCCGCCGCCGGCCTGGAATTTCGCCGTGCTGCCGCAAGTCACGGACATCGACGCCTTCTGGAAAAAGAAGCAGCGTGAGCGCACGCAACAAGCCCAGCCGCCGAAAGAGCGCAAGTTCGAGCCGATCGAGATGCCGAAGAACAGCGCGACCGGCTTCGTCACCGCATTTTTTGCAGTCGTCACCGGCTTTGCGCTGATCTGGCACATCTGGTGGATGGCGGGTGTGGGGGCAATCGGCGTTTTTCTGACCATGCTTGCCTTCGCGTTTCGCGATGAAGAGGAAATCGAAATTCCGGCCGAGCAGATTGCGCGGTTCGAGCAGGTGAACCAGGCGGAGATTGCAGTATGAACATCGCTGTTGCAGTTGATGATGAGGTTCGTCACGAGGCGCGGCCGAGTGCAAGCGAGGCCGGTCCCGCTACAAAGCGGATCGTGGTTGGCTACGGCTTCTGGATATTCCTCTTGAGCGACATCGTGATGTTTTCGGCGATCTTTGCCGCTTACGCGGTGCTCGCGCACGCGACCGCTGGCGGTCCAAGCGGCATGCAGCTGTTCAACCAACGCAGCGTCGCGATCGAAACCGGCTGCCTTCTCGCGTCGAGCTACACCTGCGGATTGATGTCCCTGGCCATTGGTTCGCGGCGGTATGCCGCCACTTACTTGGCGGCCCTCGTCACCTTCGTGCTCGGGGCCTCCTTCCTCGCGCTGGAAGTGCGGGAGTTCGCCGGCATGATCGCGATTGGGGCTGGTCCGCAACGCAGCGCTTTCCTCTCTGCCTTTTTTACCCTGGTCGGCTGCCACGGGCTGCATGTCACCGCCGGCCTGGTCTGGCTGGTGGTGATGATGGCCCAGGTCGCAATCAAAGGCTTTCGCGCGACCGTCGAGCGGCGTCTGCTCTGCTTTTCACTGTTCTGGCATGCCCTCGACATCGTCTGGGTATGGCTGTTCACGGTGGTCTATCTGATGGGAGTCCTTTCATGACCGACACGCAGTACGATCGCGCACCCGGAGACGCGTCAGCACTTCCCGACGTGGAACAGGGGACGTCGTCCGGCGTGCTTGTCTACACCATCGGATTGGCTCTCGCGGTGGTCCTCACGGCCATGTCGTTCTGGGTCGCCAACACATCACTGCTCTGGGCCGGCGGTGTCTCTCTCGGCCTGACGGTCCTCGCGATCGCGCAAATGGGTATCCACCTGGTGTTTTTCCTGCACGTCACCACGGGTCCGGACAACACCAACAACGTGATGGCGCTGGCGTTTGGCGTGCTGATCGTGACCCTGGTCGTGGTCGGATCGCTTCTGATCATGGCAGATCTGAACGACAACATGATGCCGACGGCAGAGATAATGAATCTGCAAATGCAGCATTGAAGAGAGTCGCAGAGATACTGGCTGCTAACCAAGCATGGCTTCCCTGCGCAGTGCGTTTTCGAGAGTCTTGGTCGATCAGCAGGGGTTGTGATCGCTTCGTATCAACGTCGGTCGCGCACAAACCACCAAGTCGTCGCACGTCTGTCCAAGCGCTCTGAACACACCAACGCTAACGTTGCATGTTGAAATGATGCGCGGCTGAGCGCTGCTGCTGGCGGGGCGAGGAAATGCTCAAAGGATTCACTGCCCCTCGGTCCCTCCTCGGCGTTGCCGCACTGGTCCCGTCGCCTCCCTGGCATTTCGCAGGTGACGTCCTGGCAGTGGAGTTCTGGAACGATCCCGACATATCAGTCCATACCCTTCCAACCGGTGTCGAGCTTGATAGGAAATGTCCAGGCCACTCTGTTGCACTCTTCACAGACTACCAGTTCACCGCGCAGAACGATGAGCATCTGGATCCCGCCAGATATCAGTGTCGCGGGTTCAGCGTCCTCCTCGACGCGATATGGAAGGGGACACGAATAGCGTGGTGTCCATATTGTTATGTCGACAACGACGCTGCGTTGATGAGAGGCTGGATCCAAGGCTATCCGAGAAAGTTCGGTACTGTACATCAGACCCGTACATTTGCCACCGCGAGCGCGGCTTCGGCGCCACTCGCGCACGATAGCCGGTTCTCCGCCTGCATGTCCGCTCATGATCGGTTGCTGGTGCAAGCCCGTGTCACCTTACGCGAAAAAGCAGAGCGTCTTGTCGGACTGCTCGATCGCCGGATTGTGGGACGGCGATATTTTCCGCGGCTCTCCGCGGGCTTGCACGACAAGCCAGCCGTGGATGAACTCGTTCGATGCGTCTCGGACCACCTCCTGATCACAAACATCTGGATCGGCGAGGGTGAGCTCAATTTTCCGGAGGCCTATGGCGAAGAGTTGGAAGTGCTGGGACCGCTGAAGGTGGGACGCGGATATCGATTCTCGTTTTCCTATTCCGTCACCGATATCGAGATCCTGGCAGACCTGACCGCCTGCAATCGCGGCTGACGCCAACAAACGCGTTCTGGATTGCGGCAGGAATAAACAAGTCGACGCACTTCAATCAAATCAATTGTGGCTGGTTTCGGTAGCCTCTTTGCGGAAGGTGATGCATCAGGACACGGAAATGCTAAAGGGCTTTACAGTTCCGAAATCGCCATTCGGTCAGGCCGCACTAACTCCGCCACCACCCTGGCACTATGCCGGCGACGTTGTTGGAGTTGAGTTCTGGACGGACCCTGACGCGACGGCAGCGACATTGCCGAATGGTCTTTCCCCAGATCCGAAGTCAAACGGTCGCGCCGTCATGATGTTTCTGGATTGGCAATTCACCGCCCAGGACGACGAATATCTTGAGCCGGCTCGTTATCAATATCGCGAGGCGTTTATTTTGGTCGACGCAATGTATCGCGACGTGCCGGTCATGTGGTGTCCGTACATTTATGTCGACAATGACGCTGCGCTGGCGCGCGGTTGGACGCAGGGGTTTCCGAAGAAAATGGGTAGCATTTTTCAGACGCGCTCCTTTGCGGCCTCAGGCCCCGCTGCAGCGCCGGTGGCGACCGGCAGCCGGTTTGGTGCGAGCTTGTCCGCGCATGGCCAGCGTCTTGCGGAAGCCTGCGTGACCTTGCACAAGCCGGTCGAAAACGGACTGTCTCTCCTCAGCCGACCCATGGTCTTGTTGCGATACTTCCCGAGACTGGCGGCCGGCTACCAGGACAAGCCTGCGGTAAACGAACTGGCGATGTCGATCACCGACAAACTCACCGTTGTCGGCGCATGGATCGGCAAGGGCGAGCTTAATTTTTCAGAAGCAAATGGTGAAGAACTCCACGCGCTCGCGCCGAACAGGATCGAGTTCAGGGTTCCGTTACTCACTATCTTACTCAGTTAGCGATCTGAAGATACTCGAGGACCATGGCTCGTAACTGACTCCTGCCGTGTCGGCGAAGCGTTAAGTCCCTCGCTCCGCCGAGAGGCTCTCCGCGGCACCCCCGTCCCGCAGAGAGTCTTGGCAGGCGGTGGCGTTTTCGCGACAGGGAAGAAAGGTTTCATCTGAATTGTTATTCGAAGCGCTCTGCACGACGAACGACATTCGCGACGGCCGGGCGACCCGACGCAGCTTATCGAACCTTGACCCCAGGATGTTCTGAATTGTTGCGAACTCAGGTGCGTCGAGATTTAAAACATTGAAATTAAACAAGAAATCTGTCCCGTTGCGATGAACAACATTAACCTTCCATAACGCTGATTAACGAGCCAAGAGGGGCCCCTTGCTGCACTCTCTCGCCGATCCGAAGCCTCGGATAGTTCGTCGACGGAGTGATCATGGAAGGATTTCAAACTACCGCACCAGAATCTTCCTTTGCAGCCGATCAACAGTTCCACCTGGTTGCGAACAGCCTGGCCAAGCTGCTTGAAACTGCAAGGCGAGAGTTGGAGCGTGATCGGGAGGCGGCCAAGGCGTCGCTGGTCACAGCATCGCACATCCTGCAAGCGGAGATCGAGCGCTGTTCGGGCGCTAACGGCTCCACAAGGGGCGGTCTGGCGGCTTGGCAGATCGTTCGCGTGCGAGCTTACATTGACAGCAATTTACACCGCACCATTCACATCCGGGATCTCAGTGCTGTCGCGCGTCGAAGCCCGGCGCACTTCTCACGGAAGTTCAAACTGGCTGTTGGCGAGTCGCCACATGCCTACGTGGTGAGAAGGCGTCTGGAGAGAGCCTGCCACCTGATGATGACCAGTGCGGAACCACTGAGCGAAATAGCCTTGAGCGTAGGCTTTTCGGATCAAGCACATCTATGCAGGCTCTTCAGACAGGCCTTTGGTCAAAGTCCGGCCAACTGGCGACGCGAGCGCGGAATCCCTGGCGAGGTCACCTCGAGAACCGGCATGGACGAGAATATCCCATGAGCGGTCAGCAGCGGCAAAGTCCTGAGCTTCGGCCCTTTCGAACTGTCGATCGGAAGCAGACTTCTGACAAATGGCGCAAAGGTCGTCCCGCTTGGCGCGCGCGCCATGGATCTCCTGATCGTCCTGGTGGAGCAGGCAAACAGGGTCGTCGACAGGAGAACTCTGATCGAGCGCGTTTGGCCAAAAAGAGGAGCTGAACAAGTCAGCCTCCGCGTCCATATCTCTGCGCTACGGAAGGCTCTCGATCAGAGTGACCCTGGCAGGCGATATATCGCGAACGTGCCCGGGCGGGGCTACAGCTTCGTCGTACCGGTAACCTCACTCTCCCCGCAAATGTCGGGCGATATCAAGCCATACTCGAGGTCTCGACTGCCTGCGCGTTTGATGCGGATGCTTGGACGAAGAGAGGCGCTCGCCACGATCCAGATGAAGCTGGCCGAGCAGAAGTTTGCGACAATCGTCGGGCCTGGTGGCATCGGCAAGACCACGGTAGCGGTCGCAGTTGCCTATGAAATGAGCACAATTTTCAACAACCGGGTTCATTTCGTCGACCTGGGTGCTCTCGGCGGCGCTTCGCTTGTCGCGCCAGCCGTGGCCACAGCACTCGGTGTGTCAGTACAAACAAACAATGTCGTACCAGCCTTGATCGATCGTTTGCAGGAAGGGCCAACGCTCATCATTCTCGACTGCTGCGAACACCTTATTGATGGAGCGTCTGCTGTCGCAGAGGAACTGATTCGCCATGTTCCGACACTGCATTTGCTCGCGACCAGTCGAGAGGCGATGCGTGTTGAAGGTGAACATGTCTATGAACTCAGTGCGCTTGCATGCCCTCCGGAAGATAGCAGCTTGTCGGCATACGACGCCCTGCAATATCCCGCTGTTCAACTGCTGGTCGATCGCGTGCGGGCCGTGCGAGGTGACTTCGAGCTGGTCGATGTGGATGCGCCGATTGTCGCGGAAATCTGCAGGCGGCTTGATGGAATTCCATTGGCAATCGAACTCGCAGCCGGCAGGGTTGACATATTTGGCCTTAGCAAGATCGCAAGCTTGCTCGACGACCGACTAAACCTGTCATGGGTGGGGCGTAGGACGGCCCCGCCGAAGCACCAGACCTTAAACGCCGCGCTGGAGTGGAGCTATGACCTGCTTGGTGAGGCAGAGAAGCGCGTATTTAGCCGGCTCAGTGTTTTTGCCGGCGGATTCACGTTCGAAGCGGCGGTCGCCGTCGTCGCTGACGAGACGATAGTTGAAGCAAATGTCTCGGATTGCGTTTGGGAGCTCCGTTCGAAATCGATGGTTGCCGCTGAGGGACAGGGGGCGAGGCTGCGTTTACTCGACATCACTCATGCCTTTGCTTCACAACGACTTGCCGAAAGCGCTGAGGAGGGCAGTTGGCGCCGGCGTCACGCTCTCTACTTCTGCGACTTGTTCAAACAAGGCGCTGCAATGGATATACCTGAAAGGCTCAGGGCGCTTGGAGTCGAGGTCGACAATCTCAGAGCCGCTCTGAACTGGGCTTTCTCGGTCGAGGGTGATGCGAAGATTGGCGTTGAACTTGCTGCCGCCTCGGCAAGCACCTGGATGGCAATGGCCCTTCTTACCGAATGCCGGGAGTGGATGACGAAAGCCATCAGTCGACTCGACGATGCGAGTGCCGGCTCACGGCAAGAAATGATCATTCAGTCCGCACTCGCCAGTTGCATGATGTTCACGGATGGTATGACTGAAGAGTTGTACGCGAGCTGGGCGAAAGCGCGCCTTCTTGCTGAGTGCCTCAACGACATCGAATGCCAGCTCGATTCTCTGCTTGTTCTCTGGGCTCACCAGATACGGCTTCCAAGTTATGCCGAGGCGACAGAATTGGCAGATCAATGCGGCGATGTCGCTGAGGGGAGCGCCGATCGCGGCGCGATCGCAACGGCCAATTACATGCGCGGCGTGACCTACCACCACATTGGGCGAATATTGCAGGCCGAAGCACATTTCGAATTGTCCCTGCATCGCGATGATGAAGCGTCCCGACAATCTCTCATCAAGCGGTTTGGCTACGATCGGAAAGTCGACGCCCTCGCTGTATTGGGCAACCTGGCCTGGCTCCGGGGCTGTCCTGATCAGGCGCGGCGCCTCAACCTGATGTCGATCGCCGAGGCACGCCAACTAGATCACGCGGTACCGCTCTGCGTGGCGCTCGCCTGGGCAAGCTTCAACACGTACCTGACAAGTCCGGACGATCTCGAGACTGAAGAACTTGCCAACGAGCTTGTCGACCACGCCGCAAAATACGCTGTGGAAAGCTATCACGGCTTCGGCCTCAGCATGCAGGCTCTCTGTAGAGTCAGGCGGGGCGAGGGCGATACAGCTTCGGCGACGCTCTACCGCGGTTTGGAGAAGTTGTCAGCGGCGCGATATGGGGTCTTCAATTGGATCCTGCAAGCAGAGTTTGCAAGATGTACGGCCGTCGCCGGTCGGCCTCGGCAAGGACTTGCTGTCTTCGAACGAGCGAAGATCGATCTTGACGAAACCCAATGGTACGCTCCGGAACTGCGTCGTATCAGAGGCGAACTGGCCCTGGGGAACGACGAGGGACTTGCGGTTGGCAGACAGTATTTTCTCAGTGCGCTCGAACTATCGGACAGACAAGCGAGCTTGTCGTGGGCGCTCAGGGCCGCGACCAGCCTTGCTATTGCCGAAAAGCCGGCCGCGCGAAAGGAGGCCGTGTGGCGGACCTTGCAAGCCACCCACGCGAAATTTCGAGAAGGCTTTGAGACCGTCGATCTACGGTTGGCCAAGCAGGTGTTGAACGGCTCATACTGGCGCGACAGCGCGATCAATTCGTTACACTGACCGCTTGTTGCTGGAGAGGGTTTCGGCTAACACTTGATGGGCTGGGGGTATTCACAAGACTGACGACGAACGGCGCAACGATCGAATCGTCGAGGATCTTGGCGGAATAACTCATGTTGGTTCAACAAATTGGTTCGCCGAGTGCAATCCGGCTTCGGTTCGGCCCATTCGAGCTGAATGTCGCCGAGCGCTCTCTCAAGAAGACGAACCAGGTCATTCCACTTGGTGGCAGGGCTTACGACATCCTGATTGCTCTTGTCGAAAACGCCGGTGAGGTTGTCGGGAAAGTCGAACTGATCGCGAGGGCATGGCCCGACGTAACGGTCGAGGAAGGCAGTCTTCGCGTCCATCTGTCGGCGCTGCGCAAGGCACTGGGCGACGGTCAGTTCGGTAACAAGTACATCGCGAATATCCAGGGGCACGGCTATAGCTTTATCGCGCCGGTCACTCGCCTTCCGGCAGACCACGATAGGGGTAATGCATCTGCGGGAATGTCGAACCTGCCGCCCGCACTGGGCCGCATGGTCGGTCGCAACAATGTTGTCCTTGAGATTCAGGGTTTGCTCCAGACGGAACAGCGCCTGATTACAATTCTGGGTGCCGGCGGTATAGGCAAGACAACGGTTGCTCTGTCGGTCGGACACGGGGCGCTGGCCGACTTCTCTGGCGCGGCATTCTTTGTCGATCTTTCAACCGCAAACGACAAGGAGCATCTCATCGGCGCCATCGCTTCCGCGGTCGGGCTCGACTCGCAGTTAGTCGATCCAAAGGGGGCGTTGCTTAATTTTCTGCGCCCTCGCAGGATGCTTGTCATTCTTGATAGTTGTGAGCATCTCATCGAGATAACCGCGGAGATCGCCGACTATATTTTTCAAAATACCCCCGACATCTACATACTTGCGACCAGCAGGGAGGCATTGCACGTCCCTGGCGAACGCGTACTTCGTCTTTGTCCGCTGGATTGCCCGCCGGAGCAGCCGGGGCTAACTGCGTCAGAGGTGCTTGCCTATCCGGCCGCACGGTTGTTTGCCGAGCGTGTCAGTGCTCGCCGCGGCGACTTTTCGCTCGGTGACGACGAAGCCCCCATGGTTGCCGAGATTTGCCGCAAGCTTGACGGCATGGCGCTCGCCATCGAACTCGCCGCCGGAAGGGCCGCTATCTTTGGCGTCAGGAACACTGTGGCAAAGCTGGGTTCGCGCCTCGATCTCTTGAAGTTCGGCCGACGAACCGCAAATCCACGGCATCAAACGCTCATCGCAACGCTGGACTGGAGCCACGACCATCTTTCGGAGATCGAACGAGTTCTCTTGCGACGCGTCGCAATTTTCGTGGGGCACTTCACGCTGGAGGCGGCGCTCGCAGTGGTGGAGGAAGTGGGGATAGACGAGTCTGAGATCGTGGGTGCATTGGAAAATCTCGTCAATAAATCTCTGATCGGGGTTTGGACCAGCTCGCGGGGACCGTGCTACCGGTTGCTTGATACGACGCGCGCCTACGCTTTGGAGAAGTTGGCCACCAGCGGCGAGCAAGATTCTATTGCCGAGCGGCACGCCAGCTTCTCGATTCAAATGCTGGAAAGCAACCCGGTCAATCTCTTGGATATGGAGTTCACGGACGCTGCAGCTAACACCGCGCGAGAGCATCTTGGAAATATCCGCGCCGCGCTTGAATGGAGCTTTGGTCCCAATGGAGACGAGCTCAAAGCCATAAGATTGGCGGCCGCAGCTTCGCAGATACTCCTGGCCATGTCGTTTCTTTTGGAATGCCGAACATGGATGGAGAAGGTGATTGATCGGATGACGCCGGACTGCGATCCTCGGCATCAGATGAAGATTCAAGCAGCGCTTGCTTTGTCGCTCATGTACACCGAAGGGAATAGTGAGAGGGTTCGCGAGGCTTTCCATACGGCGCTGAACCTTGCGCAGCGGCACGAAGATGCGCGTCTGCACCTGTCTCTGCTCAGCGGAATGTCGATGTACCTTCATGGCATTGTAGACGCGGCAGGAATGTATGAACTCGCGCTTCGCAGCATGGCCGCCGCGAGGAAAACCGGAAGTCCCGACGATGCGGCCATTGCTGATTCCATGATGGGGGCGGCATACCACCTACGTCTTGAGCAGCCGCGGGCGCAAGAATATCTGAAACGGTCGTTGCATGGCTTGCCTCTCCCCCGACGGTTCAATGCCAGCCAATACCTGTTCGATTTGCGGAGTTCTTCGCTTATCGCTCTTACGCATTCACTTTTCTTCTCTGGCAATCTCGACCAGGCCGCGCACTATGCCAAAATGAACATGGAGATAGCGGTAAGGTCAGGACATCCAATCGGACTGTGTCGCGCGCTTGTTCACCCGATGCGGCTCTATTTTTGGGTCGACGATTTGGAGCAGGTCGAACGAGGTCTTTCAATGCTCGAGCATACCGCTGAGAGCCATTCATTGGCGCCACTTCGTGCGCTCGCTTTGGGGCTTAGGGGCCGATACCTGATCCGCGTCGGCCGAACGGCAGATGGCGTTCAACATCTGCAAGAGAGTTTAGAGAAGCTGGCGATTTACCGGTACGAAATACTCAGAAGCGATCTTGTCTCTGAATTAACGGTTGCCTTGGCGAAGCAAAACGCGCGGGCGGAAGCGTTGGCACTTATCGATCAATCGATTGTCACCGCCGGCAAGGCTAACAAGCCTCTTCACCTGCCCTTCTTCTTCTTGGCCAAAGGCACGGTGTTTGCGTCCGGGGACTTGCCAGAGAGTCTCTTGGCAGAGGAGTTTTTCGCGAAGGCGATGATGCAGGCGCGGCAAGAATTAGCGCTGCCGTTCGAATTGCGTGCTGGATTGGAACTCGCGCATATCTGGATCGGGCGCGGCGAAGTGCAGAGAGCCCATGATCTGATCAATCCCGTCTACAACCGGTTCTCCGAAGGTCTCACAACACCCGATCTCATTTTGGCCAAGCGAATCCTCGAACAGACGAGCGTTCGGGCGCCGCAAACCGGGCGAAGGGTGGCGAAATCGTCGGGCAGAGCGAAAGCTTGAACAGACGGTTGCCCGAACTGCCTAGGCCTAGCTTCACTGCGTGGTGACAAGGCCCAGGGTCTGCGCGCGTGATACCGCTTGCGCGCGCCTTTCCACACCCAGCTTGGTGAAAACGCTCTTGAGGTGCGACTTCACGGTCTCGGGACCAATATCAAGGCTCCGGGCGATTTCCTTGTTGGACAGTCCTTGGGCGATCAGCTTCAGGATTTCGGTCTCGCGAGCACTCAATCCGCCCAGAGCCTGGGCTATGGAGATCGGGACCATGCGATCTTGCCGGGCCCTTCGAGAACCGGCGACGAGCCGATCGACATAGGACATTAGATGCTGGCTGATGCTCCCGCTCCGCCGGACCATTTGAACGAGCTCGGAGGTGATCGAAGCTTCGTCCAAGATGGTCTGATAGAGACCTGCGTGCGCGCATGCAGCAAGAACACGGCGAAATCGGTTCGTTGCCTCCGCGGTTTTGCCCACGCTTAGCTGAAGGGCCGAGATTCGGATCTCCACTCGGATCAAGAAATGGCGATGGTGTGCTGCTTCGGTTTCTCGCTGCAGCTCCCGCAGGATTGCCATCGCCTCGTCGGGGCGGGCCCGTTGTCCTAACAATTGAGCGTGGGCTAGTTTGTGGTCCCATTGAATTTCAGACCAAGCGCAAAGCCTGCGCGCCGGGTACTTTCGTGCAAGTCGCTCCAGGCGATCGACGCACGCGGCGCCTTCCTCCACGCGGCCCTCGTTGAGGTAAAGCCGCGCTTGTTCTGCCGTCGCGGCTGCAGTCAGCCTTCCCCAGTCTCGTGAGACGCCATGGTTTTCAGCCCGTTCCAGAAGCGTGTGGGCCCGCTCGAGGTTCATCCGAGCAACAGCGACTTTAGCCATCACGAAATAGGCGCTGCGAATGCAGTCGAGCATCGTCCCAGAGTTGATCAGCGATGCGCGATCGATCACCAAAGCTTCCGCCTCGTCCAACTGGCCGTGCTCGTACAAGATCCGTGCAATTAGACTGGCAGGCAAAGCTGCTGCAACCGAGTTCAGGCCAACATACTGCTCCGCAACGCGTAACCCCTCACGATAATGCCCCTCCGCCGCGGCGAGACGTATCTGCCGGAGCTCTGCGATCCCTTGAAGGCAGCGCCGATATACCGACGCGAAGACATTCCTCCGATCCTCCTCGAGCGAATAGGGTATCCAGGGCGTCGCATAGAATTGCTTGAGGTCGCCGGCTTGCATGTGGCCAAAGCGAACAACATTGGAGGCGACATTCGCGGTCCACGGATCCCGAGATCGGCTGACGCAATCCTCCGCCAGAGGCAGCGCTCTTTCGCTGTCATCCTTCAGCGCGATAGCAACAGAGCGGATCGCCTGGCATTCGCACAGCAAATCGCTCTCCGGCGGATGAGTAGCAGCGATATCGTTCTCTATTTCAGTTGCGAGCTGCAGGGCCTCATCAAAACGTAGCGCGAGTGCCAATCCCCAGGCGATCGCCAGCCTGACCTCGGACTGACCTCGCATGAGTTCATCGGGAAACTGGCGCTGCCAGTCGAGCAAGGTGAAGAGATCACCTCTCTTTATCAAAGCCATTGCGCAATTCTTGATCCAGCTGATCGCACGATCAGGGTCTCCAGCTGCAATCGCGTGCTGGACCGCTTCGGTCCACAATTCCTGCGAGGCATACCAAAGTGCTGCGCGCCGATGCAGCTCGGGAGTTTCAATGCCCCGGTCCGCCTCCAGCCTCTGTCTCAAATATTCGGCGAGCAGCGTATGATAACGAAACCAGACGCCATCATTGTCGAGCGGTGTGAGCAGCATTTGGCGCTGAGCAAGCGATGCCAGGATTGTGCGACTCGAACTCGAACCGGTTACGGCTTCGCATAAAGGACCGGAAAGCCGATCAAGAATGGCCGTTCGCAGCATGAAGTCGACCAATTCGACCGGGAGCCCATCCAGCATCTCCGCCAAATAGGCGGCAACTGGACGCTGCGAGCCCGAGAGATTGTATACATATTCTTTCAGGCCGGATCCGGACTGCGAGCCCATGGATGAGATAATTCGCAGGGCGGCGGGCCACCCCTCAGTCTTGCGTTGCAAGAGTTGGACGTCGGGGAGTTCCAGAACTCCAGGCTTGGTGCTGTCCAGAAACGCTTGTGTCTCCTGCATATCGAACCGCAGGGCTACGGAATCAATCTCGATCAGCTGATTCTGGGCACGCAGGGTCGCGAGTGGCAGAGGAGGTTCGGTGCGCGTCGTAAGCATCACATGACAGTGAGACGGCGCGTGCTTCAGAAAATATGCGACCGTCTGATGGATGCGAGAAGCGCTGAGCCAGTGATAGTCTTCGAGAAACAGATAAACATCATCTTCTATTTCAGCCAGATCGTTGATCAGGCTCGACAGGATCGCCGTCGGGTCGATCAGATTGTTCTCGAGGATCAGTCCAATCGCACCGGCGCCAACGTCCGGACAGGCATGGTGCAGGGCCTGCGATACGTAAAACAGAAACCGCGTGGCCTCGTCGTCGTCTGAATCGATGGTCAGCCACCCAACACAGTTGCCGCTTTGCTCAAGCTTATCGGCCCAAGTTGCCGCTAGGGAGGTCTTGCCGAAGCCCGCTGGCGCCTTGATGACGGCAAGTCGCTTAGCCGGGAGTTCGGACAAGATAGCGACGAGCCGGGGACGTGCGACCAGCCCGCCGAATCGTGCCGGCAGAATTTTGGTAGCGAGGAATGGCAGCTGTCCTCCGCCGGGCAAGGTGCCCGTTCCATATGCAAGGTGACTGGAGCGCGGCTGGATCAAGGGCTCCCCCTACCTACGTTGGTCCTCCCCCCATTCGGGGGATACAAACAGTGGCGAAAGTGTACGATCTCTATTAGCGAGAGGGAAGCGCTAGGCATCGTCGGTTATAGGCATCCCGCATGCCCTTTGCCGCTGATCGCTCTGAGCAAGGCTGCGCGGAGAGCCGAAGCAAGCAAACGTCGAGCAGGGACGCGCTTGGGTTTTTCGCTGATGATTGAGCAACCCCGAAAGGCGCCAAGTCCGTGTTTAGAGCCATGGCTAACCGTGTCGATAGAAATCTGCAGTTTGGCCCTTTTGAACTTTCAAGCAGGGAGAGGGTGCTGCGGCGCGACGGTGTGGCACTGCCCCTTGGCAGCAGGGCGCTCGACATCCTGATCTACCTTGCCGAGCGTGCTGGTGAGGTGATCGCAAAGCAGGAGCTGATCGATCACGTCTGGTCGGACGTAACCGTCGAGGAGGGGAGCCTCCGGGTCCACGTGGCCGCAATCCGCAAGGCGCTTGGTGACGGCCAATTTGGCAACCGCTACATCGCAAACATCAAAGGACGGGGCTACTCATTCGTCGGCACCGTCGTCCCTCTCGCAGGCCTGGTGTCTCGGCTGGAACTGCTGAGACTAAGTCATTTGACCGCCGTTCCCAGACACCGGACGCGCGCTTTGGGTTGCATGCTATTCTCCCGCAGGCCCGGTCCGCTGCTCTACGGCCAGCGTTGGGGGCCAGTTCGGCGATGGAGGTAACCTTGTCTCGCAAAAGGGCGAAGAGCCGAACGCAAGGTCGCAAGCTTCACTTGACCGAAGCGAAGGCGCGCATTGCTCGCGGTCACAAGACCCGCGCCGATCTCGAACAGGAGCTCAAAGCATGCAGACGAGAGATCGCCCATGCGCGTGCGCGCCTTGCCGAGGCGACGATGCAACAAACGGCCACCTCCGAGATGCTGCGCCTCATCTCGAACTCGCCGATTCAGTCGGTGCTGGATAAGGTGGCCGAACATGCCGCGCGCCTGTGCGATGCGAGCAATGCGAGGATCTGGCGCCTGGAGGACAACCTTGTTCGGCTGGTAGCTTCATACGGGGAGAGTTCGGCGACGATGGATGGGCGCGAGGGCCTGCCCGCAGACCGAGACACGGTGACTGGACGAGCCGCATGCGATCGTCGGGCGATTCATGTCCGTGATATCGCCGCGGAGGTCAGCGAGTACCCGGTGGGCAGCAGGATCGTGACAGGCCAGGGTTGGCACACCACGCTTGCGACGCCGTTACTGCGCGAGGGTATCCCCATTGGAGTAATTCTAGTACGGCGAATGGAAGTCCGACCGTTCTCCGACAAACAGATCGCACTTCTCGAGACCTTCGCCGACCAGGCGGTGATCGCCATCGAAAACGTGCGCCTGTTCGAGGCCGAGAAGCAACACGCGTTGGCGCTTGCGCACGCCAACCGCGATCTCGCGGAACGCGAAGCGAAGATCCGGCGCCTGGTCGATTCCAACATCATCGGAATTTTCATTCCAGGCCTGAAAGGTCGGGTTCTTGAGGCCAATGACGCGTTTCTTCATCTCGTAGGACATGACCGGAACGATCTGGTTTCAGGTCGCATACGCTGGACGGACCTGACTCCACCGGAATGGCACGAGCGCGACAGGCGTGCCCTGGCGGAACTGAGGTCAAATACGATTGCTCAGCCGTACGAGAAGGAGTTTTTCCGAAAAGATGGCAGCCGCGTACCCGTGCTGATTGGAGGCGCGCTGTTCGAAGAGGGCGGCAACGAGGGCGTCGCGTTCGTCCTCGATTTGACGGACCGCAAGCGCGCCGAGGAAGCCCTTCGGGACGGCGAATACAAACTCCGTCAAATCATCGAAACGGTCCCAAGCTTGCTCTGGTCAGTGGACCCCAACGGCGAACCGACCCATATCAATCAGCGCATGTTGGACTATAGCGGCATGCGATTTGAGGATTTCAAGCAAGGTGGCTGGCACGCGTTCCTGCACCCCGACGACCTTCCGGAAACCGCAAGGGCTTTCGCTCACGCAATTCAGACCGGCACTTCGTACCAGCGCGTCAGCCGTCTCCGTCGAGCGGACGGTGAGTTTCGTTGGCACGATACTCGGGCTGAGCCTCTGCGTGATCGGCAGGGACGCATCATCCAGTGGTATGGCCTATCTGTTGACATCGATGAAGGCAAGAAGGCCGAAGACCAGCTACGCCGCAGCGAAGCCTATCTGGCGGAAGCACAGAGGCTGAGTCACAGCGGAGTGTCAGCCTACAACGAGACGGCGATTCTCTATGGGTCGGAGGAGACATACCGCATCTGGGGATTTGACCCGGCGCAGAGTGTTCCGAGCCGCGAAGCCGTGTTCCAACGGATCCACCCCGACGACCGGAATCGGTTGAACGCAGAAGTTCAACGCGCGGTGAGCGAGAAAAGAGGCTACTCGGCTGGGTACAGGATCGTGCTCCCGGATGGAACGATCAAACACCTCGAAACAATAGGCCGGCCTGCGTTCTCCGCAAGCGGAGAACTTATCGAGATTGTCACTACCCAGATCGATGTGACGGAGCGCAAACGCGCCGAGGAAGCATTGCGCGAAAGCGAAGCGAAGATCCAGCGCCTAGTCGATTCCAACATCATCGGAATTTTCATCTGGGATTTCGATGGTCGCATTCTCGAGGCCAACGACGAATTTCTTCGAATGGTGAGCTACGACCGTGAAGACCTGCTCACGGGCAGCATATGGTGGACAGATCTGACGCCGCCCGACTGGCGCGACAGGAATAACACAAGGATCGAACGGCAAAAAGGTGGCGGTCGGTTCGAACCGTTCGAAAAGGAATTCACTAGAAAAGACGGTAGCCGTGTTCCCATACTGCTTGGTGGAGCAACGTTTGAAAAGGGTGGTAACCGGGGTGTCGCCTTCGTGCTTGATTTAACTGAGCGCAAGCGGGTAGAGGCAGAAGCTCGCGAAAGCGAGCGGCGATACCGTGAGGCGCAACTGGAGCTCGCGCACGCCAACCGCGTCGCGACGATGGGCCAGTTGACGGCTTCGATCACCCATGAAGTGAACCAGCCGATCACAGCGGCAGTCACGTACGCGTTAGCCGCTCGGCGCTGGCTAGGCGCGGATCCACCGAATTTTCGCGAGGTGGATGACGCGCTCTCTCTCATTGTCAAGGAGGGGAATCGCGCAGGCGAGGTCGTCGGGCGAATCCGTGCGCTTATTAAGAAGGCGCCCGCACGAAAAGACGCCGTGGAGATCAACGATGCCATCCTCGAGGTTATTGCTCTCACCCGTACGGAGGCCGCAAACAATAGCGTCTCGGTGCGGACGCAGTTAGCGGAGGGCTTGCCGCCTGTCCAGGGAGATCGGGTCCAGCTGCAACAGGTACTACTTAACTTGATCATCAATGCCATCGAAGCGATGCGCGACATTGGCGAAAGGGAGCGAGAATTGCTCATCAACAGCCGTAACGAACCGGATGGCGTGTCAGTCGAGGTGCGAGATTCAGGTCCAGGCTTCGCACCGGCGGCTCTCGAGCGTGTGTTTGAGGCTTTCTACACCACGAAACCGGGCGGTTTGGGGCTTGGGCTGTCGATCTGCCGGTCGATTATCGAAGCGCATAACGGACGATTGTGGGCGAGCCCTAACGTGCCACGTGGCGCTGTCTTTGGCTTCATTGCGCCGGCTCATCCGGCCGCCGCATCGTGAGTGGAGTGCCGCTCCGGATCCACGACGTGGCAGACGTCGAGGCCAGCAGCAACCCTGACCCTCTATGGTGAGACGCAATGGGACCATTCCGGGAGATGCAGGCTTAAGCGTCTGCGCTAGGCAACGCGACCTGGGCTACGCGGCTTTGTCGGCGTCAGTTGCAACTGGTCGGCCATGCGCGCCAGGTCAGGCAAGGACGATGCCCGCATCTTGCGCATTACCTGGCCACGGTGAACTTTTACCGTGATTTCGCTTACGCCGAGATCGGCTGCGATCTGCTTGTTTAAACGCCCGCTCGCCACGAACGCCATGACCTCGCGTTCCCGCGGCGTCAACGTTTCGAAACGAACTTTCAGCTCTGCCATGGCTCGTTCCTGCTCAAGCCACGCTCGATCACGGGCATGACCGAGCTGAATCGCTTCAAGCAAATCCTGCTCTCGGAATGGCTTTGTCAGGAATTCGATTGCGCCACCCTTCATCGCCTGCACCGACATTGGAATGTCACCATGTCCGGTAATGAAGATGATAGGCAGCTGTCTTTTGGCACCTGCTAGTTCGCGCTGCAGTTCGAGTCCGCTCTGGCCGGGAAGCCGCACGTCAAGCACCAGGCAAGCGGGTCCTTCGGGCCGATCCGCCTCGAGAAATTCGCTCACCGAACCGAGTAGGCTGACCCGAAAGCCCGCCGATCGAAGCAGCTTGCCTAGCGAATCCCGCACTCCCGGATCATCGTCGACGATCATCACTGTTGGCGGTTGCTCTACCACATGTTCCTCGTTGACATGCGCATCAGCTTTTCCGCCATGGAGCATAGCCAGATTATCGCGTGGGCGATAGAGGTGACGACCAGCCCAACTCGGTTCCCACGGATCGCAGCCATCGGTGAACTGGCCTGTTGAAATCGGCCAGTGTTCTGCGTCAGGCGGCCAGCTGCCCACCAAAGTCGAACAGACTAGCTGGCAGCGCACAACCTTCGTATAGTGCGCACATTCCCATTTGGTACTCGATCTTTCCGCTAGATCAATAGTGAGCGCCAATGCGTACCGTTATGGTGAAGTTCTCCCTCCCCCGAGGCCGCTCACTCCCTGCGGCCTCCCCTTGCCCCTCCAGCCCGGCCCAGGCTGGAGGGGCTCTTGAGAGCTAACAGGGGCTAGGGTGATACGAAGGTCGATGCCTGTGATGCGGCTTGCGCCATGGACGACAAAATTTCCGATCGAGTTCCTATACAATTGTATAATCGAAGCATGTAGCGGTTGCGCCTAGCTTGGATAAGCAAAAGTGTCGCGGACGACATCCGTTTCTCCAAACGCTGCTCGCGGTTACCGGTCGTGCCAAGTGCCAAATAACGGACCAATAGTTGCCATAGTCGATGACGACGACGCGGTTGGAAACGCAATCGAAGTTTTAATGCGTTCGGTAGGGTTGATGGCCAAGGCATTTTCGTCCGGAGAGGAGTTCTTGCGGTCACCCGAACTGAGCCGCACCGGCTGCCTGGTTGTCGACTTCGACATGCCCAAGATGAGTGGCCTTGATCTGCACAACAATTTGTCTCGATTGGGCAATGAGATTCCCACCGTACTGATAACTGCGTATCCGAGCGATGATATTCGTGCGCGCGCACTTCAGGCTGGGGTCATCTGCTTTCTGCCCAAGCCGTTCGATGAGAGCGACCTCCTGAATTGCATTCAGACCGCTCTAGATCGCGCCAAGGGAAATAGGAGCGCGCCTTAGTTTGCCCACGTTGCATCAATGGCCAATAGGCACGCGACAGGTCGCTTCCGCGCAACGCTGGACGGTCGTGCCGGCGCATGCTGCTCGTGCTCCTCATCGTGGTCGCAGCCGCGCGGGGTTCGGCTCAATCCTCCGCGTTGAGGTGATTGAGCTATACCAAGGTTTAGTTCGTCCTTTCCAAAGGTGTGGGAAAGCTGCGAGCTTCGTTGTGGCCAACTTTACGCGCGCACAATTGCGGTATCTGCCGACCGACGGTAGGCATGCGGGGCCGAGGAAATCCGTCATTTTGGCTGACACATGTCTGACGCCGAGGTTTATAGGAAGCTGAGGTTCGACCCTTTCGAACTTTCGATGAGCGAGAGGGTGCTCCGGCGCGACGGTCGGGTACTTCCTCTCGGGGATCGGGCATTGGATATTTTGATCTACCTTGCCGAGCGCCCAGGTGAGGTCATCGCGAAGCAGGAGCTCATCGATCACGTCTGGTCGGACGTAACGGTCGAGGAGGGGAGCCTCCGCGTCCACGTGGCCGCGATCCGCAAGGCACTTGGTGACGGCCAATTTGGCAACCGCTACATCGCGAACATCAAGGGGCGGGGCTATTCGTTCGTCGGCACCGTGGTCGCTCTCACAGGCAATACCGAGAGCAGGAAGGACAAGTTCCCCCGCCAAGGCAGGCTCCCCGTGCGACCGCTCACGATGATTGGTCGCGACTCGATGCTCAGTGAAGTCAGGGATAACCTTCGGGAAGAACGGTTCGTTACCCTGCTGGGCCCCGGTGGCATCGGCAAGACGACCATTGCCTTGGCTGTTGGCCGCGCCGCTGCCGACGAGTTTGGCGGGAAAGTCTATTTTGTTGACTTGGAAAGCCTTACCGATTCGCGCCATGTTGCGGGGGCTGTCGCGACATCGTTGGGACTTGCACTCAAATCGAAAGACCCCGGCTTGGAGCTGGTCGACCTCGTTCGTTCGCGAAAGCTTCTTATCATTCTCGATAGCTGCGAGCACGTGATTGAGGCGGTCGCCTCGCTTGCCGAGCAACTCTACCAGCAAACGGAAGAGATCCATGTTCTGACCACGAGTCGAGAATTGCTGAAAGTAGAGGGTGAGCATTGTTACCGGGTTCCTCCCCTTGATTCTCCACCAGGCGGCTCAGAGCAGACGGCAAATGCCGTGCTTCGATATCCGGCGGCGCAGTTGTTTGTACAACGCGTGGCGGCGAGGGCGGGAAGCTTCGTTCTCACCGACGAGGAGGCGCCGTTTGTCGCGGAAATGTGCCGAAAGCTGGATGGTCTACCGTTGGCAATTGAGCTGGCAGCGGGTCAGGCGGCCGCACTCGGCATCAAGAACACGGTTGCCCGCCTGGTGTCTCGGCCGGAATTGCTGAAACTAAGCCATCGGACGGCAGTTCCCAGGCATCGGACCCTCAAGGCGACATTGGATTGGAGCTACGATCTGCTGTCCGACGCAGAGAAGATTGTCTTTCGACGCATTGCTCCTTTCGTCGGCCATTTCACCCTGGAGGGCGCGCGGCACGTCGCAGGCGAATTCGGCGCAGGCGCCGGAGAAATATTTGACGCGATCGCCGGCCTGGTCGAGAAATCATTGATAGCAACTCGGATCGATGAAGCGCAGGCGCAGTATCGGTTGTTGGACACGACTCGGGCGTATGCTCTTGAGAAAATGGAGGAGCATGGCGAGTTAGACCGAATCTCCTCGCGACATGCGGAATACATCATCCAACAGCTCGAATCGCAAAAAGAGATGCTATCGGCTCTGCCAAGGGCTGAAAGAGTTGCGGCCTATTCCCGGCAACTCGGCAATGTTCGGTCGGCGCTGGAATGGAGCTTTGGATCGCACGGCAACGGCGAGATCGCGACAAGACTTGTGGTCGTTTCAACGCAGCTATTTTTGGAGCTGGCGCTATTGATTGAATGGAAGGGCTGGGCAGAACAGGCGATAACCCGGCTGGGAGGTCAGCATAAAAACTCCCGCCACGAGCTCAGGCTTCTGAGCGGACTGTTCTTGTATTCGAGTTGGACAACCGACATTCATCGCGCGCTCGGTGTCGCCGCGCGAAGCCAAAAAGCGGCTTTGAAAACGCAGGATCCTGACGACATGGCACACGCTGAATCGATGCTGGGCTCCGCCAACCATTTGGCGGGAAATCATCTTGTTGCACAGAGGCATTTCGAAGCCGGCTTGCGTCACTTGGCATCCGGCTCGCGCTTGCGCGCTGGACACTATTTGTTTCATCACCCCACCCTCTTGCTTGTCGGCATGGCGCGCTCTCTTTTGTACAGGGGGTTGCTCGACCAATCATTGAACTACGCAAGGCTCGCGATTGAGGAAGGAGAAAAATCCGGCCATCCAGCGACATTGTGCCGATCCCTGATCCTGATTCTCCCTGTCTATCTGGCGCTGGATGATTGGCAGAGGTCAGAGCAGTACATCGCGCAATTGACCGACCTCTCCGCAGCTCACTCCTTGAAGCCGTTCCATGCGATCGCAACCGGGTTCCGAGGCAGATGGCTTCTCCTTCAAGACAACATTCGCGACGGCATTCCGCTGCTGAAGAGGGCGTCGGAAGAGCTTGAGGCTCAACGTCATGAAATGCTCAATATGGATTTTGTCAGCGATCTCGGCGCGGGTCTTGCGGCTTCTGGCCAGCATGAGGAGGCGTTGACGCTGGTGGTGAATGCCCTTGACGTCCAGAAACGCGGGGGAAAATTCCTGTTCGTGCCGCCCTTGATGAGGGTGAAAGGATTCATCCTGGCCTCCAGGTCGGCCAAGGACTATCCCGAAGCAGAAAGAAGCTTGCTGTCATCGATCGACTGGGCAAGACGTCAGTCCGCCGCCTTGTTTGAGTTGACGGCTGCGACGGATCTTGCCGAGCTGCTGCTGAAACAGGATCGCTTGCCAGAAGCCTACAAACATCTCAGCGCGGCTCTTGATCGAACACCAGCCGGAATTAAATCCCCCGCTCACAAGCGCGCCCTGCAAATCCTCGACCGGCTCCAATCCGGCACCGAGGCCGTCGGCTAGAGCGGAACCTTCGACTACCGTGCGGGGTCTGCGCAGCCGGGTTCAAGTCCTCGCATTCCGATACAAGCCCAAGCCTGCAGTTGGGTGCATGTTGTGGCAGGAATTGCCAAAATAGGGTTTGAATGCAATGGGCAAGCTGGTCGCGGATATCATTGTTGAAACCTTGCAGAGCGCAGGCGTCAAGCATTGTTACGGCGTGGTAGGCGACACGCTCAATCTGATCGCCCGCTCACTGGAAAAAAGCGAAATCGAGTGGGTGTCGGTGAGACATGAAGAAGCGGGAGCGTTTGCCGCACAGGCGGAGGCGCAGGTCGCGGACCGCCTGACGGCAGTTGCCGGCAGCTGCGGCCCCGGTAGTCTGCATTTCATCAACGGGATCTACGAGGCCAATCGCAACCGTGCGCCCGTCATCCTGATCGCAAGTCAGATCATTCGCGACGAATTGGGCTTCGATTTCATCCAGGAGGTCGACTTCAAGCAGGTCTACCGGGACTGCAGCGTCTTCTGCGACATGATCCATACGCCGGAGCAGGCGCGACGGAAGACCGTGATCGCCTGCCAGACGGCCCTGGCGAAACGGGGCGTTGCCGTTCTGATCGTGCCGGCGGATATCTCCGCCTCGGTCGCGGATGATAAAATCCCTTACGCGGTGCACGTGGCCAGGCCCGTCACGCGGCCGAACGACACCGATCTCGCCGAGATCGCGGAAATCCTCAACAAAAGCGAAAATGTTGTGCTATACGGCGGGTCGGGCTGCCAGGGGGCGCATCAGGAGATTCTCGCGGTCGCCAACAAGCTGAAGGCGCCGATCGCCCATACGTCGCGGGCAAAGGACTTCCTCGAGTTCGACAATCCTTACAACATCGGAATGACCGGGATGCTCGGCAACGAGGCCGGCTACCACGCCTTGCTGGACTGCGATGCGTTGTTGATGCTGGGCGCAGACTTTGCCTGGCGGCAATTTTACCCCGACAAGGCAAAGATCGTGCAGGTCGATATTGATCCGACCCATCTGGGACGACGTCATCCGATCACGAAGGGCGTTGTCGGCGATGTGAAGGCGACGATGGCGTCGTTGCTACCGATGCTGGTTGAGCGCGCCGACGCCTCGTTCCGAAGCGCATACGTTAAACGCTACGCGAAGTATCGGGAGTCGGAACGGGCTAAAGTTGCCGCCGGCCACGATGGCAGCATTCCCGGAAGCTATCTGACACAGGTGATCAGCCGCCACGCGGCAAAGGATGCGTTGTTCACGGCCGACGACGGTACCCCGGCCGCGTGGGCCTATCGCCATATCGAGGCGAATGGTCAGCGTCGCATCTTCGCGAGTCTGCTTCATGGAACGATGGCCAACGGCATGCCGTCAGCTATTGGACTCCAAAAGGCAGAACCCGGCCGACAAGTAGTGTGCATGGCAGGCGACGGTGGAATTTCCATGCTGTTCGGAGACCTGATGACGATCGTGCAACAGGAGTTGCCAATCAAGATTGCCGTCTATGACAACGGCAAGCTTGGCTTCGTGGAAATTGAGCAAAAGGCCGAGGGAATGCTCGATACCTTTACGAAGCTGAAGAACCCGAACTTTGCAGGGGTCGCGCGCGCATTAGGTCTCTGGGGCCAGACGGTTTCGGGCGCGGACCAGCTCGAAGCTGCTGTGAAGGACTGGCTGGCGCAACCAGGGCCAGCACTTCTGCACGTGCACGTCAACCCGATGCAGCTCGTCATGCCGCCATTCATGCAGCTAGAGCCGGCGATCGGGATGGCGCTTTATTCGACTCGCGCCATCTTGCATGGCCGGGGAGGCGACGTCTGGGAAATGGTGAGGGAGAATTTCCTCTAGTTGGGGCGTCGTCTTAGTGGAGACGCGATGCGGCGGTTTGGCATCCCTTGCGACGGGGTGACTATCCGGATCAGGTCCGAGCGGACATGGCCCGAGAAGATCGTACTGAACACCAATCAGGCGATGATCCTGCTTACCGTCCATCGATGTGGCGCCGACCGGGCAGTTGGCTGCGCGCCCGTCCGATGAGACGCCAGATCAACTGTGCATCGACCCGCTGGCCAAGCCAAATCCTGATGTACGGCCGATCTCGCGCCGTATCTGCGAATTGCCTCCGCGACCAGCGTCGCCAACCTCCCACTTCAGTGGAAAGCCAGCGTCAATTTTGGACGGCGATCCCTCACCTAAGGAGTCGATATTGCAGGCTGAATGAAAGCCCGATGCAGCATGCGCACAATTGTACAATACGAGCAGTTATCGGGCAGCTATGCTCAGAGCGACGACGTCGAAATGCTGGGGGGCAGGCTCTGGAACGCCGTAAGGGGGGCGCTGCGCAGGCAAGCAGTCGGCGGAAGAGATACCGCGTGTTGCAGCTTCGGTGCATTTGACGATGAAGATTCTCGCGACGCTCCCGGCGAAAGGCCGAGATCTCCGACTTGACCTATTCCGAGGTGTGGCAAATTGGGGAATCTTCCTGGGACCATATCCCCAACAATATCGTGAACTGGGCGACAACGCGGAACTACGGCTTTAGCGATGCGGCGGATCTCTCTTCATCTTCATTTCCGGCTACACTGTCGCCTTTGTCTTTGCGAGGATGATGCTCGAACGTGGGTTTATCATCGGCGCGTCGAGGCTTCTGAAGCGTGTCTGGCAGATCTATGTCGCCTACGTCTTCCTCTTCGTGATCTACCTCGCCGAAATCGGATATATCGCGCAGAGGTATGGTAACTCCGGTTTTACCGATGAATTCAACATACGGGGCTTCCTGGAAAATCCGGCGCAGTTCCTTTTCGAGGGGCTGATACTTCGCTTCAAGCCGGTGAATATGGATGTGCTGCCGCTTTACATCGTACTGATGGGCGTTTTCCCGCCGGTACTATGGCTGATGCTGCGCAGACCCAATATGACCCTGGCCGCTTCGGGGTTGCTCTATTTGATGGCCAGGCACTACGGCTGGAACGTTTCGGCCTATCCAACTGGCGTCTGGTATTTCAATCCATTCACATGGCAATTTCTGTCCACGTTCGGGGCCTGGTTTGCGCTTGGCGGATCGGCACAGGCGATGCGATTCATTCGATCGCGTACCGCGTTGGTGCTTGGCATCGCCTATCTTCTGTTCGCTCTGATCATGACGATGGCGGCCCGGTTTGACGAACTGCGGTCACTGATCCCACCGGAGATCTATGGCGCCTTCAATCCGAACGACAAGACCAACCTCGCGCCTTATCGCTTGCTACACTTTGTTGTGTTCGCTTTCTTTGTCGTTCGTCTGCTGCCACGCGATTGGCCGGGGCTAGAATGGCGGATCTTTCGGCCCGCAATCAAATGCGGTCAGCAGTCGCTCGAAGTCTTTTGCGCCGGCATATTCCTGTCCTTTGCTGCACATGTCGTGTTGGTCGAGATTTCAGGCGCCATCTGGATGCAGATCGTGGTCAGCATTGTCGGTATCTTGATGATGACCGCGCTGGCGTACTACCGGTCTTGGTCGAAGAACGCTGACAGAGCACCGACGAAGACTAAGCCGATCGTCGCAGCGGCAGGTTGAGAGGCACCTGGGCGGCAGCTTTGGGCAAGATCAAGATTCGGCCGGCGGCCTTGTTCTAAGTCTCGTCCGACCGGCGGCGATGCGCGAGCTCGCTGAAGTGTCGGTTTCCAGCTTGTGCCGTCAGATCTGGGATTTCGCAAAGGCCCGCGAACCTTTGTTGTCAATGCTTGATCCAGACGGTCGCCCGGCTCAAGGCCTTCCGCTTCTCCCTCTGGGTCGAGGCGCAAGCGCAGCGTGTTGCGGTCATGATCGCCAATAACCCGCTCGGCCTGCCAGGTGGCAAAGGTCCCGAGCGGCCGCAGTTCGGTGATGACGGATTTGATCGCGCCATCGGCGACCGTTCCGCATCACGCTCACCGTTTCTCCCATCGTGAGACCACCGAGATCGTCTTCGCGCACGTTGAACGAGAGCCATTGCTTGCCCGCCGCCTCGACCATCAGGATCGGTTGACCCGCGCGAACATTCTCGCCCACCTCTGCGGCGATGACGCTGACCACACCGTCGGCTGGAGCACGCAAGATCATCTTTTCAAGACGGCGCTCGAGCACGGCGACCGCGGCGGCCGCGGCCTGCACCTGCGCGTCGGCGATCGCGCGTTCCTCCCGGGTCGGGCCCGCCACGGCCGCATCATAATTCGCCTGGGCCTCCGCCACATCGGCACGTGCGCTGGCTGCGTCGTTTTCGGCCTGGTCAAGCGCCTGCTGGGACTCAAAGCTCTGGCGTGCCAGCGTGCTGGTCCTTGTGAGCTGGGCCTGCACATAGTCGAGGCGGGCGCTTGCCTTGGCGATTTCAGCTTTCAGAGAGGCGACCTGTTCACGACGGACGCCGGCATAGACGTTGTTGCGGTTCGCGGTTGCCGACGCGAGCGCGGCACGCGCCTGGTCCGCCTGTGCCGTCAACTCCACCGCGGAGAGCCTCGCCAGGACATCGCCCGCGTGCACGTGGGCGCCCTTCTCGACCGCAATCGACACGAGTTGGCCGTTCACCTCCGGCTCCACCCTGACTTCGGTCGCCCGCACGACGCCAACGATTGCGGCCGCCGATCCGGAACGACGCTCGAAGTAGATCAGAGCGCCCGCGACAAGCACGAGCGCGATCGCAACGATGGCGGCACGCTTAGCCTTGCGCATGTCGCTGTCCTCTCTTGACGGCAAACGCCGAGATCACGGCGAGCGCGAAATAGGCCAGCGCCAGACACCACAGTCCGAGCCAGTCATGCGCGACCTCCCAGATGCTGGCACCGAGCTGGTTGATGCGCACGAGGCCATCGATCGCGAAGTCGGCGGGGAAAATCCGACCGAGCGCGATGGCCGCGTCGGGGATTGCTTCGCGCGGCCATGCGAAGCCGGCGATGAAGAACTGAGGCAGGCTGGTTGCAAGGAGGAGGATGGTCGCG
The DNA here is from genome assembly GCA_963713785.1 of uncultured Alphaproteobacteria bacterium. Lineage (GTDB taxonomy): Bacteria > Pseudomonadota > Alphaproteobacteria > Rhizobiales > Xanthobacteraceae > Bradyrhizobium. The sequence goes on from CAVQNB010000015.1 coordinate 54,646, forward strand.
TTTTCCGGCCGCGTGAACCAGGCCCCGACGGCCTGCCCCATGAAGCTGGTCGCAAGCAAAAAGACCGCAGCGAGCGCGAAGAGTTGTGGAAGATGGCCGAGCGTCGAAAAGCCGTAGATGCGCGGCAGCACGATGAGATAAAGCGCGAGCGCCGGAAGGTAAATGGTCAGATGGGCGATGCCGCGGCCGAGCACGCCGGCGAACGCTCCGCCGCCTTTCGCCAGCGCAGTACCGGTCAACATCGCCGCACCGATCAGAAGGGTTTGCTGCAGGATCAGCACAAACGCCGCCGGGACGACGTAGCTCGCATAGCCGCCCACCGGGTTGAAGATCGGCTGCAGCAGAACGTCGGCCGGGCTCGAGCTCGCCAATTTCGCCTTGACAAGGCTTCCGTCGGAGCGCGCGCCTCGCGAAACGAGATCGGACGTCAATGCTCCGACGGCCGTGGCGACGCCGCTTGCGGTCGACCTGAATATGAACAGGTAGGTGGCATCCGCGTAGATCGGGATGTGAGCGGTGATGCCCTTGAGCACGTCGCGCTCGGTGTCTGGCGGGATTTCGACGGCGGCAAAGGCCTGCCCGCGATCGATTGCGGTGCGCGCCTCGGCAAGTGTGCGGGCGCGAACCACGACGCTCAATGCTCCGCTCGCGTCCAGCGTCTCGACGATCTGGCGGCTGAGATCGCTCAGATCGTTATCGACGACCGCGATGGGAAGCTTGCGAAGGATCTGGTTCAGATAGGGTTGCGGATAATAAATGCCGTAAACCAGGGGAGCCAGGAACAGCAGGCTGAAGGCGCTCCGCGTTCCGAGCACGCGCCGCCACTCCGCCGTGAAGGCGCCGCCGATGCCTCGCGGTGCGTCCGCTCGATTTCGGGTTGCTCGGCAGGTCGCGCCGTCTCAAACCAGCCCTTGCGCTTGAGGCTCGCCATGCGCAGCAATGCGAGGCCGGCAAAGAGCACCGTCAGGCCCGCGAGCGCCGCGAAGGGAACGGCGGAATCCGAGACCGGCAATCCCCGCGCCGCTTGTCCCAGCAAGACGGCCATGTACCAGCGCAGCGGCAGGATCGCGCTCCAGACTTGCGCAAACGCATTCATGCCGACCGTGGGAAAGCCGACGCCGGCGTAGCCGAATGCAGGAGAGGCAATGAGGCCCGCAAGTCCGAGCCCCGTCGCCAGGTCGCCGGCCAGGAGCTGCAGCAAGGCGCCGAGCGACAGGTGGGCAATAATCAGGAGGGAGCCTGCGGCCACCATCAACGGCACGTCTCCCCTGAAGGGGATTTGCAGCACGCCCTCCAGGAAGAGCGGCTCAGCCAGCATGATCAGGAAGAAGATGCCGAACAGCGGCGCGAGCTTGCCGACCAGCGCGACGACCGGATCGCCTCCGGCGCTTTCGAGCCAGGCCCGCGCGTCGCGACGGCGGAATTCGGATCCGACGGAATAGCCTGCGGCCAGGGTGATCACCACATGGATGATCGTCGGCAGCAGCGCGCGCAGCAGGAACTGCGCATAGTTCTTTTGCGGATTGACGAGCGCGATGGTCTCCCCGGTCAGCGTTCCGATGGAAGCCGGCGCGGGGGCGGCGCGCTTGGCGGGGGCGGCCGCAGCCGCCGCGGCGGAAAGCGCATCGCTCAGGCCTGAGGATGCAATGCCGGACGGGGTCAGGAACTGCTGGTTATAGAACCCGACGACCTGCGGGCGGCGTTCGGCCTTCAGGTCGCGCTCGAAATCCGGCGGGATATAGATTGCCGAGATCGCCTTGCCGGACCGTATGTCCTGCACGGCCGTGGACAGCGTACCGGAGCGGTCGACGATATGCAGGCTCGGAGACGCCGCGACGTATTCCACCAGGGCACGCGAAGCGTCCGACCTGTCCTCGTCGACGACCGTCACCCCGAGCCCCCGGATGACCGGATGGCTGAAGACGGTCGTGAGAACCACGAACGCAAAGAGAGGCACGCCGAAGATCAAAAGCAGCGCCACGCGATCGTGAAACAGCCAGTGGCACTCGCGCCGCGCGACCAGCAGAAATCCGGGTTTTGACGCCAGCCTCATTGCCGTGACCGCCAGTCGAGATAGGCGCTCATCCCCGGTCGCAGCTCGGGCACCGGCTGGACCGGGTAGGCGCGGATCGAGAACGTCCGCAGGTCGAAATCGCCCGAAGCGCGCGTGGCGCGCCAGCTCGCATATTCGCCCTTGGTCGCAATAAGCTTGACCTCGACCGTGACACGGCGGTCATCGAGAGCCGGAATGCGGACATCAAATCGATCGCCGACCTTCAAGCTCTTGCACGAGATCCTCGCGAAGATCGAAGTGGATCCAGACGTCGGCCAAATCGATCAAGGTAATGAGCGGCACGCCCGGCGATACATATTCGCCCGGCTCCACATTGCGCTGATAGACCTGCGAGGCGACGGGGGCATAGACCACGAGTTGATCGATGATCGACTGAACGCTCTGGATATCGGCATTGGCCTTTTCGACGTTGGCCTTGGAAATCGCCCGCTCTTCTTTTGTGTAGCCGTTGACAGCCTGGTCGTAGGCCGACTTGGCCTGATCGACTGCGCGTTCGCTTTCGTGCAGCGAATCGGTCATCTGGTCGAGGCGGGCTTGCGGCGCATTGCCTTGCTCGGTCAAAGTGTTGGTGCGGTCAAAGGTCTTCTGCGCCAGCACCAGAGCCGCCTGCGCGCGCTCCAGCTCCGCCTTCCGCGCGGCAATGGTTTCCACCCGCGTTCCGACGAGTACGTTGGCAAGCTGTGCCTCGGCAACAGCCATCGCCGTTCTCATTTGTTCGAGCTTGGCGACAGTCTCCGGATTATCGATCCTGTACGAGCACAGCGTTCGCAGGAACGTTCTGGCCACGTTCGACGGGTATTTCCTTGACCCGTCCGTCGACACGCGCGGCGATATCCAGCCGTGTTGCATCGACCTCGCCCTGTACGAGCAGTGGTTCCGGTCGCAAGAGATAGAAGACGGAAAGCGCGACGACGACAGCTGCAACGATACCGACGATGATGGAAGGCGCACGCGTCGCGGTGCGCGTGTTCTTCGCTTGTCCGTCACTTGGTGCGTCGGACGTACCTTGAATTTCGTTACCAGAGGTCGGCGTGTCCATGCCTGACTCCACTTAGCTCATGACTGGGTTAGCCACTTTTTATGTTTGGTTGATGAACCCGGTCCGATCTCGATGCGTTCGCGGCATGAGCCGCCACTGTGCTACGATAGAAGAGCCACCTATCGATTGTCTATCAAAACCGCGGATGCTTCCTGCCGCTTGGATGTCCCTGCTGCGATTAGGCTAATATTGCGGCCTTAAACGCAGATCCGCTCGCTTCATATGGACGGTCTTAGCCATTTCGTCGATGAGACGAGGCGCGCCGTTCGCCGTGCCTGCTCGGGGTTTCCCGAATGAGCGTTCGTAATTTTAGGTGAAATCAGAGTGATTTGACCTCCTCGCCTCTGATCTCGCTGGGTGATTTGTTCGTCCAACGGCGAAATGCGCGGCGGAAATTTGTAGCATCGCTAAATCCGAGTGCCAGCGCAATATCCTCGTTTGCGAGCCTTGTCGTGCGCAGGTACTTCAGCGCGATTTGCATTCGAAGTTCATCCAGCAAGCCACGGAAAGAAATGCCTTGCTCCCGTAGCTGACGCCGCAGCGAGCGATCGCTCACTTCGAGGAGCTTCGCTATGGCGGCGGGGGTCGGAGGGTTGGTGATATTCCGAAGCAGAAGTGCACGAATCTCTCCGGCTATTCCGATTCGCGATTTCAGATCGTTGAGCATGTCGTCGCAGAGGGCCACGACCGCCGGGTACGTCGTCTTGTTGCCGAGATTTGCAGCTTGGTCCAGCCATGCCGACCGAAACATGATTTGGTTGGTCCTGCTTGCGAAGCTTAGACGGCATCCGATCTGGTCCGCTGCCAGGCCAAAGTCATGGGCTTTCGGATAGGCCAGACTTATTTGATCCGGAGTGAACGCAGGGCCCATGATATCCCGCATCAGCGATATATGAATGCCGATCTGCATCTCGGTGATGAAGCGGTAGATTTGCGGATCGGCTGCGGCGCGCGCATTGGGCTCAATAACCCAGCTCGCGAATCCCTCCTCTTCGGCGAATCCGATTGTTGCCAGCGGCGCCGCGAGCGCGTGATAAAGTTCGGCAAAAGCCATCGCCTTGCGAAAGTCGGGGCAGCAAAGAATGGCGAACCCGTACATGCCGTAAGCGGAGATGTGGATTGATGTACCGATTCGGTATGGCAGGTACGGGTCGCTTGAGAGCCGAATTGCGTTCTTGCAGGCCGTCATCAATTCCGCGAGCGAAATCCTTGACTTCGGAGAGTGCACCTCGTCCACGGCCAGGTTGACGTTTCTCAGTATTTCGGCGGCTGGGCAACCTTGGTCGACGAGTACGTCGAATAGCGCGGCAAGTTTGGTCGATTCGTAAACACGCTCACCCAATCCAACGATCGGCCTCTCCGTTGCGTTGTTCGAAATGGAGCGCAAGGCGGAGGACCTCTCGGGCTGCTTGGAGTCGCGCAACTGAACCTGCCTTTGAACACCACACGGTTCGAAGCTTCTGTCACTTGTCGTCGGGACAGGATAGCAGCTTTTCCGGACGCCCGTAGGCTTGGCCGGCTAAGGCTTCGGCTCCCCTTGGGTCGTAAAATGCAGCAGTTTTATTCAAGACCTCGGCCCTGATGATGGGCAACTTGTCCGGCTCGGACCCGCTCGTCGTCCGTTTCAGACCTTCACAAGCGGCAGGCTGCGCGCGAGGCTCGGGCTGGTGCCGTGCGGTGCGATCGTCGGGAAGCTGGACCGCAGACCAAGCGATCCGCTCGCTTAGAATGGCGGACGTCGAAACGGCCGGAGGAAGACAAGTCGAGGGAGGCCGCCATGGTGGGAAGGCTGATTCAGACCACCAGATCAGCTTATCAATATCCGTTGATTTTCAAGCAATTGTGGCACACGCCGCGCGTGCAGGCACCAGATCAGGAGATCGTTTACCGCGATCTGAAGCGCTTCACCTATCTCCAGATCAAGGAGCGGATTGGCCGTCTCGCATCGGCCCTGAGCAAAGCGGGTGTCGTGCCCGGTGACACCGTGGGCGTCCTCGACTGGGACAGTCACCGATTTCTCGAAGCGTTTTTCGCGATCCCGATGATGGGCGCCGTGTTGCAGACGGTGAATGTCCGTCTGTCACCCGAACAGATCGCCTACACGATCGACCATGCTGGCGCCTCGACGCTTCTCGTCAACGACGAGTTCGTCGGATTGCTGGAGGGGCTGAAGGCCCAATTGCCGAATGTCAAACGGCTCATCGTTATGTCGGACCGATCTGTGCCGCAGACTGGCAGTCTGTCCTTCGTCGGCGAATATGAGAGCCTGCTTGCTGCGGCTACGCCTGACTACGACTTTCCTGATTTCGACGAGAATACCCAAGCGACCACGTTCTACACAACTGGCACGACCGGACTGCCCAAGGGGGTCTATTACAGCCACCGGCAACTCGTGCTGCACACGATCTGCGGGTTGGCGCTGTTCGGTATGGCGGGGCTGCAGGGACGATTTTCGCGTGATGACGTCTACATGCCGATTACGCCGATGTTTCACGTCCACGCCTGGGGTTTTCCCTGGTCCGCGACGCTCGCCGGCGTCAAGCAGGTCTATCCCGGACGCTACGAGCCGGCCATGCTGGTCAAGCTGATCAAGAGTGAGGGGGTCACCTTCACCCACGGCGTGCCGACTATCCTGCAGATGCTGCTCAACGCGGCGGCTGCGGAGAATGTCGATCTAAGTGGTCTGAAGATGGTGATCGGCGGCTCGGCCTTGCCGAAAGCGCTGGCAAAGCAGGCGCTCGCCGCGGGAATCGATATCTTCGCAGGTTACGGCATGTCGGAGACCGGGCCGCTTGCCGCCGTGTGCCATGTCCGATCCAGGGACCTCAGCGGCGATCCCAATGGCGAAGTCGATTTCCGCACTAGCGCCGGCATGGCGGGGCCTCTGGTGGATCTCCGCATCGTTGACGCCGACATGAACGACGTGCCGCATGACGGCAAATCGCCCGGCGAGATCGTGTTGCGTGCGCCCTGGCTCACCCAGGGCTACTTCAACAGTCCCGAAACCTCGGAGCAGCTCTGGGCCGGTGGCTACCTGCACACCAGCGATATCGCAGTGGTCAGCTCGGGCGGCTGCGTCCACATCACCGACCGAATCAAGGATGTGATCAAGACCGGCGGTGAATGGGTGTCTTCGTTGCAGATCGAGGACCTGATCTCGCAATGCGCCGGCGTTGCCGAGGCGGCCGTCATCGGCGTCAAGGATGAAAAATGGGGTGAACGGCCGCTTGCGCTCGTAGTCAAGCGGGCGTCCGATGCGGATGGCGTCAGCGACGCGGTCATCAAGAACCACCTCAAGGCGTTCGCCGACAAAGGCATCATCTCGAAATACGGAATTCCGGAGAAGATCCTGTTCATCGACAGCATTCCCAAGACGAGCGTCGGCAAGATCAACAAGAAGGAGCTGCGCGAGCGGTACAGTGACACGTAGCTGTTCGAACGCAGCTACGAAAAGATTGAGGAGGAAAACGTGAGCAACCTCACCCTTGCCGGTTTGGACGAAAGAGTTGGGTGCGAACTCGGACTTTCCGATTGGGTCACGATAGATCAGCCACTCATCGACGCGTTTGCGTCCTGTACCGGCGATCGCCAATGGATTCATGTCGACGTTGAAAGGGCGAAGCGGGAAAGTCCTTTCCGCGGTCCGATCGCGCATGGTTATCTGACGCTGGCGATGGTGGCATCGCTGGCGATGCAGGTCGGTGTCATCCCGAGCGATGCCGCCGCCGGGCTGAACTACGGTATCGATAAGGTCCGCTTTCTGGCACCCGTGCTGGCTGGTGCGCGCGTGAGGTTGCGCGTCGTGCTCGCCGGGATCGAGCGGAGGGAAGGAGGGCAGGTGATCATGAAGACCCAGAACACGCTGGAGGTGGAGGGATCCGAGAAGCCCGCCCTTATTGCCGAAACGCTGGCGCTTCTGATTCCCGGCAAGGGAGCATGACGGCAATGAACACGGAAAATCGCAGCCCGGTTTCGTCGATATCGGAAATGTCCGAGGCGGCATCCAAAAATACGCTGGCGCTCAATCCACTGGTTGGCATCCAGGGCAAGGACCTGGTCGACAGCGCCAGCATCCTGTTTAAGGCGGTCACGAATGAGCCGCGGGTCGCAACCGAACAGTGGCTCTCTTTCGTCGGCGAACTCGGCTCCATCGTTGCGGGTAAATCTGAACGTACACCGAAGGCGGGCGACCGGCGGTTTTCGGACCCGGTCTGGAAAGAGAGCTCGTTGCACAGCAGCCTGCTTAAGGCCTATCTCGCGTGGGGCGAGGTGGTTAACGGCCTGGTCGACAAGACCAGCCTCAGCGACATCGACAAGGCGCGCGCGCACCTGATCACGGAAATCCTGATCGATGCCGTCGCGCCGACCAACGCGATGTTCACCAATCCGGCGGCGGTCCGCAAGTTCATCGACACCGGCGGACAAAGCCTGTGGCGCGGATTGAAGAACTACTTCGACGATCTCACCCGGAATCGCGGCATGCCGTCGATGGTGGACACGAGTGCCTTCAAAGTTGGCGAGAATCTCGCGGTCACCCCGGGTGCGGTCGTGTTGCGCAACGAGTTGCTCGAGTTGATCCAGTATACGCCAACGACGGCGACGGTCAGGAAGCGGCCGTTGCTGGTGACGCCGCCGCAGATCAACAAATACTACGCGCTTGATCTCTCTCCGGACAAGAGCATGGTCCGCTTCCTGATCGAGAGTGGAATCCAGACCTTTGCCATTAGCTGGCGCAACCCGACCGCAGCCCATCGCGACTGGGGACTGGACACCTACGTTGCGGCGCTCGACGAAGCCGTCGATGCGACGCGCGAGATCTCCGGCAGCGAGGACATCTCCATGATGGGGTCCTGCTCCGGCGGGATCACTTCGACCGCCTATTTCGCCACCCTCGGCAGCGCGGCGGAGAAGAAAATCAGAAACCTGGTGCTGGCGGTTTGCCTGCTGGATCCCAACTCGGCCGAGGAGAGTGCCTTCGGCTGCCTGATGACGCCGGAAACCATGCGCGCGGCCAAGGAGACCTCGCGGCTGCGGGGTATTGTCGACGGCCATGATCTGGCGCGGATGTTCGCCTGGATGCGGCCCAACGACCTGATCTGGAACTACTGGGTGAACAACTACCTGCTCGGCAACCAGCCGCCAGCTTTCGATATCCTTTACTGGAACGCCGATACGACCCGCCTTCCGGCGGCTCTGCATGGCGACTATCTCGACCTGTATTTCACCAACCCGTTCGTGAATGCCGGCAAGCTAACACTTAACGAGAAGACCATCGACATGAGCAAGGTCAAAGCTGATAGCTACGTGATCGCCGGCGTCACCGACCATATCACGCCATGGAAAGGCGTCTACAAGACGGCCCAGATCATGGGTGAGGGCACCACTTTCGTACTTTCGAACAGTGGACATCTGCAAAGCCTTCTCAATCCTCCGACCAATCCGAAAGCGTCCTTCATGATCGGACCGGTCAATGCTGGTGCACCTGATGCGTTTTTGGCTTCGGCCGAGAAGCGGAAGGGAAGCTGGTGGCTTGATTGGCGCGACTGGCTGCATGCGCGCTCGGGGGAAGAGGTGGCGGCTCCCGCTTCGCTCGGCAGCGCGGGTCACCCGACGCTTGGTGCTGCCCCGGGGACCTACGTCTTTGACTGACAGTCTTGCCAGCGGGGACCAGGCCGAAATCGATCGCGAAATTGGGTGCGATCGAAACCCGGCAGGTCACGATCGACGGCCAGTTGCTTCAGGTCGCGGTCAGGCATGGTGGCGGCAGCGGGCCGCCGCTGTTGCTGTTCAACGGGATCGGCGCCAACTGGGAGTTGGCGAAGCCGTTCCTTGAAGCACTTGACGAGCACGACGGCAATCATCTTTGACGTGCCAGGCGTCGGCGGTTCACCCAGGCCGCTCCTTCCGTATCGCCCATCAACGCTGGCGCGCCTTGCCGCCGGCCTCGTTGCAGAACTCGGCTACGCAGAGATCGACGTCGCCGGCGTGTCCTGGGGCGGCGGAATCGCCCAGCAGTTCGCGCATCAATATCCAAAGCTATGCCGGCGGTTGGTGCTCGCTGCGACGGCGCCCGGTTTCACGATGGTGCCGGCAAGCCCCTCTGTGTTGTGGAAAATGGCGACGCCGCGCCGCTACACCGACAAGGACTACATGAACAGGATAGCGGCGGATATCTACGGAGGAGCCTTTCGCGACGACCCATCCCTGATCGGCCGGCATGCGGCCGCGATGCACGGTGCGCGAAGCCTGGGCTACGTGTATCAGCTTCTTGCGATGAGCGGCTGGACCAGTCTGCCGTGGCTGTGGTCGCTGCCGCAGCGGACGCTCGTGCTGATGGGCCGCGACGATCCATTGGTTCCTCCGATCAATGGTCACATTCTGGCGGGCCTGATCCCGAACGCCGAGCTCCGGATGATCGAGGACGGGCACCTGTTCATCGTGACGCGGCCGGTGGAAACCGCCGCCCTGATCGAGGCATTTCTGGCCGACACGAGCAGGCAGGTCGAGCCATCATCTCCGCTCTCACGAATGGCCAATTGGGTCAGAGCTCTCGTTTCGACGTTCGGAGGGCGCCGCGATGTCCAAGCGCAGCACGATGGGAGGAAATAATGGCGACTCAGCAGGCAAAACCAATCGGGAAACCGGACTACGCGCCGCCTCCAATCGAAGGTGACTTCTACCGGATAGCGGCCGTACTGAACGAACAGCGAGCGGGCGCTGCTCAAACGTGTTCGCGAGTTCACGGAAGGCGTGATCGCGCCGGTGATCGAGGATTATTGGAGCCGGGATGCATTTCCCTTCGAGATCATCCCGAAGATGGCCGAAGTCGGTATCGGCGGGGTGGGCTATCAGGGATACGGCGCGGCCGGCGGCAGCTGGCTGCTGAACGGCTTTGTCGCGATGGAATTGGCGCGTGTCGATTCATCGGTCGCGACGTTCTGGGGCGTCCATACCGGCCTGTCGGCTGGATCGATCTATCTGTGTGGCGACGAGGCGCAGAAACAGCGGTGGCTGCCGGCCATGATGCGCTTCGAGAAGATCGGTTCGTTCGGTCTGACCGAGCCGTTGGTCGGCTCGGCAACATCCGGCGGGATGATGACGACCTGCCGGCGAGAAGGCGACGCCTGGATGCTCAACGGACAGAAGAAATGGATCGGGAACGCCACCTTCGCCGACGTCAACGTGATCTGGGCGCGCGAGGAAGACTCAAACCAGGTCAAGGGCTTCGTGGTCGGAAAGGACAATCCCGGCTTCTCGGTCGAGAAGATCAAGACCAAGATGGCCTCGCGCGTCGTGCAGAACGGGCTGATCACCCTGAAGGACTGCCGCGTTCCCGAGGCGGATCGCCTGCAGAACGCCAACACCTTCAAGGATACCGCCAAGGTCCTGAGGATGACCCGCACCGGGGTGGCATGGTTTGCCGTGGGCTGCCAGATGGGCGCCTACGAGCACGCGCTTGCGTTACGCGACCGAGCGGACACAGTTCGGCAGGCCGATCGGCGGCTTCCAGCTCGTCCAGGATCTGCTGGTGCGCATGCTCGGCAACGTCACGTCGACCCAGGCGATGATGCTGCGTCTCGCGCAGCTTCAGGACGAGGGCGTGATGCGCGACGAGCATGCGTCGCTCGCGAAGGCGTTCTGCACGGTCAAATGCCGCGAGACCGTCGGCTATGCGCGCGAACTGCTTGGCGGCAACGGCATCCTGCTCGAGAACCACATCGGGCGGTTCGTGGCCGACGCCGAAGCGATCTACTCCTATGAGGGCACCAGGGAGATGAACACGTTGATCGTCGGCAAGTCCATTACCGGATTGAGTGCCTTCGTCTGACGCAAACGTGCCAACAAACCGCCAAGTCAATCAGCGTCATCAACCTAATGCTCAACAGCACGGACGAGGAACCAACATGAACGGCGCAGAAAGCCTCTTACGGACGCTCGTCGGGTCGGGCGTCGAGGTCTGTTTCGGCAATCCCGGCACATCGGAAATGCATTTTGTCGCGGCGCTCGACAGGGTCGAGGGCATGCGGGCCGTGCTCGGTCTTTTCGAAGGCGCGGTGACCGGGATGGCCGATGGTTATGGCCGCATGGCGGAGAAGCCGGCCGCCACGCTGCTGCATCTGGGGCCAGGACTGGCGAACGGACTCGCCAATCTCCACAACGCGCGTCGCGCGGCGACGCCGATCGTCAATATCGTCGGTGACCACGCCACCTATCATGCGCAATATGACGCTCCGCTTGCGTCGGACGTTCACGGCTTTGCCCGGCCGGTCTCCGGCTGGGTGCATTCGTCGGCAAGCGCCCTGACCGTCGCTGCAGACGGCGCACGGGCCGTACAGGCAGCGCTGCAACATCCCGGTCAGATCGCGACGTTGATCCTGCCCGCTGACACAGCGTGGCTTGAGGCCGACCGCCCGGCACCCGCTTTGCCGAAACCAACGCCCGCGATCGCGTCCGACGAGGCGATTGAGCAAGCCGCGAGCGCGCTCAAATCAGGCAGGAAAACCATGATACTGATCCGCGGGGCCGCATTGAAGGAACGCGGACTTCACGCTGCCGGCCGTATCGCTGCTGCGACCGGCGCGCGGATCGCCTGCGACACCTTCGCCCCGCGTTGCCAACGCGGCGCCGGCCGTGTGGAGGTCGAGCGCATTCCCTATTTCGCCGAGCAGATCGTCGAATTCATGAAAGGGACGCAGCAACTGATCTTGGTCGGCGCGAGCCCTCCGGTGAGTTTCTTCGCCTATCCGAACCAGCCGTCCTGGTGCACGCCCGAGGATTGCAAAATCCTCTATCTCGCCCACCCTAGCGAGGATGGCACCGTCGCCTTTGAAGCCCTTGCCGACGCTGTGAAAGCGCCCAAGCAGCCGGTGCATGTCGGCGTATCCAGGAAACCTGGTATTCCGAACGGCCCGCTCAATCCGCTGACAGCCGGACAGGTCATCGCCCATTATCTTCCGAGCGGCGCCATCATTTCTGACGAAGGCGCTACGGCGGGCGGCGGTGTTCACCGATTTGCGGCTAACATCGAGCCGCACGATCATCTTGCGCTGACCGGCGGCGCGATCGGGCAGGGCATCCCACTCGCAACGGGCGCCGCGGTTGCCTGTCCGGACCGGAAGATCGTCTGTCTCCACGGCGACGGCGGGGCGATGTATACGCTGCAGGCGTTGTGGACGCAGGCGCGGGAATTGCTCGACGTCACCACGGTGATCTTTGCGAACCGCTCCTATGCGATCCTCAACATCGAACTTGCGCGCGTGGGAGCTGGCGATCCCGGACTCAAGGCCTTTTCAATGCTCGATCTGCACAATCCCGAACTTGATTGGGTCAAGCTTGCTTCCGGCATGGGCGTTGAGGCAAGCCGCGCAACCTCGGTTGAGGAATTCGCGACCCAATTCGCCAGCGCTATGACGCACCGCGGGCCCCGCTTGATTGAGGTCGTCGTGTAGTCGAGAAAGCCGGCTTCACTAGCATGGCAAGCAGGCTGCCTACTCGATCCCCAATCTTCCGCTGGACTTCTCTACCGGGGAACGAAGCGACTCGACAATGGCCTGGATGTCACGGTTCTCAAAGACCACTCCTCCTCGCTGGTCCGTTCCCCGCACGGCAACGTCCACCATAGCTCTGGCCAAGTCGTCGGCCCGAATCACCTGGTTGGGAAACACCACCCGAAACGCGGGATAGATCGCGCGCAGCAGGCGGTAGCTGAAATTCGGTTCCCTGCGAGGCTCCACCGGGTAGATGTACGCCGGCCGGAAGAGGTAAACGTGGGGGAAACCCGCCGCGAGTAGCGCATTCTCGGCCTCTCCTTTATAGCGAGCGAAGGACATCCGACTTCGTCCCGTCGGGTCCGCGCCGCTCCCGCTCAAAAACGCGAACGCGGCGTCGGGGCTGCTGCTGCGGAGAACTCGCGCGAACGCAATCGTGTAGTCCACGGTTATCGTGCGGAGTTCTGTGTCCGGTACCGCCCCGGTGTATGCGCCCAGGCAAGAGACCGCTGCGTGCTGATCCGAGAGCGCCTCCGCGAGTGCCGAGCAGTCCGCGAAGTCTTGATGGAGGACCTCTTTCAACTTGGGATGCGAGATGCCGACCTCCCTGCGCCCCATAGTCGTCACACGTCCAACGGCGGGGTGCTCGAGCGCATAGCGAAGCGCGTATCCACCGACCATTCCCGTCGCGCCCACGATGACCAGGTTCTTCTGGCCAGCCGTCGGAACGTTCATCTCCGATTCCGATGCGCTCATTGAACCCGCCTGGCTAGCTGTCATGACGAGTGCGCGCTCCTCCAGCCAGTCGACGTAGAGCCGGCGCTCCGCAAACAGCCACGAGCCGTCCATCTTCACGAACGTGTCGAGGTAGCGGAGCGAAGCGAGCATCAAGCGTCGCTTTCCACCGTCGACCGTGACGTGATGCGCCAGGCAGTAGGCTTCCCCGGTGGCTCGGTCGGCCGTCAGCGTAAAGATTGTGCTCTGTCCGACAAAGTGCGTCGTGGCGTCGTACTTGTTCAGCTCTGCGAAGACTGGAGCAAGCGCCTCGCGCGAGTGCAGTTCCTGCGAGGGTGTCGGATCCTTGGCATTCATGTACACCACGAAGTGTGTGTCCGCGGTAAAGAGAGACATCTGACCTTTCGCATCGCGACGATCGGCGCAATGTGCGTAGGCCTCGACGAGCTCCCGGATAGCGAGGCGATCCGCGGCTTCAATGGGGGAGATGGTAACGTGTTTGCTCATGAGGTGGTCTCCGTGTCTCAGCCGGACAGCGTGCCCTCACTCGGGAGCGTGGTCTTGAACAAGACTGCTCTTCGCAGATCAGGGCGGAAGCCGGAGCCTTGTCTATGCTCAGCACAAAGGTGCCCGACCAACCATTTTGGTGATCGGAGAAATTGCAGTCCGGTCCAGCGGGCTTTGGTGCGCGGGATTGGAGCGATAATTTAATTATTTCAAATGGTTAGATGGCGACTCGTGCACAATATGTGCACCGGGAGATCAAAGAAAATTTATCGATGAGCGCCGAAAGTTGCTTCGCCAGTTCTCGGCTTGCCGAGCGAGTGCCCATCTCTACGCTGTCGCACTGCGGCGCTCGCCGCGAAATTCCCCCAACCGCGCTAGATTAAAGGCCGATTTTGCTCCATTCTGTTTTGGAACTGAGATGGCGGGGCGGCTCCTCAGAGAGGCGAGCCGCACAACAGAGCCATCGTTCGCTGTCGCGGGAGGAGCAAATGGCAGAGGCGCGGGCCGGTGTATCGGAGCGATATGTCCGCCTCGTCGGCGGCGACCTCGTGTCGTCGACGATTACCGACACCAAAACGATGCGTATCGAAATTCTGCGCCGGGTTTCGCGGCCCAAGATGCATTGGCATTTCCGTCAGCGCGAACTCACCTTGTTCTGGTTCCGCAGGGGCTGCGACAGCCTGCGCGCCACGATTGATGGACGCTCGGTCGAATACTCGTTTTCGAGCAAATCGAACCTCGCAATTTTCCCGGCTGGGAGCGAAATCCAGGGAGAGTGGGTAGTCGGCCCGTCGCTCGATTACACCGTGGTTTTTATCGACCCGGACTTTGTGAAGGACCGCCTCAAGACCGAAATCGACAGCCCCGTCGTCGCATTCTGCCACGACCAATTGACACGCGGTCTTGGAGAACTTTGCCGCGAGGCCGCGACGCCGGACAACGTCTTCGATCTCTTTGCCGAGGGATGGGGAAATCAGGCGCTTGCGCATATGGCGCGCGTGACGAGGATCGCCACACCCGGCAAGGGAGTGGCGCGGGGCGGATTATCACCTCGCAATCTGCGCCAGCTCGAAGACTATGTTCGAGCCAATCTCGGCCTGCCGATATCCTTGTCGGATTTGTGCTCCATCGCGGGTCTTAGCAAACGGCATTTTCTGCGGGCATTTCAGGAAAGCGTCGGCGCGACGCCGCACCGCTATGTCCTGGCTCTGCGGATTGAGGAAGCCAAGCGTCGCCTCAGCGAAACCGATGACAGCATCACGGCGGTAGCGCTGGCATCCGGCTTCAGCCATTCCCAGCATTTTGCCAACAGCTTCCGGACTGCGACCGGTATGACGCCGTCCGCCTTCCGCCAGCGCTTTCTGGTGTGACCCGTCGGCTTAGCCGAAATCGCGGCGTTTTTTCGCAAGCTCCGTCGCTTTATCGCAAGCGCCGTCGCGCCGCTAGCCCTAACAAGGCCGGCAAGAATCCGGCCTGGTTCGTCCACAGAAGACAACCCGCGCCGTGCTTTGCCGCAGGGTGCATCTGCCCGCGGCTTCTGGGAGGATGAGATGGGTTTTTCAGTCTGCCGACTAGCCGGCGCCATTTTGTCGGCCAGCTTGGTATTCGGTGCGCCGGCCAACGCACAGGACAAGGCTGCCCTGAAGATCGGTCTGATGCTCCCCTACAAGGGCGTCTATGCGGTTCCGGCCGAGGGTATCGATCGCGGATTTCAGGTTGCTCTGGCCGAATTTGGCAACAAGGTCGCAGGCCGCCCGATCGAGGTCATCCGCGCCGATACCGAACTGACGCCGAGCGTTGGCGTGCAGAAGTTCAACAAGCTCGTGCAGCTCGACAAGGTCGATCTTTTGGCGGGTGTGGTCAGTTCGAGTGTCGCGATCGCCGTGTCCGAACTTGCCGACAAGGCCAAAAAGCCGATGGTGTTCGTTAACGCATTCGCCGACGAGATCACCGGCAAATTCTGCAGCCCCTACGTGGCGCGGACCTCCTTCAGCGCCAACGGCTTCCAGTACAATTCGGGAAAATATTGGGCCAGTAAGGGTATCAAGACCGCAGTGATCATGGGGCCGGACTATTCGGCCGGCCATTCGTTCCTCAATGCGTTCAAGCGCGGCTTCGAGGAGGGCGGCGGCAAGGTCGTGCAGGAAATCTGGACGCCATTCCAGAAGACCAAGGATTGGGGTGCGGCCTTGACGCAGGCAAGCAACTCCGGCGCGCAGATCATCTACGCTTTCTACGCCGGTGCGGAGGCGGTGCAGGTCGTCAAGCAGCATGCCGACTTCGGATTGCGTGAGAAGATCCCGCTGATTGGCGATCAGTGGGTTTACGATGAAACGTTGTGGCCGGCGCTCGGAGATCTGGTCGTCGGCGCGAAGCACATTACGGTGCATTTCCCGGACCTGCCAAATGAAGCAAACAAGAAGTTCGTCGCGGCCTATCGGGAGATGTTCAAGGAAGACCCCGACGTCAACGCCTCGCTCGGCTACGACAATGGCAAGGCGATCCTCCTGACGCTTGACAAACTGGGCGGACAGATGCCGGCCGACGGCGCGCAATTCATATCGACGATGCGAGGCCTGACCTTCGATGCGCCCCGCGGCAAGATCCGCTTCAACGCATCGAACAGCGCGCTGCTGGAAAAGGTCTATGTGGTCGAGGTCGTCAAGCGCGCGGACGGCAAGCTCGAGCGAAAATTCGTCGACGAATTCCAGGGCGCTGACGACCTCCCGGGCTGCGTCAAGGTGTTCTGATCGAAGTCAATCATGGTCGGTCGACAATTCCCATGCTGCTCTTCGTTCTCCAACTTCTGAACGGCCTTCAGCTCAGCATGCTGATCTTCTTGCTGGCCGTCGGCCTGACACTGATCTTCGGATTGATGAATATCCTCAACCTCGCCCACGGTGCGTTCTTTACATTGGGTGCGTATTGCGGGTTGGTCGTCGCTAATACCACGGGGTCATTCTGGGCCGCGCTATTGATCGGGCCGGTTCTGCCGTTCGTGGTCGGCGCGTTGTTGCAGTACTGCGTGCTGCAGCCATTGGCCGAACGCGGTCGTTCGACCCATCTCGATCTCGCATTGCTGACGTTCGGCCTTTTGTTCGCAACGGCCGGTGCGGTCGAGTTGTTTTACGGTTCGGCGTTCTACAGCATCGCGATACCTGCCTCGCTCAGCGGCCACGTATCGCTGTTCGGATTATCCTATCCCGCCTATCGGCTGTTCATCATCGTGGCGGGCCTTGCGGTAGCCGCCGCACTGCTGCTCACGGTAGACCGGACGTTGATTGGCGCAACGCTGCGCGCAGGCGTCGATAATCGCGAAATGGTCACCGCGCTCGGCATCAACATCAACCTGCTGTTCGCCATCGTCTTCGGCGTCGGCGCGGCGCTCGCGGGCCTTGCCGGCGTGATCGCCGCACCTATCATGAGTGTCTATTCGCAGATGGGTATAGGCATCGTCGTCACCACCTTTGTCGTCGTGGTTGTCGGCGGGTTGGGCAACCTCAGGGGATCATTCTACGCCTCACTGATCGTCGGCATGACCGACACCATGGCGCAGGCCTATCTTCCGGAGGTCGAGCTGTTCGCGGTCTATGCGTTGCTCATCGTCGTAATGATTGTGCGTCCGCAAGGTTTGTTCGGCGCAGTAGGCAGGGTCGCATGAGGAGCGAAGTCGTCTGCGCCAAGGACCCCCTCGCGGAGCAACTAGAAACTCGGCCGGGGCTGAAGCTGCGGCCGTTCGTTATCGCGACGGGCGTGGCGGCCACCGTTCTGGCGCTTGCCCTGCCATTCTTCGGCGCAACGTTTGCGATAACACTCGCCACTGAGATCATGATCTCCGGCTTATTCGCGTCCGGCATCAATCTCCTGGTGGGAACCACGGGGCTTGTCTCACTTGGCCAGGCCATGTTCCTCGGACTTGGCGGTTATAGCGTTGGAATCGGATCGTCGCTGCTCGATGCGCCACTCTGGCTGTCGATTCCGTCGTCGCTCCTTGCCGTTGCGATCGCAGCAGCCGCGATCGGGGCGATCTGCACCCGCACCCGCGGGGTTGAGTTTCTGCTGATCACGCTTGCGTTTTCGCAGATGTTCTACGGCGCAGCCATCAAGCTGCGGCTCACGAACGGCTCGGACGGCATGTCGGGCATCCCGCGACCCGACCTGAGCCTGTTGGGATTGAGCTGCGACGACCCCGCGATCTTCTATTACTACGTCCTTGCGGTTACCGCGATCACGCTGCTGGTATTGTGGCGCATTGTAGAGTCGCCGTTCGGCAGCGTTCTCGCCGGCATTCGGGAGAATGAACGGCGTACCGCGGCCATGGGCTATGCGGTCGGTCACTACAAGATCGGCGCGTTCGTGCTTGCCGCGATGCTGTGCGCGGTCGCCGGCATTCTGCAATCGCAATACACCTATTTCATCAATCCGGATTCGATGAGCTGGCAGCTCAGCGGCGAGGGCGTGCTGATGGTGATCGTCGGTGGCGCCAACGCCGTGCTCGGTCCGATGATCGGTGCGGCCATCTTCATCCTGGTGAAGCAAGGCTTGAGCATGGTCACGACCGAATACCTCATGTTCTTCGGCATCTTTTTCATGCTGGTTGTCGCGTTTTTCCGCGGCGGGGTATTTGGCGCATTCCGCAGCCTGATCGGAGCACACCCATGAGCGCGCTGGAGATCAGGAATTTGCGCAAGGCGTTTGGCGGTTTAGAGGTCATCGCCAACCTGAGCCTTACGATTCCGTTCGGACAGCGTCACGCCGTGATCGGTCCAAACGGCGCCGGTAAGACGACACTCTTCAATCTTGTCACCGGCTGGCTGTCGCCTTCCAGCGGCGACATCCGCATCGACGGGGTGCCGGTTGGTTGCGGCCGGCCAGATCGGGTGGCGCGCAATGGGCTCTCGCGCTCATTCCAGAAGAACATGCTTTTGGAGAATCTGACCGTTCTCGAGAATTTGCGCGTCGCCTGTCAGGCATTGCACCATTCCCGCCGCTCGCTGTTCCGGGCCAGGACCGCTTTCGGCGAGATCATCGCAAAGGCGGGAAGCGTCGCGCAGCAAATGAACCTTTCAGATTGCCTCCATCGCAGCGTGAAGGAGCTGTCCTACGGACAGAAGCGACAGCTCGAGGTCGCGATCGCATTATGCGCCGAGCCCAGAATTCTGCTGATGGACGAGCCGGCGGCCGGTACGTCGCCGCAGGAGCGCGGACGCTTGGTCTCGCTGATCAACGCGTTGCCGCGAGACCTCACTATCGTTTTGGTCGAGCATGACATGGACGTCGTGTTCGCGACCTGCGACGTCATCACGGTTCTAAGTTACGGCAAGCTGCTGGCAACCGGAACTCGGGACCAGGTGCAGAACGATCCTGCCGTGATCGAAGCCTATCTGGGTCGTCGTCATGCTTAAGGTCGACGACATCCACACTTACTATGGCGACAGCCATATCCTGCAGGGTGTCTCATTGACGGTCGGCGCTGCGCAGTGCGTCGCCATTTTGGGTCGCAATGGCGCCGGCAAGACCACAACGCTGCGGACGATTGTCGGGCTCGGAACCGCGCGCAGCGGGCGCATCGCATTCAAGGATCAGGACATCACGCGGCAGCCAACCCATCGCATCGTGCGTTCGGGCATCGCCTATGTGCCGGAGGATCGGGGGATATTCCCAAACGTCACCGTGGATGAGCATCTCGGCATGGTCTTCAACGCATCGCGCGGCCGTGCGGCGCGGAAGCCGGCCGAGTACGTCTACGGACTATTCCCCCGCCTTGCGGAGCGGCGGCGCAGCCTCGGCGGCCAACTCTCCGGCGGCGAACAGCAGATGCTTGCGATCGGCCGCGCGCTCATCAGCGGACCCGATCTCATGATTCTGGATGAGCCGAGTGAAGGACTGGCGCCGGTCATTATCGAGCGACTCGAAGAAGTCCTCAACGATATCAAATCGACCGGCATTCCGATCCTGCTGGTCGAGCAGAACTATCATCTGGCGATTCGTCTCGCCGATCGGGTCTATGTGCTCAGTCAGGGGCGGGTGCAGTTTGCCGGATCGACGGCTGCATTGATCAACAACGGGACGGTGCGCCGAACCTATCTGAGCGTCTAGCGATTGTCGCGTTCGAAACCTTGGCGGCGCTGCGGTCGCGCCGCTTCGAAGAAATGGGAGTAGTTTAATGGGTGGCCCTTTATCTGGAGTCCGCGTGCTGGATCTGACCGGCGTGGTGTCGGGTCCGTTTGCGACCATGTTCATGGCCGATCAGGGCGCCGATGTGCTGAAGATCGAGCCGACCTCCGGCGACATCACGCGCCGCAGTCGCGCCACCATCGACACGGCCGGCGAGTTCTCTGCGCTGTTCATCTCTTCAAATCGCGGCAAACGGTCGCTCTCGATCGATGTCAAGAGCCCGGTTGGCCGCGAGGTTCTCGCTAGGCTGGTGGCAGAGGCCGACGTGCTGGTGCAGAATTTCCGCCCCGGCGCCATGGAGCGGCTTGGGTTCGGCGCCGATGAATTGCGCCAGCGCCACCCGCGCCTGATCTATGTCTCGATCAGCGGGGTCGGCGATAGCGGGCCTTACGTAAAGAAGCGCGTCTATGATCCGATCATCCAGGGCCTGTCCGGTTTTGCGGACATCCAGTCGCAGCCGGTCACCAATCGCCCGCAGATGATCCGCACCATCGTCTGCGACAAGACCACCGCGGTGTTTACGGCGCAGGCCGTGTCGTCGGCGCTCTACGCGCGCGAGAAAACCGGCAAAGGTGACCACATCCAGGTCGCGATGCTCGATGCCATGATCTCCTATCTGTGGCCGGAAGGCATGATGCAGTACACGGTCGTCGGAGCCGAGGCGGCGAGCGCTGATCCCAACGACCGGCCCGATCTCGTGTTCAAGACCAGCGACGGATACATCACGGCTGGCACCATTTCCGACTCCGAATGGCAAGGCTTCTGCAAAGCGTCCGGCGATCCGGAACTGGGCAAGGATCCGCGCTTTGCAACACCGACGGCGCGCTCGCTCAACGCTACCGCCCGCATCAACAAGATGGCGCAATATATCGGCGAGCACACCACCGCCGAATGGCTGGAGCGGCTCGATGCCGCCGACGTTCCCTGCGCGCCGATCCTGCGCCGCGGCGAGATCATTCATAACGAACAGGTAGTTGCGCGCGACATCATCGCGGAGTTTGATCAGCCGATGGTCGGACGGGTGCGGCAGCCGAAACCCGCGGCGCGCTTCGAAGTCAACGCGGCGGCGATCGGAGGGCCGGCGCCGCGAATTGGGGAGCACTCGCGTGAGATCTTGCGCGAACTCGGTTACGACGAGAGCGCCATCGACGGGATGATCAGCGAGAAGACGGTCAGGGTAGCGTCCTAACCGAAGCCAAGCCGCCGGAGGTCAGCTGGGTCTGAACATCAGAAGAAATCATGAGGAGAATAGCGTGACACGGAACCGTAATGTCGCCTTGCTGGTCGGCGCCGGCGATGCCATTGGCGCGGCTGTAGCCCGCCGATTTGCCGCGGGCGGTTATAAGGTCTGCATTGCAAGGCGCGATGCAACGAAATCGCAGGCGCTGCTCGATGAATTGAAGGCCGCGAGCCATGAGACTCATGCCTTCGCAGTGGACGCGCGCAAGGAGAACGAGGTGCAGGAGCTTTGCTCGCGCGTCGAGCGCGAGGTCGGCCCGATTGAGGTGTGCCTGTTCAATGCTGGTTCCAATGTCAATAAGCCGTTGCTTGAAACTACCGAAAAACTGTTCTTCAAGGCTTGGGAGCTTGCCTGCTACGCAGGGTTTCTGGTCGGTCGTGAAGCCACGCGCTGCATGCTTGCGCACGGTCGCGGAACCATGCTCTTCACGGGCGCAACCGCGAGCGTCCGAGGCGGAAAGGGATTCGCGGCCTTCGCGTCCGCCAAGTTCGGGCTTAGGGCCGTGGCGCAGGCCATGGCGCGCGAGCTCGGCCCGAAGAATATCCACGTAGCGCATCTTTTAATCGATGCCGGGGTTGATAGCGAGGCTATCCACCAGCGTCTCAAGGCTCAGGGCATTGAGGCGTCAGCTATCGCTCCTGATAGCCTGACAACAACAGCGTCAATTGCAGAGGCTTATTGGTTTGTGCATCAGCAACGCCGCGACGGCTGGACCCACGAGCTCGACTTGCGGCCTTCGGCGGAGCACTGGTGATGTCTGAAAAGCTGGTGTTATGGGGTGTAGGTACCTCCCGGACAATTCGAGCGCACTGGGCGATGCATGAATTGGGCTTGGACTATGAGTGCCGGCCCATCTTGCCGAGGTCAGGGGAAACCAAGACGCCGGAATATACAAGGCTCAACGCACGGCAGAAGATCCCCTTGTTACAAGATGGAGATTTCACGATCGGCGAAAGTGCAGCGATTGTTGCTTACCTCTCGCGGACCTATTCGAGCCCTGGGCGCTCTTTGATTCCCGACGATCCCTACGAATTCGCAAGATGGCTTGAATGGTGTTTCTTCATTGTGGCTGAGCTCGACTCGACCAGCCTCTACGTCATGCGCCGCCATGGGGTCAAACAAGGGCTGGCGCATATCTATGGCCACGCCCCTGATGTCGTGGAAAAGGCCGGGCAATACTTTCGACAGCAGCTCCGGCATGTAGAAGTAGCCCTTGCAGATGAGCGTCGATATCTCATGGGCGATCGCTTCACGAGCGCCGATATCCTCCTCGCTACCTGTCTTCTTTGGGCAATTGACTATGGAGTAGGTGTCTGTGAGAACGCCTTGCCCTATCTGGAACGCGTGACGGCGAGGCCTGCTTATAAACGCAGTGCTTCAACCAACGCGGCTGCGATTTAGCGCTCTTTTGTCTGGTCAATGTTCACCGAGTATGCGCATTGATGAAGTAACGCCTGTGGACAGCAGTTTTTCCCAGATGCCCGCAAAAAATTCCCTGTTAACTGAGATTTCTTTCCCCGTTATTTTGTGTAGGGAATTGCTCGAGAAGTGGCTGCAACAAAGGGGCTTTCTTGTTACGAAAGTAGTCTCTTTAGCCCTAAAAATGCAAAATTCCCTGTAAAATTCCCTGTTAGCAGGGTATTTGCCCGGAGACAGGTGCGATCAGCACTGCGTCGCCAGCGGCCAAGCCGGAACGATAAGCCGGCATGACAGCCGGAATTCGATGAGGGGGACGGCAATGTGACGGTCTTCCTGCGCGGCCTCGATCGCCTGATCGGCACCCTCGTGGCCGCCGCCAAGTGGCTGGCATTGCCTTTGGTCACGCTTCTGTTCCTGCAGTGGCCGTTGCGCGATCTGGTTCGCGCCTACTCCCGGGAGGCCAACGATCTGGGGCAGGTGGCTTTTGCGTTCTTTGTCGCGGTAAGCGTCACCGCGGCGACGCGCACGGGAATGCATCTCGCCGCCGATCTATTGGCCCGGCGATACGCGGCGCGAACGCGGCGGCGGCTCAATCAAATCGGTGCGGCCATCGGGCTTCTGCCGTGGGCATCGTTTGTCCTGATTGCGAGCAAGGGCACGGTCGTTTCGAGCGTTCGCAATCTTGAATCATTCCAGGACAGCGGCAACCCCGGTTATTTCCTGATCAAGATCGCGCTTTGGGTGATGGCGGTCGCGATCCTTGCCCAGGCGCTCGTTGATATTTTCCGTCCCATCGAAGCGGGCGACAAGTGATGGGATGGGTTGGGCTTGGGCTTCTGGTGGTGGTCGGCGTCGGAATCATTTCCACCGGCCTGCCCGCTGCCGTTGTGTTGATCGCGGTCGCGATTTGCGGCGCGGTACTTGGCGTAGCCGCGGGCGCGATTGACGTTTCCACGCTGGGCGCGCTGCCGAGCCGGCTCATCAATCTGTTTGAGAACGATTTGCTGCAGGCGCTGCCGCTCTATGTGACCATGGGCCTGCTGCTCGACCGGCTTCCCGTCGCGGACGCGCTGTATCGCGCCGGCAATGCCGTGCTTCCACGAAAGCCCTCGGCGCCCTTAGTGTCGGGCATGATGCTCGGCGCGTTGCTCGGGCCGATGAACGGCTCGGTCGGGGCCAGCGTGCTCGGTCTTTCGCGCGTGGTCTCGCCGCGCCTCGCGGCGGAGGGCATACCAGCGCCAAGCCGTCACGCGATCGTCGCGGTCGCCGCCACCCTTGGTGTGCTGGTGCCGCCGTCGCTGGTGCTCATTCTCTTGAGCGACGCGATGCTGTCGGCGCATACCATGGCGGTGACCGCAACCGGCAGGAGCGATCGCGTCGTCAATACCCAGGACATATTTCATGCGGCGCTGGTGCCGGGCGCCATCTTCGTCGCGCTATGCCTGGCGCTGTCCTGGGTCGCGGGACGCAGCGCGGCAAAATTGCCCGACCGCGAGCGCTTGAGCGTGGGCGAAGGATTGCTCGCGGCCTTCGCGTTGGTGTCCCTGGTCGTTCTGCTTGGCGGGGTCGCCTTCGGCTATTTCTATGCCGTCGAGGCCGCCGCGATGGGGGCCTTTGCGCTGCTGGTCGCGGGTCTCGTCACCGGGCGCTTGCGAGGAGCTGCGCTGAACAAGGTGCTGAACGACGCCATCGCGCTCACCGGGGCGTTGTTTTCGTTGCTGCTGGCGGCAACGACGTTCACGATGGTTCTGCGGCTGCTTGGCACCGCCGATCTGGTCGGCAGGATGGTTTCGTCGATCCCGGGCGGCGACATCACCGCGGTCGCCGTCGTGCTCACCGTGATCGCGATCAGCGCTTTCGTACTCGACGCGTTCGAGATCATTTTCGTGATCGTGCCGATCGTGATACCGCCGCTCCTGATCCGCGTCGCCGATGCGCGCTGGGTGTCGGTTCTGGTGCTGCTGACATTGCAGTCGAGTTTTCTGCTGCCGCCGTTCGGTTACGCGCTGATGATGGTGCGCGGCGTCCTGAAGGAACCGGTCGCATTCCGTCCCTTCGTGCGCGCGCTGGCGCCGTTTCTCGCGGCGCAATGGTTGCTGCTTGTGCTGGTCTTGCTGTTTCCGCAACTGACCCATATGGGGCAATCTTCCGACAACAGCTCGCGCATTCCTTCGGTGCCGATGTCAGATCAGGAATACAACAAGCGCCTCAATGAAATGCTCAAGCCACCCGAGCCCGAGTAGGACGAAGATTTCGTGCATGTCAGTCCAGAGGCTGATCATCGTCTGTCGAGGGCTGTTCCTGCAATGAACAGATGTCTCCGCCGCCCAAATCCTCCTCGGGCAGGGGCTGCGTCCGTCGCTTGCCTTGGTATTTGTTGGCAAGTTGTCTTAGCCGTTTGAACATGATGTTTCCCCGTGAGGTGAAGGAATATTGCCGGCAAAAGATAGACGGTTCCTGTCAGCATACTGTGATCTGGCACACGGTCGACGGGCAGCGGTTGGGTGTGACTTACCCCACATTAATTATTGCCCGGCGCGCGTCGCGGCGAGGATCGGCGCCCAGCGCGCGATTTCGGAGCGGACAAAACGGTCGAATGCGGCCGGGCTGCGCTCCTCCTTGGCCGGTATCGAGCCGCCGAGTTTTGCAATTGTCTCGCGCACAACCGGCTCATCGAGCGTCTTGTCCAGCGCATCGGCAAGTTTGGCGACGACCTCGGGCGGGACGCCCTTGGGCGCAAACAGCCCGGCCCAGATGCTCATTTCATAGTTGACGCCCGCCTCCCTGGCGGTCGGCACATCCGGCAGCATCGCGAGCCGCTCGGGCGCGGAGACGGCGTAGGCCTTGACCGTACCGGCCAGGACCGACTCCGCCACGCTGACCGACTGCTCGCACATGAAGTCGACATGGCCGCCCACCAGGTCGTTCAACGCCGGACCGGACCCGCGATAGGCGACCAGCGTAGGCTTGGCGCCAATCTGTTCGGTGAACAGTAGGCACGCCATGTGCGAGGCCGCGCCGATGCCGCCATGCGCCTGTCTCACCGCGTCGCCCTGTTGCCGGAGCGCGGCCACGAATTCCTTCAAGTCCCGTGCCGGAAAATCCTTGCGCGCGATGACAACCGCCGGGGAATGGGCGGTGATGCCGATCGGCACGAAGTCGAGAAGCGGATCGTATTTGACGTTCGGCGTCAGCACGGGCGCTGCGACATGCGAGCCCATCGCCGCCGCGAGCAGGGTGTAGCCGTCGGGTGCGGCGGCGGCCGCGCGAGCGCTGCCGATCGTGCCGCCGGCGCCCGCGACGTTCTCGATAATGACCGGTTGTCCGAGGATCTTGGACATCTGGTTACCGACGATGCGCGCCACCACGTCGCTGGCGCCGCCAGCGGGGAAGGGCACGATCACGGTGATCGACCTCGACGGATAGTCCTGCGCGCGCACCGGCGCGAGGCCGACGGCGAGTGCGATCGCGACGACGATGGTCGGCCAGATGCCGATGTTTGGTCTCATGACGGGCTCCTGTCCGCGCTCGCGCGGTCACACGTTGCGGTCGCTGTCCAATATCTCCGCGACCTTGACCCGGCGTCCCTCCCGCGCCGACAGAATGCCGGCACGCACCACCGCGAGCGATATGGTTGCATACTCGCCCCCGACCTCGTGCTGGCCCTGGCCGCGGGCCGCGGCCGCGAACTCCTCCAGCTCCTCGACCAGAGTGTCGTTCTCTACGCACGGCACCGCCATCGGCTTGCTCTGGCCGCGCTTGAGGAGGCGGAGCCCGTTGTGCAAATCGTAATAGGCGGTGGCGTCCTTGCCGTAGATGTTGATCAGATAATATTCGGACGCCGAGGCGTAGCTCGCGTTCAGCGTCGAGAGCGCGCCATTGTCGTGCTCCAGGATCAGGCTCGCAACGTCGGGATTGTCGCCGGGCAGCACCAGTTGCGACAACTGCCCGCGTACCGCGCGGATCGGTCCGATCAAATATTCCAGAACGTCGGTGTAGTGGATGCCGATCTGCAGCATGACGCCGCCGGGCATGGCGGCTGCCTGGTAGCGCCACGAGGTGAGATCGATCTTGCCGAGGCGATCGCGGCTGATATTGGCCTCGGCGTTGACGATCTTGCCGAACAGGCCGTCATCGATCTGCTGTTTGATCCAGCGGAAGTGATCCTCGCGCCGCCGCTGATAGCCGAGCGCAAGTACCACGCCGGCCTGGCGGCAGGCCTCGGTGATGGCGCGACCGTCCGAAATTGTGTTGGCGATCGGCTTGTCGAGGAAGATGTGCTTGCCTGCGGCAGCGGCGGCGCGGGTGGTCAAAAGATGCGCATCGTTCGGCGTCGTGTTGATGATCGCCTCGATCTCGGGATCGGCCAGCATCGCCTCGTAGCTCGCGGCCGGCCGGCAGCGGTACTTTGCCGAGAAGTTCTTGCGCTTGTCCTCCGAGCGAGTGTAGCAGCTGACGATCTTGAGCTTGCCCGAGCGCTCGATGGCGTTGGCCAGAACGCCCGACCACCATCCGATCCCGATGCAACCCACGCGGAGAGGATTAGCACTCACGATTATTTCCTCGCGCGGGCCAAGATCGCAGTCAGGCGCCCGCTCCCGGCGGCATACGTCCAGATTGAAGAAGGACCAAGACGATTGTGCGCTAGGGTGTCGAGGTCATCAAGCGGCTTTTTTGGGGCCTGAATTGTCACGCGATCATGGTTCGGCGGCCGTCGCGCCGACGGGAACGGAAACCTCCGGCGTCCGCTCGCGGCCCTCGATCGTTTCGTGGATCTTGCCGTCGACGATATGGATGCGGCGGTCGGCGCGGGCGGCGAGCGCCGGATCATGGGTCACGACAACGACGGTCTGCCCGTTATCGGCGATGTCGCGCAGGATGGCGAACACCTGCTCGGTCGAAGCGGTGTCGAGCGCGCCGGTCGGCTCGTCGGCGACGATGATCTCGGGACGATTGGAGAGCGCGCGCGCGATCGCAACCCGCTGCCGCTGGCCCCCGGACAGCTGATTGGGCCGTTTGCCGGCATGCTCGGCGAGGCCGAGCGACGTCAACAGCGCAAGGCCACGCTCGCGCATGTCTTTCTCCGGCATCTTGCCGGCCGCGCGCATCGGCAACAGCACGTTTTCCAGTGAAGTGAATTCCGGGAGCAGGAAGTGAAACTGAAACACGAACCCGCATTTGGTGAGACGGACGTCGGCGCGCTCGGATTCGGACAATTTGGACGTCGGCTGGCCGCAAATGATCACCTCACCCCCGGTAGGCGCATCGAGCAGCCCGAGCAAATAGAGCAGCGACGACTTGCCGGAGCCCGAGGGACCCGTGACGGCAAGGAATTCGCCTTTTTTGACCGACAGATCGATGCCGTTGACCAGCGTGTGCGAAATCACGCCCTCGATGCGCCGGACCAGTCCCACCGCCTGCAGGGCAATCTCGCTCACGAGGCCCCCCGGATGATCTCGACCGGATGCACACGGGTCGCCTTGCGCGCCGGGAAGAACGCAGCACCTGCGCAGCAGACGATGGAGATCGCGGCAACGACGATATAATGCATCGGCGAATAATAGATCTGCAGCGGAACCGTGGTTCCCGTCAGCGGATTGAAGATCGTGATGTGCGACCAGGCATAACAGAGCAGGTAACCCAGGATCCAGCCGAACACGATTCCGACCGCGCCGATGATCGCGGATTCGATGATGAAGATGCGTCGAACCGAATATTCCCGCATCCCCAGCGATTTCATGATTGCGATGTCCTGGCGCTTCTCGTGGGTGATGGTGGAGATGATGTTGTAGGTGGCAAACGACGAAGTCAGCAGCATCGCCCCCATCACCGTCAGCACGATGAAGTCTCGAACCGCGAAAGTAGAAAGCAGATCGGAATTTGCCTCCTGCCAAGACACCGATTTGTAGCCGGTCTGCGCTTCCACTTGGGTTGCGACCTTTTGCGCGGCGAGCGGATCGCGGAGCCGCAACCGCAATTGATTGATGACCCCGCTTTGCCCCATCACCACCTGCGCAAGGCCGATCAGCGAATAAATCTGTCCTTCATCGACGCGCTTCAGCCCCGAGCGAAACAGCCCGACCACCGTGGCGCTGAGCTCGGTGTCTTGCCCTCCGATCAGGACGACGGTGTTACCGGTTTTGACTGCAAGTTTCTCGGCCAGCGCCTCGCCGATGATGATGGCGTTCGGTGCGTGCGTCAGATCGCCGACCCCTCCCTCGCGCATCTGCGAGGCGAGCTTCGAGACGCGGACTTCCTGACGTGGATCGATGCCGGTCAGCGTGACGCCAACGCGGCCGCCACCGTGATCGATGATCGCCGTGGTCTTCACCGACGGGGCGACGTCGCCAGGCAACCACGAGCGCAGCGAGGCCATCACGGATTCCGGATATTTGATGCCGGGGCGCTTATTGATATTGGCGACGTTCGACATCTGCACCGCCGCATATTCCTGATCGGCGGGCTGTGCCGGGACCGCGCGGCGCTCGTCCTCGACGGTGACGTGCGGCATGGTGTCGACCAGCTGCCGCAGAAAATCGATCTGCGAGCCCTGCATCAGGCCGGCCATCATGATGGTGAAGCCCACCCCCATTGCGACGCCGGCCATGCCGACCAGCGTCTGCCGAACGCGGGTGCTGACATGGGTCCATGCGATGTTGAGCAGCAGGTTTGTAGCCATGTTTGATCAGCGGCTCGCGCTATACTTTGCGACATTGCGCCGGGCATCATTGACGACTGAATCGATATGCGCGGAAATAGCGGCCGAGATCACAGCGCTGTCGGGGTCGGTCGCGACGAACGCATTTGGCGCGGCGGGAGGATCCTGATCGGGGGTTGCTTCGGGGACGGCCGGGGTCTCGGTTAAAGGCTTGGCCAGGCTGTTCTCGATGCGAACCCTGGTGCCATCGGCAAGGTCGGTGCGGGCGGGCGCGAGCACCGCTTCTCCCCTGGTGACGCCGCTGATGATTTCGACATTGCGACTGCCGCGAACACCGATCGACACCGGCACGCGCTCAACCCTGCCATTGTCCACCACCTGAGCCGTATCGCCCGTGAGAGCTTCGACGGGTACGACGATGGCCGCGGGCTTTTCGCGGTAGATGATGTTGACCTCGACCGACATCCCGATCTTGAGCGGCGTGTCGTTTGGCAACAACAGATAGACCCGGAAGGTCTTGCGGGTCGGATCGCCCTTCGGCGTGATCTGCGAGACGGTGGCGCGCAGCGCCTTTTCCGGGAAAGCGTCGCTTCGCAGGTAAGCCTTTTGGCCGATGACGATCCGGTAGATTTCCTCTTCGTTGACCTCGGCGACAACTTGCATCGGCGCGGGCGGGCCAACCCAGAACAATACATCGGTCGGTCCGGCGATCTCGCCGACTTCTCCGTCGCGTCGCAGCACCATGCCATCGAGCGGAGCCCGCAGCACGAGCGAATCGATCTTTACCTTTTGCGCCGCGATCCGCGACTTGGATTGCTGGAACTGGGTCCAGCGCTGTTCATACTCGGCTTGCGCCGCTGCGCCCTTGTCGCGATCCTTTTCCGCGCGGTCCAGATCGCGCTGCAGTTGCCCGTTGTTGATCTCGAGTTCGTTGAGCTCGCTGCGTTCTTCGGCGTCGTCCTGGCGGCCAAGCACCTGGCCAGTTTTCACGGCCTGCCCCTCGCAACTGCACAGCTCGACCAATCGGCGCCGTTGCAGCGGAACCACCTTGGCCCATCGCTGCGGCTCTACCGTTCCGGTTCCGAAAACCGCTTCGGAGACTGGAGCGATCTTGGCAATGCTGGTTGTGACGAACTCGGCGTGAAGGAAATTGGAATAGAAATAATACCCGCCGCCGGCGACTACGATCAGCAGGATCCCAATGATAGAGAGGCGCCAGACTGGCATTGCAATGCTCGTGAGCTAGAAGCCAAATTTTTTGCGCAGTCCTTGCGGCACACGATCGAGCATCCCATCGATATCGTCTTTTTTGTTCGTGTCGTTGGCCTTGGCGGGTGACGCCGGAGCCGGAGCGGCCGGCGGCGGTTGCGTATTGGCGGCCGCCACCGGCGGCTGAGGCGATGCGGGAGCCGCGAGAACCTTGATCTGGGCTGTGCTCGGAGCGCTGGGAACGCCCGGAGTGCCGTGATAGCCGCTGGCATCCAGCTTGGCCTGGCTGATCTCGGCAGGGGTCATCTTGTTCTCCAAAAGCCCCATCAATTGGCGGGCGCCGTTACGGAATTCCTCGGTCTTTGATGTCGAGCTGACGATGAAGGCACATTTGTAGGCTTTGACGTTATCCTTCTCTACACCGCGGCCGGTTGCATAAAGGCCGGCGAGAATGAGCGTCGCATGCGAATGGCCTTGATCGGCGGCGCGCGAAAACCAGCGAAACGCCTCTTCGTCGGAGCGCAGCTGGCCGATGCCTGCCGAATAGAGCGCGCCGGTATAAAACTGGGCGTCGCCATCGCCGGCCTGCGCGGCCTGCAAATAGCGGCTCGCCATGTTCTGATCGGACAAGGAATCGGCGGCCGCGCTGCCAACGGATGTCAGAGCGGCAAGAGATACGATCGCTAGAATGGCCCGCTTCATGAGTTGTCTAAACTTTCGCCGCCACAAAGATCAGCGTCTCAGCAAAGCCTGTGTCGAATATACCTGCGTCGGGGTTCGAGCTTCAAGGATCAATGGGCCGTGACTGCGCCCGTCTACACTATCAGATAGTTCCGTCATGTGAGATGGGCCACGTTGCCACGCGCGATCTGCCGGTACTGCAGGTGGGGCCTTGCAGCTCAAGAAAGGGCGGGCCGACGGCGGCAACGATGCGATGCTTGATGCCGACGACGCAGCTTGCGGCTGCAAATACCCCGGCTCCGAACGGCTTGGAACAATCCGGAGATTCCGACGATATATCAAAGGGATTGATCGAGAATGCTTGGATTCGGTAAGGGGACCAACTACTAGTATCTGCTGATTCTGGAGCCCGCGAAAAATGGAGAGACGCCTAGCTGCCATCGTCTGCGCCGACGTTGCGGGCTACTCGCGAATGATGGGCGCCGATGAGGCGGGTACGCACGCCGCGTTCAAAGCCCATCGAAGCGCGATCTACCCGATCATCCTCAATCACGGCGGCCGGCTTGTGAAGAACACCGGCGACGGCTTTCTGCTGGAGTTTCCAAGCATCGTCGGGGCCATCGAGGCAGCGATGGCGATGCAGGAGATGATGGCCGAGCGGAACAATCACCTTCCGGCGGACCGGACCATGCAATTCCGTCTCGGTATCCATATGGGAGACGTGCTCGCCGACGAAGACGAGGTATTCGGGGACGATGTGAACATCGCCGTCCGCCTTGAAGCCGCGGCCGCCCCTGGCGGCGTGGCCGTTTCGGCAAAGGCCTACCGTGAGGCCAGCAAGCATCTCAGCGCCGGCTTTGTCGACGCCGGCAGCCACCGTTTGAAGAACATCGACGAGCCGATCGGTGTCTGGACCTGGCAGCCGGCTGGTACCCGCGGTCCGCCGCCGCGGAGCAAGTTAAATCTGCCGGAGCAATATCGAACCGCGATCGTGGGCGTGCTTCCGTTCGCAAATCTCAGCGACGGCGCCGATGAATATTTTTCCGACGGGCTGACCGAGGACTTGATCCACGCGCTTTCGTTGCAGTCGTTTTATCGGGTCCTGAGCCGGAGCTCGACGTTTTTGTTCAAGGGCAAGGATCTCAGCACGCGCCTGATCGCGCGGGAGATCGACGCGACCTACCTGATAAGAGGCTCGGTACGGCGCGCCGGAAGCAAGATCCGCGTCACCGCCGAACTGATAGCGCCGGAAAACGGCGAGCAGTTGTGGACCGGCCGATATGACAGGGACATCGGCGATCTGTTCGCGATGCAGGATGAAATCACCACCAGCCTTTCCGCCGCGATCGCGCCGGAGATCTATCGCGCGGAAGCTTCCGCCCCGGCTCGCTCATCGTCCACCGATCTGACCGCATGGGACCGGTTCTTGCGTGGGCTTTCGCACTACTACCAGCAGACCAAGGCTGATTTTGAAGCCTCGATCGCTCTGTTCAGGGAAGCCATTGCGCTCGATCCGGCGCTTTCGATTGCGCGCGCCTACCTCGCCACGATCGAGGTGCAGGGCATACAGTATGGATGGATCAGGAGCACGCGGCAATTGTGGACCGAGGTGATGGATCTCGCGGAAAGCAGTGTCCGGCTTGATCCTCGCTCGTCGTTCGCATTCTCGGTCCTGTCCTATGTGCACGCGATGCAGGGGCGTTACGAAGCCGCACTGGATGCCGCAAACAGGGCGGTCGTGCTGAACCCGTACGACATGGGGGCTCGCGGCATTCTCGGCATATGTCACCTCGTGGTCGGCGAGCATCGGCAGGCGATCGAGCTGTTTTCCATGGCCGTGCAGCGCGGCAATACCGACCCTCGATATCAATGGGCGGCATTGAACGCGTTCAGCCATTACCTGCTCGGACAATTTGACGCTTCGCTGTCCTGGGCGCGCGAAGCGCTGTATATCAATCCCAATCATCTTCAGGTGCTCGCGGTCCGCGCCGCGACGCTCGCGCAATCCGGGCGGACCGAGGAAGCGGCCCAGGCGACCGAAGGTTTTGCTGGACAAATTTCCGGGGTTCACCGTGGAACGGCATCTGCGAAATTTCCATTGGAAGAATGCGGCTGACACCGCCCATTATCGCGAAGGGCTTTTGAAAGCCGGCGTCCCCTTCGGCAAGATCACGCTCGTCGAGCCGGTCCCGAAGCGCACAGCTTAGGCGGGGCTTGAGGGCGGGGCTCAGCCCTTGGGAAACGGCAGCAGCACGACCGACATTGAAACGCAACCAATCTCGCTTTCGACGTCGAACAGCACGCCGTGACCGACCCCGACACTGCTTGACGCCTGCCATCGCGTGTGCGGGCGGATGCCGATCCACTCGCCGACCGGATTCCGGAACAGCTGCACGGTCAGATTGGGATTGGGGTCGGCGGCGGCGCCTTCAACCGGACGATCGATACCGTGGGTCTAGTCCGCGGGTCCGAGGACGCCGGTGAGCGGCCCCGCTCCATCGATGACTTGTTCTCTCAGCCGAAACCACGCCATCCCGTCGCCGGCGCGGGCTTCCATCGCGTCCATGAACCAGGGCCGTCCATGAGGCGCCTTTCGCGTTCGCTGCGGCAGCAGCGTCGGATCGATGCGCCTGGTGTTGTCATCCGGCGAGCCGGGAATGTCGATCGGCCGCTCCCGCGCCAGCGTCACCCGCGCCATCGCGCAGGGCGGTGTTTCAGGCCCTGTTTCGTCGCCGGACCACAGGACGTTGTCGACGACCGTGACGCGTCCGCCTGCGGCGACTATGACCGGTTGCGTTCGCAAGGCCGCGAGCGGCGTCGGCCGCAGGTACCACGCCGTCACGCTGATCGCACTGCCCCAATCCCGTTCGATTGCCATCGCCTCCACTTCGGCGGTGAGCAGGCTTGCGACCGCGCCGCCCTGCAATCCGGCGAAAGGCCCGGCGGCAAGCGGCGAGGGTTGCCAGCAATGCGGGGCGGGCAGGGGCGAGAAAATCGTCACGGCGGGGTCCAAAGGTGAGTAAGATTGATCGATCCGGCTACATCGTCGATGCATTGTCTCGTCGGCAAGGGTTAGATTTTCACCTGACATGAAAAAAATTCACCTCAAAAACCTGCCACCCACATCTGCGCTGCGATCGATCCCGCAGCTCGCGGCGCTGCTGGCCTTTGAGCGGGCATCGTCGCGGCTGAGCTTCCGGCTTGCCGCGCGCGATCTCGCGCTCAGCCCTTCCGCCATCAGCCACCAGATTCGAGGTCTCGAAACGTTGTTCGGCGTAAAACTGTTTCAGCGCGGCACGCGCTCGGTGCAACTGACCGGGGACGGTCAGGACTATCTCGAAGCGGTTAAGCCCGCGCTCAAGCTGTTGAATGACGCCAGCCGCGAGTTAATGCTCAAACGCCGCGAGCACAAGGACGAACTCTGGATCAGCGCCACGCCGTTCTTCACCAGTGTAGTCCTGATGCCGGCTCTCTTCGATTTCAGGCGACGCCATCCGGAGCTCACCTTGCGGATCGAGGCGACGCATCAGTATGCCGACTTTGCCAATCGTTCGATCGACGCCGCCATCCGTTACGGGCGGGAGCATTCGGCAGGCCTCCGCTTCGACCCGCTGGTGAAAGTCCGGGGATTGCCGGTCTGTGCGCCGTCGCTGGTGAAATCGGGCCTGCGCAAGCCGAAGGACCTCGCTCGCTGCACATTGATCCATCTGGGAGCGCAGCCCAAGGCCTGGTCTGCCTGGCTGGCGTCAGTCGGGCTGTCAGATCTCGTTCCGGAAGGCAATCTGTGGTTCGACACCGTGCCTGCGATGCTCGAGGCCGCCGAACACGGACTTGGCGTCACGCTGGCAATGGCTCCGTTGATCAAGGTCCGGCCGGGATTCGGCAAGACGCTGGTCGCGCCGTTTGATGTTGAGGCCGGCACCCAGGAAACGCTCTATCTGGTGTCGCGCACCGAGCAAGCCAAGGATGCGCGCATCGCAGCGTTGCGGCGCTGGATCGGCAAGGCCGTGGACGTTGCGATCGGCGGCGCCAGTCGCTGATCCAAGCCTGCGATCAGGCGATCAACTGCCGCGCCGCGCCGTTGCTGCGATCGCCGCAGCCGCGGTGCGGTTCTCGACGCCGAGCTTGGCGTAGATCTGCTCGAGATGCTTGTCGACCGTCCTTGGGCTAAG
The DNA here is from genome assembly GCA_963713785.1 of uncultured Alphaproteobacteria bacterium. GTDB lineage: Bacteria > Pseudomonadota > Alphaproteobacteria > Rhizobiales > Xanthobacteraceae > Bradyrhizobium. The sequence goes on from CAVQNB010000015.1 coordinate 90,045, forward strand.
ACCCAAGATCTGGGCGATGTCGCGGTTGGTCTTGCCCTTGGAGAGCCACGCCAGCACCTCGCCCTCGCGCGTGGTGAGGCCAAGTTCGCTTGAAAACTCCGCGGGCAAGCCGGCGCCGGCATCCTTGGCGAGCCGCAGCAGGAATTCATTGGGGCCGGCCTTGCCCATGTAATGCAGCCGCAGTTGCGGATTGTCGGGAAACGACGCCATCGCCGGCGTCTTCGATCCGCTGCGGCCTTGTTGTGCCTGTTCCAGCCATGGCAGCAGGGCATCCGGCAATACGACCTCGTCGCTCGCGGGCAAGCCAAGATTGTCGGACATCAATTTTTGCGCCTGCGGCGTCGCCCACATGATCTTGCCCTGCCGGTTGACCGCGAGCAGAAATCGCCCCGACACGTCGAGCGCCGCGCGCGCGCTCTGCGTCAGCCGTGCGTTGGCGAGGTGAACCCTGATCCGCGCCAGCATCTCCTCGATCACGATCGGCTTGGTGACGTAGTCGACGCCGCCGGCCTCCAGCCCGTGCACGATGTGCTCGGTCTCGGCGAGCCCGGTCATGAAGATCACGGGCACGTTGGAGAGGCCCGCCTCGCGCTTGAGGCGGCGGCAGGTTTCAAAGCCGTCCATGCCCGGCATCACGGCGTCGAGCAGGACGATGTCGGGCGTGATCTGGTCCACGATCCGCATCGCGGCTGCGCCGTCCATCGCCACCATCACCGTCATGCCCGCGCCGTCGAGCGCGTCGGTGAGCAGCCGCAAGGTCTCCGGCGAATCATCGACGACCAGCGCGACGTCACGCTTTTTTGGCTCAGTGGTCATAGCTGTGCAAGGTCTTCAGGGTTGCCATGTACTGATCAAGGTCGAAACGATCGACCAGCGAACGCATCTGCGAAACGAAGTCGGCATGCTCAGGGTACTCGCTGCCGATCTCGTCGAGTTTGACCTGGATCGCCCTGACATAGCCGATCTGTCCGAGCCCGATCAGTTCCTCGACATGTTTCACCGGCGGCCGCGAGCCCGAATCCGGTTTCCAGCGCGGCACCACGATCTGATCGGTCTCATATTGCCATTCGATCTTGAGAAGCTGACGGATCGTTTCCAGCAGCCTTGGAATATCGATCGGCTTCATCAGATAGCCGTCGTGAAACGGCTGCGCCAGCGGCGCACCATGCGCTTCCAGCGCGCTCGCTGAGACCATCAGGATGCGTGCGTGATGATGACCGGTCGAGCGCAACGTTTCCGCCACCGTCCAGCCGTCCATGCCAGACATCGAGATATCGAGCAGGAACAAATCGGGCCGGCAATGCGCGGCGAGCGCGAGACAGCCGGGTCCATCGGGCGCGCTCAAGAGGATGAAGCCGAGCGGCGTCAGCACTTCGCGCAACAGATCGCGATGAACGGGATCGTCGTCGGTGACCAGGATGGTCTTGCGCGGGCCGTGATAGCCGAAAACCGGTGCTTCGATCGGCGCGTTCCGCCTCGGATTGGTGACTTCCGACAGCAGGATTTTCACCTTGAAGGTGCTGCCGGTGCCGACTTTGCTCGATACCTGGATGTCGCCGCCCATCACGCCCGCCAGCAGGCGGCTGATGGTCAGCCCAAGGCCGGTACCGGTTTGCGGCTGGGAGACACCCAATGCACCGCGCTCGAAGGGGGCAAAGATGCGCTCGAGGTCGGAAGCTTGAATGCCGGGGCCGGTGTCGATCACCTCGAATTCGGCGACGGGGCTGCGGTAGTGAATCACGAACTGCACACTGCCGATTTGCGTGAACTTGATGGCGTTCGACAACAGGTTGATCAGGATCTGGCGCAGCCGCTTTTCGTCGGCATAGACCACGACCGGCAGCACCGCCGGCCGCTTGAAAACGAAGTCGATGCCTTTGGCGGCGGCCTGCAGGCGGAACATGCCGACCAGCTGATCGAGAAATTCGCTCAAGCGAACCTCGTCGCGCGACAGATACAGCCGGCCGGCCTCGATCTTCGAGATATCCAGGATGCCGTCGATAAGCCCCGACAAATGATCGGCGCTACGGCGGACCACCCGCACCTGATCGCGCGGCTTGGCCTGCAGGCTCTGATCCTGTTCCAGCAATTGCGCGTAACCGGAGATGGAATTCAGCGGCGAACGCAGTTCGTGGCTCAGTCCGACGACGTATCGGCTCTTGGCGAGATTGGCGGCCTCGGCAACTTCCTTGGCGCGCTGCAACTCGGCGTCGGTTCGCTTGTGCGCGTCGATTTCCTGGATCAGCAGCGTGGTCTGCCGTCTGGTTTCCTCTTCCGCCGCGCGCCGGCTTTGCTGGGCCAGCACGAACAGCCATGCGACGACGCCGATGATGATGGTGAGCGCAAAGAACACCTTCCAGAGCAAACTGGATAGCAGCATCTTGTCGGCGTGCACCGTCGCCGACGTCTGCAGATAGATCAGGCCGAGTGTCAGCGCGACCAGGCCGGCGGAAACCGCGAACACGCCGAGATAATGTCCGAGCTGCGAATTGATCCGGGCATAGATCGGCTGCGGCAACAATTTGCCGAGCGTTTCGGAAACCTGCGCCTGAATCCGCGCGTGCGGCTTGCAGAGATCGTGGCAGCGCGCGTCGAGCGAGCAGCACAGCGAGCAGATCGGTCCGGCATAGGCCGGGCACGACGCGATGTCTTCGGGTTCGAACGAATGCTCGCAGATGCAGCACTGGATCGCCTCCATATTCTGCCAGCTCTTCTTCGGCTTGCGCGCGATGTAGTATTTGCCGTCGGTCGCAAGCGCGATCAAGGGTGCTGCGACGAAGGCGACCGCCAGCGCGACGAACGGCGACAGCGCCTTTGCCGTCGGCCCGAACAGGCCGTAGAACGCGGTGATCGAGACGATGGTGGCAATCGTCATCGCGCCGACGCCGACCGGATTGATGTCGTAGAGATGCGCGCGCTTGAACTCCATGTGCTGCGGGCGCAGGCCGAGCGGCTTGTTGATGACGAGGTCGGAAACCAGTGCGCCGACCCAGGCGATCGCGACGTTGGAGTAGAGCGCAAGCGTCTGCTCCAGCGCCTTGTAGACGCCGATCTCCATCAGCAGCAGCGCGACGATGCACGTTGAAAACCAGCCAGACCACGCGGCCGGGATGGCTGTGGGTCAGGCGAGAGAAGAAATTCGACCACGCGATCGAGCCGGCATAGGCGTTGGTGACGTTGATCTTGAGCTGCGACAGAATGACGAACGTGCCGGTCAAGGCCAGCGCGAGGTCCGGCTGCGACAGCACGTAGCGGAAGGCTTCGAGATACATGTGCGCGGGCTCGGCGGCGTGCTCGTAGCTGACGCCATGGCTCAAGGCAAAAAACGCCAGGAACGATCCGGCGAGCAGCTTGAGCGCGCCGAGCACGATCCAGCCGGGACCGGCGCTTAACAGCGCGATCCACCACGAGGTCTTCGACGTCCGCCGGTCGCGCGGCAGGAAGCGCAGGAAGTCGACCTGCTCGCCGATCTGCGCCACCAGCGAGAACACCACGGAGGCGGCGGTGCCGAACAGCAACAGATCGAGATGGCCATCGGCATTGCCGTGCTCGCCGGCGAATTTCGTCCATTCCGCAAAGGAGTGCCGATTCTCGTAGGCGATCGCGACGAAGGGCAGGATGTGAAGAATGATCCAGAGCGGCTGCGTCCACAATTGAAAGCGGCTGATCAGCGTGATGCCGTAGGTGACCAGCGGAATGATGACGACCGCGCTGATCAGATAGCCGATCGGGCGCGGGATGCCGAAGCACATCTCCAGGGCGGTTGCGAGAATGACCGCCTCGATCGCAAAGAAGATGAAGGTGAAGGAGGCGTAGATCAGCGAGGTGATGGTCGAGCCGATGTAACCGAAGCCGGCGCCGCGCGTCAGGAGATCGATGTCGATGCCGCATTTGGCGGCGTGATAGGCGATCGGCAGCCCGCAAAAGAAGATAATGACGCTGACGACGAGGATGGCCGCGGTGGCGTTGGTGACGCCGTAGTTGAGTGTGATGGTGCCGCCGATCGCCTCCAGGGCCAGGAACGAGATCGCGCCGAGCGCGGTGTTGGCGACGCGGGCGGCGGACCATCGCCGCGCGCTCTTGGCGGTGAAGCGCAGCGCGTAGTCTTCCAGCGTCTGGTTGGCAACCCATTGATTATATTGGCGCCTGACGCGGTCTATCCGCTGCCGCCCTGCCACTATCTTTGCTCCTTAACCCGATTCAGCCCTCGCAAAATCCGTACCAAAATCTACGTCGTTATTTTGCGGTGCAATATACGCGATCTTGCGTATCTGTGCACTGCACAATTTCAGCAATCCTCGCCTGACCAATCGCGCGTCCTCGAACCAAATGGGGTACTCATGTCAGACGAAATCAAACGGGGCCTGCAGTCTCCGCTTCGGCGCAAATTGCTGATGGGAATGGCCGCGTTGCCGGCCATCACGATGCTTCCGCGCCCGTCATTTGCAGACGTTCCGGCAACTTCCGCGGTCAACACCACCGGTCTTGCGGTCACCGACACGGAAGTCACGGTCGGCATCCTTCATTCCGTCACCGGCACGATGGCGATTTCGGAAACCGGCTCGGTCGAAGCCGAAAAGCTCGCGATCGAGCAGATCAACGCCGCCGGCGGCGTGCTCGGCCGCAAGATCAAGTTCATCCAGGAAGACGGCGCCAGCGACTGGCCGACCTTCGCCGAGAAGGCCAAGAAGCTTCTCGTCAACGACAAATGTGCCGCGGTCATGGGCTGCTGGACCTCGGCCTCGCGCAAGGCGGTGCTGCCGGTGTTCGAGCAATATAACGGCATGCTCTATTACCCGACCTTCTACGAAGGCCTCGAGCAGTCCAAGAACGTCATCTATACCGGCCAGGAAGCCACCCAGCAGATCATCGCCGGCCTCGACTGGGTCAACAAGACCAAGGGCGCCAAGACCTTCTATCTGCTCGGCTCCGACTACATCTGGCCGCGCACCTCGAACAAGATCGCGCGCAAGCACATCGAGGGCCATCTCGCGAGCGGCAAGGTGGTCGGCGAGGAATACTTCCCGCTCGGCAACACCCAGTTCAACTCGGTCATCAACAAGATCAAGCTGACCAAGCCCGACGTGATCTACGCCATCATCGTCGGCGGATCGAACGTCGCGTTCTACAAGCAGCTCAAGGCGGCCGGCATCGACCTGTCGAAGCAGACGCTGCTGACGATCTCGGTGACCGAAGACGAAATCGACGGCATCGGCGGCGAGAACATCGCGGGCGCCTTTGCCTGCATGAAGTACTTCCAGTCGCTCGACAATCCGAACAACAAGGCCTTCGTGCCGGCGTTCAAGAAGATGTGGGGCGAGAAGACCGTGATCGGCGACGTGACGCAGGCCGCCTATCTCGGCCCGTGGCTGTGGAAGTTAACGGCCGAGAAGGCCGGCAGCTTCGATATCGACAAGATCGCGGCGGCTTCGCCCGGGGTCGAATTCAAGGGTGCGCCGGAAGGTTACGTGCGCATCCACGAAAACCATCACCTCTGGTCGAAGACCCGCGTCGGCAGGGCCAAGCTCGATGGCCAGTACGAGCTGGTCTACGAGACCGCCGACCTGGTCGAGCCGGATCCGTTCCCGAAGGGCTACCAGTGAGAACGTAGCGTCCTTGGTGAGGCGCACGCTTTCGACGACGCCCCGGCGTGGACCACCGGCCCACGCCTGACCCTTCGCGTGTTGGCCGCGTCTTGGCAACGGCGCCGCGACTTCGCGACATTGGAATCTCGGAGGAGGGATCGATGTTCGGCGACTATTCGATTGGCGATCTCGGCTCCATTCTTGCGATGCAGGGTTTCGCCGGCCTGATCCTGTTCTCCGTCTACGTGCTGATGGCGCTCGGTCTCGCCATCATCTTCGGCCAGATGGGCGTCATCAACATGGCCCATGGCGAGTTCATGATCCTCGGCGCCTACGTCACCTGGATGACGTCGAATTTCTTCCAGCCCTATCTGCCCTGGCTGTTCGCCGGCTACTTCTTCCTCGCGATGATATTGGCCTTCATCGCCTCCGGCGCGCTCGGCATGCTGGTCGAATGGGCGCTGATCCGCCATCTCTACAAGCGCCCGCTCGATACGCTGCTCGCGACCTGGGGCCTGAGCCTGATCCTGCAGCAGGCCTATCGCTCGATCTTCGGCGCGCGCGAGGTCGGCGTCGAATTGCCGCAATGGATGCTGGGATCGTGGCAAGTCACCGACAGCATCGAGATGCCGATCAACGGCATGTTCGTGATGGCCTGACCGTCCTGATCACGATCGTCGTCGCCTACGTCATGTACAAGTCGCGCTGGGGCCGGCAGGTCCGCGCCGTCGTGCAGAACCGCGTCATGGCCGGCGCGGTCGGCATCAACACCGAGAAGGTCGACCGCTACACCTTCGGCCTCGGCTGCGGCATCGCCGGCATCGCCGGCAGCGCCTTCACCATGATCGGCTCGACCGGGCCGACCGCCGGCCAGCTCTACATCGTCGATACGTTCCTGGTCGTCGTGTTCGGCGGCGCCGCGAGCCTGCTCGGCACCATCGCATCGGCCTTCACCATCTCGCAGACGCAGTCGACCCTGGAATTCTTCATGTCGGGGTCGATGGCCAAGGTCCTCACGCTGCTTGCGATCGTCGGAATCCTGATGCTGCGGCCGCAGGGGCTGTTCGCGCTCAAGGTCCGCAAATAACAACAAGAAAGCACGGTCATGATCACCAACTCGCGCTTCTTCAATCGATCGGAACTGATCGGCTTTGTAGCGCTGGCGCTGCTTCTCTGGTCGTGATCCTGCCGCTCTGCCTCGACGTCTTCCGGCTCAATCTGGTCGCGAAATATCTGACCTACGCCTTTGTCGCGCTCGGCCTGGTGCTGTGCTGGGGCTATGGCGGCATTCTGAGCCTCGGGCAGGGCGTGTTCTTCGGCCTCGGCGGCTACTGCATGGCGATGTATCTCAAGCTCGAGGCGTCCAGCGTCGAGAACACCAAGATCCAGTCGACCCCGGGCATTCCCGATTTCATGGACTGGAATCAGATCACGCAGCTGCCGTTGTTCTGGAAGCCGTTCCACAGCTTTCCCTTCACGCTGCTGGCGATCATTCTGGTGCCGGCGTTCTTCGCCTTCATCATCGGCGCGGCGATGTTCAAGCGCCGGGTCGGCGGCATCTATTTCGCCATCATCACCCAGGCGGTCGCCGCCATCCTGACCATCCTGATCGTCGGGCAGCAGGGCTACACCGGCGGCATCAACGGCATGACCGATCTGCGCACCCTGAAGGGATGGGACATCCGCCCCGACCACGCCAAGGTCGTGCTGTACTTCTTCGAGGTGGCCTGCCTGTTCGGCTGCATCTTCATCGCGCAGTTCATCCGGCACTCGAAGCTCGGCCGCATCCTGGTCGCGATGCGCGACAAGGAGGACCGCGTCCGCTTCTCCGGCTATAGCGTCGCCAATTTCAAGATCTTCGCCTTCTGCGTCGCCGCGATCTTCGCCGCGATCGGCGGCGCCATGTTCACGCTCAAGGTCGGCTTCATGTCGCCGTCCTTTGTCGGCATCGTGCCGTCGATCGAAATGGTGATCTACACCGCGGTCGGCGGCCGGATGTCGATCCTCGGCGCGGTCTACGGCACGCTGCTGGTCAATTTCGCCAAGACCAGCCTGTCGGAATCGTTCCCGCAATTGTGGCTGTTCGGGCTCGGCGGCCTGTTCATCGCGGTCGTGCTCGCCTTCCCGAACGGTCTCGCCGGCATCTGGCGCGACTACGTGCAGCCGCGCATCGACCGGCTGCTCTCGTCGCGCAAATCGAAAGCCGGACGGCTGGACCGACAGTTCCGTCGCCGACGGCGCGCCGGCGGAGTGAGGAGATCATCATGCTCATCGGTCACCAGCCCAAGGAATTCCTGCTCGCGGTCGAGGCGCTCACGGTTTCCTTCGACGGCTTCAAGGCGGTCAACGATCTGTCGTTCTATGTCGAGGAAAACGAAATCCGCGTCATCATCGGCCCCAACGGCGCCGGCAAGACCACGGTGCTCGACCTGATCTGCGGAAAGACCAAGGCGACCTCCGGTTCGATCCAGTTTCGCGGCAAGGAGCTCACGAAGATGAAGGAGAACCAGATCGTGCAGGCCGGCGTCGGGCGCAAATTCCAGACGCCGTCGATCTATGACGATCTCACGGTGTTCGAGAATCTGGAGATTTCCTTTCCGCGCGGCCGCACCGTGTTCGGCGCGCTGACCTTCACGCGCGATGCCGCGGTGCGCGACCGGGTCGAGGAAGTCGCCGAGATGATCTTCCTGAAGGACCGGCTCAACATGAATGCCGAACTGCTCAGCCACGGCCAGAAGCAATGGCTCGAGATCGGCATGCTGCTGATCCAGGACCCGGACCTGCTGATGCTCGACGAGCCGGTCGCCGGCATGAGCGTCAGCGAGCGCGTCAAGACCGCCGAACTGCTCAACCGCATCATCAAGGACCGCTCGGTGCTGGTGATCGAGCACGACATGAAATTCGTCGAGGACATCGCGCACAAGGTCACGGTGCTGCACCAGGGCCAGATCCTGTCGGAAGGCACGATGGAGCACGTCAAGAACGATCCCAAGGTCATCGAAGTCTATCTCGGGCACTAGGCATGAAGGAGCGCGTCGCAATGCTGGCTATCTCGGATCTGCATGTCGCCTACGGCCAGAGCGAGGTGCTGCATGGCCTCAACGTCACCGTCGCGCCCAACGAGATCGTCGCGATCATGGGCCGCAACGGCATGGGCAAGACCACGCTGATGAAGTCGCTGATGGGGATCGTGCCGACCAAGAGCGGCTCGGTGACCATGGAAGGCACCGAGCTCTCGCACGCTGAAGAGCTATGAGCGCGTCGCCAAGGGGCTCGCTTATGTGCCGCAGGGCCGCATGATCTTCTCCACCATGACGGTGAAGGAGAACATCGAGACCGGCCTCGTCGCCTCCGGCGAGACCGAGGTGCCCGGCGACATCTACGAGCTGTTTCCGGTGCTGCTGGAGATGAAGGGCCGCCGCGGCGGCAATCTGTCCGGCGGCCAGCAGCAGCAACTCGCGATCGCGCGCGCGCTCGCCACCAAGCCGAAGGTGCTGTTGCTCGACGAGCCGACCGAAGGCATTCAGCCCTCGATCATCCGGGAGATGGCGCGCACCTTGAAGCGCATTCGCGACGAGCGCGGACTGTCGATCGTGGTGTCCGAGCAGGTCTGAGCTTCGCGCTCGACATCGCCGACCGCGTGCTGGTGATCGAGAACGGCGAGATCGTGCGCGACGATGCGCGCGACAGCGTCGATGCCGCGCAGATCTCGAAATATCTTGTCGGTCTGAGTCGTAGACTATCGCTTGTAAACAGGGGAGCTTTTGATGCCAGATACACTGATCAAGGTCGATCTCACGAAGTCGGCTTACGACAACGACATGATCCACAACCGCTGGCATCCCGATATTCCGATCGTGGCGTGGGTCAACCCGGGCGACGACTTCATCATCGAGACCTATGACTGGACCGGCGGCTTCATCAAGAACAACAATTCCGCCGACGACGTGCGCGACATCGATCTGTCGATCGTGCATTTCCTCTCCGGCCCGATCGGCGTCAAGGGCGCCGAGCCCGGCGATCTCCTGGTGGTCGATCTGCTCGATGTCGGTCCGCTGAAGGAGAGCCTGTGGGGCTTCAACGGCTTCTTCTCCAAGAAGAACGGCGGCGGCTTCCTGACCGATCATTTCCCGCTGGCGCAGAAATCGATCTGGGACATCAAGGGCCTCTACACTTCGTCGCGCCACGTTCCCGGCGTGAATTTCGCCGGCCTGATCCATCCCGGCCTGATCGGCTGTCTGCCCGATCCGAAATTGCTGGCGACCTGGAACGAGCGCGAGAGCCGCGCTGATCGCGACCAATCCGACGCGCGTGCCGGGATTGGCCAATCCGCCGTTCGCGCCGACCGCGCATGCCGGCCGCGCCAAGGGCGACGCCAAGGCCAAGTCGGCGCGCGAAGGCGCCCGCACCGTGCCGCCGCGCGAGCATGGCGGCAATTGCGACATCAAGGATCTGTCGCGCGGCTCGAAGATCTATTTCCCGGTCTATGTGCCCGGCGGCGGGCTCTCGATGGGCGATCTGCATTTCAGCCAGGGCGACGGCGAGATCACCTTCTGCGGCGCGATCGAGATGGCCGGCTGGCTGCATCTCAAGGTCGACGTCATCAAGGACGGCGTCGCCAAATACGGCATCAAGAACCCGGTCTTCAAGCCGTCGCCGATCACGCCGAACTACAAGGACTATCTGATCTTCGAAGGCATCTCGGTCGACGAGGCTGGCAAGCAGCATTACCTCGACGTGCATATCGCCTATCGGCAGGCCTGCCTCAACGCGATCGAATATCTCAAGAAGTTCGGCTATTCCGGCGCGCAGGCCTATTCGATCCTGGGCACCGCGCCGTGCCAGGGCCATATCTCCGGCGTGGTCGACGTGCCCAACGCCTGCGCGACGCTGTGGCTGCCGACGGAAATCTTCGACTTCGACATCATGCCGTCGTCGGCCGGGCCGATCAAACACATCAAGGGCGACATCCAGATGCCGCTCTCGCCGGACAAGTAGATCCCCGCGAAGGGTGCGGGACGGCGCGCTATCTGCCGCCCCGCATCCGCCTTCGGAATTTTCTGGTTCATCGAGCGGGGCGAGACAAAATGCCGGTCTACGAATATCTCTGCAACGATTGCGGTCCGTTCACCGACATGCGGCCGATGGCCGAATGCGATGCGCCGCAGGACTGTCCGCAATGCGACAGTTCCTCGCCGCGCGTGATCCTGACCGCGCCGAATTTCTTCTGCATGCCGTCGGACAAGCGCAAGGCGCACGCCACCAACGAGCGCAGCGCCAACGCGCCCAAGACGCTCGGCCGAATACAAGGCCTCGCACGGCCCGGGCTGCGGCTGCTGCTCGACCAAGCCGTCGCGGCTGGTGAAGAAAACCAGGAGCGGCGCCAAGAGCTTTCCGACCGCGCGTCCGTGGATGATCAGCCACTAAGCCTGTTGGGCGCCTCGGCTCAGTAGGACGATGCCTGTCTGACCCGGCCGACGGCCGCATGGACGCCGGTCCAGGCCGGCTTGTCGGGCGCGAATTGCTGGCGCAGATAGGACACGAGCTCAGCGATCTGTTGATCGCTCATGCTGTCCTTGAAGGCGGGCATGTAGCCGAGATCGCTCGAGGCGGGCGAGCGATGCCGTGCAGGATCACCTGGATCAGATTGTCCGGCACGGCGCTGTGCAGATTGCTGTTCAGCGCCAGCGACGGCCGGCTGCCGAACAGCGGCGGGCCGCCGACCTCATGGCAGACCGCGCAGGCGCCTTGATAAAGCCGCGCGCCGGCAGAGGCGGCCACAGCGACCTTGGTGGCGGCCTCGAGTTTCGCGGCAAGCGCTCCTGGCCGGCCTCTCGATCGCGGTCTCGTTGAAGGAAGCGAGATAGACCGCCATGGCGCGGATGTCCTGGTCGGGCAGCGCCGCAAGCTCCTTCACCACCGGCGCCATCGGGCCCGCGGCGACGCCGTGGAAGCGGGATTCGCCTGATCGCAAATAGGCGAACAGCTCATCCTCGCTCCAGGGGATCGGCGCGTGCGACAGCGACGTCAGCGGCGGCGCTTCCCAGCCTTCCGCGAAACCGCCGGCCAGATAGGCGCCTTGTTTTTCCGCGCCGAGCGCGTTGCGCGGCGAATGGCAGGCGCCGCAATGGCCGAGGCCTTCGACCAGATAGGCGCCGCGATTCCAGATTTCCGATTTCGCGGGATCGGCTTCGAACACGCTGGGCTGATGGAACAGCGCGTTCCATCCGGCCATCAGCGGACGCAGATTGAACGGAAATGCGAGTCGGTTTTTCGGAAGCTCGGCGCGCACCGGCGCCTGCGCCATCAGATAGGCATAGAGCGCCTGCAGATCGGCGTCGGTCGCTCTGGCGAAATGCGTATAGGGAAACGCCGGATAGAGATGCCGGCCGTCGCGATGGATGCCTTCGCGCATCGCGCGCTCGAAGGCGGGATAGGACCACGCGCCGATGCCGGTCTCGACATCGGGCGTGATGTTGGTGCTGTAGATGGTGCCGAACGGCGTCTCGAGCGGCCGGCCGCCGGCATTGAGGATGCCGCTCGCACCGGTGTGGCAGACCGCGCAGTCGCCGAGCGCGGCCAGTTGCCGGCCGCGGGCGATGGTCGCCGCCGAATAGACCGACGCATCCGGCCGCGCGATCGGCGCGATCGATCGCCACGGCAGCACGGCCGCGCCGATGCCGATCGCGGCGGCGCATAAGGACGCCGCGACGTTGCCAAACACACCGCGCCGTCCGGACGAACGGATTTGTGCCATTTGTTCGATGAGGCCGGGGCCGGCGGTGGGCAGCGTCTGGCATGCCGCTGGTGCAGCCTGCTCGCCGCGCAATCCCCCGAGAATTCGTTCCGGCGTGAACGGCAGTTCGCGAAACCGCACGCCGGTCGCGTCGAAGATCGCGTTGGCGATCGCCGCGGCGCTCGGGACGGAGGCGGATTCGCCGACGCCGAGCGGCGGCTGATCCTGCCGCGGCAGCATCAGGACGTCGATCTTTGGAACATCGGGAAATGTGATGATCGGGTAGGCGCCCCATTCGCGGCTCGTCACCGACGCTGCGGTCGAACGAGACCTCTTCCATCAGCGCGCGGCTGGTCGACTGGATGACGTTGCCGTGGATCTGGTGGCGGACGCCGTCCGGATTGATCATCAGGCCGGAATCCTGGCCGGCGACCACGCGCGTCACGCTGACGTCGCCGGTCGCCTTGTTGACGGCGACGTCGGCGATCCAGGCCGACCACGCCGCGCCATAGCCCGGAAACTTGCTGTGGACATAGAGCGCATAGGCAAAGCCGCGCCCGCGCACGATGTCGCCTTCGGCGACGGCTCTTGCCGGACCGGACGCGGCGTCCAGCCGGCGCGCTCGGCGACCGCGTTGACGAGATCGATCGCGCGCTGAGTCCTTGAGATAGCGCAGGCGATATTCGATCGGATCGACGCCGGCTTCGGTGGCGAGTTCGTCGATATAGGATTCATGCGCGAAGGTGTTCGGCAGCGCCGAGACGCCGCGCAGCCAGGAGGCGCGCACGATCGGCGGCATGTCGTGCGCGACCACGCGCATGGTGTCGTAGTCGTAGGGCGGGATCGCGGTGCGGTCGCCCATCTCGAACACGGCCGGGACCGGCGCAATCGTGCCGGTCAGCAGCAGCGCCAGCGTCGGCGCGCCGTTCGACGGATAGCGCGTGGCAAAATCGTAACCGGCGACGCTGCCGTCGGCGCGCAGCCCGCCCTTGACGTCCATCAGTTGCGCGGTGCCCTTCGGCTCCCAGGCGTGCTCCTGTTCGCGCGTCAATTGCACGCGGACCGGACGGCCGACCGCGCGCGACAGCAGCACCGCGTCGGCCGAAACGTCGTCGGCGCAGTTGCGGCCGTAGCAGCCGGCCGCCTCCATCCGGATCACATCGATTTCGGCTTCCGGCCGCTCGCAGCAGCAGCGCGAGATCGGCGCGCAGGATGTGCGGATTTTGCGTGCCGGACCACACCCGGATCCGGCCGTCCTGATAGTCCGCGACCGCGCAGGACGGGCCGATCGAGCCGTGCATCTGGTACGGCCAGATATAGGTCCGCTGCATCGGCTTTGCGGCGGCGGCGATCGCGGCGTCGACATCGCCCTTGTCGATCAGGGTCCGCGGCGTCGATGGATTGGCGCGCAGCGCGGTCTCGACGTCCTTCAGATCGGGCAGCGTCGGCGTCGGCTTCCAGGTCACCTTGAGTTGCGCGGCCGCCTTGACCGCGTTTTCCTCGCGCTCGGCGATGACGCCGACGAAATCGCCGATCCTGACGACGGCGACCAGCCCCGGAATATCGCGCACCGAGGCTTCGTCGACCGCGATCAGGCTGGTGCCGACAAAGGCGCCGGCATCGACGCCGGCATAGGGCGGGCGCACGACGCGGCCGTGCAGCATGCCGGGCACGCGCACGTCGTGAACATAGACCAGTTCGCCGGTCGCCTTGGCCGGAAGATCGACGCGCGGCACCGATTGCCCGACGATGCGTGTAGGCTGCCGACCGCCTTGACCGCGACGTCGTCGGCCAGTTCAAGGCGGATGGTCTCGCCGCGCAATCAATTCGCCGTAGCTGACGCTGCGGTTGTCGCGCCCGCGGATCAGGCCGTCTTCGATCGCAAGATCCTCGATCGGCAGTTCGAGCCGTTCCGCGGCGCGCGCGAGCAGGAATTGCCGCGCCTGCGCCGCGGCCTTGCGCAGCGGCACCGCCGATGATCTGGATGGTCTCGCTGGCGATGGTCGCGCCCTGATTGGGAACCGCGCGAGGTATCGCCGAGCACGACGACGACGCGCGCAAAGGACACGTCGAGTTCTTCGGCGACGATCTGTCCGAGCGCGGTGCGGATGCCGGTGCCGAGATCGACATGACCGTTGAAGGCCGTGACCGAACCGTCGGCCGTGATCTTGATGAAGGTTTCGAACGCGCCTTCGCGCCAGACCGGCGGGGCGAACGACCGACAGCGATCCGGGCCGACTGCCGATTCAGGACTCCGGCGCGGCCATCAATCCCGAGCCTCGGCGACATGGCCCGCCGCCCGCATCACCGCGCGCATGATTTCGACATGCGCGCCGCACCGGCACAGATTGTAGCGCAGCGCCTCGAGCACCTCGGTCTCGGAGGGGTGCGGGTTGCGCATCAGCAGCGCCTTGGTGGTCATGATCATGCCGTTGAGGCAGTAGCCGCATTGCGCGGCCTGTTCCTTGATGAAGGCGTCCTGCACCGGATCGGGATGATCGCGCGAGCCGAGGCCTTCGAGCGTCAGGATGTCGCGCTCGACGCAGCCGCTGATCGGGATCACGCAGGAACGCGCCGCGAGGCCGTCGATCAGCACGGTGCAGGCGCCGCATTCGCCGAGCCCGCAGCCGTATTTCGGTCCGTTCAATTCGAGATCGTTGCGCAACACATAAAGCAGCGCGGTATCGGGAGCGGCGTTGACGTCATGGATCCTGCCGTTGACGGTCAGGCGGATCGTGGTCTGCGTCATGCTCATGGTTCCGGCCGATGTTGCGCTTCGCAAACATCGCTTAAACCCTTGCGAAGATACCGTTTGCATACAAACGTGCAAGCCGCGCATTCCGCGGCGCAACCGTTTGCCCGGTTTATGAACAGCGGCGCGCAGGCAATTGAGGTTTTATTCGGCAGCGGCGATTTTCGCATCCGACAGGCGCTTGACAGGTTTCCGGCCGCGCGCAAGATCGTTCGTATACGAACGAAATACCCGGTCGCGTGCGAATTCGACGCCGATTGAGCCGATGCATCGTTACCGTTCGCCGTTCGACAGTTTGACGCTGGCTTGAGAGCTTGTTCATGCTGACTGATGCGACCGCTGCCGCGATCGGCGACAAGATCCGCTGCGATGCCTGCCCGGTGATGTGCTACATCAAGCCGGGCGCGGCGGGCGCCTGCGATCGCTACGCCAATCACGATGGCGAGCTGGTGCGCGTCGATCCGCATATCGTGCTGGAGCGAACGGTGTCGCATGGCGGGCGGCTGGTGCCGTTCCAGGCCACCGGCGACTGGGACGGCAAGATCGTCCGCGAGCCGAGCATCTTCGTCACCGCGATCGGCGCCGGCACCACCTATCCCGACTACAAGCCGGCGCCCTTCATCGTGTCCTCGGAGATCGACGGCGTCGACATGGTCACCGTGGTGACCGAGGGCATCTTCAGCTATTGCGGCGTCAAGGTGAAGATCGACACCGACCGATATCTCGGCCCCGAGACGGCGACGGTCCGCGCGCAGGGCGAGGCGGTCGGCCACGTCACCACCAGCGAATACGGCTCGCAGATGCTGTCGCTGGGCGGCGTCCATCATCTGACCGGCGGCTCGAAGAAGGAAGGCCGCGTCACCTGCGACGCGCTGATGGATCTGAGCAACTGCAAGCCGGTCGAACTCACCATCGACGGCGGCGCCACCGTGGTGGTGCAGGCCGGACTATCCGCCGATCGTCAACGGCGTCGCCGAGGAGCGCATGCGGGTCGGCTGCGGCTCGGCGACGATCGGCATGTTCGCCAAGCAATGGCACGGCAAGGTCGACGAGGTCGTGGTCGTCGACGACCACATCACCGGCGTTCTCTCGCGAGCATCAGGCCGGCAAGCTGCTCGATATTCCCGACACCGGAATCAAGATGAAGGGACGGCGCTCGACGCCGGGCCGTTATTTCCAGGTCGCCGAGCCCGGCACCGGCTGGGGCGGCACCATGATTTCCGATCCGCTGTCGGTGCTGGGTCCGTTCGATCCGAAGACGGCGCGGCCCGGCATGACCATGCTGATGGTCTCCACGACCGGCGAGCACGCGGCCTATTACGAACTCGACGAGGCGCTGCGGCCGGTCGAGAAAGCAGATGCCGGCCGATCTCAAACTGTCGGTCGAGCGGATCCAGGAGAATTGCGAGCCGGCGCTGTGCACCGTGCTGTTCATGGGCGGCGCCGGCGGATCGCTGCGCGCCGGCGTCACCGACAATCCGGTGCGCCTGACGCGATCGGTGAAGGACGCGTTGACGCGGGTCACCAGCGGCGGCGCGCCGGTCTATGTCTGGCCGGGCGGCGGCATCACCTTCATGGTCGACGTCACGCGATTGCCGGCCGGCGCCTTCGGCTACGTGCCGACGCCGGCGCTGGTGGCGCCGATCGAGTTCACGCTGCGGCTGTCGGACTATGCTGCGCTCGGCGGCCATATGGATCATGTGCGTCCGCTGGCGTCGCTGAAGGACAACACGGAAATCCGTCAGATGCCGTCGCATCGACGCCGGGATCGGCGCGCATGACACGGCTCCCGCAAATCGGCTTGCTGGCTGACGGCAGGCGGCTGCATTTGCAGGATGGTCCGATCGATCTGATCGTGGAAGCGCAGCGGCAGCGAGGCGGATGTGCGCGCGGCCTATCACGCCGCGGCGCGGCGCTTCACCGGCCTGCTCGATGAACTCTGCGACGAACTTGCCGAGTTGCGCCAGGCGGCCGATCCCAGCGCGATGCTGCGCTGCAAGGCGTCGTCGCGCGCCGCATGCATGCGGCGGTGGCGCCGTTTGCCGCCGATCATTTCATCACGCCGATGGCGGCGGTCGCAGGCGCCGTCGCCGAGGAAATTCTCGGCGCGATGCTGGATGCCGCGCAGCTTGAGCGCGCTTATGTCAACAATGGCGGCGACATCGCGCTGCATCTGGCGGACGGCGAACACGTTCACGGTGGGCCTGATGGATCGGCCGGACCAGCTTCGGCTTGATGCGCACGATGGTCGATCGATGCCGAGGATCCCGTCGCGCGGCATCGCGACCAGCGGCCGCCATGGCCGCAGTTTCTCGCTCGGCATTGCCGATGCCGTGACGGTGCTGGCGCGGACCGCCTCGCAAGCCGATGCCGCCGCCACCATCATCGCCAACGCCGTCGATCTGCCCGGACATCCCGCCATCGTCCGCTGTCCGGCCAATGAACTGCAGCCCGACAGCGATCTCGGCGCGCGCCTGGTGACGCGCGACGTCGGTGAATTGCACCGAACGCGAGATCGAGGACGCGCTTGAAGCGGGCAGCGCCTGCGCGCGAAAGCTGCTCGCCGCGGGATTGATCGACGGCGCGGCGTTGCGGCTTGCGGCGAGACGGTCGTCGTGGGCGCGCGCGGAATCGAGCTGCGCGCCCGCCGCAGACGGTTTGCGGCGAGGTGTCGCAAGAGTTTGATGCATGCTTGATCGGAAACAAGGCGGACAGCGATGAGCGCGATCATTCGCAAGATCGTCACGGTCGTCGAAGAGACGCATCTGGAGATGGGACAGACCGTCGCGCCGCCGACCCGGCGGGCGGCGGCGATCGCCGTGATCGAAAATCCGTTCGCCGGCCAATATGTCGAAGACCTCTCGCCCCTGATCGCGATCGGCGAGGAACTCGGCGAATTGCTCGCGAAAAGGGCGGTGGCGGCGCTCGGCATCGACGGCGCGAAGGCGCAAAGTTACGGCAAGGCCGCAGCGGTCGGCGAAAACGGCGAGCTCGAACATGCGGCCGCGATCTTGCATCCCAAGATGGGCGCGCCGGTGCGCAAGGTGTTGGGCAAGGGCGCGGCGCTGATTCCGTCGTCGAAGAAGCGCGGCGGCCCGGGCACGACGCTGGATATTCCGCTCGGCCACAAGGATGCGGCGTTCGTGCGCAGCCATTTCGACGGCATGGAAGTGCAGATCAACGACGCGCCGCGCGCCAACGAGATCATGGTCGCGGTCGCGGTCACCGACAGCGGCCGGCCGCTGCCGCGCGTCGGCGGTTTGACGGTCACGGAAATCAAGGGCGAGGACGGTCTACGATAATTTCTTCAACAGTGGAGGTTAAGGGATGCAACGAAGCAAACATCTCTTGGGGGCGGGCCTTGGCGATCGTGCTTGCCGGCATGGCGAACGCCGCCATGGCGCAGAGCGAAATCAAGATCGGCGAAATCAACAGCTATTCGCTGCTGCCCGCCTTCACCGAGCCCTATCGCAAGGGCTGGCAGCTCGCGGTCGAGGAGATCAATGCCGCCGGCGGCATCAACGGCAAGAAGCTCGTCGTCATCTCCAAGGATGACGGCGGCAAGCCGGCCGACGCGCAGACCGCCGCCAACGAACTGGTGTCGAGCGAGAACGTCGCGATGCTGACCGGCACGTTCCTGTCCAATATCGGTCTTGCCGTCAGCGACTTCGCCAACCAGAAGAAGGTCTTCTTCCTGGCGGCCGAGCCGCTGACCGACGCCATCACCTGGGCCAAGGGCAATCGCTACACCTTCCGCCTGCGTCCCTCCAACTACATGCAGGCGGCGATGCTGGTGGAAGAGGCGGCAAAACTGCCGGCCAAGCGCTGGGCGACGATTGCGCCGAATTATGAATACGGCCAGTCCGCGGTCGCGGTGTTCAAGAAGCTGATGTCGGAGAAGCGGCCCGATATCCAGTGGGTCGACGAGCAGTGGCCGCCGCAGGGCAAGATCGACGCGGGTCCGGTGGTGCAGGCGCTCGCCGCGGCCAATCCGGAAGCGATCCTCAACGTCACCTTCGGCGCCGATCTCGTGAAATTCGTGCGCGAAGGCAACACCCGCGGCCTGTTCAAGGATCGCGCGGTGGTCAGCTTCCTCACCGGCGAGCCGGAATATCTCGATCCGCTGAAGGACGAGACGCCGGAGGGCTGGATCGTCACCGGCTATCCCTGGTACAGCGATCAAGACGCCGGAGCACGACGCGTTCCTGAAAGCCTATCAGGCCAAGTACAATGACTATCCGCGGCTCGGCTCGATCGTCGGCTACGAGACCATCAAGTCGGCCGCGGCGATCCTCGCCAAGGCCAATTCGACCGATCCGGAAAAGCTGATCGCGGCGGCCGAAGGCTTGTCGGTGCCGTCGCCGTTCGGCGAGATCACCTTCCGCAAGATCGATCATCAGTCGACGCTCGGCGCGTTCGTCGGCAAGACCGCGCTCAAGGACGGCAAGGGCATCATGGTGGATTCGGCCTATCGCAAGGGCTCCGACTATCTGCCGAGCGATGCCGAAGTCGAAAAGATGCGCCCGAAGGAGTGAGGCACGTTGCCAAGCGAGCACTGTTCTCCCTCTCCCCGCTTGCGCGGAGAGGGCGGGGTGAGGGGGCTCACCGCGAAGCTGGTGTGGATGGATAGTCCTGTGCCCCCTCACCCGGATCGCAAGGGCGATCCGGCTTCTCCCCGCAAACGGGGAGAGGTGAAAAAGAGAGACCTCATCCTGAGGAGGCGCGAAGCGCCGTCTCGAAGGATGAAGCCGCGAACTCAAGAGCGCGCTAACGCGGACCGCCAATGGCCTTTTACTTCGTCCAGTTCCTGACCGGTCTTGCCAGCGCGGCGTCGCTGTTTCTGGTCGCGTCGGGGCTGTCGATCATCTTCGGCGTGACGCGGATCGTCAATTTCGCGCATGGCGCGTTCTATATGCTCGGCGCCTATGTCGCGTTCACGCTGACCGAGCGATTTTCCGGCGCGATCGGATTTTGGGGCGGCATCGTTGCCGCGGCGCTGATCGTCGCCGCGGTCGGCGTGCTGGTCGAGATGGTGCTGCTGCGGCGGATCTATCATGCGCCGGAATTGTTTCAGTTGCTGGCGACCTTCGGCCTGACCCTGATGGTCGAGGATCTCGTGGTGCTGATCTGGGGCCCGAGCGATCTGCTGGGCCGCCGCGCGCCGGGCTTCAAGGGCGCGGTCGATTTCTTCGGCCAGAATATCCCGAGCTATGATCTGTTCCTGATCGTGCTCGGTCCGGTCGTGCTCGGCATGCTCTGGCTGTTGTTCCAGCGCACGCGCTGGGGCGTTCTGGTGCGCGCCGCGACGCAGGACCGCGACATGGTGGCAGCGCTCGGCGTCAATCAGAAATGGCTGTTCACCAGCGTGTTTGCGGTCGGCGTATTTCTGGCGGCGCTCGGCGGCGCGCTGCAGATTCCGCGCGACGCGGTGCATCACGCCATGGACCTGCGCATCATCGTCGACGTGTTCGTCGTGGTGGTGATCGGCGGCCTCGGCAGCATCATCGGCGCCTTTGTCGCGGCGGTGCTGGTGTCGGAACTGAACGCGTTCGGCATCCTGATCTTTCCGAAGATCTCCATCATCCTGGTGTTTCTGGTGATGGCCGCCGTGCTGATCGTGCGGCCCTGGGGCCTGTTCGGCAAGCAGGAAGCGCCGGCGCGCCGCACGCCGGGGCTGACGGTCAATCCCTGGCGGCCGCTGACGTCGGGCGAACGGCTCGCTGCGCTTGGCCGCATTGATGCGTCGCTGCGGCGCTGCCGCTGTTCGCCGGCAATTACGCGCTCACGGTCGGCTCGGAAATCGCGATCTTCGTGATCTTTGCCGCCAGCCTGCATTTCCTGATGTCGGTCGGCGGGCTCGCCTCGTTCGGCCATGCCGCCTATTTCGGGCTTGGCGCCTATGGCGTCGCGTTCCTCGCCAAGATGGCCGGACTGCCGATGATCGTCTCGCTGTTGCTCGGCCCGCTGCTCGGCTGTATCGGCGCGGCGGTGTTCGGCTTCTTCGCGGTGCAACTGTCCGGCGTCTATTTCGCGATGCTGACGCTTGGCCTTTGCGCAGATCGTCTGGTCGATCGCGTTCCAGTGGGTCACGGTGACCGGCGGCGACAACGGCATTCTCGGCGTCTGGCCGGAAAAATGGGCGGCGAGCCCTTCGCATTTCTACTGGCTGTCGCTCGGCGATCGCTGCGCTGATGGTCGCAGCGCTTCGGATCGTGGTGTTCTCGCCGTTCGGCTTTGCGCTGCGGGCGACCCGCGACTCGCCGCTGCGCAGCGAAGCCGATCGGCATCGACGGCAAGCGCATCCAGTGGACCGCCTTCGTGATCGCGGGCACCGTCGCCGGTGTCGCCGGCGCGCTGTTCGCGTATCTGAAGGGCAGCGTGTTTCCGGATAGCCTCGGCATCTCGCTGTCGGTCGATGCGCTGGTGATGGTGCTGCTCGGCGGCGTCGAGACGATCTCGGGCGCGGTCGTCGGCGCCATCGTCTACAAGGCGCTCAATATCTGGCTGGTCAGCCAGACCGATCTGTCCAAGCTCGTGCTTGGCGGCTTCATCGTGCTGATCGTGGTCGCCTTTCCGAAGGGCATCGTCGGCGTGCTGGAGACGATCCGCAACCGCCGCCGCTCGTCATCGGCAAAATCCGCGCTGCTCGCTGCGCCAATCGAGACCGCCGAATGAGCATGGTCCCCACATTGCTGTCGGTCGAAGGCCTGACCAAATCCTATGGCGGCGTGCATGCCGTGCGCGGCGTCTCGTTCGCGCTCAAGGCCGGCGAGATCCTGGCGCTGATCGGCCCGAACGGCGCGGGCAAGAGCACCTGTTTCGACATGCTCAACGGCCAGAAGGATCCCGACAGCGGCCGGATCAATCTGCTGGGCGAGGACACCGCCGGCAAGACGCCGCGCGCGATCTGGCGGCTCGGCGTCGGGCGCACCTTCCAGATCACGGCGACATTTCCGACCATGACGGTGCGCGAGAATGTGCAGGTCGCGCTGGTGTCGTATCGCCGGCAATTGTTCAATCTCTGGTCCTCGACGCCGCAGTTCGCGCAGGGCGAAGCCGGCACGCCTGCTCGAACTGGTCGGCATGGGCGGCTACGCCGATCGGCCCTGCGGCGAACTCGCCTATGGCGATCTCAAGCGGCTTGAGCTTGCGGTCGCGCTTGCCAATCAACCAAAGCTTCTCTTGATGGACGAGCCGACCGCGGGCATGGCGCCGCGCGAGCGCATCGAATTGATGCGGCTCACCGCGCGCATCGCGCGCGAGCAGTCGATCGGCGTGCTCTTCACCGAGCACGACATGGACGTGGTGTTCGAGCATGCCGATCGCATCCTGGTGCTCAATCGCGGCACGTTGATTGCCGAGGGCACACCGGAAGAAGTCCGCGGCAACCCGCAAGTGCGCGCGGTCTATCTCGGCGAGGGTCTGGTCTATGACGCCCGTCACCGCGAGGGAGCTATCGGCATGAAGCTCTCGGTTCAGGATCTCAACAGCCATTACGGCCCCGCGCATATCCTGTTCGATATCGCGCTCGAGGTCGGCGATGGCGAGGTGGTGGCGCTGCTCGGGCGCAACGGCGCCGGCAAGTCGACGACCTTTCGTTCCATCGTCGGCCTGGTCGAGCAGCGCACGGGCCGGATCGTGTTCGAAGGCGAGGACGTATCCGAGCTGCCGACGCACGCGATCGTGCGCGGCGGGCTCGGCTATGTGCCGGAAGAGCGGCGCATCTTCACCGAATCTGACGGTGGAGGAGAACCTCGAGGTCGGCCGCCAGCCGAAGCGGCCGAATGCGCCGCACTGGACGCGGGAAAAGCTGTTCGCGCTGTTTCCTAACCTCGGCGAGATGCGCGACCGGCAGGGCGGACGCATGAGCGGCGGCGAGCAGCAGATGCTGACGATTGCGCGCACCCTGATGGGCAATCCGTCGCTGGTGCTGCTCGACGAGCCGTCGGAAGGGCTGTCGCCAAAGATCGTCGAGCAGATGGTCGATGCGATCCTGACCATGAAGAAGGAAGGCGTCAGCATCGTCGTCTCCGAGCAGAACCTGCATTTCGCGAGATTGATCTCCGACCGCGCCTACATCATCGAGCGCGGCCGGATCTGCTTTGGCGGCACGATGGCCGAGCTCGACGCGCGTCCGGACATCCGCGACGCGCATCTGTCGCTGTGATTGGGAAGGGCAGGGGACGCAGATGGCGAGAAGTGCTTCGCTGAAAAAGAGCGTCAGGCCGTCGAGGCCGCTCTATATCCTCGACGAGCAGATCGGCTTCATCCTGCGCCAGGTGTGGCAGCGCCACGCCACGATCTTCGCGCGTGATATCGGCATCAATCTGACGCCGACGCAATGGGCGGCGCTCGCCAAACTCACCGAGACCGGACCGTGCTCGCAGAATCAGCTCGGGCGGCTGACGGCGATGGATGTCGCCACCATCAAGGGCGTGATCGACCGGCTGACCGCGCGCGGACTGACCGAAACCAGCCCCGATCCCGACGGACGGCCGCCGCCTGCTGGTCAGCCTTACTCGCGCCGGCCAGCAGATGGCCGAAAAGGCTGCGCCGAATGCGCTGGCGATCTCAAAGGAGACGCTGGCGCCGCTCGATGCGAAAGAGCGCGAGACGCTAGTCGCGCTGCTCAGCAAGCTCAGGTGAGGTCGGTAATCTTCGACGGCGCGCGTGGTCAGCGCTTGCTTTTTTTGGCAAGGCGCTCGTTGAACGAACGGAGGTCGATCACCATTCGCTGATGGGTTCCGCTGCCGATCTCGTCCATCCCGTCGCTCGCCGAGACCTTGAATTCCAGTCGCTTTCCATCGACCTTGATCACCTCGGCTTCAGCCCGAACATCGTGACCTACGGGTGTAGCGGCAAGATGCCGTACGTTGATCGCGGTGCCGACCGCGCTCTCGCCCTGATCGAGATACGGCTTGATGGCGGCAAGGGCGGCGTTTTCCATGATCAGGATCATCACGGGGGTCGCCAGCACCTGCGGCAACATCGCGTCCTTGAACCGATTGGCGAGATGCTCCGGCAGCACGCGCAACGTGAATGTACCTTTTGCTCCCAGCGGAATTTGGCGCATTCAATGATCCTCAATCTGCGGTGCACTTGCGGTCGACATTTTAGATAATGACATGCTGCGCTCGGCGCACGCGGATTCATGCGCGCGCGGCGATTTTCTGGTCGCAACTTGAGGCGTGCCTGCCAACGCCATGATGGCGCTGGCTCCGTTCGACGCGAGACAGCACGCGACGCTGGTCGGGCTGCTCAGCGCGAGTTGAGTTGAAATGGTTAATCTCATTATTTTGACACGATTTGGGTTCCATTGTGCCGCAGCTTTTCCTTACGCTGTTGCCGATGCGTGACAGTGACGAATAGGCGGTGATGGTACGATTCGTCTCGTTCTAACCGCACGGATCGTGCGATCTCATGGCTCATGCCGGTGGGTTCGCGGGGGATCACGGAATGAACCAACGCTTCGGTCCGCTGACTTGCGTCTTCAGCCTGGCCATGCTCGCAGCACTTCCGAGTGATGCGTCGGCGCATGCCCGCCCCAAGCAAGTTGATCACGACAAGAAAGCCGATGCGGCCGGCAAGTCGGGGCATCACCGTGAGGCCGCGCATAAGAAAGACAAGAAAGAAAAGCATGTGGCGCGCTCGGCGCGGCATAAATCGGAACCGCAAGTCAAAGCCGATGAAGCCATGGAGACGCCTCCGCTGTCCGGCGACCTTGCGGCGGTAAAGAATGCCATCGAACTGGTGCGCAAGGGCAAGACGAGTGATGCGACCGCCGCAGGGAAGGCGATCGGCGATCCGGCCGCCCAAAAACTTGTCGAATGGTTCGTTCTGAAACACCCGGACGGTGCCGCGAATTTCGCCCGCTACGATAGTTTCATCGCCGACAATCCTGGATGGCCGAGCATGGGCCAGCTGCGCCGGCGCGCGGAAGCCTGCCTGTGGCAAGAGCGTAGCGACGCTGCGACGGTTCACCGCTTCACCGGCGATCGGCCGGCGAGCGCCAAGGGCAGCTTTGCATTGGCGCGGGCACTGCTGGCGGAAGGCGACCGCGACGGCGCCACGCGGCTGGTTCGCGAGACTTGGCGGTCGGAGGAATTGGCCGAACGTATTGAAGGCGAAGCATTCGATACGTTCCGCGACCTTCTCACCCGTGACGACCATCGCGCACGCATGGACAAGCGCATCGGCGCCAAGGATTTTGCAGGCGCCATGCGCTCCGCACGCCGGCTCGGCGACGACGATGTCGCGATCGTCAAGGCCTGTGCGGCGGTCAACGCCAACGAGACCAAGGCGCGCGATCTGCTCGACGGCGTCGCATCAGCGGCCCGGCAGGATTTGGGCTACACGCTCTGCCGCATTCATTCGCTGGTCCGTCAGGACAAGATCGCCGAGGCAACCCGTCTGATGCTGGCGGCTCCGCGGGAGACCATGGTGCTGCAGGACACCGATGAATGGTGGCGCGAGCGGCGCATGCTCGCTCGCAAGCTGCTCGATCTGGGCGAGTTCCAGAACGCCTATCAGGTAGTGCGCAATGCCGCGTTGCCGGTCAATGAATACTACCAGGCCGATTTCCATTTCATGACCGGCTGGATCGCGCTGCGTTACCTCAATGATGTCAAGACGGCGAGCGCATCTTTCGCCCACATCGACGATCGATCGCCCAATCCGATCGTGATCGCACGTGCGCATTACTGGCGAGGCCGCGCCGCCGAGGCAGCCGGCGACAATGCGAAGATGCGCGCTGAATATGAAGCAGCCGCCGGTAACGGCACTGCCTATTACGGACAATTAGCACGCGCCAAGCTCGGCCTCGACAAGATCGAGCTGCGAACTCCGCCGCCCGCTCAGGACAGCGGTGATGTGCCTTCCGACGAACGCGTGCGCGCCGCCGACATGCTCTATACGCTTCGCGAGCGCGACGTCGTCAAGAGCTTTGCTTCCGATCTCGCTGATCAGAGTAATGACGCCGTAGTGCTGGCCGCGCTCGGCGAGCTCACCGCGCAAAGGAGCGATGCGCCGGCCATGCTGGAGATCGGGAAGACCGCGCTCGGCCACGGCCTCGCGATGGACATCTATGCTTTCCCGGCCATCGGAATTCCCGAGCACAGCCCCGTCGGTCCGAAACTCGAACGCAGCATCATCTATTCGGTCGCGCGCACCGAAAGCGCGTTCGACCAGCGCGACAAGTCGTCGGCCAACGCAGTTGGCCTGATGCAGGTTACTCCGGAGGCCGGACGCGACACCGCCAAACGGTTCGGCGTCACCTACGATTGGGACCGGATGGTCTCCGATCCCGTCTACAACACGCAGATGGGTGCCGCCGAAATCAGCGCGCTGTGGAAGGAGTATAACGGGTCCCAGATCATGACCTTTGCCGGTTACAATGCCGGCCGCGGCCGAGTCCGGGAATGGGTGAAGCAGCACGGCGATCCGCGCGATCCCAAGGTCGATCCGGTTGATTGGGTCGAACGCATTCCGATTTCCGAAACCCGAAACTACGTCCAGCGCGTCATGGAGAATTTGCAGGTCTATCGCGCGCGCTTTGGCACCGACGCGCCGGTGACGGCGAAGGCCGAACAGCAGGATGGCGCGAGGCGAGAGGCGAACTCGGCGCCGGCTCCATCCAGCCAAGCCTCCGACCCCGAGTAACGAACAGCGCCCGATTATACTCGCTTGCATCCGGTGCTGGAGCTGCGAGCTATTGCGCTGCGCCTTCACCGACGATCTGGAAAGGTTCCCAGAAAGCGGGATAAGGATTGGTCGCGCCGGACGCATCGTTCAGGAAGGCGAACATGGCGCGGCGCAGCGCTTCCGAGCGGCCCATTTTCGGATCGCCGTTCAGATTGTTGAAGGTGGCAACCGTGAGCCTTGCCGCGGCATCCGATGCGACGGCCCGGTGCGAAACCAACAACGCGCGGGCGCCGGCGTAGAAGAACGATCGCGCCAGCCCGGACAGGGCTTCGGCGGCGGGCTTGTCGCCCGCGGCCGTATTGCAGGCCGACAGCACGCCCCAGTCGGCAAAAGCCGCAAGAAGGCAATCTCGCTTGCCGTCAACAGGCCATCCTCGAAATCGGTAACGTTGCGTGGAATCGAGAGAGCCACCCAGATGGCCGACTTCGCCACCCGCGAGTTGTTGCTTTTCTATTTAAAGATTGTGCCGGCAATATATCACGATCCGTGACCGCGGTCACAGACACCGGTCACATGAGGACCCACGCGCTCCGATCATGCCTAAATCAAGCGTGGTGACGCCGCTCGAAGAACAGCCGCACAAGTGTCTTGTCACCGACGATGTTGCCGAGCGAGCGGAATGCAAAGTAGGGAATAAGGATCAAAAACAGGATGAGGACTGTTGCGACGATCTGATGGAATGTCCCGCCCGCTATTCCGGAAATCGAGTCCATAACCTTGCGCCCGTGGATCGCTCCTACCACAATCTCCTCGATGAACGTCAGGACCACCAGAAGCAAGAGGAAGAGGAACGACCTGTGCAGCGTTGGAACGATGAGCGGATAATTCTTGAACCGCTCTCCAACGTGGAAGGCGCGTCCCAATAGCATGAACTTCGCGCAGAGCGCGGCCTTGATGACGGCCACGCCGAGAGGGGCGTAGGCGATACCATTGGCCTGTAGAATGGCGGCTTTGAGATAGATCAGCGTCGCGAAGCAAACATAGAGATAGGCTGTAAGGATGAGGAACTCCATCAGTTCCTCGATTGCTCTTTCTCGGACCGTGGTTTTGGATTGCACTCCGCTTTCCATTGTTGTCTCTCACTGCCCATGGCGTTGGGCCGGTAACATCAATCGAAACTATTGATACGCCGCCACGATGTCCGACACCGCGCGCTCGAGCTGCTTGGCGGTCGCGCATTGGCGCACCACGGTGCAGAAGGACGGCATAGCGCGGCATTTCGGAATCGCCCCAGCCCCAGGCCATGCGTCCTTCGGGGTTGAGCCAGACCAGCCGCTTGGATCGTTCCGAAATGCGGCGCAGGATGTCGGCGCGCGGATCGAGGTTGTTGGTGCGGGCGTCGCCGAGCACGATCACCGTCGTCTTCGGCGTCACCGTCTTGATCCAACCCTTCTCGAAATCCACGAACGAGCCGCCATAGTCGGACGAGCCAAAGCCGACCTTCGACATGATCTCGCGCATCGCCTCTTCGGGCGATTTGGTGTCGAGGATGTCGCTGACCTCGATCAGATGCCCCGAAAAGGCAAACGAGCGCACGTCGTCCACCACCTCATGCAGGCTGTGGATCAACAGCAGGAAGAAGTCGGACACCTGCGCCACCGAGCCCGAGACATCGCACAGCGCCACGATCTGCGGCCGGTCGCGGTGCCGGCGTTTCCATGACGGTCAGGAACGGCACGCCGCCCCAGGCGGCGTTGCGCCGCAGCGTCCGCCGGATGTCGAGATGGCCGCGCCGCTGGCGCTTGCGCGGCTTGCTGTAACGCTCGCGCAGCCGTCGCGCGATGGCGCGGATCAGGGCCTTCATCTGCTCGACCTGCCGGCGTTCGAGCCGGGCGAGCGGCGCGTTGCGCAGGATCTCGTTGCGCAGGTTTTCGGTTTCCTCGCGCCCGTAAAGCACCAGCGCCTGCGAGACGACGTCGCGGACGTTTTCGCGCAGCGCTTCAAGGCCGCCGCCAGCCGTTCGGCTTCCGCCGGATTGGTCGCGGTCAGCGCATCCAGATCGTCGCGCAGCCGCTCGATGCCGAGCTGGTTCGAGAATCCGGGTCGAGAAGATGCCGCGCTGGGTAAAATAGCGGATGTCGGACAGCGAGGCGGCATTGGCCGCATTCGCCATCGCTGCCGCGATCGCGTTGCGGTCCTGCGACATCAGCATCTGCGCCAGCTCGCCCAGTTCCGGCGACGGCGCGCCGGCCTCGCCGGTCTCGGCCGTCGTCGCGATCCGGCGTCGGCGCTTTCGCGCATTCTCGTCGGCATCCTCGGGCGCGGTCTCGTCCTTCACCTCGGGCTGGCTGAAGAACAGGTCGAAGCATCTCGCCGAGCGCCTGCTTTTCGTCCTCGCTCTTGGCGAGCGTCAGCAGCAGCGTGTCGCGCAGGATGTCGCGGTCGGCAAATCCGACATCGGCCACCGCCTTCATGGCATCGATGCTTTCCGCGGGCGATACCCGAACGCCGGCGCCGCGCGCCGCCCGGAAGAATCGATGCAGTTCCTCGCGCATCAGCCGAACACGCCTTGCCGGCCGGCCCTGGCGACGAAGGTCGTCACCTGCGGCAGCGTGGTCTCGATGTCGGCCTCGTATTTCAGGAGCACATTGAGCGTGTCCTTGACGGTTTCGATGATCCAGCTCCGTCGACTGCAGCAGCACCAGCACGCGCGCCCAGTCGATGGTCTCGCTGACCGAGGGCAGCTTCTTCAGATCGAGCGTGCGGACCTGGTTGATGAAGCCGACGATCTGCGTGCGCAGCGATTTGCGAGATGCCGGGGACGCGGCTTTCGACGATGCGCTCCTCCAGCTTCTGCTCGGGGAAGCCGATATGCAGATGCAGGCAGCGGCGCTTGAGCGCATCGGAAAGGTCGCGCTCGCCGTTGGAGGTCAGGATCACCGTCGGCTTCACCACTGCCACGACGGTGCCGAGTTCGGGAATGCTGACCTGGTAATCCGAGAGGATTTCGAGCAAAAGCGATTCGAATTCGGCGTCCGACTTGTCGATCTCGTCGACCAGCAGCACGCAGCCCTTGGGCTGCTCCAGCGCCTGCAGCAGGGGGCGCGGCTCGACGAATTCCTTGGAGAAGAACACGTCGCCGAAATCGTGCAGCTGGTCGAGCGCGCGCGGCCAGCGTGTCGGCGCCGCCCAGCACTTCGCCGAGCTTGTCCTTCAGAATCTGGGTGTAGAGAAGCTGCTTGGCGTATTTCCATTCGTACAGCGCCTTGGCTTCGTCGAGCCCTTCATAGCATTGCATGCGGATCATCTTGAGCCCGCGCCAGGCCGCGAGCGCCTTGGCCAGCTCGGTCTTGCCGACGCCGGCCGGGCCTTCGACCAGGATCGGCTTCTCGATCCGCTCGGCGAGATAGACCGCGGTCGCGATCTGCTGGCTGGCGATATAGCCCGCCGAGGCCAGTCCACGGGTGACGGCCTCGATCGAATCCGCCGGTAGATTGTTGTTCATGATTGTTTTTCGCTCCATTTTCGGAGATTAGCACTTTGCGGTCGGCCGGCGAGTGCGAAATGCTGCCTTGCACGCACAGCATGGCGGTCCGGCGATGTCGCCCCACGTTGGCGCTCGATCGGGGTGGACCAATGACTGCTGTCGGGTATCATAATAGACTTCAAGCCAGGGAGGCGACACCAGCCATGACTGCCGACACCACAACGCGCCGGGCACATGCAGCCGAAGTGGGAGCGGTTGTCGATGCTGTCGTCGTGGGCGCAGGCTTTGCCGGAATGTACATGCTGCATCGCCTGCGCGGGCTTGGCTTTTCGGCACGGGTCTTTGAAGCCGGCCATGGGGTGGGTGGCACCTGGTACTGGAACCGTTATCCGGGCGCACGCTGCGATGTCGAGAGCATGCAGTATTCCTTCTCCTTTTCGGAGGAGCTGGACCAGGAATGGAGCTGGTCGGAGAAGTATGCGCCGCAGCCTGAAATCCTCTCCTACGCCAACCATGTTGCCGATCGCTTCGATCTGCGCCGGCATATCGTGTTCGATACCCGCGTCACATCGGCAACGTTCGACGAGGAAGCCAAAGGCTGGTTGATCGAGACCGACCGCGGCGACAGCGTTGCTGCGAAATTTCTGATCATGGCCGTCGGCTGCCTGTCGGCGCCGAACCGTCCGAATTTCAAGCGGCTTGGGGATTTCCGCGGACCGATCTATCACACCGGTCAATGGCCGCATCAGGGGGTCGACTTCACCGGCTTGCGTGTTGGCGTCATCGGTACCGGCTCCTCGGCGATCCAGTCTATACCGATCATCGCGCGAGAGGCTGCGGCCCTGACAGTGTTCCAGCGCACGGCGACCTGGTCCGTGCCGGCCTGGAACGAAAAGCTGACGCCGGAATATTTGAAAGCCGCCAAGGCTGATTATCCCGCACTCCGCGCGAAGGCGCGCGGCCGGCCGACCGGCTTCTATTTCCCGTTCAACACCGAGCCGGCGCTGGAGGCGAGTCCGGAGGACCGCGAAAAGCAGTACGAGGAAGCCTGGGCACGCGGCGGTCTGCCGTTTCTCGGCGCCTACGGGGATCTTCTGTTCGAAAAAACCGCCAATGACACGGCCGCTGACTTCGCGCGCCGCAAGATCCGCAGCCTTGTGAAGGATCCGGTCACGGCCGACCTGCTGTGTCCGGACAACGTCCTCGGTTGCAAGCGCCTCTGCGTCGATACCGGCTACTTCGAGACGTACAATCTGCCCCATGTGAAGCTGGTCGACGTATCCAGCAGGCCGATCGAGCGTTTCACGGCCGATGGCATCGAGGTCGACGGTGTCGAGTACCCGCTGGATGCGGTGGTCTGCGCCACAGGCTTTGCTGCCATGACGGGATCGTTCGACAAGATCAGGATCACCGGCCGCCATGGCCTGACGCTTGCGGAGAAGTGGCGGGCAGGCCCTCGCGCCTATCTCGGGATCGCATCGGTGGGCTTCCCCAATTTGTTCATGATCACCGGCCCTGGCAGCCCTTCGGTGCTGGCAAGCATGATCCAGGCGATCGAGCAGCATGTCGATTGGCTGGCGGACTGCATGGGCCACATGCGGGATGTCGGGGCTGCGACCATCGAACCTGTTCTCAAGGACGAGGATGCCTGGGTCGAGCATGTCAATGACGTATCGACGGTCTCGTTGCGATCGACGTGCAGCTCCTGGTATGTCGGCACCAACATTCCGGGCCGGCCGCGTGTCTTCATGCCGTACATCGGCGGCTTCCCGGTCTATGTGCAGAAATGCAACGAGGTGATGAGCGGCGGCTTCGATGGCTTTGTCCTGGAAGGCGCGCAGGACAGCAACGCGGCGCCTCAAGTGCGCTATACCGAACGGTGGCGGGTCCCGATCGATATCGACGTCATTTCACCGGCGGCCATCGCCGCCGGGCGTGTCCCGATGGTCTAACCTGTTCGGTCGCGGCGTCATTGATGATTGCACTTGGCAGTCAACTACAACGGGGGCGATAGCCATGATGAACCGCCGCCAGTTGTCTACGCCAGCGCCGCTGGCGCCGCGCTGCTTGGCCGTGTACCCGGGGAGCCCATGCTGCGACCTACGATCTGATCATCAAAGGCGGGCGTGTCATCGATCCTTCCACCGGGATCGATGCGGTGCGCGACGTGGCGATTGCGCAGGGGAAAATTGCGGCAATCGAGGCAAACATCGCGGGTGAGGCCTCCGAGACGTTTGACGGTCGCGGAAAAATTGTCGCCCCGGGCCTAATCGACATTCACACCCATGCCGGCAAAAGCAAGGAAGGGCCGCCGATGTGCCTCCAGGACGGTGTAACCGGCTGGGTCGACGCCGGCACAGGCGGCGCCGACAATATCGATCAGGTCGCTGCCGTCGCCCGCGGCGCGCCGCAGATCGATCGCGTCCTGGTGAACATCGCGCGGACCGGTGTGATTACGCCCAGCGGCGAGCTGCACGACATCAACAGCGCCAACGTAGCCCTGGCGCAGGGAGCCATCGCGCGGAATCGCGATGTCGTCGTTGGCGTGAAGGCGCGCCTGTCGGACAACGTCGCCGGAGCCAACGATCTCGAGGCGTTACGGCGCGCGCAGGAGGCGGCCGTACCGTTCAATCTCCCTGTCATGATCCATGTCGGCCAGAACTATTCGCCGTTGCGCGCCATTCTCGCATTGCTCAAGCGCGGCGACATTGTCACGCACATGTACGCGCCGGGAATGAACGGCATCCTTGACGACAAAGGCGTCCTTCTTCCCGAAGTGATGGCGGCGCGCCGGCGCGGCATTCTGTTCGACTTCGGCAACGGCGTCGCCGATCACTTCGACTGGGATACCGTGGAGAAGGCGACCAAACAGGGGTTGTGGCCCGATACGTTCTCCACGGACTGGAATGTGATGTCGAAAACCAGCGGCGTCGTGGATTTGCCGAATGTCATGTCGAAATTCATCATGTTCGGCATGCCGCTCACCCAGATCATAGCGTGCGCAACCGTGAACGCTGCACGCGTGTTCCCGTCGTTCGACGATCGGGGCACGCTCAATGTGGGCGCTCCGGCCGACGTCGCGCTCATGGAGCTGCGCGAGGGTGCGTTCGAATTTATCGACAACTACAAGGGTGTTCGTTCCGGCCGCCAGCGGCTGTTTCCCGCCGGCACCCTGCTTGCGGGAAAGATCGTGCCGCACGCCTAACGCTGGTGTGCTAGTGCCCGACGATCTCGGGCACTCTGGTCGCCGGCGGCGTGTTGCGGCTGCGCTGGGTACGGACGATGCCATCGATGATGGTCATGCCGATGCCGGGCAGGTCGCCGAGCTGCACGCTTTCCAGAATGTTCTTGCCGGGCGAATGCTGCGCCTTGTCCATGATGACGAAGTCGGCGGAGCGGCCCACTTCGATAATGCCACAATCGAGCGCGCGCATCCGCGCGGTATTGCCTGTAGCAAAGCAGAACGCGATTTCCGCCGGCACCTCGCCAAGCGATGACAATAGCGACACCATGCGCAGGATGCCGAGCGGCTGCACGCCGGAGCCGGCGGGCGCGTCCGTGCCGAGGATGATACGGGAAAGATCGCCCATCTCGCGCGCGGTGCGCAGCGTAAACAGCGCCGAGCGCTCATTGCCATTGTGAACGAGTTCGAGCCCGCGCTTGCAGCCCTCGCAGATGCAGCGGATCTGGCCGTCGGGTAGCGCGGTGTGGCCGCCATTGATGTGGCCGATCACGTCGGTGTCGGCCTCCAGCACCACGTCCTTGTCGATCAGGCCGGAGCCGGGGATCGACGGGCCGCCGGTGTGAATGGTGCTCTGGATGCCGTATTTGCGCGCCCAGCCGACCATCTTGCGCGCGGTCGGGCCGTCCTTGACGCCGCCGAGGCCGACCTCGCCCAGAAGCTTGACGCCGGCGGCGGCGAGCTCCTTGAAATCGTCCTCGACCATCTCGTTTTCGATGACGGGCGCGCCGGCATGGATCTTCACCCCGCCGGGGCGGAGCGTCCAGAACGAGCGTTGCGCAAAGATCGCCATCGCCTTGACGCCGATGACGTCGCGCGGGCGCCCGGGCATGTGCACTTCGCCCGCGGAGATCATGGTGGTGACGCCGCCGTGGAGATAAGAGTCGATCCAGTTGATCTGGTTTTGCCGCGGCGTCCAGTCGCCGGCGACGGGATGGACATGGCTGTCGATCAGGCCGGGCGCGACCGTCGTGCCATTGGCGTCGACGATCGTGGTGGCTGCCTCGCTGTTGACGTCCTTGGCGCGGCCGATGGCTGAGATCTTGCCGTTTTCGGCGACGATCGTATCGGCATCAAGGATCGGCCTTTCCATGGCGCCCGACAGCAACAGCCCGATATTGCGGATCACCAGCTTACTGGGGCCTGTGGCCTGGGGTGCGTCGTGGGCCATGGGATTTTCCTTTTTGTTCAATGCCTTCGCGGGTTCGTCGGCGGCATCTTGAGCCCGGCTTGACGGCGGGATCAAGCTGGATTATTCATTTGTATACGAATGATCGTATACAAATGATCCGGCCGTTACAACCGGCTTCACGAGATCACGGACGGGGTGCAATGAGCAATTTCAACCAGGCAAGCGTTCTCAGCGTCCATCATTGGACCGATACCCTGTTTTCTTTCACTACCACACGCGATCCCTCGTTCCGTTTCCGCAACGGCGAGTTCACGATGATCGGGCTGAAGGTCGGCGAGCGGCCGCTGCTTCGCGCCTACAGCGTCGCCAGCGCCAATTACGAAGACACGCTCGAATTCTTCTCGATCAAGGTCCCCGACGGTCCGCTGACCTCGCGCCTCCAGCATCTGAAGCAAGGCGACGAGATCATCGTCAGCCGCAAAGCGACCGGCACGCTCGTCATCGACAACCTCGAAGACGGCCGCAATCTCTATCTGATCGGCACCGGCACGGGCCTGGCGCCGTTTCTGAGCGTGATCAAGGATCCCGAGACCTATGAGCGCTTCGAGAAGGTGGTGCTGCTGCACGGCTGCCGGCGCGTCGCCGAGCTCGCCTATGGCGAGATGATCACGGAAAAACTGCCCAACGACGAGTTGATCGGCGAACTCGTGCGCAACCAGCTGATCTACTACCCGACCGTGACGCGCGATCCCTTCCGCAACCGCGGCCGGATTACCGACCTGATCAATTCCGGCAAGTTATTTGGCGATATCGGACTCGCTTCGCTCGAGCCCGCGCACGACCGCGTCATGATCTGCGGCAGCCCGGCGCTGGTGCAGGACACGCGCGTGTTGCTAAAGGGCAAGGGCTTTGTCGAAGGCAATCACGGCGAGCCGGCGCAGTTCGTGGTCGAGAAGGCGTTCGCCGAGCGCTGATCTACTCGACGAATGCGAGCAGCGCGCCGTTGGCGGCAGCCGGCGGGACGCAAATGGCGCTGCCGCTGTGAATTCCCGCAGACCCCAGCGCCTTTTCGGTCGCCGCGAGATCGGCCGCGATCACAAGACCGGCGCCGCCGCGCTCCGACAATCCTGCAAGCGAAATTCCCGGATAGCGCTTTGCGAGCTGATCCCTGGTGAGAAAAATGAAGTCGGCACGGTCCGAGCCTGAAGGTACGGCGATGGCGCCGTCCGGTTCAGTTCTCTGCTCGCGGTCGATGATGCGCGAGAGATGGGCGGCGTCCTTGGCGGTCTCCGGCGATGCGATCAGCACCTGCCGCAGGCGCCTGGCGCCGTTGGCGTGTTTCATCAGTTCGGGAATCCACACCGTCTCACGCGTCTGGTGCTGGCAGGCGAAGATGCGCACGCCGCCCGGCGCTTCCGCGGTCGGCCATTGGAAGGTTCGAAATTTCGCCGCCGACAGGCTGCCGTCCGGCATGGTCACCGGCCGTTCGAAATCGGTCGGGCCGATCGGCGCAAAACCGCGCGCGCGAATTTCCTCCGCACCCGCGGCGGAATCGATCGAGGTAAACGCGATGCGCTCGACGCCGTCGCCGTGCTTGGCAAGATACGCCCGCGCCGGAGTATTGTGTTCCGTCTCGGTGAGCACGCCGAGCAATTCCATATAGTCCGGGTCGAACATGATGGTGTAATTGCCCGTTCCCATATGCGCGCTGTGGGTGCCGCGGGGTGATATTGTGAATCCAAGGCGCTTCCATTTCTCGGCGGCCTTGTCGAGTTCTTTCACCATGACGACGGCGTGATCAATTCCGACGACGTTTTTCAGTGCCACTCTTTGTTCCCTCACCGCGAATTGGCGTGTCAATTTTGAGCATGATCTTTTCGGAAAACCGGTGTCCACTTTTCCGGATCATGCTCTAAGCTAATCAGAACGATCGGAAGCCCGCAACAAAGGAACACAATGAACATCGACAAGGTCCGCTGGCCGAATTCGTTGTGGGCCGCGGTGACACCGCCCGGACCCGATCTGCCCGAATTGATCGGTACACAAGAAGCAGATGTCGTCGTCATCGGCGCCGGTTTCACGGGGCTTTCGAACGCGCTGCATTTGCGCGAGGCCGGCGTTGATGTTGCGATCGTGGAGGCGATGGAGCCGGGGTGGGGCGCTTCGGGGCGCAACAACGGGCAGGTGATCCCAACCCTGTCGCGGCCCGATCCCGAGGACATCGTCGCCAGACACGGCGCGGTCGGCGAACGCTTTGTCGGCCTGCTACGCGACAGCGCCTCGATGCTATTTGATCTCGCGCGCCGCTACGGCATAGAGGCCGAGCAGGAACAGGCGGGTTGGGTGCAACCGGTGCATTCATCCGGCCGCATCAAGATCGCAGAACGCCGAGTCCGGCAGTGGTCGAAATTCGGTGCGCCGGTCGAGTTGCTGTCGCGCGAGCAGGTCAGGGATATGCTCGGTTCGGATGCTTGGTTCGGCGGGTTTTGGAACAGGGCCGGCGGCCACATCAATCCGCTGGCGCTGTCGCGGGGGCTAGCGCGCGCCGTGCTCGACAAGGGCGCGAAGATCTATGCGCGTTCGCCGGCGACGAGCTTCGAGCGCCGCGATGGTCGATGGATCGTGAAGACGACGAAAGGCGCGATCAGCGGCCGCGCCCTGGTGGTTGCGACCAATGCCTATAGCGGCGAATTCTCCAAATCGCTGGTGCCGGACATCGCGCACGAAGTGATGCCGGTGCTGTCCTGGCAAATGGCGACGCAGCCTTTGTCGGATAATATCCGCAAAACCATCATTCCAGCCCGGCAGGCGATGTCGGATACCCACGGCGAGCTTTATTTCGCACGCTATGACGCGCGAAACCGTCTGGTTACCGGCGGCGCCGTGATCGGCCCCGGCAACAGGCCGGAGCGGCTGAAGGCGAGGGTGACCGAGCGTCTGCAACGGCTCTGGCCTCAGATCGGCGAGGTCTCTTTCGAGTATATCTGGAACGGCTATGTCGGTATGACCACGGATTTCCTGCCGCGTATCCACCGGCTCGGGCCCGACGCCTATGGCTGGACCGGATGCAACGGCCGCGCGGTGGCGCTGACGATCGCGCTTGGCAATGAACTGTCGAAGGCGGTTCGCGGCGTGCCGGAAAGCGACCTGGCGCTGCCGTTTACCCAAGCAGCGCCAATTCTGGCGCACGGCCTGTTGCGCAGGCTTGCGCCATTGATGCTGCTGGTCTACCGGCGTCGCGACGCGCGGGAGATAGCTTGATCAAAGCTATAACGCCGTGTCGTTGGGAATATCTATCCGGCGTGGATGGCGCGCCCGATAAGGTTTTTCTCCGTTTGCCGCCTGCGGGAATGGCAACGTTGCTATTTGCGTAAGCGGGCTTG
This sequence comes from uncultured Alphaproteobacteria bacterium, assembly GCA_963713785.1. Taxonomy (GTDB): domain Bacteria; phylum Pseudomonadota; class Alphaproteobacteria; order Rhizobiales; family Xanthobacteraceae; genus Bradyrhizobium. The sequence goes on from CAVQNB010000015.1 coordinate 128,001, forward strand.
CCGGAAAAAGCGGCGAGGCCAACATGATAACGAACCACCAGAAATTCGGAGATTGCCATGGGCCTTCAGCAGTCAAACATCGAATCGCTTCCGTTCGTCACCGCCGAACTCAACTATCTCGCACCCACCGCCGGGAAACCGCGAACCTATGCGCTCGATCCGCCGCCGGGCGAGCCAAAAACGACGGCGCTGCCCGAACCGCACCAGTTGCCGATTTTCGATGCGCGCCTGATTGCGTCAGGCATTTCACTGGACCGTGAAGGCTTTGCCCTGGTTCGCCATCCGACCGTGGTCAAGGATTTCTACGACAATAAGGAAGTGCGAAACGTCTACTATCCCGCTGCCGAAGCCTTCCTGAAGGCCACGTTGAAGGCCGATCGCGTCTTCATCTTTGATCACACCGTGCGCAAGCGGGTCGAAGGCGCTGCCGACATTCGCGGTGCCGGCCCGCGGCAGCCGGCAACGCGCGTCCATGTCGATCAGACCGCCCTGTCGGGCCGAAACCGTGTTCGCGAGCATTTGCCCGAGGAGGCGGATGAGCTTCTCAAAGGCCGCGTGCAGGTGATCAATCTCTGGCGGCCACTCAAGGGGCCGTTGCGCGACGCGCCGCTCGCGATGTGCGATGGTCAAACCGTTGCGCCGGGCGATCTCGTCGCCTCCGATCTGATCTACCCCAACCGAAGCGGGGAGACCTATTCGGTGAAGTACAACCCAAATCACCGCTGGTACTACATCCCGGAGATGACGGCGGAAGAAGCGCTGCTGTTGAAATGCTACAATTCCGCAACCGATGGCCGCGCTCGCTTTGTGCCGCACACCGCATTCATCGATCCTACCACGCCGCCTAATGCAGCCCCGCGCGAGAGCATCGAGCTGCGGACGCTGGTGTTTCACAAGCACTAAGAGAAGCGGCAGCCGATCAAAGGACCCGATCGGTCGTCGCTCGCATCTTCGAATCTTTTGACTTGCATAATGCAAGCCATGAGCTAGTCTGGCTTCCGACAGCGTGGCGATGAATCCACGCATCTCATTCCGGGAGGCAGCCTTGTCCGAGGATGTGCTGGTGACGCGCGAGGAGCGCGGCAATATCTCCGTGCTGACCATGATCTACCGGCCGTACAATCTGCTCGGCCCAAAGCTCATCAACGCGCTCGTGGAGCAGATCGAGGCGGCGCAGAAGGCAGGCCACCGCGCCATCGTGATCCGCAGCGGATTGCGGCATTTCTCGGCCGGCGCCGACCTCGACATCTTCGAAAAGCGCGTCGCCGCCGGCGAGGCGGATCAAAGCAAGGAAAACCGCCGGCTGACCGGCGTCGAATTCCTGCGCTTCATGGAACTGTTGCCGATCCCGCTGATCGCGAGCGTTCACGGCGTCTGCCTCGGCGGCGGGCTCGAGCTCGCGCTGTCCTGCGACTACATCATCGCGGCAAATTCGGCGAAGATCGGCTCGGTCGAAGCGACGCTCGGGCTGCATCCGCTGCTCGGCGGCATCCAGCGCCAGGTGCAGCGGATTGGCGCCGCGCGTGCCAAGGAAATGTCGATGCTGGCGCGGCGCTACGATGCGCCGACCCTGGAAAAATGGGGCCTGATCAATCTTGCGGTGCCGGAAGAGTCGCTGGAGAAGACAACCATGGCGATCGCGGAGGAATTTGCGCAAGGGCCGACGCTCGCCCATGCCGCGACCAAGGAGCTTGTCTCGATCGCCGTCAATGAGGGCGTCGCCGCCGCTGACGAGGCGATGGCGCGGGTGCAGGCGCCGATTTGGGCCTCGGAAGATCTCAAGACCGGTCTCGCCTCGTTCCGCAAGAACGGGCCGGGTCTTGCCAAATTCGCGGGCCGCTGACATGAGTGGCCCCCTCAGCGGACTTCGCGTCGTCGACTTCTCCCGCGTGCTGGCCGGTCCGTTGTGTGCACGGACCTTGCAGGACCTCGGCGCCGAGGTGATCAAGATCGAGCCGCCAAGCCCCGATGTCTCGCGCTTCGCCTTCCCGTCGACCGACGGCATGTCCGGCTATTATGCGCAGCAGAATGCCGGGAAGCGCAACGTCAGCATCAATCTCAACCTGCCGGGCGCCTACGAGCTGGTGCTGAAACTGTGCGACACCGCCGATATCGTGGTGGAAAATTTCCGCGCGGGCACGCTGGGCTTCTTCGGCCTCGATTACGAGACGCTCTCAAAGCGCAACCCGCGGCTCATCTATGCCTCGATCACCGGATACGGGCAGGGCGGTCCGTGGCGCAGCCGGATGGCTTACGCGCCGACCGTACAGGCCGAGGCCGGCTTCACCGAAAACAGCGTACGCCATTATGGCAGCGCGCTGACCGAACCGCGCACCGACAGCCTGTCGCATGCCGACGTCTATTCCGGATTGCAGGCGGTGATCGCGATCCTTGCGGCGCTGAACAGCCGCCAGAAGACCGAGCAAGGGGCAATATATCGACGTCGCGATGGCCGCGACCTTGCTCGCAGTGAACGAGCGCGCCCATGTCGATCTGTCGGATGACGATATCGGCGCCGAACCCGCGGTGCTTGGCGCCACCGACTGTTCGTTCTTCACCGGGCCGCAAGGCGAGCATTTCACGGTCGCGACCTCCATCGTCGGCAGCCGGACGTTTCCGTCCTGGCTGCGCGCGATGCGGCGCGTCGATTTGATGGATGATCCGCGTTTTTCCAGCGCCGCCACCCGGCGATTGAATTTCGGCGCGCTGCACCAGATCATCCAGTCGTGGATCCTCACCTTCCCCGACATGGCAACGCTCGATGCCCAGTTCGACGAGGCCAAGATCGCGATGGGCGAAATCCGCTCGATCAAGGATCTGACGGCGTCGGAGTGGAGCGAATATTGGGGCGCGGTCCAGCATGTGCCGGACCGCAGCGGCGGCGAGTACCGCCTGCCGGGCAGGCCGTGGCGGTTTTCCGGTGAGGAATTGACACCGATCGGAACGCCGGCGTTCCAGGGCGAGCACAATGTCGCGGTCTTCTCCGAACTCGGCGTCAGCGAGGCGGAGCTGAAGCGTCTCGTGGAGGCGGGCGTGCTCGTCACCCATCGCCGTGCGCTGGAGGGCGAAGGCGCGGCCAAGCCGCAGGAGCCGGGGCAGGCCGCCTGAAAGGCCTCCTTCATGACTTCACTTTTCGTCATGGCCGGGCATCGTCCCGGCCATCCGTGTCATTCTTGCCAGCGACGACGCTGGACAAGGACGCTTCAGATGCGGATATTCCGCACGTGAGTCCCGTTCAGGGAAAGCCATGCCTGACTCAAAGCGAGGCCGTATCGCCAACAAGGAATGCTCCATGGCGCGCGCCATGGAGGTGGTCGGCGACCGCTGGTCGATCCTGATCCTGCGCGAGGCGTTTTACGGCGTGAAGCGGTTCGACGAATTCGAATATTATGTCGGGGTCGCGCCCAACATCCTGAGCAACCGCTTAAAGAAATTCGTCGATGCCGGCATCATGACGCGGGTGCCGCTGCCGGAACATTCGACGCGCTATGAATATGTCCTGACCGCGCAAGGGCGCGATTTCTTTCCGGCCTATCTGGCGCTGAAGAAATGGGGCGACGATTGGCTGGCCGAACCCGAAGGTCCGCAAGTCGTGTTCCGGGAGCGTACCGTCGGGCGCGAGATCAAATATCCCAGGCTGACGACATCAGGCGGCAAGCCGCTGCGTCTCGAAGACGTCGAGGTCGTTGCAGGCTCCGGCGCGGTCCCCTTCAACCGCAAGCGATTCGGCGGTGCTGCGGCAGCTGCACCGGCCAAGCCCCGCGCCTCACGAGGCAAGCGCAAGTAGCGCCCGCGCGATCTCGGTCTTGACGAGGTGTTTGCGATATTCCGTCGAGGCGTAGCGGTCCGACAGGCATTCGACGCTCTCGCTGACCAGCAAGGCCGCCTTGTCGATATTCTCGCGCGACAGCGGTTTTCCCGTCATGAAATCGGCCGCCTCGTCGGCCGCGAAAGCATGACTTGCCGCGCCGGTGACGCCAACGGAAATTTCGGCAACGATGCCGTCCTTCAAGCGTACGCAGGCGGCGACGCCCACCACGGCGTAGCCGCTCGCGGGATGACGGATTTTTCGATAGCCGATCCGCGTGCCCGGTGCGGGCCGTTTGATGTGGATGGCCGTGAGCAGTTCGCCCGGCGCGAGCAAGGTCGCAAAGATATCGACAAAGAAATCCCTTGCCGAAACGCGTCTCGAACCTGTCACGGCGGAAATTTCAATGTCTGCGTTCAGTGCGACGACAACGGCCGGCCAGTCGGCCGCCGGATCGGCATTCGCCAGGGAGCCGCCGATGGTGCCGCGATTGCGTACCTGCGGATCGGCGATCAGGCCCGCGGCCTGACGGAAAATCGGCAGCGCAGCATGAAGCGACTCCGAGGCAAGTAGTTCGGCATGGGTAGTCAGCGCGCCGATCCTGATGCTGATATCGCCGATCTCAATACCGCTGAGATCGGCGATGCCGCTGATATCGATCAGCAGGGAAGGCGAGGCCAGCCGCAATTTCATCGTCGGCAGCAGCGTATGCCCGCCAGCGACGAACTTGCTGCCGTCGAGATCGCCCTGCGCCAGCTCGATCGCGTCAGCGAGAGAGGACGCGCGCACATAGTCGAACGCTGCGGGGATCATCGGCTTGCTCCGGCGCGGACCTTCGCGATCGCCGACCAGATTCGCGGCGGCGTCAGCGGCATGTCGAGATGCGTGATGCCGAAGGGCGATAGCGCATCGAGCACGGCGTGAACCATGCAGGGCGGCGCGGCGATCGATCCGCTCTCGCCGATGCCCTTGACCCCGATCGGATTGGTCGGCGAGGGCGTCTCCTGGAACAGCGAGGTGATGTTGGGGACGTGCTCGGCGCGCGGCACGGCATAGTCGAGCAGCGAGCCGGTCAGGAGCTGTCCGCTTTCGACATCATAGTTGACCTCTTCGTACAGCGCTTGCGCGATGCCTTGCACGACGCCGCCATGGATCTGGCCGGCCGCCAGCAGCGGATTGATCAGCGTACCGACGTCGTCAACCGCGACATAGTCGAGCACCTTGACGATGCCCGTCTCAGGATCGACCTCGACATAGCTAAGATGAACGCCGGACGGCGAACCCATGCCGGTCGGATCGTAAAACACGGTTTCATCGAGCCCCGGCGCCACGCCGTCGGGGAGCCGGTGGCCGACATAGGCCATGCGCGCCACTTTCGCGAACGTCACTGCTTTGATATCGGTTCCGGGAACGCTGAACATTCCGGCCGAATAGGCGACATCCTTCTCGTCCACTTCGAGCATACCGGCCGCGATCTTCTTTGCTTTCGCAACAATCCGCTCCGAAGAGACGTGCACGCTCGATCCGCCGACCGCCATCGAGCGCGAATTGAAAGTGCCGTGGCCAGCCTGAACCTGTCGCGTGTCACCTTGCACCACGTCGATATTCTCGATCGGGATTTGCAGGATGTCGGCGGCGATCTGCGAAAGTGAGGTGACGTGGCCGTGGCCCTGGCTCATCGAACCCGAATAGATCGTGGCCCGGCCGCTGGAATCGATGCTGACGCGGGCGCTTTCCCAGCCGCCGCGGTCGAAGCCGCTCAAGGCCAGCCGCCGCGACGGCGCCATGCCGCACATATGGGTGTAGGCAGCAACCCCGATGCCGCGGTAGATGCCTTCGTGGCGCAAGGCGTCGCGCTCGCGCTGTCGTCCCTCGTAGTCGAAGGCCGCAAGCGCCTTGTCGAGGCAGCCTTGATAGTTGCCACTGTCGAACATCACGCCCGCACTGCCGTAGGGCCGATGCGGAAAATCCGCGCGCTGGATGAAATTCTTCCTGCGCACCTCGACCTGGTCGAGATGAAGGTGACGCGCGACGGTGTCGATGGTGCGTTCCGCGATATAGGCGGCTTCGGGCCGTCCATAGCCGCGATAGGCATCGACCGGCACGGTGTTGGTGACGACCACGCGCGCGATCGCCTCGTAATTCTCGATCCGGTAGGTGCCGGTGCCGAAATTGATGGTGTTCACGGTCGGCCCGCCGCTTGCCATGTTCGACAAATAAGCCCCGGCATTCCCCAAGGTTTCGACCTTCATGCCCAGAATGGTGCCATCGTTGCGGATCGCCGCTTCGATCGTTTCGGTGTGGGCGCGGCCATGGCTGGTCGATTGATGGCTTTCGGAACGGGATTCCCACCATTTTACGGGCGCGCCGAGTTCGCGCGCGAGGTAAGGACACAGCAGGTCTTCCGGATAGAGATGCATCTTGGCGCCAAAACCACCGCCGATGTCGGGCGCGACGATGCGCAACAGGTGTTCCGGAATGCCAGTGGTCTCGGCGATCCAGCGCCGGTGCATGTGAGGAACCTGGCTTCCGATATAGACCGTCAGCGTGCCGTCGGGGTTCGGCTCGGCAACGATGCAGCGGGTTTCCATGCAGGTCGGGATCAGCCGGTTGTTGACGATGCGCAGGCTGATGATCTGATCGGCCTCGCGCGCGGCCTTCTGATAATCGCCGCCGCGCACTTTGTAGATGGTCGTGATATTGCCGGGCACGTTGTCATGCAGTTGCGGCGCGCCGTCGCGGGTCGCGGCTTCCTCGTCGACCACCGCGGGGAGCGGCTCGTAATCGACCTCGATCAGGTTGATCGCGTCGTAAGCCGCTGTCTGCTGTTCCGCCACCACCAGCGCCACGCATTCCCCGACAAAGCGGACGCGGTCGATGGCGAGTACCGGGCGGAGCGGCACTCTAGTTCCGGGAATGATCCAGTTCGGCATGATCGGACCGATCTTGCCCACGAGATCCTTGCCCGAGAGCACCAGGCGAACGCCCGGCGCCGCGGCAGCCTTCGTGATGTCGATATACTTGATGTCGGCATGGGCGTGCGACGATCGCAGCACCGCCATGTGCAGCAAGCCCTGCAGCTTGATGTCGTCGACATAGCGGCCCTTGCCGGTCAACAGCTTGAAATCTTCGCGCCGGCGCAGCGGCTGGCCGACGTAGCGGATGGCAGGCGCGTTCATTGCTCATTGCCTCTCGATGCAAGGGCCTCAACGGCGCGCACGATGTTGTGGTAACCGGTGCAGCGGCAGATGTTGCCGGCAAGGCCGTGGCGGATCTCGTCTTCGGTCGGACGGGAACTGTTCTTCAGCAATTCCCGCACGCTCATGATCATCCCGGGCGTGCAGAAGCCGCACTGCAAGGCATGATGTTCGTGAAAGGCGGCCTGCACCGGATCGAGCGCCGGACCTCGCGGCGACACGCCTTCGATCGTCGTGATCGAGGCGCCGTCGGCCATCACGGCGAGCACGGTGCAGGATTTCACCGCGTGCCCGTCGATCTCGATGGTACATGCGCCGCATTGCGAGGTGTCGCAACCGATATGGGTTCCGGTCAGGCCGAGATCGTCCCGGATCAGATGAACCAGCAGTTTTCGCGCCTCGACCTCGATCGACTTGCGCACGCCGTTAATACGGATTGTCACCACGTGACGCTTCTCATCAACCTCGGTCATCGGTTCGGCCCATTCGAAATATGATCAGGAAAGCCTGATGTCGGCGACATCGATCGCGACCGCGACCCCATCGGTGTTGGCCGTGCCGTCGGCATTTCTCCGATAGGCCCGCCGCTTGCTCCAAAGCTTGACGCCGCCGACATCGCGATAGCCGCCGACATAGTGAGCCGTCGGAATACCGCCGGTCACCTTGGCGCTGTAGTCGAGCCGCGCGATCAGGCCGTTGCCGTCGATATGAAAGACCTGCTCGGGACAATGCGTCGCGACGGAGTCGGGGAAGGTGACCTTGAGCCGCCGCCGCGTCTCGCCGTCGCCGTTCCAAGGCTCGATCTCTTCCGTGGCAAAGCCCGGGAGCGCAAAAATGAATGGCGCATTCAAATAGTTCCACATCGCATATCCGCTGAAATAGGCGAGGTGCAACTCATCCCACCCGGTCTCCACTCGATGGCCGTTGAACGCGGCGCGCGGGTTGAGCCGGCTCTTGACCGCCTTTCCGTCCAGCGTCTCGACGATCACCTGGTCGGGGCCAAAGACGCTGCGCAGGCCTTCCGCTGTGAACGGCGCGTAGCTCAAGCGCTGGCTGTCGGCCTCGGCCGTCACGTGGACGTTCTTGAGCACGTTGGGCCAGCCTTTTCTGACCCAGAGCAGGCCGGTGATCGACATGTCGGCGTCGATCGCTTTCACCTTCTGCCAGCGGTCGATGCCGTGGGCTTTGAGGACGAGGTCGCGGAGCTCAGTCATGCCGGTTGTGTCCTGATCGCGTTGAATGCCGCAGCTGCCCGCCGGCGCCGATTTTGCAACTCTAATAATAAGAGTAACTAAAACGCAAGGGTTTTTTATCCGACGGGACGCCGGTCCGCACTTGATCGCTGTCGGGGAACCATTACTCTGGTGATAGGAGTAACTCTCGAAAGTGCGATCCAAGAGCTTTGACGGAATGGTGTGCTCGATCGCCGGCGTGCTGGACGCCGTCGGTGATCGCTGGGCCATGTTGATTCTGCGCGATCTGTCGCTGGGACTGAGCAGATACGAGGAACTGCACCAATCGACCGACATCACCCACGCCACTCTGTCGGACCGGCTCAAGCATCTCGAGGAAAGTGAGCTGATCGAACGGCGGCGATATCAGACGGGCCCGGAGCGCTTCGAATACATCCTGACCCGGAAGGGCAGGGACATCATTCTGGTGATTCAGGCCTTGGCCCAGGTCGGGGACAAGTGGAAGGTCGCTGGAGAGCCGCCGCTGAAATTTTTCAATCGAAGCAGCGGACGGAGCGTGAAGCTCGCGTTGGTCGACGAGAAGTCGGGCGAACTGGTCCGCTTGCGCGATGTCTATCCCGAGGCAGGTCCAGGTGCCGACGATCTGGTGCGGTGGCGGCTGACGAAGTTCGGCAAATAGATGTTTCTACATCGCGACCGTATGGACGCTGCATTCGACGCAGAACTTGAGAAGGGTTGTCGCAACTGCGACCATCGGCCGTTTCTAACGGGGCTCCGGATAGAGTTGCAGGAACACGGCCGTCGCATCGCGGGCGCGTTGCGCGATCTCGCGGGGTTTTGGGCGCTCGGCGACCTGAAGCAGCAGGCGGATCATCAGGTCGCCCCAGAGTAGTCCTGCGAACTGCTCGGTCATCTCCGCGGGGTCGCCGCCAACAAGGCCTGACGACCGGGCCTTCGTGATGATCTCCCGCAATCCGGCACGGCTGGTCTTGTAGGCGACGGAGTCGAGCGTCTGCGCGACTTCCGGCGCACGCACCGCCTCCGATATCGCAAGCCGGAACACGGCGACGACCACGGGATCGCTGGCCTCGCTTAGCAGCTTGGCTCCAAAGGCAGCGAGCACTTCCGACAACGTTGCCCGGTCAGGCGGTTCGGGCAGGTCAGCGGGCGCCTTCAGCCGCTGGGCGCGCTCGCTGATGCAAGCCACGAGCATGGCCTGCTTGTTGCCGAACAGCGAGTAAAGCGCTCGCTTCGAGACCTGCGCGCGCGTTGCGATCTCGAGCGTGCTGGTCTGCGCATAGCCGCTCTCCATGAACGCCGAGAGGGCCGCACTTAGGATTCGTTGGCGGACCGGAACTTGTTCCGCGCCTCCGGGCTGTTTGGTGTTCGACCGCGTTGCCTTCATTTTTCTCCTTGACGCGGTACCAGATGGTACCATATATCGAATTCGTCGGTACCAATTGGTACCGGAGATCGGGGCAACATGTAAAGGATCGTTGTCATGGCGAAACCAGTGCTCGTGACCTCCGCGGCCGGCGGCAATCAAGGCAAGACCGGCCGACACGTCTCTGAAATGCTGCTGGCGCGCGGCGTTGCGGTTCGCGCGCTGGTCCGCAAGATCGACGAACGTTCCGACCATCTGAAATCGCTCGGTGCCGAAATCTTCGTTGGCGATTTCCTTGACGTCCGCTCCATGCAGCAAGCGGTCAAGGATGTTTCGTCGGTCTATTTTGCCTATCCGGTTCAGGACGGACTGGCGGATGCCACTGCGGCCATGGCCGTTGCGGCGCGCGAGGAGGGCGTTTCGCGCCTTGTCGACCTCGTGATGTATCAATCGTCGACCGACGCGCCGACGCCTCGGATGCGGCAAAACTACCTTTCCGAGCAGGTGTTCGAATGGGCAGGCACCGGAGCGGTGCACATCAGGGCGACCGTATTCTACGAGAACGTTGCGCGCCTCGTCCGCGCCAGCCTTCCTGCCCGTGGCGCTGTTCGCCTGCCCTGGGGCAACGAAAACACCATGCTGCCGCTTGTCGCGGCCGAAGACGTGTCGCGCATCGCTGCCGGCCTGCTCACCAGCCCGAAGCTGACCGCGGGAACCGCTTATCCCGTAATCGGGGCTGCGCTCCCTATCAAGGAGATCGTCGCGACGTTCGCGCGCGTTCTCGGCAATGACATGTATTACGAAGAGATCACCGACGAGCGATGGCGAGACGAAGTTCTGGCCCGCGGCTGGAACGCGCATGCGGTCGAACATCTGTCGGCGCTCTGGAAGTCGCTTCGGGCCGCAAGCCTTTCCCCGGAGGCCGGACGGTTCGCCGTGACGGAAACCATCGAAAAAGTTGGCGGCGCCAAACCGAAGACGTTCGAGCAATTCGTGCGCGAGCAGCAAAAAGAGCTGGCGACGCAGCCCGCCGCCGCGGGCGCGTTGGCGTGAGTTCGGGAGGTTGCCGGCCGCCATTCACGACAATGCCGGCGCCACGCGTGCCGCGGGTTGTGACACGCCGGCTCGTCGGCTCTTGGACTGATCGCGCTGATCCGGTACAACGCGTGGATGACCAAGAAAATCGACCCGATCACGCGGTCCGTCGTCCAGCACCGGCTGAGTTCGATCGTGCAGGAAATGGGCGAAGCCATGCTTCGCACGTCCTATTCGCAGATCCTCAATTCCAGCCGCGATTTTTCGCTGGCGATTTGCGACACAAGCGGCCGCCTGATCGCGCAGGCCGATCATCTTCCGGTGCATGTCGGCGCGCTGCCGTGGGCGACGCTGGCGGTCGAGGAGCGCTTCAAGGACGTCGCGCCGGGCGACGTCATCCTGCTCAACGATCCCTATCATGGCGGCAGCCATCTGCCTGACCTGACGGTCGTTCGTGCCGGTTTTCGACGGCGAGCAAGCGTCTGCTCTGGACCATCGTCCGCGCCCATCAGAGCGATATCGGCGGCGCCACCCATGGCGGCTACAATCCCGCCGCCACCGAAATCTGGCAGGAGGGGCTGCGCGTCCCGCCGATCAAGCTCTATGAGGCCGGCCGGCCGCGCGAGGATCTGCTCGATTTGCTGGCGCTGAACGTCCGAAACCCTCGCGAGTTTCGCGGCGATCTCGCTGCGATGCTGGGCGCGGCGCATCTCGGCGAGCGGCGCGTATCAAAATTGTTCAGCGAGTTCGGCGCGCCGGTCGTCGAAGCTGCGATTGAAGCGATCCTTGATGCCGACCGAGCAGCAGACGCGCGCGGTGGTCTCGACCTGGAAGGACGGCGTGTTCTACGGCGAGGCGTTTCTTGACGATGACGGTCATGGCCGCAGCGACATTCGCATCGCCGCAAAGGTCACCAAGAAGGGCAGCGACATCGAGGTCGATCTGTCTGGGTCCGATCCGCAGTCGACCAGCTTCGTCAATTCCTCGCATGCCAACATGCAGGCCGCGGTCGCGATGGCGTTTGCCTATCTGATCGACGCCGATATTCCCAAGAACACCGGCGCGCTGCGGCCGCTGAAGGTGATCGCAAAACAGGGGACCATTGTATGGGCCGATCCGGGCCGGCCGGTGACGTTGTGCACCAGCCATCCCGTCGAATGAGATCGTCGAAGCGATCGTGAAGGCGATGTCGGCGTCCTGTCCGGAGCGCGCGATGGCGGGATGGAGCCGCAGGTTCCGGATCGCGATCCAGGGCGAAGACCCGCGAACCGGGCGCGATTTCATCTGGCACATGTTCCAGGCCCGCCCCGGCGGCGGCGCATCGTCCGGCGGCGACGGCTGGTCGTCGATCGGCGAGTGGCACTCGGTCGGCGGCCTCAAATTCGGCAGCATCGAGGTCGCCGAGGTGCGGTTTCCCGCTGCATTTCCGGCATCATGAATTCCGCGCCGGCTCCGGCGGCGATGGGCAGTTTCGCGGCGGTCTCGGCGTCGCGCTCGATCTCGTGCTGGAAATCGAAAAGCCCGCGCGCGGCAACACTGCCGGCGATGGCGCGCGCCACGGGCCCTGCGGCATGCTCGGCGGTGAAGACGGCGAGCCGCATCGCTATCGGTTGCTGTCCGAGGGCCGCGAGCCGCGCGTGTTGCGCACCAAGGAAGTCGGCATCGAAATTCGTCCCGGCGATTGCCTTGAAATACGCTCCTCCGGCGGCGGCGGCTGGGGAGTCGCCGGCGCGGCGGTCGGCAGACGCGCGCGCGAGCGCGATCGCGAACAAGGCCTGACCGACGCAGCCCGGCGAGCGGCGTAGCTCGATGATGTTCACGATCGGGGTTGACGTCGGCGGCACCTACACCGACCTGGTCGCGATCGACGAGGCGGGCCACACCGTGTTCGCGAAATCGCCGTCGACGCCGGCGGACCAGTCGATCGGCGTGATGGCCGGACTGGAAGAACTTGCGCAAGCGATTGAAGCTGACCCGCAGCGGAAATGCTCGCCGCGACCGAGCGCCTGGTTCACGGAACGACGGTCGCGACCAATGCGCTGCTGGAGAAGAAGGGCGCCAAGGTCGCGCTGCTGACCACCGAAGGCCATCGCGACGTGATCGAGATGCGCGAAGGCCTGAAGCCGAACCGCTACGATCTGCGCTCGCCGCCGCCGGAGCCGCTGGTGCCGCGCGAGCGCCGGTTTGGCGTTCGGGAACGGCTGAAGGCCAACGGCGATGTGCTCGATTCCACTCGATACGACGTCGCTGGCGAGGCTATCGCAGCCATCCGAAAGTCCGGCGCGACCTCGGTCGCGGTCTGCTTTCTGCATTCCTACCTCAACCCCGTCCACGAACTCGCGGCGGTCGAGCGTCTGGTCGCGCGAGCTGCCCGGTGTCAGCGTCTCGCGCTCCAGCGACGTGCTGCCGCAGATCAAGGAATATGAGCGCGTCTCGACCACGATCGTGAACGCCTATGTCGAACCGGTGGTGCGGCGCTATCTGACCAATCTGCGAACAGCGCCTGGTCGAAGCCGGCTTCAAGGGCAGTCTCTTCGTCGTGCTGTCGCATGGCGGCATGGCGCCGGTGGAGGAAGCCTCGCGGCTTGCTGCGGGCACGGTGCTGTCGGGACCTGCCGGCGGCGTTTCCGGCGGCCGGCGCTGCGCCGAACTGCTCGGCATTGCCGATCTGGTGCCGTTCGACATGGGCGGCACCAGCACCGACATCTCGCTGATTTCGGACGGGCGCAGGCCTCGCTGTCCGCCGACGGTATGCTGGCCGGACAGCGCATCGCGCTGCGTAGCCTCGACATTGCGAGTATCGCGGCCGGCGGCGGCTCGATCGCCAGCGTCGATGCCAGCGGCACGCTTCATGTCGGCCCGGAAAGCGCGGGCTCTGTGCCGGGACCGGCCTGTTACGGCAATGGCGGCATCGCCGCGACCGTCACCGACGCCAACGTCGTGCTTGGCTATCTCGATCGCCACTGCCTTCATGGGAGGAAAGCGCCCGCTCGACCGCGGCGCTGCGGAAGCTGCGATCGACCGGATCGCAGCATCGCTCGGGCTGTCCCGGCTCGAGGCCGCGGCTGGCATCTACCGGATGATCAATCTGAAGATGGCCGATGGCATCCGGCTGATGACCTTGCGGCGCGGCGTCGATCCCCGCCGGTTTGCGCTATTGAGCTTCGGCGGCGCGGCGGGGCTTCATGCGGCGGAAGTCGCGCGCGAACTGGAGATCACGCGCATCATCGTGCCGACGGTCGCCTCCGTGCTGTCGGCGTGGGGCATGCTGACCAGCGATTTGCGCTACGAGGTCAGCCGCACGCATTACGGCGCGGGATCGCGCATTGCGGCCGAGGAAGTGCGCGGGATTTTTGCGGAGTTGGAGCGAGCAGGCGGCGGGCCGGCTTCGCGCCTGGTTCAACGGGCCGGTCACGATCGAACGCTCCGCCGAGATGCGCTATGGCGAGCAGGTATTCGAAATCGACGTGCCCCTGAACGATGTCGATTGGCAGAGAGCCGATCTGGTCGACCAGATCGAGCAACGGTTTCATCGCCGCCACGAGGAGCTCTACACTTACGCTTCGCCGGGCCAGGAGGTGGTGTTCGTCAATGCCCGCATCGCGGCGGTCGGCCAGGTATCGACGCGCGCGACGGACGCAAAAGCAGCGCAGCCGGAGAGGCCCTGCGCGGCGCAATCGACGCGTCGCGCGTTTTTCGGCACGTTGCGTGATATCCCCGTCTATTCGTTCGACGCGCTATTGCCCGGGCATTCGCTCACCGGTCCCGCGATCATCGAGGCCGAGACCACGACCGTGCTGGTCGACACCGGCGATCGCGTCACCGTGAATGCACTCGGCTGGCTGGATATCACGCTGCGTGATGCGGCTGCTAGTTGAACGCCATGCCGCCGCTCATCGCAACCGTCTGCCCTGTCATATAGGGGTTGTCGAGCAGCATCATCACGGTCTGTGCGACTTCATCGGCCTTGCCGAAGCGGCCGAGCGGGATCCGGCTGACGAGATTTTGCTGGTCCTTCATCATGTCAGTTTCGATCAGCGAGGGCGCCACCGCATTGACGGTGATACCCTCCTTCACGAGGCGCGCGGCGTAACCGCGCGTCAATCCCTCGATACCGGCCTTCGAGGCGTTGTAATGGGGGCCGATGGAGCCGGCGCCCCGCGCGGCGCCCGAGGAGATGTTGACGATGCGGCCCCAGCGCCTGGCCCGCATCATCGGTAAAACCGCCTGGGTGCACAGGAACACCGACTTCAGATTGATCGCGATGGTTTGATCGAAATCCGATTCCGAGAGATTGTCGATGCCGCGCGTGATCGCAATTCCGGCATTGTTGACCAGAATGTCGATCGGCCCAAGTTCTGATTTGGCGCGCTCGACCATGGTTGCGACCGCATGCGTTTGCGAGACATCGGCGCGGATAGCGACGGCGCGTCCGTTGGCCTTTGCGATGATGTCGACCAGTCTGTTCGCTTCGTCGGCGCGCTCGCGATAGTTCACGGCGACAGCGGCGCCGGCCTCGGCCAGCGCCCTCGAGATTGCCGCGCCAATGCCGCGCGAGCCTCCGGTCACAAGCGCAATGCGACCTTGCAGCGTGCCCGTCGTCATGGAGCTCTCCGATTGAATTCGTTAAGGCCCTATAGCCTGGACATCAATAAGGTAAGGGCCTTGAGCGAAATTGCAAACCAAGCGGGCAAGGCCGCGTGTAGATGCGCCGGCGGGGCGGCAGGCTATCTCGCCGCGGCTCGCCTGGAATAGTCCCAATGATCGACCCTCATGGCCAGTCGGATCATCCTTGCCAGATCGGCCCTGCTGTAAGGCTTCGCCAGCAACAGCACGTCCGGGTCGAGCCAGCCGTCCTCGCCAATCGCGTTTTCGGTATATCCCGACGTGAACAGCACTTTCAGCGCGGGCCTCAGTTTGAAGGCTTCGATCGACAGCTCCCGCCCGTTCATCGAACCAGGCATGATCACGTCGGTGAACAGAAGGTCGACCGGATCGGAACTCCGCAGCACGGACAACGCTTCCTGGCCGTCGCCCGCCGTAAGCGTCGTGTAGCCGAGGCTCTGGATTTGCACGACGACATAAGCGCGCACCAGCGAATCGTCTTCGACGACAAGAATTGTTCCATGCCCGCCTTTCGGCAATTCGGAAATCCGCTGGTCCGCGACCGGGACAATCACGCCCTCGGCCTTGGGAAGATAAATCCAGACGGTCGTGCCGCGTCCTTTCTCGCTCTCAATGGCGATGTGGCCGCCCGATTGCTTGACGAAGCCGTAGACCATGCTCAGCCCGAGGCCCGTTCCCTTACCGACTTCCTTGGTCGTGAAAAAAGGATCGAACACCTTATGCAGGTCAGGCCCGGCAATGCCGTAGCCGGTATCGCTGAGCGAGATGGTGACGTAGTCACCCGCCGCAAGTCCGTCGAAGGTTTTCACGTCGTCGCCGCTCAACGCGATGTTTCCCGTCTTGATCGTCAAATCGCCGCCATTGGGCATGGCGTCACGCGCATTGAGCGCAAGATTGAGCACGGCCGTCGTCAGCTGGTTCGGATCGACCAGCGCTGCCGAAACCTGTCTTCCCGGCACGAAATCGATGCGGACAAGCCCGCCAATCGTCGGCCTCAGAAGCTCGATGGTGTCGAGCATCAGCTGGTTGACATCGACGTCGACGGGCTGCAGCGGCTGCTTGCGGGCAAAGGCCAGGAGGTGCCGCGTCAAACCGGCGCCTCGGGCGGCGGCGTCCGCAATCAGCTTTGCGATCTCGGCAAGGTCCGCACGGTCCGCTACGCCTTCACCGAGAATCTCGATGGTCCCCGTGATCACGGTCAGAATATTGTTGAAGTCGTGGGCGATTCCACCGGTGAGTTGCCCGATCGCTTCCATCTTCTGGGCTTGTCTGATCTGCATCTCGGTCGCTTCCATCTCCTGGAAGCGCTGCAGCAGCGTCTCGGAGGCGCGGCGCTGCTTTCCTTCTTCCTCGAGCGCGACATGGGCCTCGCGAAGTTGCTCCGCCGTCGGAATGGCGAGAACTTTTGGTATCAGCGGCCAAAGCATCACGGCGGTGACGATCGATGCTGCCGCCGTGATCGCCTTGACGATGCCTTCGATACCGTAAATTGGCACCCACAGCGTGTAGATCGAAAAAATATGGGTCAATCCGCACGCCAGGATGAAGGTGGCAAACGCCCACGCGACCCAGCCGAACTGGAAGTCCCGCCGTTTTGAAACGATGATCGCAAGCGCAAACGGGATCGAGAAATACGAGGTCGCGATGACGGCATCGGAGAACACGTGAAGCCAGATCAGTTCCGGTTCCCAAAGCAGGCAGATCCCGTGCGGAGAGAGTGTGGACGAATCCAGCAGACGTTCTAGAAAGGACCCCATCATTGACCTCCGGAATTTCCGCTATCCCGCTGAACAAGCCCGACGAATCGGTCGAATCATTATAGCCGGAGGCCTCGCTCTCGACTCGGCCCAAGGCGCAAAGCACGCTGGTATACAAATCCAATGCACGCTGGCGTGCTTACGACACCAAGATGGTGTGGCTCGTCGCTCGGTTGAACGCAGTGGAAGCGACCGGAGTCGCTGTGGCTCAACCGCCCTTGACGGCACCTGCGGTGAGCCCGGCGACGATCTGGCGCTGGGCGAACATGGTCAGCAGCAAGACCGGGAAGGTGACGATGAGGGCGGCGGCCGCGAGCGGACCCCAGCTCAGTTGGTCGAACGAAATCATGTTGTAGACGGCGACTGGAAGCGTGCGCGTCTCCCGCCCGGCGAGCACGATGCCGAAGACGAAATTGTTCCAGGAAAAGATCACCGCGAGGATGAAGGCGACCGCGAGCCCCGGCCGCGCGATCGGCAGCGCCACGTGGCGGAACACCTGCCAGCGCGTTGCGCCGTCGATCAGCGCCGCCTCTTCAAGCTCGAGCGGCGTGGTCTCGAAATAGCCGATCATGATCCAGATCACGATCGGCACCGTCACCACGAGATGAATGATGATCTGCGGCACCAGTGTGCCGAGCAGTCCGAGCCACTGGAACAAAAGGAACAGCGGAATCAGGTAGGACAGCCCGGGCGTGATGCGCGCGATCAGGATCACGACCGCGGATTTGTGCGCGGCCATCCGGGCGATACCGTAACCGGCGGGCACGCCGACCAGCATCGCAAGCAAGGTCGCCGCGCCGGTCACCACCAGGCTGTTCTTGAAATAGGTCAGGAAGCGGTTGGACGCGAGCACATCGGCGTAGTTCTTCCAGGCGAAATGTTCAGGGATGAAGATCGGCGGGTAGGCGGCGTTGTCGACCTCGAACTTGACCGAGAGCGAGGCCATCCAGAGGAAGAACAGGATCGCGGGCGACACGATGACGAACACCGCCAGCGCAAGCGCGATCTTGCCGAGGATGCTGACGTATGCTCATGCGCCCGGACCGATTTCAGTCCACAGCGTGCGCTGGCGCAAGTACAGCAGTAAGGCTGCGAGCGCGACGATCAGCGCAAAGAAGATCACCGCGATCGCCGAGCCGTAGCCGAGGTCGTAATAGACGAAGGCGACGCTGTAGAGATAGAGATTGATGGTCTCCGACGCCGAACCAGGACCTCCTTGGGTGATCGCGAAGATGATGTCGAAACTTTTCACCGCATCGATGGTGCGGATCATCGCCGGCGATGAATATGAACGGCATGATCAGCGGCAGCGTGATGTAGCGGAACATCTGCCATATGCCGGCGCCGTCGATCTGCGCGCTTTCGTAAGGTTCGGTCGGAAGTGCGGCGATGCCGCCGAGCACGATCAGCATGACCAGCGGAGTCCATTGCCAGGTCTCGACCAGCACCAGCGAGGGGATCACGGTCGCCGGATGGAACACCCAGAGCTGCGGCGGCAAGCCGACCAGCGAAAGCAGATAGTTGAGTACGCCGAGTTGCGGATGGAACATCATGGTCCAGACCAGCGCGATCGCGACCGGCGTTGCCATCATCGGCATGATGAAGACCGCACGCAGGAAGCCGCGCCACGGGAATTTCGTGTGGAACACGACGGCCGCGAAAGTGCCGAAGATGAGCGGCAGCAGCACCGATAGCACGGTGTAGACGAGCGTATGCCCTACCGCTTCGATGAACCGGGGATCGTTCGGCAGCCGCAGATAATTTGCGAGCCCGACAAAGGTGGTCGGCGAGCCGACTTTCCATTCGTTCAGGCTCATCCAGATCGTGAACAGCCACGGGAATATGATCACGGCCAGCACCACGACCAGCGCCGGCACCACGAACGGCCAGTACGATGGCGGCCGCCATTCCCGCTCCGGCGCAGGCCCGGTTTGAGCTGCGGCCGGAGTGGCTTGGGTCAAGATGCTCACGCTTTTTCGCTGCGCTCCAGGATCGGGCGATATTGCTCGTGCGCCTTCTTCAATTCGGTCGAGGGATCGGCGCCCGAGAGCGTCGCCGTCAGCGCCGCGCCGACGATGTCGCGGAACTCGGCGACCGGTATGACGACGGGCAGGCCGAGCTTGCTGATCTTCGCGGAATCGATCACCGACTGCAGCCATTCGTGCGGCATCTTCACGCCCTTCTGGATCTCGGGGTCGTTGAGGATGGAGTTGCGGAACGGTACGCCGCCGCCGGCCTGCAACAGCCGCGCGCCTTGCGCCTTCGAGACCGCCCATTGGCAAAGCAGGTAGGCGGCCTCCTTGTTCTTGCTCGCCGCCGCGACGCCGAGGCCGTCGCCATAGGTCGCCGAATATTGTCCCTTCGGTCCGGCCGGCACGACGGTGTAGCCGACCTTGCCGACGATGCGCGAAGCGTTCGGGTCTTCCAGCGGCGGCGCCCAGCCGACGCCGTCGATCCACATCGCCGAACGCCCCTGGGTGAAAGAGGCCATCGAACTCCATCCAGTTGAAGCCGGCGACCCCTGGAGGAGCGACCTTGGTCAACAGCTTCTGATAAAGCTTGGTCGCCTCGATCGCTTCCGGGCCGTCGGTCTGGATGTTGCCTTTGGCATCGAGGAATTCGCCGCCGTAATCCAGGAAGAAGTTGGTCCATAGTGTCATGTTGGCATTGCGCAGGCCGCGCCCGACGAAGCCGAAGGTACCTTCCTTGGGATCGGTGAGCTTTTCCGCCGCCTCGACCATCTCATCGAGCGTCTTCGGCACCGCGACACCCTTCTTCTGGAACATCTCCTTGTTGTAGTAGAGGATGAAGTAATCGACCGACCATGGCAGCGACAGCATCTGGCCCCTTGTCGTTCTTGGCGTATTGAAGGCCGGCGGCGGAGAAATCGCTTTCGACGAGATCGGGCGTGGTCAGCGTCGGATCCTTCATGTAGCCGGACAAGTCGGCAAGCCAGCCGGCTTTCTCGAATTGCCGCTTCTGCACGTGATAGCTGACATGGATCACGTCGAAGCTCGGCTTGCCGGAGGCGAGCTCGATCACCGCCTTCTGCCGCTGCTGCTGTTCGGGAATCTGCTCGGACTCGACCTCGATGCCGGTCAGTTCGGTGAATTCCTTGATGTTCTTCTGCAGATTGTCGCCGCGCGGCCCCTTCGCCAGGATCACTTCAAGCTTGGTGCCGGCATATTTCTTCCATTGCGGCTCAGTCGCCCGCGCAGGCAAGCCCGTGAAAGAAAGCACGCCGGCGGCGGCGGAGCCGGCCAGAACGGCGCGGCGTGAAATGCGGTGGTCTTTCATGATTTCCTCCCCTCAAGGTCGTCTTTTTCTAAGCTAACTCTAGCGCGTGCGCGGCGTCCGCGACAGGCCCCTTGGCGCAGAGAAGCTCCCCTCCGTTCGTGGCTTGAACGGCCGGAAAGCGCCCGATACGCTCCCCCAACATTTCCCGAGAGCAAGAAGAGAAACCAAGAAGGGAAACCAGAGGAAACAAGAAAAATGAAGCAGCTCAGGATCGGCGATATCACCATCGACGCGGTGATCGAACGCGAGGGGCCATGGCGACGGCCACAGGACTTCTTCCCGGCCTATGACGAGGCCGTCTTCAGGCATCACTTGCCCTCGATGGAGCCGGAGGTGTTCGACGCGGCGCTGGGGATGATGGTCATCACCTATCAGACCTTCGTGGTGCGCACGCCGCGTTATACCATCCTGGTCGATACCTGCACGGGCGAAGACAAGGGCCACCCGCCGCCGTTCGATTTTCCCGGCAAGGAGCGCTGGCGCAAGGAGCTGTTCGCGCTCGGCATCAGCTACGAGAAGGTGGATTATGTGTTCTGCACCCACCTTCATATCGACCACACCGGCTGGAACACCACGTTGCGAGACGGCCGCTGGGTGCCGACATTCCCGAACGCGAAATACATCTTCCACAAGCGCGAATATGCGGTGTGGGAAGCCGAGCACAAGAAGGGCGCCAATCCGCCCGGCACGGTGTTCCGCGACAATTGCCTGCCCATCGTGGAAGCCGGCCAGGCGCTCTTGGTCGACGACGATTACGCGCTCGACGACACCATTACGCTAACGCCGACGCCGGGACACTCGCCGTGCCATTGCTGCGTCAACATTTTCTCGAAGGGCAAGCGCGCGGTGGTGGCCGGCGATCTGATGCACCACGTGATCCAGTGCCGCGAACCCGACTGGTCGGCAAAACCCGACTGGGATCCGAAGCAGTCGGCGGTGTCGCGACGGAAATTCTTTGCTTCCGTCGCGGACACCGACACGCTGATTCTGCCGATCCACTTCCCGGCGCCGACCGCCGGACTGATCGAGGCCGACGGCGAACGGTTCAACTACCGCTACAAGCGGGAGTAAGCAGATTGCTACGCGGACTTGATATTGAACAATTTCGCTGCGGTGCGGCCGAGGATGTCCGCCCTTTGGTCGTCGGTGAGCAATTCAGTGGCGAAGATCGGGTCGACCGGGTGCAGTTCCCAGGGGTAGGGGTAGTCACTGCCCAGCACGATCTGGCTGGCGCCAACCTGAGCCACCAGGTGGCGGATCGCCTCGGGCGTGAACACCAGTGAATCGAAATAGATCTGCTTGAGATACTCGGTCGGCGCCCTCGCAAGCTTGATGTCGGGGTTGCAGCCTTTTGGCCCGACTAGACAGGCATGGTCCGAACGATCGGCGTACGAGGGCAGGTAGCCGCCACCATGGGCCGCGATCACCTTCAACCCCGGAAAGCGGTCGAACGTCCCTTCGAAGATCAAATGCGACAGCGCAATCGTGGTCCCCAGCGGATTGCCGATGGTGTTGGCGAGCCAGCCATTGCCGGACAACAAGCGCTTGCTGAGTTCGGGCAGGCCCTGCGGATGAATGAACAAGGGCACGCCGAGTTCCTCGGCCTTGGCCCATACCGGAAAGAATTTCGGGTCGGAGAACTCCAGGCCTGTCACCCGGTCGCCGATCGCGGCGCCCTTCAATCCCTGCTCCTTCACCGCGGTCTCGAGTTCCTGCACCGCAAGATCGGGCGCCTGCAATGTCAGCGACGCAAAGCCCGCGAAGCGATCGCGTTTGGAGGCGCAAAGTTCGGCGAGCTTCTCGTTCTGGATCTTCACGATCTGGGCCGCGAGATCGCGATCGCGGTCGTACCAGAACGGATTGATCGACAACACCTCCATGTCGATGGCCTGCGAATCCATGATGGCGAGCCGCCGGTCGATCTCGACGAAAGCTTCCTCTGCGCGGTTGACCGGAGGAAGCTGGAGCTTGGCGCCTTCTTCACCGAGCAGCGCGCCGGCTTCGCGGAACTGGCAATGAGCATGCACGTCGATGGTTTTGACCCGTTTTCCGTCGACCATGATCGGGAGTTTTTGCCGTGCCGGCTCCTGGCCGTGCGCGCTTTTGAGGAGGCCGCAACTGCAGAACACGATGCCGGTGGCGGCGGCCGCACCGCCCTTGAGAAAATCACGGCGTGTGGTCATGACATTTTCCTCCCTGTGTTTTTGTTTCTGGGTAGGACCGCGCAACGGAAGTTTAGCAAAGGAAATGCGGCATGCCGGCGGCAAGACGTGCCATGTCACGCGTTCGTCAACCGATGACGAAGACGCCCCGGTGCCGCGTCGTTTGCTGCTCTGCAATCGGTTGCGTGCGTAATCGCCCGAAGGGGCTTGATCGCGTGATCGTTCTGCGCTCAAATTCCGGTTCCACGATGTCGGGAGGACACCCATGGTAAGAAGCATTGTTCTGGCCTCAGTGATCGCGACGCTGGCGATCGGTTCGGCTTTTGCGCAAGAATCCTGTGAAACCAAAGCGATCGGCAAGGACGGCAAGGCGCTCGCAGGTGCAGCAAAAACGTCGTTCATGAAGAAGTGCATGGCCGATCAGTGCGCGACCAAGGCGGTGAGCTCCGACGGCAAGCCGTTGGCGGGCGCTGCCAAGACGAGCTTCATGAAGAAGTGCGAGAAGGGCGCGTAGGCTTCACAGCGACAGGTCTACGGCGTCGGTTTCCCGATACATTCGGTGACGCCGTAGCCTGCAAATTCCCTGGCGATATCCTTGTCCATGGATTGTGCCAGATCGAGGTCAGCCGATCCGTCGCCTCCGGTGCGCTTGGTCGCAATGCCGCGTCCGAACAGCGACGATACGGAACGCCCGTTCTTCTGAAGCGAGGCAGAATAATCCCCGATCGCGTCGGCATACTTGCCGAGCTTCAAATTCACCAGACCCCGGCTGTCCAGCGCAAGGTCGAATCCCGGATTGATCTGCAAAGCCTCGTCGCAATCCTTTAGTGCTGTCTGCAAATCGTCGACCGCGGCAAGGGTCAAGCATCGATTGTTGTGGGCCTCGAAATCCTTCGGATTTATTCGTATGACCTCGGCGAAGTCTTGCGCGGCCAGCGCGTAGGCACGCTTAGCCGCATAGAGCTGTCCTCGCCGGTAAATAGCGATCTGATCATTCCGGTCGCCGGCAATGCGGCGGCTCATTTGCTTGATCTTCGGATCGTTGGCAAGGTCGTCCGCACTCGGCGCGGGCACCGGCATCGCAACCTCGCATGCCGGCTCCGGCTTGGGCGTAGGCGTTTCCACCACGGGACCGGTGCTGGCGGTAAACGAAAAGGCCGATGTTAGCGAGGATGATAGCCAGGGCACCTGCTCCTCGCCTTTGGTGGCGCTGATGACGCCTAATTGCGTGTTCTT
This sequence comes from uncultured Alphaproteobacteria bacterium, assembly GCA_963713785.1. Classification (GTDB taxonomy): domain Bacteria; phylum Pseudomonadota; class Alphaproteobacteria; order Rhizobiales; family Xanthobacteraceae; genus Bradyrhizobium. The sequence continues at coordinate 151,696 of CAVQNB010000015.1, forward strand.
CAGCGCCTGCTCCGCGCTGACGCCTGGCGTGCGTATTTCCCTGAGCAGCTCGGTCGCAAACAGGCTGTGATCATTCTTGGTGTTGCTGGTGACCGAGCCGAGAGCCGAGGAGTACATCACAAGCGTGTTGCTCGGGGTCACGGCCGGAGCTAGGCCTGCGGAGTAACGCCGAAAGCGCCGTTCAAAGGGATTACGGCGCGATGCATCCAGCAGCGCGATCTTGACCGACGCGCCGCGGTTGTTCATCTCGTCAAGGATGGTCTCGAGATTGAACCCGTCGTGCGTGACGTCGGCTTCGGTCCAGATCTGCGCATCGACGGGCAGCAGGTAAGTCTGGCGCCCCGACTGGACGCCAAATCCGTCGAAGAAAATCAGCGCGACGTTATCTTGCTCGATCTTGCCATAGAACCGGTCGAGCGCTTGCCGCATCGCATAGCCGGTCAGGTTGATTTGCTTGTCGACGTCAAAACCGTCCCGCTTCAGCTCATCGGCAATATCCTGCGTGTCATTGACGACGTCAGTCAAGACGAACTCATTGTCGGGATATTTAGCATTGCCGATCACGAGCGCGACTTTGACCGAACGCGCGGCTGCCAGCGCTTGCGAATTCGCGAGCAATCCCAGGACGCCGGACAACAGCAGCGCGAAAAAAAACCGCATAAAATCTCTCGTCGGTATTCAAATTACAGCAGAAATTGGCTTCTAAGAGTATCTGACATGGCCGCTATTTCAATCGAGAACGCGCCCCCGACGGGGCTCCGCCCCCTCCGATGACCGGCCTCAGTCGATCGGCTTTGGGCGCAATTCCTCGGCCGTCGCATTTACAAAGCCGAATTTTGCATAAGCCGCCCGTCCCGCCTCGCTGCCGACAAAGGCGAGATAGCGATCGGCTATTTCCTTGTGCTTGCTGTTGGTCAGGATGCCGATGGCGTAGGCGACGTCAGCTCGCAGGCTATCGGACGGCGGCAGTTCGACCGCATCCACATTGGCGCCACGGCGCTGCACCTCCAGCACCTCCGTCTTCCAGACGATGCCGGCGTCCGATGTCCCATCTCGGATTCGCGCCGGAGTTTCGCGGTGATGAACCGCCGTGAACCAGTTGTTGGCCGTGGTCTGGCACGACACGCATTCCCTTCCGTCGGAAATCTTCTGCCAGATGTTGTGCTGCTCCAGCACCTTGCGGGCATAGAACTGCATGATCCCTTCATTGACGGGGTTTGGCATCGATGTCTTGACGTCACCGCGGACCAGATCTTCTATTCCCGCGACGTTCTTCGGGTTGCCCTTCGCGACCAGGATCTGCAGCTCGTTATGCATGTAGACGGCATATTGGCTCATCAGATCAGCCGCCTTCAATCGCTTGAGATGGCCCAAATTCACGGACGCATAGATGTCGGGCGTGGCGGCGTATTCGTGACCCTTATAGACCCAGCCGCCGGCAAGGATCGCCGAAACAATCAAGCCCGGGGGCAGCGTGATCAGTCCGACGGACAGTCCCGGCTCGCCCCGCCTGAAGGCGCCGATCACCTCGTCCATCGCGAAAAACTGGTTGCCGGCGACCCAGAGCGTGAGGTCGGCGCCCGGCATGCGGGCCAGCGCATCGGTGCCGGTGACGACCGACCCGTCGGCGGCGTAGAACTTGATGTCGGTGTCCTTGTCGGGCGGTATAGCCACCAGCTTCGATGGCGGCGCATCCTCAGCCCATGCGCGCGGCGGCGGCGATGTCGCCAGTCCGGCCAAAAGCGCGATGTTGATCGCCGTTCGCAAAAAAATGGTTGTCATGAGTCCTCGCGATGGATGTCACGGACCGGGGTGCAGGGATCTTACGAATTGTTGTTCTCGGTCATCATGAAGACGACGCCGGTCAATGTCGCTCCGATGGCAAAGGTCAGGACGAGGGCGCCCAGCGACACGGTGTGGTCCGGGTTCGCGCCGTCTCCGGCAAAAATGACGATGCCCGATGGATTGATGAGTGTCACCACCAGCGCGAACAGGAGCCCCATTGCGACGCCCATGGCGGCGTGGCCGACGAGCTTTGTCAGCCCCGTGGGCGAGATCAGTCCTGGCGGCTTTTTGGTGCGCATAGCCGGCCCCGCAAGTCCCGATATGAAACGCCCTGACAGCCGTGCCGGTTCCGAAAGGCTGGTCGGTTTTCTGAAATCTTCGTGAGCTTTACATGGCTGACATCGGCGGCGACTAAACCCGCTTCACCACGCGAATCTCGGGTTGGAGAGCCTCCATGTTCGATCCCGCAACGGCCGCGTTGTTGCGCGCTGTCCTCGAGGAGCTGTGCGAGAACATCCCGCAACTCGAAACATCGACGCGAACCCGTGTTGCTTCCAAGATCCTGGAAGCCGCCGCGAAAGGCGAGTGGTCGGTCGACGACCTGAAAGAGGCGGGCCGCGAAGCCCTAGATGACGCCCCCACGATGTGGCGCTGAGGGGACCCGCGGAAACCACGAATTAACAGGGGTGGCGCAACCCGTCCCGGCCGACGAATGTGCCCGATACTGGGTCATAGGAGCGATAGCGCCGGGCGCAATATGACTGCGCCGATCCGATGACGACCTGCGACGGGTAGGGCGTGGCGGAGCGCCAGGGATTGCTGCCGAATAGTCCGGCGGCGCCGATCCAGGCGCTTGAGGGATCGGCGGCGAAATTGCCCGGGAAGAAGCCGTTGGTAGGAAAGTCGCGGTCGTCGTCACGCCCGTCATAGTACCAGCCGCTGGTGTTGCCGTAGCGCAGAACGCGGTAATCTCCGGCCAAGGCCGGCGTTGCCGCCAAGGAAACAAGCAAGCAGGCGAAGGCGGTCGCGGCCGCTATCGCATGTCGCAGTGTGATCATGTTGGCGCTCCCCGTCGCATCAAGGCCGGATCGTTCCCCAATCGCCTTTCCAGCCCGTCAGCTTTCCCCTTCGGAACTGCAGATAAAGCCCGTCGCTTCGGTACGACAATGTCATGCCTTTGACGTTTGGAAGAGCGAGAAAAAGCTCATCGCCGGGGCGGCCGCGGACGTATTTCAACGGCACGCCCAGCGCGAACGAGGCTTGCTCGGCATTCATGCCGAACGTCAGCGGGATGCGGTTTGGATCGGCAATGACGGCCTGCTGTGCATGCGCGGCGCCCGCGATCGCCAGCATCAACGTCACTGCCATGGTCAAGATCCGGCTTCTCAAACGTCGCTCCAGCTTCATTGTTGCAACGACACCAGCGTGCCGCTTGGCGTCCAGCCGCCGCCCAGCGCCTGGAACAGGCTGCTCGCGGCCAAAAGCTTGTTCAGCCGAACCAGCACCAGATTATTCTCCGCCGTGAACAGCGTCTGCTGTGTCTGCAGGACCACGATCAGGCTGACGGTGCCGCCGCGCAGCTGGGTTTCCGCGACATCAAACGCCTTGCGGGAGGCGGTAACAGCATCGTTTTGCAGGCGCTCCTGCAGTGTAAATTTCTGCAGAGCGAGCAGCGCCTTCTCGACGTCGGAGAATGCGGAGAGCACGACCTTGCGGTAGGCCTGCAGGTTTTGCAGTTGCACGCCTTTTGCCTGCTTCAATTGGCTCTCCAGCAGAAAGCCGTCGAAGATCGGCTGGGCCAGCGAGGCCGCCGCCGTGTAGACCCACGCGCCGGGCGTGAACAGCGACGCCAGCGCCGCACTCTGGAAACCGGTGGTGCCCGTCAGCGAGATCTGCGGAAAGAACGCGGCGCGTGCGGCTTCGACGCTGAAATTGGAGGAGGCGAGCTGCGCCTCAGCCTGGCGGATGTCCGGCCGCTGATAGAGCAGTTCCGACGGCAGGCCAGGAGTGACGCGCGGCACCACGATCTGCCGCGTCGTTCCGCCATGTACGGTAAAATTCGCCGGCGCACGCGCGACCAATACGGCAAGGGCGTCGATATTCTGTCCTAACGTGACTTCGAGCGGGGGGATTGCGGCGCGCTCGGTCGCGACCAGCGCTTCCTGCTGCGACAGGTCGAGCTGCGAAGCCGTGCCGCCATTGAACTGATTCTTGATGAGACCGAGGATCCGCTCGGCCGCCGCCAGATTCTGACGGGTGACGCGCAACTCATCCTGGGCCGCCAGAATCTGGAAATAGGTATTGGCGACGGTCACGATCGTCGTCAGCGTGACGATCTCGCGGTTATACCTCGCCACCGTCGCATTCTCCTCGGCGGCATAAAGCGTCGCGCGGTTCTTGCCCCAGAAGTCCAGCATGTAACTTGCGGACAGGTTGACATTGTAGAGCTGGGTATCTTTGCCGGCCGTGCGCAGGGCCTCGGCGCTCGCATTTCCCGACACCGACGGCAAAAGTGGCGCGCCGGACACGCCGACCAGCGCGTCGGCCTGCACGATCTGGGCGATCGCGACCGCGATGTCGAGATTGTAGATCTGGGCCGCCTCCATCACCGAGGTCAATTCGCTGGAGCGGAAGCCGCGCCACCAGTCCAGCACCGGCACGGCCGCATCGGCATTGCCTCTGGGTGCCGTGCGGTAGGTATCGGACATGTCGAGATTGAGTTCCGGCCGCTCGGATCCGAGGATGCAGCCGGACAGGGCCGGGCCAAGCGCCAGCGCCGCGAGCGCGGCGACGCCGCGCCATTTGCCGGAAAGCTTCGCGCGCGGGCCCTTGATTCGGGCATGGGCCCGGCTTCGCCGAAAGTACAGAACTGACGTAATTGTCGGCATTTACTCGCCCGGTTGCAGTGAAGGCCCGGGCGTATGCGGTGCCGCGCCGCCACCTCGGAGACGTTGGCTCCAGAGGCGGAACCTGTCTAGATACAAATAGATCACAGGTGTCGAATAAAGCGTCAGCATCTGGCTCAGGATCAAACCTCCGACGATTGCAATGCCGAGCGGCTGGCGAAGCTCGCCGCCTTCGCCCAGGCCGAGGGCGAGCGGAAGCGCGCCGAGCATGGCGGCCATGGTCGTCATCATGATCGGCCGGAAGCGGAGCAGGCAGGCCTCGCGGATCGCATCGAGCGGGCTCATGCCACGCTTTCGTTCGGCATCGAGCGCGAAATCGATCATCATGATCGCGTTCTTCTTGACGATGCCGATCAGAAGGATGACGCCGATCAGCGCCATGATGCTGAATTCAGTATTGAACGCCATCAGCGCCAGCAGCGCGCCGACGCCGGCGGACGGCAGCGTGGAAAGGATCGTCAGCGGATGAACATAGCTTTCGTAGAGCACGCCGAGCACGATGTAGATCGTGACCAGCGCCGCAAGAATCAGGAAGGGCTGATTGCTCAGCGAATCCTGGAACGCCTTCGCCGTGCCCTGGAACGTGCCGCGGATCGTCGCGGGCACGCCGATCCGATTCATGGTTGCCTCGATGCTGGCGACCGCGGTGCTCAGCGAGACGTTCGCCGGCAGATTGAACGAGATGGTGCTGGCGACCAATAGCCCCTGATGATTGACCCCGAGCGGGGTCGCGCCCTGGGTAAAGCGGGCGACGGCCGAGAGCGGGATCATGGTCTCCTGCTTGGTGCTGACCGCAGATCCCGTCGAGGCGATGCCCTTGCCCGTCGAGCCGATCGAGTTGGTGGCAAGATTGCGCGCCGCCTGCGCATTGGCGGAGGTTGCCGCGGTCGATTTTGAGCTGGTCGCTACCGTGCCTGCCACCGCATTGGTCGCCTGCGAGCCGCCAACCGAACCGCCGGAGGTCGAGACGTAGACATCCTTCAGCGTCTCGGGGTTTTGCCAGTAGCGCGGCGCCACCTCCATGATCACGTGATATTGGTTGCGCGCGACGTAGATGGTGGAAACCTGACGCTGGCCGAAGGCATCGTAGAGCGTGTTGTCGATCTGGCTGACGGTGACGCCGAGCTGCGCCGCGGCGTCACGGTCGATCACCAGGTCGGATTCGAGCCCCTTGTTCTGCTGGTCGCTGTTGACGTCGGCTAGATTTGGGTCGCCTTGCAGGGCGGCTGCGATCTTTGGCGACCATTCGTTGAGCTCTTCGAACGAGTTGCCTTGCAACGTGTACTGATACTGCGCGTTGCTGGCCCGGCCGCCGACGCGGATGTCCTGCACCGACTGCAGGAACAGCGTCGCCCCGGGTACCACCGCCATCTCACGCCGCAGCCGCGCGATGACGCCATCGGCGCTGATTTTGCGTTCCGAGAGCGGAACTAGCGACATGAACATGAAGCCGGAATTGGTCTGGCCACCGCCGGTGAAACCGACGACGGTTTCGACTGCGGGATCCTTCTTGATGATGGTAACGAACTGCGCCAGCTTCTGCTGCATCAGTTGAAACGAGATGCTTTGGTCGGCCTGGATGCTGCCGACGATCCGCCCGGTATCCTGCTGCGGAAAGAAACCCTTGGGGATGATGTTGTAGAGATAGAAATTGAGGCCCAGCACCGCGGCAAGGATCAGCATCACCGATCGCGGGTGCTCGAGCGCCGACGTCAGGGTGCGCCGATAGAAATCCAGCATCGCCTCGAAGAAGCGCTCACTTGTCCGATAGAGCCTGCCGTGCCGTTCGCCGGTATGGCCTTTCAGCAGCACGGCGCACATCATCGGCGTCGTTGCCAGCGAGACCGCAAGCGAGATCAGGATCGATATCGAGATCACCATCGCAAATTCGCGGAACAGGCGGCCGACGATGCCGCCCATCAGCAGGATCGGGATGAAGACGGCAATCAGCGAGATGCTCATCGAGAGCACGGTGAAGCCGACCTCATTGGCGCCCTTGAGCGCCGCTTCAAGCGGCGACTGTCCGTCCTCGATGTAGCGGGTTACGTTTTCCAGCACCACGATGGCGTCATCGACCACAAAGCCGGTCGCAACTGTCAGCGCCATCAGCGAGAGATTATCGAGACTATAGCCGATCAGATACATGACGCCGAAGGTGGCGACCAGTGATACCGAGACCGCGACGACGGGGATGAATGTCGCGCGCAGGTTTCTCAAGAAGGCGAAGACGACGATGATCACCAGCAGCACGGCGAGGACAAGGGTGCGCTCGACGTCGCGCAGCGAGGTGCGGATCGTGGTCGAACGGTCGACACCCAATCCCACGTCGATCGCCGGCGAAATCGATGCCTTAAGCTGCGGCAGCAACGCCCTGACGTTGTCGACGGTCGAGATTATGTTGGCGCCCGGCTGCCGGTACAGGATGATCAGGATCGCCGGCTTGCCGTTGGCAAGCCCGGCGTTGCGGAGATTTTCGACGGAGTCGGTGACCTCGCCGACATCGGCAAGATGCACCGCCGCGCCGTTCCGGTAAGCGACGATCAGCGATTGGTAGTCGACGGCCTTGTTGGCCTGGTCGTTGGCGTAGATCTGGTACCGCTGGTCTCCGACGTCGATCCCGCCCTTCGGACTGTGCGCATTGGCGCTCGCAAGCGCGGCCCGCACGTCCTCAAGACCGATGCCGTATTTGTAGAGCGCCTGAGGGATCAGATCGACCCTGACCGCGGGCAGCGAGCTGCCGCTGACGGCGACTTCGCCGATCCCCTCGACCTGCGACAGCTTCTGGGCCAGCACGGTTGAAGCCGCGTCATAGAGATCGCCGCGGGTCAGCGTGTCGGACGTCAGAGTAAGGACCAGGATCGGCGCGTCGGCCGGATTGACCTTGCGGTAGGTCGGGTTGGATCGCAGGCTGGTCGGAAGGTCGGCGCGGGCCGCGTTGATCGCGGCCTGCACGTCGCGCGCCGCGCCGTTAATGTCGCGGTTCAGGCCGAACTGCAGCGTAATCCGCGTAGAGCCCACCGTGCTCGAGGAGGTCATCTCGGTGACGTCGGCGATCTGGCCGAGATGTCGTTCGAGCGGGCTTGCGACCGTGGTTGCGACGTCCTGCGGGCTTGCGCCCGGCAACGTCGCCTGTACCGAAATGGTCGGAAAATCCACCTGCGGAAGCGGCGAGACCGGCAGCTTGAAGAACGCCACCGCTCCCGCCGCCGCAAGCCCGAACGTCAGCAACGTCGTTGCGACCGGCCGGCGAATAAAGGGTGTTGACGGTTCCATGGCCTAGGGCGACCCGCTGATTTGGTCGGCAGCATCGCTCCGCCCGGAGAACCGCAGCGCCAGGCGGTCGAACCAGAGATAGATCACCGGCGTCGTGAACAGCGTCAGCATCTGGCTGACCAAGAGGCCGCCGACGATGGAAATCCCGAGCGGATGCCGCAATTCCGAACCCGCGCCGGTGCCGACCATCAGCGGCAGGGCGCCGAGCACGGCGGCCATCGTCGTCATGATGATCGGTCTGAAATCGCAGCAGGCAAGCCTGATAGATCGCCTCCCGCGGCGGCTTGCCCTCGTTGCGTTCGGCATCGAGCGCGAAGTCGATCATCATGATCGCGTTCTTCTTCACGATGCCGATCAAGAGGATAATGCCGATGATCGCGACGATGGTCAGGTCATGGCCGGCGAGGATCAGCGCCAGCAGCGCGCCGATGCCGGCCGACGGCAGCGTCGAAAGGATGGTGATCGGATGGATGAAGCTCTCATAGAGCACGCCCAGCACGATATAGACGGTGACGATTGCGGCCAGGATCAGGAAAAGCTGATTGGAGAGCGACGACTGGAACGCGAGTGCCGCACCCTGAAAGCTGGTGATGACGCCGAGCGGCACGCCGATATCGAGCTGGGCCTGCTTGATCGCGGTCACGGCATCGCCGAGGGCTGCGCCCGGCGCCAGGTTAAAGGACACGGTGGCGGAGGGGAATTGGCCGAGATGCGAGATCTGCAGCGGCGCGGTTTCCTCGCGCATCTTCGCCATCACCGCGAGCGGCACCGGCGTAGAGCCGACCGAGGAGGGGAGGTAGATGTTCGACAGGGCCTCCAGCGAATTCTGCAGGGCAGGATCGGCCTCGAGGATGATGCGGTACTGGTTCGAGTTGGTGAAGATGGTCGAGACGATGCGCTGGCCGTACGAATCATAGAGCGCGTTGTCGATCGTGGCCGGCGTAATGCCGAAGCGCGCCGCCTGGTCGCGATCGATCTGCACGAACACGGAAAGCCCTTGCGCCGAGATGTCGCTGGCGACGTCGCCGAGCTCCGGAAGCGTCCTCAGCTTGTCGACCAGCTTTGGCGTCCATTCGGCGAGTTGCACCGGATCGGCATCTTGCAGGATGAACTGGTATTGCGTCCGGCTGACGGTGCCCTCGATGGTCAGGTCCTGCACCGGCTGCATGTAGAGGGTGATGCCGGTCAGCGACGCCGTGGCGTCCTTCAGGCGCTGCATCACGGTTGCAATGTCGCTCTTGCGCAGCTCGTGCGGCTTCAGATTGATCAGTAGGCGGCCGCTGTTGAGCGTGGTGTTGGTGCCGTCGACGCCGATGAACGACGACAGGCTGTCGACTTCGGGGTCTTTGAGAATGACGCTCGCCAATTGCTGCTGCCGCTCCGCCATCGCGGCGTAGGAGACTGATTGCGGCGCCTCCGAGATCGCCTGGATGACGCCGGTGTCCTGCAGCGGGAAGAACCCCTTGGGGATGACGATGTAGAGCAGGGCGGTGAGCCCGAAGGTGGCGAGCGCAATCAGAAGCGTGAAGGTCTGGCGGTCCAGCACCCAGTTGAGCATGTGGCCGTAGATCGCAATCACCCGATCGAAGCCCTCGCGGCTCAGACGCTGGAACGCGTTTTCGTGGGCTTCGGTCTCAGCCTTCAAAAGCTTGGCGCAGGCCATCGGCACCAATGTTAGCGAGACAACCGCCGAAATAAGGATGGTCACCGACAGCGTGATCGCGAATTCGCGGAACAGGCGGCCGACGACGTCGCCCATGAACAACAGCGGAATCAGCACGGCGATCAGCGATACCGTCAGCGAGATGATGGTGAAGCCGATCTGTTGGGAGCCGCGGAGCGCTGCCTGCAGCGGCGGGTCGCCCTCCTCGATGTAGCGGGAGATGTTCTCGATCACGACGATGGCGTCGTCGACCACAAAGCCGGTGGCAATCGTCAGCGCCATCAAAGAGAGATTGTTGAGGCTGAAGCCGAACAGGTACATGGCCCCCAGCGTGCCGACCAGCGACAGCGGCACCGAAAGGCTCGGGATCAGCGTTGCCCGCGTTGAGCGCAGGAACACGAAGATCACCATTACCACCAGGATCACCGCCAGCGACAATTCATATTCGACGTCCCGCACCGAGGCACGGATGGTGATGGTCCGGTCGGTCAGGATATTGAGGTCGATCGCGGCGGGGAGCGTGGCCTGCAGTTGCGGCAGCAGCGACTTGATGCCTTCGACTGCGGAAATGACGTTGGCGCCAGGTTGGCGCTGGATATTGAGGATGATCGCCGGCGTTTCGTTCATCCAGGCGCCGAGCTTGTCGTTCTGCGCGCCATCGACGACGTCGCCGACATCGCTGAGCCGAACCGGCGAGCCATTCTTGTAGGCGACGATAAGCGATCTATAGTCGTTGGCGTTGCGGATCTGATCGTTGGCGTTGATGGTGTAGGCGCGCATCGCGCCGTCGAAATTTCCCTTCGGCGTGTTGACGTTGGCGTTGCCGAGTGTGGTACGGAGATCGTCGATGTTAAGCCCGTAGGCGGCGAGCTTGCGGATATCGGCGCGGATTCGCACCGCCGGCCGCTGGCCGCCCGAGATGCTGACGAGGCCAACGCCCGGAAGCTGGGAGATCTTTTGCGCCAGGCGAGTGTCGACGAAATCCTCCACCTGCGTCAGCGGCATGGTCTTGGACGTCAGTCCGAGGGTGAGGATCGGCGCATCCGCCGGATTGACCTTGGCGTAGATCGGCGGCGCCGGCAGATCGGAGGGCAAGAGATTGCCGGCGGCATTGATGGCGGCCTGCACTTCCTGCTCCGCGACATCGAGCGAAATGCTTAAGCCGAATTGCAGCGTGATCACCGACGCGCCCGCGGAGCTCACCGAGCTCATCTGGTTGAGGTTCGGCATCTGGCCGAACTGCACCTCCAACGGCGCGGTGATGGAAGAGGTCATCACATCGGGGCTGGCGCCAGGATAGAAGGTCTGGACCTGGATGGTCGGGTAGTCCACCTCGGGCAAGGCGGCTACGGGAAGGAAACGGAACGCCAGCATGCCCGACAGCATGATCGCGATCATCAGCAGGGTCGTTGCCACCGGCCGCAGGATGAACGGCTGTGACGGGTTCATTGCTTTGATCCGTCGTCCGAACGGCGCTTCTTGCCGTCGCCACCGGCTTTGTCCGGGCCGCTGTTCTGGCCCGCCGCCTTGGTGGCGTCAGCCGGCGGGCTGGCGCCGGCCACCGCCCGCACGTTGATCTTGGCGCCGTCGCGCAGCTTGTCGGCGCCGTCGACCACGATGCGATCGCCCGGCGCCAGGCCGGAGAGCACTTCCACGCGATCGCCTTCGGTCACGCCGAGCTTTACCGCTCGGACCGATACCGTAGAGTCGGCATTGACGAGGTAGACGAATGTCCCCGGCACGCCGCGCTGGATTCCGGCCGTCGACATCGTGGTCACGTCCTTGTGGGTGTCGAGCAACAGGCGGATATTGACGAACTGGTTGGGATAGAGCGCTTCCGTATCGTTCGGAAATACCGCGCGCAGCTTGATCGTGCCGGTGGTCGGGTCGATCTGGCTGTCGAAGGTTTGCAGCGTGCCGTCGGCGATCTTGTTGGTGCCGGCGCGGTCAAGGGCGGTCGCGGGCAACACGGCGCCCGCCTGCAGGCGCTTTGCGATCGGCTGCAGATTGTCCTCGGGCACCGTGAACAGCACGCTGATCGGTTTTATTTGCGTGATGACGACGAGGCCGTTGGCGTCGCCCGGGGTGACATAATTGCCCTGATCGACCTGACGCAGTCCGACGCGACCGTCGAGTGGCGACAGGATCCGGCAATAATTCAGGTTCACCTCGGCCGCCTTGACCATGGCGCGGTCGGCTTCGACCGTGCCCTGATCCTGCGCGACCAGCGCGATCTGCGTGTCCAGCGTCTGATGCGGGATGGCGTTTTGCGCGGCCAAACCCTGGTAGCGGGCAAGATCGACCTGCGCGCCTTTTAGCAAGGCTTCGTCGCGCGCGAGCTGTCCGCGCTGTTGCGCGAGTGCGGCTTCATAGGGCCGTGAATCGATCTCCGCGAGCAGGTCGCCTTTCTTGACCTCGTCGCCCTCCTTGAAGGCGACGCGGATCAAATAGCCGCTGATCTGGGTGCGGATGGTGACGGTTGCGAGCGAGGTCACCGTGCCCAGCGCATTGAGGTTGATTCCAATATCTCCCTTGGCGACTGTTTCCGGAACGATCGACATCGGCGCGCCGGCTCCCCGCCCGGCGCCCGCGCCGCCTTGCTGCGGCGCCGTTCCTTGCCGGGTCCACCAGACGACGCCGGCGACGATCAGCAAGATCACCAGGGACGGCAGGACGAAACCGCGGCGCGGCCGCGGCTCGATTTTCGATGAAGGCTCGATGGGGCGAGCTTTGGTCGGGGGCTTTAGGGGTTGGTCCATGAACCTGCCATCAGAACAGCGCCGTGAGCGCCTTTTGCAACGTGGCCTGAGTTTACCTGTTCTGCAGCCCTTGGGACATTGACAGCCACGACATTTTGAACGGTTCCCCACCGGCTTGTCGCATTAACATTCGGAAATAATTGCACTTCCTGGTTTGACTGTGGCCTGGGGACCATGTCCGCTGCAGTCGATTTGTCCCGCATGCGCGACCGCTGGCCGCGGACCGGACGATTGCCCGCTTTCTCGCTGACAAGGCCACGCCGCGGCTCGAACGGACCTCGCGGGTGCAGAGGTGGGCGGCGGCATGGAATTCCAGTTCCGCAAGGCGGAGCGGAAAAAGCTCGCCCGGATCATCGGCGGGCACCGGCCGCGACCCAAGTTGTTGTGCTGGCGCATTGGGCGAGCGATGTCGTCGTGGGGCTCGGCGCCCGCGTCTTGATCGAGCACCTGTTGCGCGGCGTCAGGATCGAGCGCCGTCATTCTTCGATGCGGTGCCCGACCCGGGCTGTATTAGTCTTCGGCGTCGCCATGCGCTGATTCGCGCCCGATGGCGCCTTTACCTTGGCGGCAATCGCATGAAGATCGTCATTCTGGCCGGTGGTCTCGGAACCCGGATTTCTGAGGAAACCGCGGTGCGGCCCAAGCCGATGATCGAGATCGGCGGCAAGCCGATCCTTTGGCACATCATGAAGATCTACAGCCATTACGGCTTCAACGACTTCATCGTCTGCCTTGGCTACAACGGCTATCTGATCAAGGAATATTTCGCGAATTACTTCCTGCACATGTCCGACGTCACGTTCCATATCGCGGAAAACCGCATGGAAGTGCATCGCGAGACCGCCGAACCGTGGCGGGTCACGCTGGTCGATACCGGCGATAAGACGCAGACCGGCGGCCGCCTGAAGCGCGCGCTCCGCTATGTCAAAGACGACGAGATATTCGGCCTGACCTATGGCGACGGCGTCGCCGATATCGACATCGCGGCGCAGCTGGCCTTTCACCGCGCCCACGGCCGCCAGGCGACGGTCACGGCGGTGCGGCCGGCGCGGCGCTTTGGCGCGATCGCGGTCGAGGGCGAAAGGGTGCTGTCATTCCGGGAAAAGCCGGAGGATGACGGCGGCTGGATCAACGGCGGATTCTTTCTGCTCTCGCCGACGGTCGGCGAACTGATCGCCGGCGACGAGACGGTGTGGGAGGAAGGCCCGATGCAGGCGCTCGCCTGCAACGACGATTTGCGCGCCTATGTCCATCGCGGCTTCTGGCATCCGATGGACACGTTGCGGGACAAGACCTTCCTTGAGCAGTGCTGGGCGTCGGGCGATGCCCGGTGGAGGAAATGGTGATCAGTCCGGAATTCTGGCGCGGCCGGCGCGTGCTGCTGACCGGCCACACCGGTTTCAAGGGCGCGTGGACCACGTTGCTGCTGCATCGGCTCGGCGCCGAGGTCTGCGGATTTGCGTTGCCGCCGGAGCACGAGGATGGTGTTTTCCGCGCGACCGAGGCCGCGAACGACCTTCTGCATCGCGTTGGCGACGTCAACGATTTGGCGACGGTCAAGGCGCTGGTCGCGGCGTTTCGTCCGGAAATCGTGCTGCATATGGCGGCGCAATCCCTGGTGCGCAGGTCCTATGCGGCGCCGGTCGACACCTACATGACCAACGTGATGGGCACGGTTCATCTGCTCGAGGCGGCAACGCAGGTCGACAGCGTCCGCGCGGTTGTCGTCGTCACCAGCGACAAATGCTACGACAACACCGGTTCGGACCGCGTCTATCTTGAGACCGATGCGCTCGGCGGCGCCGATCCCTATAGCAGCAGCAAGGCCTGCGCCGAGCTTGTGACCGAGTGCTATCGGCGCAGTTATTTTTCGTCCGCGCCGCAGGTGGCGTCGGTGCGCGCCGGCAATGTGATCGGCGGCGGCGACTGGTCCAGTGATCGCCTGGTGCCGGACGCCATCAGGGCGTTCCGAAACAACGAGCCGCTTCGGATTCGCAATCCGAAATCTATCCGCCCCTGGCAGCATGTGCTGGATCCCGTGCTCGGCTATCTCCTGCTTGCGGAAAGACTGATCAGCGATGGTCAAGCATTTGCGCAAGCCTGGAATTTTGGTCCGGAAAGTTCGAGCGAGGTCACGGTCGGCGAGGTCGCGGATCACCTGGTTCGCCGATGGGGCGCGACCGCACGTTGGTGCTGCGATACCGCCGAACATCCCCATGAGGCGGCCTATCTGCGCCTTGACTCCGGCAAGGCCAAGACCGAACTCGGCTGGCGCCCACTGATATCGCTGGAGCAGTCGCTTGACATGACGGTCGAGTGGTACGGGCAATTCGACGCCGGCAGCGCCATGCGCGAGACTACCTTCGAGCAAATCGATCGCGTGCTGGATCATGCGGTGAAAACAACCGTCGCATACGCTCCATGAACGAACCCGGCCTGATCGAGATCGGCCAATGCGAAGTCTGCGGAGCCGCGGCGTTGCGACCGGTGCTCGACCTCGGGGCGCATCCGATGTGCGACGATCTGGTCCCGATCGGCGATATCAGGGTTTGCAGGGAATATCCGATCGAGATCCAGTTCTGCGATCGCTGCCGCACTGCGCATCAGCGGTTTCAGGTGCCAAAGCAGGACCTGTTTCCCTCGACCTATCACTATCGGTCGCGCCAGACGCTTGACGTGTTAAACGGCATGCGGCGTTTGGTCGATGCCTGCATTGAAAAGTACGGCGATCTCAGAGGCAAGAAGGTGCTGGATGTCGGCTGCAATGACGGCAGCCTGCTATCGATCTTCGCCGAGCATGGTGCCATGACCTTTGGCATCGAGCCGACCGGCGCGGCCGAGGATGCATCCGCCTCCGGGCATCAGGTGCTGAACGCTTTTTTTGGCGAGGAGGTGGCGCAAGACTTCGTCCGCCGAATTCGGCGAGCCCGACATCATCACCTTTACCAATGTCTTCGCGCATATCGAGGATCTCGCTGCCGTCATCCGCGCCCTGAAGCGTGCTGTCAAGGCGACAGGCCAGGATCGTGATCGAAAATCATTATCTCGGCGCGATCATCGCCAAACGGCAGTTCGATACATTCTATCACGAGCACCCGCGCACCTACAGCGCGACGTCGTTCTCGTTTATCGCGGGTTCACTCGACATGGTCGTCACTGATGTCGAATTTCCGGATCGCTACGGTGGCAACATTCGTGTGTTTCTGAGCCATTCCGCCGCGACAGTCGCCGCGCCATCGCCACTGTTGGAGCACGAGCGCGGTTTTGGCGATGATCTCGCCCGCATGCCCGAGGCGATCGCGCGCTGGCGCGAGAAGAAGACAGGGGAAATCAGGTCCGCTGTCGCGCAGCATGGGCCGTTGGCGGCCAAGGCGTTTCCGGGACGCGCTGCGATCCCGATCAAGATGCTCAGCCTGGAGCGCGCCAGCATCGACGCGATCTACGAGAAGCCTGGTTCCGGCAAGATCGGACATGTCGTGCCGGGAACGCGGATTCCAATTCTCTCGGACAACGACTTCCCGGCAACCAGGGACGACAAGCCGTTGGTCAACATGGCCTGGCACATCGCGGACGAAATCGAGACCTACCTGCGCGGCCGCGGCTTCGCGGGCGACATCATCCACATTATCTCGCCCGGCGATTTTGCCGCATGAACGTCGCGATCCTGGGTTCCGGCTTCGGCCTTTACGGCTATCTTCCTGCCTTGCAGGGCGAGCAATGCCGCGTCGTTCTCCCCGAACGCTATCGCGCCGTCGTCGAGGGCCGTGCCGAATTGTCCGGCCTTGCGGACGGTATCATTTGGGTTGCGGACGAAAAGGACGCGCTCGATCGAGCTGGCGCCGTCGTGGTCGCGCGCAGGCCGGCGGATCAGGCCGGACTGATTGCCGAGCTTCTCGCCCGGCCAAAGCTAAAGCGCCTTGTGCTGGAGAAGCCGCTGGCGCCGGATCCGGACACCGCGATGCATCTGCAAGACAAGCTCGAGGCGTCGGACAAGATCGTCCGCATCGGCTATTGCCTTGGCTTCACCGGCTGGGGCCGGCAACTGATCACGCGTGCTGCCGCTTCGCACGGAGATATCGGGATTCGCTGGCACTTCCGCGCGCATCATTACGCGACGGTTCAATCGAACTGGAAGCGGTCTCATGCCCAGGGCGGCGGCGTGCTGCGGTTTTACGGCATCCAGTTGATCAGCCTGCTCGCCGATCTCGGCTTCGACGGGGCATCGGCATCAAGCATCGCATCCGCGCTGTCGGATGAAGCCGAAAGCTGGCGTGCGACGCTGACGAGCGGCGACGGCGCGCGCTGCGAAATCGAACTCGATTCGAATTCCGCAAAAACCGAGTTTTCGATCGGCGCGCCGGCGCTCGGCCTGGAGTTATCTCTGCGGGACCCGTTCGATGGCGTGGCGAGCGGCGGGCAGGACCGGCGCGTGCCGGTGCTGTCATTGCTGTGCCGGGAGATGCTGACGGCGGAACGCTCACCGCATCAGCGGTATCGAAATACGATCGAGCTGTGGCGGGCGATCGAGGCGGTCACCGTTCGCCGCTGATGCGCAAGTCCCTGGTCAAGAAGCCGCCGCCGTTTGCTTCGCGCACCACGCCTGCCACATACCGCGATAGGCGGCCTCGATGTCGCGGGCGAACCTTGCAAAGTCCATCACACGACTAGCCGCCATCGTTTGCCGGAGATTGTGCCTGATGGCGCGCAGCTTCGAAGCGTCGGTCGCCAGTTGAACGGCGAGATCGACATAGGCGGCTTCATCCTGCGCGATCAGTTCGGGCAAACCGACATTGTTCAGGATCGTAACCCCCATGCGCGCCGTGAAATATTCACCGGCAAGGGTGATGACGGGAGCGCCCATCCACAGCGCATCCAGCGATGTTGTACCACCGTTGAACGGGAACGGATCGAGCGCCACATCGATCTTGTTGTAGAGCACATATTGGTTGGAACGTCGGCGCGGCTCCAGGATCACGCGATCGAGCGGCAGGCCGAGCCTCACCAGCCGCGCCTCGGTCTCGCGACGAAACTCTTCGCTGTCGATGCCGACGATTTCCAACAGCAGCCGTGCCTCCGGCGCGCGCGCGAGGATTTCGGCCCAGCGTCTCAGCGTGCGGTCGTTGACCTTGGTGAAATTGTTGAAGCAGCCGAAGGTGGCAAAGCCGTTGTCGTCGCGCGGCGGATGATCGATCGGCTCGGCAATGCCGGCGCGGGGCTGATAGACGCAGAACGTCGCCGGCAGGCGCCACAGCGTCTCGGTGTTGTAATGTTCGGTCATGCCCGGCGGATCGGCGTAAGGGTCGGTGATTCTGTAGTCGATCGCGGCCACGCCCGTGGTCGTGGTGAAGCCGAGCCAGGTCGCCTGCACCGGCGCCGGTTTGCGCGCGAAGATCAGGATGCGGTTGAGGGCCATATGGCCTGACATATCGACCAGGACATCGATGCCGTCGGCCTCGATCCGGTCGCAGGCCGCGTCATCGCTGAGCGCGCGGATGTGGCGCCAATGGTCGAACCCGCCCTTCAGACGCGTGGTGATCTGGTCTTCGGCGTTCATGTTGGCGTAGGCAAAAAATTCGAAATTGTGGTGCTCGTGATGTTGCAGCAGCGGCTCGAAGAAATAATTGACCGCGTGGTTGCGAAAATCGCCGGAGACATATCCGACCCGCAGCCGCCGATCGGGGTCGGGCACGTTGGCGAACGGACGCCGTCGCAGCAGTGGTGCAGCCATGTCGCCATTGAAACGGCGGGCCTGATCGACCAGCTCCTGGTGCGGAACTTCGGCGGAGTAGCCCAGCAGCATGATCAGATTATTATGCGCGTCGATGAAGTCCGGCTGCAGGCTGATAGCGGCACGATATTTCTCGATGGCTTCGGCGATCTTGCCCTGCGACTTGAGCGTGCCCGCGAAATTGCTTAGCGCTCCCGCATAGCCGGGCTTGAGCCGAAGGGCCTCCTGATAGTGCCGGACGGCTTCATCGATCCGGCCGGTCTCGCGGAATGCATTACCCAGATTGTTGTGCGCTTCGGCAAGCTCTGGTTTTTGCTTGAGTGCTTCAGTCAAGTGGACGATGGCTTCGTCCAGCTTGCCAACATTGAACAGAAGCGCTCCGAGATTGTTATGCGCGTTGGCGGTGTTGACCCCGCTCGCGATCGCGACCTTGAATAGCTTGATGGCCTCGTCCAGATAGCCGAGCGACCGATACAGATGGCCGAGATCGGTCTGGGCTTCGGGGAAGTCGGGCTTAAGCTCGAGCGCACGCGTAAAGGCTTGTATGGCTTCGTCGGTCCTGCCGCGCGCCGCCAGCGCGTTGCCGAGGCTGCAGTAAAACGCAGCGACATCCCCTTTCAGCCGGATCGCCTGCTCGATCAATGGGATGCCGACCTCGGCGCGACCGGTTTGGGCCGCGAGCTGGCCGATCATGTGAAGACTGTCGGCGTGGCCGGGATCGGCGGCCAGGATCGCGGCATAGAGCGGTTCGGCTTCGGCGAAGCGTCCCACCCGGTGGTGCTCGACTGCGCGCTGGTAGAGCTCGCTGTGATCGACCTTGAGCCGCAGTGCCGCGATCTCGGGGCCGGAGAACCGCACCGCGGCTTTTTCGATCACGGCACGGGCGTCGCCGATCGAGCCCGACTGCAACAATGCTTCCGCGAACGAGAGCCAGTGGCAGGCCTCCCTGGGGTTGGCCTGCAACGCCGCCGTCAGAAAACGCAACGCCAGCGGAAGGTTCCCCTGGCGGACGGCCAATGTGCCAAGCGCGTGGTTGGCGTCCGGGTTATCAGGCTCGGATTTCAGGACGCTGCGGAACAGCCGCTCGGCATCGTCGACACGCCCGGCATTGAGATGCGCCAAACCCTTGCGAACGGCTTTGTTGCTGGGACGGGCGCTCGCATTCATCTTAAGGAGGTGCCGGCGGGTTCGAGTGACCTTGCAATTCCTTATAGGTGATTCGGCTTAAAAGGCGATTCGGCTTGGCCTGGCGTTTCCCGGGCGCGCAGATGCGATGCGCCAACTCATGCAGACTTGCCGATGGTGTCAGGATCGCGCGCCGAGGGGCGATTTATAATCCTGCCGCCTCGACCAGGATACGTAAGCGGCCACGCAGGTCATGATCGAGATGCCGGCGGCGCTGACGAAGACCTGCATGGCAACCGAGTTCGGCCCCGTGATCAGGAACAGATGTCCGGCAAATGATAGAAAGACGCCGGCGCAGAAGGCCGCAAGCCATTCCTCGCCGCAGATCAGCACGGGCTGCAACATTTTCCAGCCGAACCCGCGCGCGTTGTTTGCAACGACGCGCGTGAACAGGAAAGCCACAGCGAGCAGATGAAGCACGCGGTAGAGCGCCAGATTTTCCTTGTCGTTGGGCAGGAACGAGCCGATCAGCCAGTCCGGAATCAAGCTTGCGAGCGCCGGGTTCTTCCCCGCGATCGTGATGACCAAGGCGAACAGCAGGTAAAGCAGGGCGGCGATGCGCAGAAGCGGAACATTCGAGGCCGCGCGCGTCAGCCTCGCACCGACCAATGCGCACCAGACGCCGAGCACGAAAAGCAGTTGCCAGCAAAACGGGTTGAAGTACCAGCGGCCATCGGGAAACGCAGCCAGGTTCCAGTCAAATTCACGCGCGGCCAGGTAGAGGGCGATCGATCCGGTCATGGTCAGGTTCGGCCAGCGAAACATTCCCCACAGCGCCAGCGGAAACAGCGCCATCAGGACGATGAACAATTGCAGCACATCGAGATTGAGCGGCTTGGCCTGCAGCAAGAGACCATGGATCAGGATCCGGATCGGATGATCGATGATCCCGCTGACATTGAACTCGCCGATGATCTCGGGCGCGGCATATTGGGCCGCCACATAGGGGATGGTGTCGACATAAATGACGAACAGGACGATGTAAGCGGCATAGAGCTGCCACACGCGCTTGAAGATGCGGGTCGCCGTGACCACGAGCCCGCGCTCCAGCAGCATCTTTCCGTAGAACATCGCCACCGCGTAGCCCGTCGCAAATATGAACAGGTCGGTCGCGCCGCTAAACCCGAAATTCCGCATCGTCAGCAGGCTGACGGCGTTGTGGGGAATGTGGTCCAGAAACAGAAACCAGATCGCCAGTCCGCGAGCGAAGTCGAGCCTGAGATCGCGATCGCATGCCGCGAGGTTTATTTTTGTCTGCAGGTTCATGCCGAAGAAGGAATTCGTAAGGTTTGAGCGATTCGGAGCATCGAATCATCTGAGTAGATATCGAAGATGTGGTCTGTATTCCAATCGACCAAGCAGCCGTCGGCTTTTTGAGCCGTTCGGCAATCACAATTCCGGCAACATCAATTGATCGGGCGCAAGCGTTAACCGTGACGACATCGGCGCGTCACGTCCGCGGCCGCAGCGAACGCTGCATGTCCATCGAGTAGGTGTAGCGCCCTTCTGGATGCGTGGTGACGGTGACCTCGAACAACTCCTCGCGCAGCCCGTAATAGCGGCGCACCACGGTCAGGGCCGGCGAACCCGGCTTGACCTGCAGCGGCCTGCGCCAGTGTCGCGGGCATCTTACGCGCGAAAATTTCCATTTGGGCGTATTCGGTGGTCTGGCCGAACATCTTGGCGATCTGCTCGTGCACCGGCGCGCGGCCGTGATCGCTGCGGTTCACGACATCAGCGAATTTGCGCAGCACGTATATTTCGGTCCATCCGAGCGGTGCTGCGAACTGATCGGCGCGGCGGATGGCCTCGATCAGAAACCAGTGCTTGCCGGGTTCGCATTTCAGAAGCGCCGCAAGCTTGCGGTCGGCGACGATCTCGCCAGCACGCACGACGTCGCGATAGGTTTCGTTCGAATAGCGCAGCCATTCACTGAGCGATTTGACGCTGTGGGTGAACAGCACCGGTGGCTCGGTCGCGATGATGACGGAGCCGATGCCGGCGCGCCGCACGATCAGGCCCTGGTCGATCAGGATCCGCAGCGCTTCGCGAACGGTCTGGCGGCTTGCCGAATAGCGCGCCATCAGTTCGGTCTCGGTCGGCAACAGATTTCCGATCGGATAGCGGCCGAGCCGGATTTCCTTCTGCAGTTTGGCGGCGATGTCGCGGTAGCGCGACGATTTCGGCTTGCTCTCGGGCTTCCTCAGGCCGTCGCCATCGCAGGTCACCGGTTGTCCCGATCTTCATCGAGTGAAAGCGCTGCCTCGAACGCCGACAAGCGTTGCTAGCACGTCGGTCTTGCGGCACGGGGAATGGATGCCCGTTCTCGATCGCATCCGCAAAGGCGTCCAGCTCGGCGCGCAAGCACGTATCGATCGGCAGGATATTTCATCACCTGCGGGGCGCCGCCGGATTTTCGCAGCACCAGCGTGGCCTCGTCGAGCACTTCGGCCGAGCCTTTGGTGCCGAAGACATGCACCCGCCAGTAGAACGGCGTCGCGCGCACCGTTGCCAGCGTGCCGGTGACGCCGTTCGCAAAATCGATCGAAAGCACGGCTGATATCGCGGGGCGGCGGACCGGTCTCGCGCGAATTGAGCCGCGCAAAAACCTGGCGCGCCGGTCCGAGCAGGCTGACAAAGGCATCGAGCACATGCAGTCCCGCGCCGGTCAACCCGCCGCCCGGGCGATTCCTCGGGCGACAGCCGCCAGCCATCGGTGATTGCTTCCGAGTTCTCGTTGCTGTTGTGGCCCTCGACATGAAGGATGGTGCCGAGCTCGCCGCCGCCGGCAATATCGCGCAGCGCCCGCATCGATGGCCAGAACCGGCGGTTGTGTCCGACGGCGAGCGACGACACCGGCCGCGTGGCAGGCATCGAACATCCGCGCGGCGTGGTCGCGGCGGAGCGCCAGCGGCTTTTCGCAGAATACGTGCTTCTGCGCGGCTGCCGCAGGCGATCACCTGAGGCAGATGCAGCGAATGCGGCGTGGCCAGCAGAACGGCATCGATGGCGTTGTCGGCGAGCACGGCGTTGAAATCGGCGGTCAGGTCGAGTTCATGTTCGGCGCAAAAGCCTCTGCGCGCGTTCGATGTCGGTCTCGACCGCTCGGGTCAATTTCAGGCGGCCGTGGCCGTGCGCGGCCTCAACCAGGTTGCGGCCCCAGCGGCCGAGGCCGACAATCGCGCAATGGATCATGTTCGATTCTCCAGGCCGGTGCGGGCGAGGCCGGATCGCTTCGATGATGGCGGCGCTGTCGCTGTCGCCTCCCTTTAGCGCGATCGCGGCACGCAGCAGTCCGGCCTGCGTCGACGTCATCGGCAGCGCGGAGCCCGCGCGCTCGCGCCTCATCGAGGATCAATTCGGCGTCCTTCAGGGTCTGCGCAATATGCGATTGCGGCGTAAAATCCCGCGTCAGCATCTTTTCTCCCTTGGTGTCCATCACGCGAGAATAGGCGGCGGACTCGCGCGCGGCAGCGAGGAAAGCAGCTGCATCGAGGCCGAGGCGTTCGGCGAAGACAATGCCTTCCGCCAGCGCCGCCCGGTTGTTTTGCAGGATCAGATTGATCGCGAGCTTGGTGCGGCTGGCATCGCCGATCTTTCCGACATTGACCCGCCGCGGACAGAGAATGTCGAGGATAGCACCGGCGGCTTCGATTGCTTTTGGCTTCGCCGGCAATCAGCGCCGTGGCCGAGCCGTCGCGCACGTTCGGCGCTGGTGCCGGATATCGGCGCTTCCACCAGCGCCATACCGGCATATCGGCCGCGCGTCGTGCGATCTCGGCGATTTCGTCCGGCGCGCATGTCGTGGTGCAGATTACCAGCGAATGCGGTGAGGTCGCCCTTCAACTCATCAATCAGCGCGTCAGACCTGTTCCGCGTCGTAGACGGCGACAATAGCGATCCGGCATCGCCTCGCCAATTCTCCCGGTGAGACCGCGACTTCGCCGCCGTCCGCCTTGAACGCGTTGCATCTCGTAGCGTCGATATCGAACCCGACGACGGGAAGCCCGGCCGTCGACAGGCCGTGCGGCCATCGCCGTGCCCATCAGGCCAAGTCCGATGATTCCGACTCGGTGCATCAGCCTTCATGCGGCCGCGTCAGCTATTGAGGCTTCAATTCCGGCCGCCTTGACATCGCGTGACCACCGGACGATTTCACTCTGGATGAAAGCGCCGAATTCGGCCGGCGGCATCGGTGGACACCGATCACGCCGACATTTGCGAGCTTCTCCTTGGTCTCCGGCATCGACAGGAATTTTTCGCTTTCGGCATAGATCTTGTTGACGATGGCGTCCGGCGTGTTGGCGGGCGCCAGCAGACCATACCAGATCGTGGCTTCGAAGCCCGGCATCGCCTCGGCGAGCGCCGGAAGCTCCGGCGTCAGCTCGTTTCGCTTTGGCGAGGTCACGCCGATGCCGCGCAGCGTGCCGCCCTGCATCTGCGGGATCGCCAGCGAGAAATCGCGCAAAGGTGAGATCGATCGCGCCGGCCATGACGTCGGTGATGGCCTGCGGCACGCCGCGATAGGACGCCGCGATCACCGACAGGCCGCCGCGGGATTGCAACTGCCCGATCGAGATCTGCGACGCGCCGGAGCCGTAGCCGGCGGTCAGGTTGGGATGGGCCTTGGCATATTCGAGGAACTGCGGAAGATCCTTGGCCGGAAAGTCCGGCTTGACCAGCAGCACCATGGCGGTGGTGATGGTTCGGATCACCGGGGCGAAATCCTTGACCGGATCGTAGGGAAGGTTCTTGAGCATCGCGACGTTGCTGGCCTGGGTGGTGTTGGTCCCCATCAGCAGCGTGTAGCCGTCCGGCGCGCTGCGCGCGACTTCCTGGGCGCCGATGCTGCCGAGCGCGCCGGCCCGGTTCTCGATCAAGACGGTCTGGCCGAACGCGTCCTGCAGATGCTGGCCGAGCATGCGCGCGACTTGTCCGGGCCGGCGCCGGCGGGAAACGGCACGATGATCTTGATTTGCCGTGTCGGGTAGTTGTCGTCGGCCGCAAAGGCGTGCGGCATCGCAACTCCCAGCAGCACGAGCGCGGCGAGAAAGCCCAATCGTGTCTTCACCGGATCATTCCTCCCCCCGCCAGCCGCTTTTACTGATTTATACGGACAAATTAGGCACCGAATGCAAGGCGATGTCGGCCGTATCGAAGCCTGCAGGATTGAGCCGCTCCCGATTTATCCGTATAAATGGGAAGGCAATCTCGGTGAGGGCAATATGGCGGATACCAGCGAATTATACGCGCGCGGCCTGCGCCGGCGCAAAAAGATGTTTGGCGAGGCCGACGTCGAGAAGCGGATGGCGCGCTTCCGGCGAATTCGGCGCGCCGCTGCAAAATATCATCAACGCCTATGTCTATGGCGATGTCTGGGAGCGGGAAGGGCTCTCCAGATTCGACCCGCAGCCTTGTCATGCTCGCCATCACGGCTGCCAGCGGCAGGCCGGCCGAGTTCCGTGTCCATGCCAAGGGCGCGCTTTCGAATGGATGTACGCCGGCGCAGGTGCAGGATTTGCTGCTGTTGGTCGCGATGTATTGCGGCATTCCGGCTGCGATCGAGACCAATCAGATTGCCGCGGAGATTTTCGGATCCTCCACGATCCCTTCCGGCGCCACCAAGAAGTAGCTTGAGCGACGCGATGAAGTCAGTTCCGACGATCGACGCGCACCACCATATCTGGCGGCTCGACGATTTGCCGTGGCTGTCGGGGCCGCAGGTGCCGCGCATCTTCGGGCCCTATCAGCCGATCTGCCGCGACTACACGATCGATGAATACCGCGGCGACCTCAAGGCCTGCGATGTCGTCAAGTCGGTGTATGTCCAGACCAACTGGACGGCGGGCAAGAGCTATGACGAAGCGCGCTGGGTGCAATCGGTTGCCGACGAAACCGGCTGGCCGCATGCCTGCGTCGCCCACGCCGATCTGGCCAGTGACGATGCCGGATCGCTGCTCGCACGCCTCGCAAAACTGCCGGTGACGCGCGGCATCCGCCAGCAGCTGCATTGGCACCAAAATCCGCAGTACCGCTTCGCGCCACGTCCCGATCTGATGAACGATGCGGCATGGCGCCGCGGGTTTGCGAAACTTGCCGATCATGGGCTGCTATTCGAAATCCAGATTTTCGCAAGCCAGATGGCCGATGGCGCGCGGCTTGCGAAATCATTCCCGGATACGGTGTTCGTGCTGGAGCATGCCGGCATGCTCGAGGACATGTCGGCGGACGGATTGCGGCTGTGGCGCGAGGGCATGCACGCGCTGGCGGATTGCCGCAACGTCCATGTCAAGCTTTCGGGCCTAGGGACTTTCGTCCATGCCTGCCGCGAGGAATTGATGCGGTTCATCATCGGCGAGACCGTCGCGGCGTTTGGCGCGGATCGCTGCCTGTTCGGCAGCAATTTCCCGATAGAGAAACTCTGGACCGTTTACGCAACGCTCTATCGGACGTTTCGCAAGGCGATCGCCGGCTTGGCCGACAGCGAGCAGGCCGCGATCCTGCATGATACGGCGGCTCGGCTGTATCGAATCTAGCCCGCAAACCCTTTTGACCCACGCCGCACGACGGCGCGCCGCGCGATGCCCTAAAATGATTCAACTGAATTATATTGTAATATCATGCAACATATGTTGCAAAACCCGGAGAGCGGGTTAGGCTGGCGCGATGGATCATGGCCCGCTAGCCGACCGGATCATCAAGGCGTTTGACACCATGTCCGGCCAGCTTCAGACCGGCGCGAGATTTGTGCTGGAACGGCCGCGCGACGTGGCGCTATTGTCGATGCGCGAGCAGGCGCGTCGAGCCGGCGTCCAGCCGGCAACCATGACCCGGCTCGCAAAACACCTCGGCATGGATGGCTACGACCGCGTCCGCGAACTTTACGCGGCGGCGGTGCGTGACGGTGATATCGGCTTCGCCGGCAAGGCCGGTGCCCAGGTTGCGAGCCAGAAGCTTAAGGGGGACAAGGCGCTGGCAGCGGAAATGCTGCGTTCGATCGGCAAGCAGATCGAGCGGCTTGCAGCGCCCGATCGGCTGGACCGGCTGGTCGCAGCGGCAAGGACGCTGGCTTCGGCACGCCGGATCTACTGCCTTGGATTGCGCTCCAGTCATTCGGTAGCCTGGCATCTTCACTACGTGCTGTCGCTGGTCGGCGAAAAATCGACCCATATCGACGGCATTGCCGCTACCGGCGCCGACGTCTTGGCGCGCGCCACCAGCAGGGATGTTCTTTTGGTCGCAAGCGTGCTGCCCTATACGTGCCTGACCGTGGAATTGGCCGAATATTCGGTCGAGCAGGGCATGGCCGTGGTTGCGATCACCGACAGCGAGGTCGCGCCGCTGGCGCAGATCGCCCAGCATGCCGTCATCGTGGCGACCGACAGCCCGTCGTTCTTCCACGCGATGTCGCCGGCCTTCGTGGTCGCCGAGATTTTAGGCGCCATCATCGCCGGCCGCGGCGGCGACGACGCGCTTGCCACGCTGCGCCACATCGATGAGCATCTGGCGGCGCTCAACACTCATCTGAAACCAAGGGGCAGCAAGAAGACCTCATGACCCATATCCTCCACCGCGCGGCCAATGCCGTGATGCCCCTTGCCGTCGGCGGCAAGGGCATCGAGCTGTTCGATCAAAACGGCAAGAGCTACATCGACGCCTCCGGCGGCGCCGCCGTCTCCTGTCTCGGACATGGCCATCCCGACATCCTCGCAGCGCTGCACAAGCAGCTCGACGCGCTCGCCTATGCCCACACCGGGTTTTTCACGACAGACATCGCCGAGAGACTGGCCGACCGCCTAGTCGAAGACGCGCCGCAAGGTATCGATCACGTCTATCTGGTGAGCGGCGGATCGGAAGCGATCGAGGCCGCAATCAAGATGGCGCGGCAATATTTTGTCGAGACAGGCCAAAATCAGCGCAGGCACATCATCGCGCGGCGTCAGAGCTATCACGGCAACACGCTGGGGGCGCTGGCGACCGGCGGCAACGAATGGCGTCGCGCCCAGTTCCGGCCGCTGTTGATTGAAACCCATCACATCGACCCCTGCTACGCCTATCGCCTGCAGGAGACAGGCGAGAGCGATGCCGACTATGCGGCGCGCGCGGCGCAGGCGCTGGAAGACAAGATCCTTGAGCTCGGGCCTGATCAGGTCATTGCCTTCGTGGCGGAGACCGTGGTCGGCGCGACCTTGGGCGCGGTGCCGCCGGTCGCCGGTTATTTCAAGCGCATACGTGCGATTTGCGATCGCTATGGCGTGCTCTTGATCCTCGATGAAGTGATGTGCGGTATGGGGCGCACCGGCACGTTGCACGCCTGTGAGCAGGATGGCATCGCGCCGGATCTGATGGCGATCGCCAAGGGCCTCGGCGGCGGCTATCAGCCGGTCGGCGCGGTGCTGCTCAGCGGGCAAATCTTCGATGCGTTCTCGAAGGGCTCGGGCTTCTTCCAGCACGGCCATACTTATATGGGCCATCCGATGGCCGCCGCGGCTAGCCTTGCGGTGCAGGAGGTCATCAGCCGAGATCATTTGCTTGCTAACGTCGTCGCGATGGGTGGCCATCTGCAGCGCCGGATGGAAGAGCGGTTCGCCAACCACCATCATGTCGGCGACATCAGGGGTCGCGGCCTGTTCCGCTCGGTCGAATTGGTCGTAGATCGCGATACCAAAAAACCCTTTGCCGCGCAGTCGAAGCTGCACGCGCAGGTCAAGCGCGAGGCGATGGCGCGCGGCCTGATGGTCTATCCGATGGGCGGCAATATCGACGGCGTGAGCGGGGACCATGTGCTGTTGGCCCCGCCGTTCATCGTCAATGAGGGACAGGTGGATGTCATCGTCGATCGCCTCGGCGATGCCATCGATGCGGCGATCGCATCGGTCAAATCGGGTTGATGTACGCCGGCCAAAAGGGGCCGCGTTTGTAGAGGGGAGTTTGTCATGGTGAAATTTTCCGACGTCGTTGCGGTTCTATCGCTGGCGCTCGTCTCGGCACTCGCCTTGGCGCCGTCGCCGAGCTCTGCGGAGGACCTCGGTCCGACGCTGCAGCGAATAAAGGATGCGGGCACCATCACCATCGGCCATCGCGAAGCCTCGGTGCCGCTGTCCTATCTCGACGACAACCAGAAGCCGATCGGCTTTTCAGTCGAGCTCTGCAAGCTCGTGGTCGCCAAGTTGAAGGCAAAACTCGGACTGCCCGACCTCAAGCTCGCCTATCAGGCAGTCAACTCCTCCAACCGTATTCCGCTGGTCAAGAACGGCACGGTCGACATCGAATGCGGTTCGACCGCGAACACCATCACGCGCCAGAACGAGGTGTCGTTCTCGCTGATCTTCTACGCGCCGCAGTTCAAGTGGATCGCGCTGAAATCCTCTGGTCTAAAAACAACAGACGACCTCAAGGGCAAGTCAGTTGTCGTCACCCAAGGGACCAACACCGCGCAGTTCGTCGCCAAGCTCAACGCCGACAAGGCGCTCGGCATGAAGATCCTGCAAGGCAAGGATCACGCGGAATCCTTCCTGCTGGTTCAGACCGGGCGCGCCTCGGCCTTCATGGAGGACGACATCCTGCTCGCCGGGCTAAAGGCAACCGCGAACGCGCCTGATGATTTCGTGCTCCTGGCTGACGCCTTCCCCAGCGACCCCTATGGCCTGGTCATCTCGAAGGACGATCCCGGCTTCAAACGGCTCGTCGACGAAACGCTTCGCGAGACCATGCAGTCGGGCCTCTATGACAAGCTCTACACCAAATGGTTCGAGAGCCCGATCCCGCCCAAGAACATCAACCTGAATTTTCCGCAATCGGAGAAACTCAGGGAGCTGGTCAAGAACCCGAGCGACAAGGCGATCGGCCAGTGAGAAAGCAAGGCAGCGCAATCGGCGATCGCCCCTGCAGATGAGGAAAGTCGCGCATGTCGTTACTGTTCGAGACAACGCCGGACGGAGCAGGACGATATCTCGACTGGATCATCGATGGCCTTGCCTGGACGCTTTGTCTCGCGCTCGGCGCCTGGACCATTGCGCTCGTGGTGGGCACGCTGGTCGGCGTGATCAGGACATTGCCGGGCGGAATCCTGCCGCGGATCGGGCGGGTCTATGTGGAAATCTTCCGCAACATTCCGCTGCTGGTGCAGATGTTCTTCTGGTACTTCGTGTTGCCGGAGCTGTTGCCCGCGCGGATCGGCATGGCGATCAAGCAGATGGACCCGCCGTGGGGAAGCTTTGTCCCGGCGCTGATTTGTCTCGGGCTCTTCACCGCCGCGCGCATCGCCGAACAGGTGCGGGCAGGGCTGCAGGCGCTTCCCAAGGGGCAGGCTCAAGCGGCCAATGCGCTCGGCTTCGATGCGCGCGCGATGTACCGCCTGATCCTGTTGCCGCAGGCGTTCCGCATCGTCCTGCCGACGCTCACCAACGAGTTCATGACCATCTTCAAGAACACCTCGGTGGCGCTGACGATCGGGCTTGTCGAATTGACCGCGACCGCGCGCGAGATCAACGAGAACACGTTTCGCACCTTTGAAGCCTTCGGCGTGGTGACGATCATCTATCTGTTGATCGCGCTGATCGCCTGGCAGGTGATGCACCGGATCGAGCAGGCGGCGCGGCTTCCGGGCTTTGCCGGCGGAAAGGCATGAGCACATGAGGGTCGATCTCGCGGCACTTGTCTCGGCATGGCCTTTCCTGATGAAGGGCCTGTGGTTCACGCTGGAGATCACGCTGGTCGGGGTTGCCGGCGGCATCATTTTCGGCAGCCTGCTCGCGGTCGCGCGGCTGTCGCAGAACCGGCTGCTGGCGGGTTTTGCTACCGCCTACGTCAATCTGATGCGCTCGATCCCGCTGATTCTGGTGATCTTCTGGGTGTTCTTCCTGGTGCCGTGGGCGATCGGCTGGCTGACCAACCACGGACGTCCGGTCGCGGTCGGTGCATCGCTGACGATCTTCACGACCTTCGTGCTGTTTGAGGCGGCTTATTACGCCGAGATCGTGCGCGCCGGCTTTCGCTCGATCTCGGTGGGGCAATACTCCGCATGCGAGGCGCTCGGCCTCTCCAAGCTCCACGCCTACATCTACATCCTGTTTCCGCAGGCGATCCGCAACGTGCTGCCGATCCTTTTGACGCAAACCATCATCCTGTTTCAGGATACCTCGCTGGTCTATGTCATTTCGGCGACCGATCTATTGGGCGCGGCGACCAAGATCGCCCAGCGCGACGGGCGGCTGGTCGAGATGTATCTGATCGTCGGCGTCATCTACTTCGTCTTCTGCTACGCAGCTTCGCAGTTCGTGAAGCAGTTGCAGGGCCGGCTTTCCTATGGGGCGCGGCCATGATCGAGATCAGGAACGTTTCAAAATTCTTTGGCGCGTTCCAGGTCCTGAAAGACTGCAACGCCTGCATCGCCCGGGGCGAGGTGGTGGTGATCTGCGGTCCGTCGGGATCGGGCAAGAGCACCTTCATCAAGACCGTGAACGGCCTTGAGACCATCGATTCCGGCGAGATCGTGGTCGGCAACTTTCGGCTGGCGCCCGGTGTTACCAATCTTGCGACGCTGCGCCGCACCGTCGGCATGGTGTTTCAGAACTTTGAGCTGTTTCCGCATTTGACGGTGCTGAGCAACGTCACGATCGCGCAGACCAAGGTCTTGAGGCGGCCGAAAGCCGAGGCCGAAGAGAAGTCGCGAGCGCTGCTGGCCCGGGTCGGATTGTCGGCGCATCTGTCAAAGCATCCCGCGCAACTGTCTGGCGGCCAGCAGCAGCGCGTCGCGATTGCCCGCGCGCTGGCGCTCGATCCCGAAGTGATGCTGTTCGACGAGCCGACCTCGGCGCTCGATCCGGAAATGGTCAATGAAGTGCTCGACGTCATGACCAGCCTCGCCAAGCAAGGCATGACCATGGTGTGCGTGACGCATGAGATGGGATTTGCCAGAGGCGTCGCCAACCGGGTGTTCTTCATGGACGGCGGCGAGATCGTCGAAACGGCGGAAGTGGCGACCTTCTTCGACGATCCGAAATCCGAACGCGCCAAGGCGTTCCTTGCCAAGATCCTGAAGCACTGACCTCAGGACACTTTCTGGAACGGCCGGCCGGCCCTCATCTCGACGTATCGATCGCCGGGCATCGGCACCGCAAGCGGAACGAGCAGCCGGCATATCAGGCCTTCGGAGCGCCAGTCGAACAGCGCTTGTCCGCCGAGCTGCGACTCGATGCTGGCCATCAGGCTTCTGGTGCCAAATCCGCGGGATGTCGGCTTGTGCACCAGCGGGTCCGCCGGTTTCTTCCCAGATCAGCGCGAGAATATCGTCCTCAACCTCCCATGTGATCGACAGTTGGCCCGTCAACGCCGACAGCGCGCCATATTTGGCCGAATTGGTGACGAGCTCGTGCAAGGCCAGCGCCAGCGTCTGCGCGGTTGCGGGCTGCAATTGAATCTCGGCGCCGGCAAGCCTTGATCTGGCCGCCCACTCGAATAGGGCGCGAGTTCCTCGTCGACCAGCTTGCTGATTTCCGCGCCCTGCCAGCTCGACAGCGAGAGGATGGTATGAACCCGGGCGAGCGCGTTGATGCGTCCCTCCACCGCCTGAACATAGGTCTTGACGTCTGTCGGCGCGCGTCAGCCGGACGATCGATTGCGCCAGCGCCAGCGCATTCTTGGCGCGATGATCGACTTCCCGGGTCAGCAGATTCTGACGTTCTTCCGCGCGCTTGCGTTCGGTGATATCGACGGTCACGCCGCTGACGCGGACGACGCGGCCGTTCTTGTCGATCGTCGCCGCCGCCGTGCCGACGCACCAGCGCATCTCGCCGTCCGGCCGATTGATGCGGAATTCCGTCTCGTACGATCGCGCGCCCTTGGTGAACTGGGCGATCGCCTTGCGCAGTTCGTCGACGTCATCGGGATGCAGCAAGGCCTGGATATGTTTCCGACGTCACCTCGAAGCTTCTGCGGATCGACGCCGAAGATCCGGTATTGGCCTTCGTCCCACATCCAGTCGCCGTTGACCCAATCCCAGTCCCAGGAACCCATCTTGCCGGCGGCGATCGCCATGCTGCGGCGCTGTTCGCTTTCGACCAGCCTGGCGGTTGATTCCTCCAGCTCGGCGGTGCGGGCGCGAACGCGGTCCTCGAGTTCGGCGTTGAGCCGCTCCAGTTGCCGGGTCTTGCGATAGAGTTCGGCGAAGACCTTTATCTTCGCGCGCAGCACCTCCGGAACAACCGGCACCGGAACATAGTCGACCGCGCCCATCTCGTAGCCGCGCAGGCGGTCGATATCGCTGACCTGAATCGCCGAGATGAAGATCATCGCCGTCTTCTGGAAGCGCGGATGCTCGCGGATCATGGCGGCGAGCTCGAACCCGTCGAGCTCCGGCATGCAGACGTCGACCAGGATGACGGCGACTTCGTTCTTGAGCAGATATTCGAGCGCTTCGCGGCCGGACGCGGCGACGACGAGGTTTTCGCCGAGTTCCTTGAGAATGACCTCATAGGCCAGCAGCTTGGCCGGCTGATCGTCGACCAGAAGGATGTTTACCTTTTCATGGTCCATCATCGGATCGTACCGATCAGCGATGCAGCCACATGCGTATGGCGAGAAGCAGTTGCTCGGTATTGACCGGCTTGGCCAGATAGTCGGAAGCGCCGGCCTCCAGGCATTTCTCGCGGTCGCCCTTCATCGCCTTGGCGGTGAGCGCGATGATCGGAAGCCGGCGGAACGACGGATTTTGCCGGATGACGCCCATGGTCTGGTAGCCGTCCATTTGCGGCATCATGATATCCATCAGAACGATCGCGATCTCCGGATTCGATTCGACCAGCGCGACGGCCTCGCTTCCGGTCGTGGCGGTGAGCACCTTCATGCCGCGCCGCTCCAGCACGCTGCTCAGCGCGAAGATGTTGCGGGCGTCGTCGTCGACCAGGAGCGCGGTCTTGCCGACCAGATCCTCGTCGGAACTGTTGAGCTTCTCCAGCATTCGCTGCTTCTCGATCGGCAATTCCGTGATCACACGATGCAAAAACAGCGACGTTTCGTCGAGCAGGCGTTCCGGCGATTCCACGCCCTTCACCACGATGCTTCGCGCCATGGTGTGAAGTTCCGCGTCTTCCTCGGCCGAAAGTTCCCGACCGGTGAAGACGACGACGGGCACATTGGACAGTGCGTCGTCGTTGCGGATTTGGTCGAGCACCTCGAATCCGCTCATGTCGGGCAGCCGCAGATCGAGCACGACGCAGTCGCAGGGGTTGTCGCGCAGCGTCGAGAGCGCGCCGGCGCCGGTATCGGTGGTGACGATCTCGATATCGCTTGTGGTCGAGCAGTTCCCGGATGCTCAACTGCTCGGCCGCGTTGTCTTCGACGATCAGCAGGCGCTTGCGGCGCGGCCTGGCGTATTCCTTGATCTGGGACAGCGCCGCGCTGACGCCTTCGGTCGTGGTCGGCTTGTTGACAAAGGAGAACGCGCCGCGCGCCAGCGCGTGCTGGCGGTCTTCGTCCAGCGTGATGATCTGGACCGGAATGTGCCGCGTCAGCGGATTGTGCTTCAGCTGGCTCAGCA
Source organism: uncultured Alphaproteobacteria bacterium (assembly GCA_963713785.1). GTDB lineage: Bacteria > Pseudomonadota > Alphaproteobacteria > Rhizobiales > Xanthobacteraceae > Bradyrhizobium. The sequence continues at coordinate 185,534 of CAVQNB010000015.1, forward strand.
CGGTCCAGCCGAGCATGTCGGGCAGGAAGACGTCGAGCGAGACCGCGGTCGGCTGGAACTGCTTGGCGAGATCCAGCGCTTCCGCGCCGCGCGCCGCGACCAGGACCTTGAAGCCCTTGTCGCGGGCGAGATCGATCAGCACGCGCGCATAATGCGGGTCGTCCTCGACGATCAGAAGAATGGTGTCGCCCGGTTCGAGATTGAGCCGGTCGTCCGGCAACTGCTCGATGACCCGCTCCTGCGTCGCGGCCTGCAGCGCCGGCGCCGTGCTGTATTGGGGCCGAGCGCCGACTGCGCGGCGCCACCGTCGGTCCGGAATATTTCAGCGGCAGATAGAGCATGAAGGTAGCTGCCCTTGCCGGGCGTGCTGCGCAGATGGATTTCGCCGCCGAGCAGGCTCGCAAGCTCGCGGCTGATGGCAAGACCGAGGCCGGTGCCGCCATATTTGCGGCTGGTGCCGGCGTCGGCCTGCTGGAACGCCTCGAAGATCAGCTTCTGCTTTTCCAGCGGAATGCCGATGCCGGTGTCGGACACTTCGAAGGCGATCACGGCCGGCGAGTGGTTGAGCACGGGATGTTCGGCGCTCCAGCCGCCGAGCGGCTGCGGAAACGCTCAGGCGCACGCCGCCCTCGGCGGTGAACTTGAACGCGTTCGACAGCAGATTCTTCAGCACCTGCTGCAGGCGCTTGGAGTCGGTGACGATGCTGCGCGCCAGATTGGGATCGACATCGATGTTGAACGACAGCTGGCGGTTTTCCGCCTCGTGCCGGAACGGACGTCCGACCGTCTCCAGCAGGTTGGAGGTCAGGATTTCCTCGGCATCGACCGTCACGGTGCCGGATTCGATCTTGGAGAGGTCGAGAATGTCGCTGATCAGGTTCGAGCAGGTCGGTGCCGGCGCCATGAATGGTTCGCGCGAATTCGACCTGCTTGGCCGACAGATTGCCGTCCGGATTTTCGGTGAGCTGCTGGCCCAGGATCAGGATGCTGTTGAGCGGCGTGCGCAGCTCGTGCGACATGTTGGCGAGGAATTCGGACTTGTATTTCGAGGTCAGCGAGAGTTCGGTCGCCTTTTCCTCGAGCGCGCGCCGCGCCTGTTCGATTTCCTGGTTCTTGCGCTCCACTTCGACGTTGCGTTCGGCGAGCTGCTGGGCCTTTTGCTCGAGCTGCTCGTTGGTCTGCTGCAGTTCCTTCTGCTGGGTCTGCAGTTCGCCGGCGAGCTGCTGGGATTGCTTCAGCAGGCCTTCGGTCTGCATCGTCGCCTCGATGCTGTTGAGCACGATGCCGATGCTGTCGGTGAGCTGCTCGAGGAAGGTCATTTGCGAGGTCGTGAACGAGCTCGACGGAGGCAAGCTCGATGACGGCCTTGACCTGGTTCTCGAACAGCACCGGCAGCACCACGAGATTCTTCGGCACGACGCGCAGCAGCGCCGAATTGATCGGAACCGCATCGGCCGGGATGTCCGACGACCAGCCGCTGGCGCTTGTCCATCGCGCATTGCCCGATCAGGCCTTCGCCGAATTGCACGGATCTGCTGATGCGGATTGGTGCCGTCGCCGGCATAGGCCGACAGCAGGCGCAGTTGCGGACTGTCTTCGTTCTCGACCTGGTAGATCACGCCCATATGCGCATTCACCAGCGGCGTCAGCTCGGTCAGCAGCAGCCGGCCGACGGTGGTCAGATCGCGCTGGCCCTGCAGCATGTTGGTGAATTTGGCGAGGTTGGTCTTCAGCCAGTCCTGCTCGGTATTGACGTCGGTGGTCAGCCGCAGATTGCCGATCATCGTGTTGATGTTGTCTTTGAGCTCCGCGACTTCGCCGCGCGCGTCGACCTGGATCGAGCGGGTCAGGTCGCCCTTGGTCACCGCGGTCGCGACTTCGGCGATGGCGCGCACCTGCGAGGTCAGGTTGGCCGCCAGCAGGTTGACGTTGCCGGTCAGATCCTTCCAGGTGCCGGCGGCGCCGGGCACGTTGGCCTGGCCGCCGAGCCGGCCTTCGACGCCGACTTCGCGCGCCACGCTCGTGACCTGATCGGCGAAGGTCGCCAGCGTCTCGGTCATGTTGTTGATGGTGTCGGCGAGCGCTGCGACTTCGCCCTTCGATTTCACGGTCAGGTTCTGCTTCAGGTCGCCGTTGGCGACCGCGGTCACGACCTTGACGATGCCGCGCACCTGTTCGGTCAGGTTGGCCGCCATGAAGTTCACGGTGTCGGTCAGGTCCTTCCAGGTGCCGGCGACGCCGGGCACCTGCGCCTGACCGCCGAGCTTGCCTTCGGTGCCGACCTCGCGCGCCACGCGCGTCACTTCGCCGGCGAAGGCGTTGAGCTGGTCGACCATGGTGTTGATGGTGTTCTTCAGCTCGAGGATTTCGCCCTTCACGTCGACGGTGATCTTGCGCGACAGGTCGCCGCGCGCGACCGCGGTGGTGACTTCGGCGATGTTGCGGACCTGCGTGGTGAGGTTGGCCGCCAGCAGGTTGACGTTGTCGGTCAGGTCCTTCCAGGTGCCGCCGACGCCGGGCACCACGGCCTGGCCGCCCAGCCGGCCTTCGGTGCCGACTTCGCGCGCCACGCGCGTCACTTCGGCGGCGAAGGAGCGAAGCTGCTCGACCATCGTGTTGAGGGTGTCCTTGAGCAGCAGGATTTCGCCGCGCACGTCGACCGTGATTTTCTTGGACAGGTCGCCGCCGGCGATCGCGGTCGCCACTTCGGCGATGTTGCGGACCTGCGCGGTCAGGTTCGACGCCATGAAGTTGACGTTGTCGGTGAGGTCCTTCCAGGTGCCGGCGACTCCGGCACTTCGGCCTGGCCGCCGAGCTTGCCTTCGGTGCCGACTTCGCGCGCCACGCGCGTCACTTCGGAGGCGAAGGCGTTGAGCTGGTCGACCATCGTGTTGATGGTGTTCTTCAGCTCGAGGATTTCGCCCTTCACGTCGACGGTGATCTTGCGCGACAGGTCGCCGCGCGCCACCGCGGTCGTGACTTCGGCGATGTTGCGGACCTGGCGCGGTCAGGTTGCCGGCCATCGAGTTGACGCTGTCGGTGAGATCCTTCCAGGTGCCGGCGACGCCGGGCACGTTGGCCTGACCGCCGAGCCGGCCTTCGGTGCCGACCTCGCGCGCCACGCGCGTCACCTCGCCGGCGAAGCGGTTGAGCTGATCGACCATCGTGTTGAGCGTTTCCTTCAGCTGCAGGATCTCGCCGCGCACGTCGACGGTGATCTTGCGCGACAGGTCGCCGCCGGCGATCGCGGTCGCGACCTCGGCGATGTTGCGGACCTGCGCGGTCAGATTGCCGGCCATCGAGTTGACGCTGTCGGTCAGGTCCTTCCAGGTGCCGGCGACGCCGGGCACTTCGGCCTGACCGCCGAGCTTGCCGTCGGTGCCGACTTCGCGCGCCACGCGCGTCACTTCGCCGGCAAAGGCGTTGAGCTGGTCGACCATGGTGTTGAGCGTTTCCTTCAGCTGAAGGATTTCGCCCGACACGTTCACGGTGATCTTCTTCGACAGGTCGCCCTTGGCCACCGCGGTCGCGACTTCGGCGATGTTGCGGACCTGGCCGGTCAGGTTGCGACGCCATCGAGTTGACGCTGTCGGTCAGATCCTTCCAGGTGCCGGCGACGCCGCGCACCAGCGCCTGGCCGCCGAGCTTGCCTTCGGTGCCGACTTCGCGCGCGACGCGCGTCACTTCGCCGGCGAAGGCGTTGAGCTGGTCGACCATGGTGTTGATGGTGTTTTTCAGCTCCAGAATTTCGCCGCGCACGTCGACCGTGATCTTCTTCGACAGGTCGCCATTGGCGACCGCGGTCGTCACTTCGGCGATGTTGCGAACCTGCGCGGTCAGGTTGCGACGCCATCGAGTTGACGCTCTCGGTCAGGTCCTTCCAGGTGCCGGCGACGCCGAGCACGTTGGCCTGGCCGCCCAGCCGGCCGTCGGTGCCGACCTCGCGCGCGACGCGCGTCACTTCGCCGGCAAAGGCGTTGAGCTGGTCGACCATCGTGTTGAGCGTTTCCTTCAGCTGCAGGATTTCGCCCGACACGTTCACGGTGATCTTCTTGGACAGGTCGCCGCCGGCGATCGCGGTCGCGACGTCGGCGATGTTGCGGACCTGGGCGGTCAGGTTGGACGCCATGAAGTTGACGTTGTCGGTGAGGTCCTTCCAGGTGCCGGCGACGCCGGGCACCTGGGCCTGGCCGCCGAGCTTGCCTTCGGTGCCGACTTCGCGCGCGACGCGCGTCACTTCGGAGGCGAAGGAGTTGAGCTGATCGACCATCGTGTTGATGGTGTCCTTCAGCTCGAGGATTTCGCCGCGCACGTCGACCGTGATCTTGCGCGACAGGTCGCCGCGCGCGACCGCGGTGGTGACGTTGGCGATGTTGCGGACCTGCGCGGTCAGGTTGCCGCACATCGCGTTCACGGAGTCGGTCAGGTCCTTCCAGGTGCCGGCGACGCCGGGCACGATCGCCTGGCCGCCGAGCTTGCCGTCGGTGCCGACTTCGCGCGCCACGCGCGTCACTTCGGACGCGAAGGAGCGAAGCTGGTCCACCATCGTGTTGATGGCTTCCTTCAGCTGCAGAATTTCGCCGCGCACGTCGACGGTGATCTTCTTGGACAGGTCGCCGTTGGCGACCGCGATGGTCACTTCGGCGATGTTGCGAACCTGGCCGGTGAGGTTGTTGGCCATCGAGTTGACGCTCTCGGTCAGGTCCTTCCAGACGCCGGTCACTTCCGGCACCTGCGCCTGGCCGCCGAGCTTGCCTTCGGTGCCGACTTCGCGCGCGACGCGCGTCACTTCGGAGGTGAACACGCTGAGCTGCTTGATCATCGTGTTGACGATGTTGGCCGACTGCAAAAATTCGCCGCCCAGCGGGCGGCCATCGACGTCGAGCTGCACGGTTTGCAGCAGGTCGCCCTGCGCGACCGCGGCGACCGCGCGCGTCACTTCGCGCGTCGGCCACAGCAGATCGTCGATCAGCGTGTTGACCGAGCCTTCCATGTCGGCCCATGAGCCGCTGGCCAGACCGAACTTGACGCGCTGCCGGGTCTTGCCTTCGCGGCCGACCACCTGGCCGACGCGCTCGAGCTGCTGCGCCATGCGCTGGTTGGCTGCGACGATCTCGTTGAAGGTGTCGGCGATCTTGCCGTCGATCCCGAGATGATCGCCGGTCATGCGCACCGAGAAATCGCCGCTGCGCATCGCCTGCAGTGCGTGCAGCAAATCCTGCCGGGAGTCCGGAGCCTGGTCGCCGTTCGCTTTTCGTTTTGGGATGGGACGAACTGAGGGGGTGGCTGCTCCGGGATCAAGATCGCTCATGACAGTCGCCCCAGCAATATGCGTCGCCGAATCCAAATCAGGGACGCAGGATCACACATAGAAGCTTCATAAAAAAGCCAAATCAAGCAATAAGATAGCGGCCCTGTGAAATGGAACCTCGCTCGATTTGGCATGAGTGAAACAACTCCCTCGGAGCGGCGCCGGTTCCGATCAAATTCAAAAATTTTTTGAATGGGTTGCGCACGCACTGAAGCGCCGATCGCGGATATGGTTCACGCCTCGTTAATGTGGAACCGGGTACTACCGTTCTGTCCCGAACACTTCGCGGGAATAGCCCCATAGGAAGCGCGATCGGATTCGTTAGTTAGGTTCCGTCCGGGGTTTGATCAGCCGCGCCGGATGCCCATATGTCCGCCGGGCGAAGATGGAAATGGGAGGCCGCAGAATGGGCCCGAGATTCGTCTTTATCGCACTCACGATTGCCTTCGGCTTCGCGGTTGTATTTGCGACGGCAACCACGATCAGGCAGGTGCACACGGCGACATCGTCGACCGTGCACCCGGTCGCGCACCCTATTGCGCGGACCTAGAGCAGAGCATGATCTTTTCGGAAAACCGGGGTCCACTTTTCCGGATCATGCTCTAGCTAGCGGCTTTAAGCCTGTAGGTGGACCGATCCGCGCTTGCCAAGTTCATCGACCAGCACGCGCATGTTTTCGCTGTAGTCGACGGGGACCGCCACCAGATGGACGCCGCCCTGTTTGAAGGCGTCCTGCAAGGTCGGAACAAGCTCGGCAGTCGCGGCGATCCGGTGGCCGCGCGCGCCGTAGGACGCCGCATAGGCAACGAAGTCCGGATTGCCGAACGTCATGCCGAAATCGGGAAACTTGTCGACCGCCTGCTTCCAGCGGATCATTCCGTAGGCGTAATCCTCGATCACGAGGACGACGAGGTCGAGTTTCAGGCGAACCGCGGTTTCCAGTTCCTGGCTGTTCATCATGAAGCCGCCGTCGCCGCATATCGCCAGCACGCGCTTTTGCGGATTGAGGCATTTTGCGGCAATGGCGGAAGGAAGACCGGCGCCCATGGTCGCGAGCGCATTGTCGAGCAACAGCGTATTGGCGATCGTGGTGCGATAGTTGCGCGCGAACCAGATCTTGTACATGCCGTTGTCGAGGCAGACGATGCCGTCTTCCGGGATGACGCTGCGAACGTCATGCACGAGACGCTGTGGAATGACGGGAAAGCGATCGTCACTGGCTCGCTCGTTGATATGCGCGTGGATCTCGTCGCGCAGCTTTGGAAATTCCGGATCGGGTTTGATGCGCTGATGCAATGCGTCGGCAAGGGCAGTCACGCTGGTCCCGATATCGCCGATCAGCTCGGCATCGGGGTGGAACACTTCCTCCACGGTCGCCGAGACATATCCGACATAGGCGACCTTGGGCCGCCGAGTTGGCACCCATCAGGAACGGCGGCTTCTCCACCGTGTCGTGGCCGATCGCGATGATGAGGTCGGCGCGCTCGATGGCATCGTGGACGTAGTCGCGCTCGGACAGCGCCGCGGTGCCGAGATACAGTTCGGAATTGCCGGTCACCGCACCCTTTCCCATTTGGGTATTGAAGAACGGGATTTGCGACCGGCGGACAAAATCGGACAGCGCCTCAACGAGCCGCGGCCGGTTGCCGGCGGCGCCAATCATCACCAGCGGACGTTTCGCGCTTAGAATGAGATCGACGACTCTCTTGAGCGCCGCAGGAGAGGCGACCGGCCTGTCGATCTGGTGCGGGGGGATCAGCGACGCGGTTGCGGCTTCCGCGGCAATGTCCTCGGGGAGCTCGAGATGGACAGGTCCGGGCCGTTCCTCGGTCGCGACCCGGAACGCGTCGCGGACCAGCGAGGGAATGGAATCGGCGGATACGATCTGCCGCGTCATCTTGGTCAACGGCCGCATCGCGCCGACGATGTCGACCAGTTGAAACCGCGCCTGGCGCGCGGTCTTGATCGCCTTCTGCCCCGTTATCACGATCATCGGCATGGCGCCGAGATAGGCGTAGGCCGCACCCGTCGTGAAATTCAGGGCTCCCGGTCCGAGCGTGGAGAGACAGACGCCGGGCGAGCCGGTCAGGCGGCCCTGTGTCGCGGCCATGAAGGAGGCCGCCTGTTCGTGGCGGGTGAGGACGAGCTCAATTCGCGACGTCCGCAAGGACTCCACGACAGCGAGGTTCTCTTCGCCCGGCAGCCCGAAAATCCGCTGGACGCCTTCGTTTTCCAGCGCAGCGACCAGAAGATCGGATCCCTTGGTGCGCATCCGTTTGACCTCCGTGCAGCCCGGCCAGTGGGCTTTGTGCCAGAAAATCCTGTTCGGTGCTACGGCGTCGAGATCAGGGCAAAGTGATCAACATGAAGGTTTCGAGGCTGTAATCATGATCCGCATGTGCGGAGACCAACGAGGAAAACATGCAAAAGGCTTCGATGCCGGCGGCTGCGACCGCATTATCACTGCTCGCGGCTCTCACCGGCACGTCGATGGCCCAATCGCTTCAGGGCAGCGAATCGTTCGGCGACTGGAAGCGCGACAAGCCCGGCACGATCCGCCTGATCAGGCCGGAGGATCTGCCGAAACCGGGAGCGACGCCGTCATCCGCCAACGTCTCCCGCGTGGTTCCGAGGCCTTCTGGGGTTACGCCGCAAGTGCCGCCGGGCTTCAAGGCAGAACTGTTTGCGGACGGATTGAGCGGACCCCGCATCATCCGGATCGCGCCAAACGGCGACATCTTTGTTGCCGAAACCCGGGCCGGCCGTATTCGCGTTCTCCGCGCCGCGGATGGTAACGCAAAGCCGTCTGCGAACGAGGTTTTCGCAAGCGGCCTGCGCGGCCCGTTCGGAATTGCGTTCTTCCCGCACGGCGACAAACCGCAATTTGTCTATGTCGCCAACACCGATAGCGTCGTGCGCTTTGCCTACCATTCCGGCGATTTGAAAACGTCCGCCACGCCCGAAACCGTCGTTGCCGATCTGCCGCATGGCTACGGTCATTCGACCCGCGATATCGCCTTTACAATCGATGACCGGCGCATGCTGGTGTCGGTGGGATCGGCGAGCAATGACGGCGAGGGGCTCGGCGCGCCTCCGGGCGGGCTTAAGTCCTGGAGCCGCGCGCATGCGGCGGGCGCGATCTGGGGTTACGAGACCGATCGCGCGGCGGTGTTGTCGTTCGACCCTAACGGCAAGGATAAGAAAATATTCGCGACTGGAATCCGCAATTGCGTCGGCCTTGCCATCCAGCCGCAAGCCGGCACGGCCTGGTGCTCCACCAACGAGCGCGACGGTCTCGGCGACAACCTCGTGCCCGACTACGTGACGCGCGTCCGTGAAAATGCGTTCTACGGCTGGCCGTGGTTCTATATCGGCGGTAATGAAGATCCCCGGCACAAGGGCGAGCGGCCCGATCTAAAGGACAAGGTGACGATCCCCGACGTCTTGCTTCAGGCGCATTCGGCATCGCTCGGCATGACGTTCTACGCCGGCAACAACTTCCCGGCCGAATATCGCAGCGATGGTTTTGCGGCCGAGCACGGCTCCTGGAACAGGTCGAAGCGGACCGGCTATAAAGTGATCCGCATCCGGATGAAAGATGGCGTGCCGACTGGCGAATACGAAGACTTCGTCACCGGATTTGTCGTCAACGACTCCGACGTGTGGGGCCGTCCGGTCGGCGTTGCCGTAGCACACGACGGCGCCTTGCTTGTCTCGGAAGACGGCAACGGAACTATCTGGAGGATTAGCCACTAATTGTCTTGCGGAACCGCGGTCGGCAGTTTTGACTGGTTTGGATTTCCGGAGGCATGATTTTGACGGATGTCTGGGCGAGAAAATCCGTGGCCGCGCTGGTGGCCGAAGCGTCCCAGGCCATCGACGGCGCGGAGGTTCGGCCCTTAAGACGTTCGTTATCGGCGCTCAATCTTGTGGCGCTCGGGATCGGCGGCATCATCGGCGCCGGCATTTTCGTGCTGACCGGACACGCCGCGGCGGCGAATGCTGGCCCCGCGGTCACGCTGTCATTTCTGCTCGGAGCGGTGACCTGCGCCTTCGCCGGGCTTTGCTATGCCGAGATGTCCTCGACCGTGCCGATCAGCGGCAGCGCCTATACCTACGCTTACGCGACGCTGGGCGAACTCGTCGCCTGGATCATCGGCTGGGACCTGATCCTCGAATACGCCGTCGGCGCGGTCACGGTGGCGATCGGCTGGTCGGCCTATGTCGTGAGTTTTGCCAGGGATTTCGGCCTGATCATACCGGCGCGATTTGCCTCCGCGCCGCTCGCCTATGACGCCGATCAGCATGCATGGTCGTCGACTGGCGCCATTCTCAACGTGCCGGCGGTGGTGGTGATTGTTGCGACGACCTGGCTCCTGGTGATCGGCATCCGCGAGATCGGCCCGCATCAATAGCATTATCGTCGCGGTCAAGCTCGTAGTGATCCTGCTGTTCATTTTGTTCGCCGCGCCCGCCTTCTCCACCGCGAATTGGGTCGCACCGGAGAAATCCCCAAGGCCTGTTCATTCCGCCGAACGCGGGCCCTGGCGTCTATGGCTGGTCGGGCGTGGTCCGCGGTGCTGCGGTGGTGTTCTTTGCCTATATCGGGTTCGACGCGGTCTCGACGATGGCGCAGGAAGCGAAAACGCCGAACCGCGACATGCCGATCGGCATTCTCGGCTCGCTGGTCATTTGCACGATCCTCTATGTTGCCGTCGGTTTCGTCCTGACCGGCATCGTTCCGTTCGATCGATTGAACGTGCCGGATCCGATCGCGGTCGGCATCGATGCCGCCGGTGTCCGCTGGCTGTCGCCGCTGATCAAGCTCGGGATCGTGCTCGGCCTGACCTCGGTCATCCTGGTGTCGCTGCTGGGCCAGCCCGAATCTTCCGCGCCATGGCGCATGACGGGCTGCTGCCGCCGGCCGCGGCGAAAATCCATCCGCGCTTCCACACTCCGCATGTTTCGACCATCGGCTCCGGCATCGTCGTCGCGGTGCTCGCGGGCCTGTTGCCGATCGGCCTGGTCGGAGAACTCGTCAGCATCGGGACGCTGTTCGCGTTCGCGGTCGTATCAATAGCGACGCTGGTGCTGCGGATCGTCGATCCCGCGTTGAAGCGGCCGTTCAAGGCGCCGCTGATCTGGGTGGTGGCGCCGGCCGGCGCTGCGGCCTCGGTGTTTCTGATGTGCGGCCTGCCGATCGATACCTGGCTTCGCCTTGCGGTGTGGCTGGCGATCGGGCTCGTGATCTATTTCGCCTACGGCGCGAGGCACAGCCGGCTCGCCAAAGCGGGGTAGGGCGATCCGCCGGTTAGCAGTTTTTCAGGGGCGCCCACTGCACGTCGAACGACGAGGTCCCGCGCAGACGGTTGATCACCATGTGGAAGCCCGGAAGGTCGCTGGTCATCACGACAGTAGTAGCTCGGCCCTCGACCACGATGGTCTCCGGCGCCGAAAAGCCGTTCGCGGGTCGCGGAAGGTCCATCAAGATTTCTTGCGGATAGGGGCCAAGCACTACCGGAGACGAGACGAAACCGCCGTCTCGCACGCGGATGATGCCGTTGCCGGCGATATAGAATTTGCGCTGGACCAGGCCGCACTGCGTCTGCGGCTGCACCGGAGGAGTTGGTGCCGCAGCTGGCGGCGCGACGAACACGGCCGGCGCGGCGGCGACGGGAGCGGCGGTTGCAACTTCGGCCGGGGGAGGCGCTGCCGGGCTCGCATAGGCCGTTTCGACCGGGGCGGTCAGAGGTGCGGCCGGAGAGGAAGGTTCACCACTCAGCGTCACTACAGCTGCGACCGCCGCGATTGTGAGGGTCACCCCGATGCCGGCAATCAATTTGGGCCCGATGACCGATTTTGCCGGGCTTCGCGGCGATGCTGTTCTGGTGGAGGCTGATTGGGTTCTGGCTTCGGCTGCGGCTGGCGACATCGCGGTCCCCCGTTCAATGCTGGACCGTCAATAATTCGAGACATGATATTGTTCTGTGATCTGGGTCACGTCCCTTCGTGAGCCGCCGACCGGGTCAACTAGAGTAGGATGACTTTTCTTCGAATCGTCATCCCGCTCTATCTTTTTGTTTGAGCATGATCTCCGCGCAAACGCGTTCCGCGTTTGTCGCGAGGGAAAACCGGGGTCCACTTTTCCGGATCATGCTCTAGCCGCGCCGGACGCTGGCGCCGCCATCGACCGGCAGCGTCACGCCGGTGATGAAGTTTGCTTCATCCGAGGCCAGGAACAAGGCGGCGTTGGCGACGTCCCAGCCGGTGCCCATCTTCTTGCGCAAGGGCACCTGGCTGTCGCGTTCGGCCTCGACCTGGGCGCGGGTTTTCTTGAATTCACGGGCGCGGGTATCGACCGCCATCGGCGTGTTCATCAGTCCCGGCAGGATCACATTGGCGCGGATGCCGTATTGAGCATTCTGGTAGGCGAGCTGCTCGGTGAAGGCGACCATCGCCGACTTGGTCGCCTTGTAGGCGACATAGGGATAGGTGGTGATCACCGCCATCGAGGAGATGTTGATGATGACGCCGCTTTTTTGCTGGCGCATGACCGGGATCACGTGCTTGGCGGCGAGGATGCAGCTTTTCAGGTTGATCGCGACGCAGCGGTCGAACGCCTCTTCAGTGATGTCGAGCAGCTCGGCATCGCCGCCCGCCAGGCTGACCCCGACATTGTTGTGCAGGATGTCGATCTTGCCCCAGCGGCCAAGCGCGTCGGCCACCATCGCCTTGATCTCTGCGTTCTTGGTGACGTCGGCCTTGAAGGCCACCGCCGTGCCCTGCTTTTCGGCGATCATGTCGACCGTTTCCTGCGCTGAGGCAAGATGATGATCGACGCACAGCACTTTCGCGCCTTCGCGGGCGAAGGTTAACGCGGTGGCGCGGCCGTTGCCCATGCCTTCGCCGGGACTTTGCCCGGCCCCGACCACGATGGCGACGCGATCCTTCAGGCGCATGTCATTTCACTCCCGGTATCGGGTACTGTTGCAGTACCTCTTTATAATAGGGCTCGTTGTCGATCTTCATGGTCGCGAGCACGCGCACCACGCCGCAATAGAAGGCGATGGTGAGCACGAGATCGACCATGTGCTCGTCGGAGAGTTGTTTCTTGATTTCGGCAAACGTCGCCTCCGACATCGCAATCTCGCGCACCATCTCGCGCGCGCCTTTCAGGATCGCCTTCGCGAGCTGCTCGAGCTTCGACGGCTTGCCCTCGGTCTCGGCCATCAGGCCGGCAATATCTTCATCGGTGACACCGAATTCCCTGCCGATCTTCACGTGATGGGTGAACTCATATTCCGACTTCTCGAGCCAGCCGACTTGCAGGATCGCGAGCTCGCGCAGGCGCGGGTCGAGCTTGCTCTTGAAGCGGATAAAGCTGCCGACGCCGTTGAAGGCGCGGGCCATGTCCGGCGAGTTCACCAACAGCTTGTGCAGATTGGTGTTGCGCTTGAGCATGTCGCGAAATTCCACCGCGACCTGGTCGGCCTCGAGATAGGGCAGGCGGGCCATGTTGTTTCCTTGCTTGTTAGTGGTCCTAGAGCATGATCCGGAAAAGTGGATACCGGTTTTCCCTCGCGACAAACGCGGAATGCGTTTGCGCGGAGATCATGCTCAAACAAAAAGATAGAGCGGGATGACGATTCGAAGAAAAGTCATCACGCTCTAGGACTCGCGTTCCGGCGCCTGCAAGGTAACGCCGCCATCGACCACCAGCACCTGGCCGGTGATGTAGCGGGCATAATTGCTAAGCAGGAATTTGACGGCGTGGCCGACATCCCAGCCGGTGCCTTCGAGTTTCAGCACCGAGGCTTTTTTGCGCTGGGCGCGCGCGGCATCGCTCATGCCGCGGGCATAGACCATCGGCGTGTACATCGGACCCGGGCAGATGCAGTTGACGCGGATGTTGTCAGCCCCGTGATCGACCGCCATCGCCCGCGTCAATCCGATTACCGCGGCCTTCGATGTCGTGTAGGTGGTGAGCCCGCGCGGCCGCAGCGCCGAGATCGAGGAAATATTGACGATCGCACCGCCGCGGGCGGTCTTGATCATAGCCGGGATCGCGTATTTCGAAAGCAGGAACATGCTCTCGACATTGATCTGCATCACCCGCCGGTATTCCTCAGCCTTCTCGTCGACGACGCTGCCACGGCTGCCGATGCCGACATTGTTGTCGAGGAAATCGAGCCGGCCGAAGCGTTTGATCGTGGCGTCGACCAGCGCCTTGCAATCGGCTTCCTTGGTGGCGTCGCAGGCCAGCGCCGCCGCCGTGCCGCCTTCCGCCACGATCATTTCGACCGTGCGTTCGGCGAGTTTGATATCGCGGTCGGCGACCACCACCTTGGCGCCCGCGCGCGCCAGCAGGATCGCCGCCGCGCGCCCATTGCCGATGCCGTCGCCGGCAGCACCCCCGCCGGAGATCAGCGCGACCTTGCCGGAAAGGCCGGCATCTTCCTCTGCTCCCTGCATCGCGTTTCTCACCTTTGTTGGGCGCACGATAGCAACGCTCGTGCCGCGAGAGAAGGCCTCGCTTAGAGGATACAGCTCTGCATTCTCGCGGCATGATTTGCCCGAGTTTTGCCTAGCCATCACCCTCGATAAGAGGGCGCAGGGAATGCCGGGTGCTCGCCGCACCCATAGCCTCGCGTGTGAAGTAGATCAAGCACACGAATGTAGTCACCACAGGTTCACCGGAAACATCCGACATTCCCTGCGCAATGGTTTTAACGGTTTCCTTCGTGCTCTCCCCGGTGACCGCTATCGAATGCACACTTCTGATTCGACCTATTCAATCAGCGCGACGAAAAATGTGAGTCATCAGAGTCACTTGCTTCGATTGCGGCAATACTTGATGGCCCAAAGCGGGTGTCCGGCTAACCCATTGAAGAAGAGTCGGTTTTCGAAATGTGTGAATCGAATAGCCGGTGACCGGGCTCTTTGCCACCGTCGCTTTGCGGATCATCCCGCAAAACTTGACGCCAGCGTCGGGGCGTCAGGACCACACGACTTCTCCGTCCACTTCAGCGCCGTTCGTCAACGCGCCGCCAAAGCGTCCACCGCATCCCGCGCCCAACGTCCGTGACGATCGCGATACGCCCCTTGTGCGGCCGGGACACGGGAATCAGTGGAGTTGATTTGCCCGACGGCACAAGCGAAATATTCTTGCGAGGGGGGACTGGACGACCCAAATCATGTTGAATCCTCTCATGAAATCGAGTTTTTGGCGCAACGATTTTGCAGGCCTAAAGGCACTGCACGAGCGAGGCAAAATCAGCAAAATCGAACTGATCGGGCAAATCAGTTGTTCATCGATCAGGTGCGATCTACTACGTGCCGCCTGTTTCGCACTGAGACTTGGAACGACCGAAAGTTTCTAACGATGCTAGAGCGTGAACCCACAAATTCAGAGTAGCGGACGCCCGCTTTGGTGCGCATTCCGGATTCAGGTCGGACATCGCGTGAGGTCCGAAAAATGCCGCTAGCGGACTCAATGCGCCGCAGTCGCGCCGCGCGCCGTTTGAGGTCGCCGCCGAAATGGGGCGCTAGAAAAAACCGAAACTCAAATCCACGCCGTAAGTCATGACAAGCATAGATACAAACAGCCCAGCGCAGCAAAGCAGCGCAAGCTGCTTGAGTAACTCTGCTTTGAGGGAAGAGTTAGATGGAAAAGCGCGCGCGAGAACTTTTACGAGAGCAGTCATTTTGCGACCTCCAGTCAAATGTTTTGCGAAGAAAATTTCGGCCCCTAGCGCTAATCTGATGAAAGCAAGTCGGCGATCTCTTCCGGGGAATTTCGTAGCCGACCGAAGAAGCAACCAGCCGAGGGTGAGAGCGCTTCCAATCGCGGCCCGACGAATTTCTCCGATGCTGCGCCGACGACAATCGCGACTTTCACGAACGAGGCGGGAGCGGAATTCGAAATATCCTGAACCCCGCGACATCGGGAAACCACCCAGCAGCTTCCGAAGACACCAGGGTTAGAACCGCGGCCGGCACCTCACCACCGATCAGCCGATCGATTGCTTTCGTGGGTCCTGCGCTGAGCCGGACTTCAGCTGCCCCAGCCGCCGTGATCGCATTGCGGACGGTCTCGCTGGAAGCGGATTGCCGCTCCTCCATGGCAACGTCCTTGCCGGCAAGATCGGACACCGATTTGATCTCCGGACGCGCCATCAAAAGTGCAACTAGATGGTCCGCGTTATCTCTCGGCACTGATGTAGTTTCCGTGCGGCCGGAAGCCTCGGCATTATTCGCGTCCTGCTGCGGCATGGGGGCGGCGGTAGCGATGGTCACGCGCTCCGCGAGGGCCGTCGCGGCCGCGACCCGCTCCTGTATCATTCTGGCATCGGCAGTGACGGCCGCGCCGCCTATTGGGAGCGAAGCCGCAACGTTGGCTCGCACCGGTTCGGAAGCAACGGCGGCGTTACCTGGAGGCTGTAGCTCCGCGATCTTTTCCGGGGGCAACGGTACCGCCTGTTTTGCAGAGCGGGCGGGCGCCACGAGCTTCGAATTTTCGCCTGCCGCACGGTGAACTGTCGCGTGCGACGAACGCCGCGTGGCTCGCGCCGGCGCGGGAGGCGCGGCCATCAACGACGTTTGTCGTCGGGACCAAGCCATATAGGACTGGCATGCGGTGTTACATGGCAGTCCATCGATATACACGGTATCAGGTGAGTCCAACGGATGGGCTTGCGAAATTCCGACGCCACCGAGGAACAACATGCAGGTTAGTATCATCCAATTCTTCGACATGACTACTCCATTGGACTCAAATGTTCGCAGCACCGATCAATTTTTGGCGTGGTCGCGCACGGCAGAAATTTTGCCAGGTGGATCGAGCCGGAAGCGCGCATCAAATGGCGTTTTTGCAACCCCCGAATGTCAATCTTGATAAGTCAATCGTTCGTTGAAAAAAGCGCTGGGCCGCAGGCGTAACTTGAATTTCAATTGTGGCTAATAACGGACCACGAAGTGCTGCGGGCATCGTCCAGGCAAGGCAATATGGCGGCATGTTCCGCACCGCAGCCTAAATCCGCTGAATTACATCTTTCCTGTCCAGACGCCGTACTTACGAAGGCATTTCGGGAATGCCTGCGCGATAGTTGCAGTCTGTCGTGCCGCTAAATTGTCATCCTGCAGACGAACTGAAGCCAATGCATCTGCTCAAACTGCTGGCTTGGCGATCCAGTGGAGGCAGTATCTTGGCGTACAAAATGGTTGCAGAGCGCGAAGGTGACAAATTCAGAAACGAACGAAATAGCGCATTGGTCGTGTTGGCGAACGCCCGCGTGTGGGCCAGCGGCGGCTGGCAAGTAACGATCACCACCGCAGATGGGACAGAATATGATCCGGCTGGATTCGAAACGTCGTTGGAACAAACATTTTCAAGGTCGCATCGGCCAACTCATTTGTCAGCTCAAGAGGCACAGGCAGCCGAATGATCGCCCCGGAAAAGGGGACCGATAAGTGGGTTTTCTTTTTAAAAGGCCGGACATCTTAAGTGTGAACCAGGACCACCGGTCGGCAGCGAAAGGCACCGAGAGATTTCGATCACCCCCGGTAGGGTCAGTTGCCATACGTCAGCCACTGGTTTTCGGCCTGATTCATGAACCCGGCCCGTCGACTGGCACCGTGTAGTTAAGAATCAGGCGGCCGCCGTCGGGATAGATGGTCTGGCCGGTGATGTAAGACGCATCGTCGCTCGCGAGGAACGCCACGACGGAGGCGACTTCACTTGGTTCGCCACCGCGCCCGATCGGCGTTCGCGATAGTACGCTGCGCCGCGCATCATCGGATGAGAAGATCGCTGACGCTACCATATCCGTCAAAATCGTCCCCGGCCCTACCGCCACCACGCGGATTTTGTGCGGGGCGAGCGCCACAGCCGCAACAGAGGTGAGCTGCTTCATGCCGCCCTTGGAAATGGCATAGGTCGCAAGCGAGGGAATGGCGAGCAACGCATTTACCGAAGACATGTTGATAATCACCCCGCCGCCGCCTTGCGCGATCATCTGTTTCGCTGCGGCCTGCACACCGAAGAAGGCGCCCTTCAGGTTGATGGCAATGACGTCGTCAAAATCCTTCTCGGAAATCTCGAGCAGATCCTGATTACGCGCGACGCCGGCATTGTTGACCATGATGTCGATCCGACCGAACTCCTTTGCCGCGGTCGCTACCAGACGATCGACATCGGCGCGTTTTGCCACATCGGCCGAAACCACGCGTACATCATTAGGCCGGACCAATTCGGATGCCGTCCTGGCCAAGCCATCGGCATCGATGTCCGAAACAACAACCTTTGCGCCCTCCTTGAGGAATCGTTCAGCGCAGGCTCTGCCGATACCGCGCGCCGCACCGGTGATGACCGCGACCTTGCCGGATAGTTTCATGCATCTAGCTCCAGAGTGGCTTGCGATCGGGCAAGCCGGACATCAGCTCAGGCCGCCCCGCGAAGCCAACATGAGCACGGAACCGATTCTTGAAAAAGACGGCATGTGCGGCCCAACCGTCGAAAGATTCGCGGCGGAGCTCTAATCAGAACATGAAGGTGGCTCTTTGTATTTAATTTCGTATTCTTGCGTATAAACCAGTCCCACCGGTCCGTAGGCGAAGCCCGTGGAGATTTGGCTATCCCCCACCCCGGCGGGCTGACGCACTCGCTTATAGTCATAGGCGCTTCGCGTCAAAATCAGATATCGACGCTCCAGCCGTAATGTCTGCTTGAACTTATGAACTGCCATCATCAGCTCGAGCAGCAACGTCGGAAAAGTGCCAGAAGCGATCATTCACTAGAACTCGCGCCTTTCGGCATTATCGTCATCCTTGCGCAGAGCGCTCGTCGGCAGCCCTCTACCGGCGTCGCAACGCCATATCGTCCCGGAGCCACAGGCACTTAAGCACCGCCCTAAACGCGCGAGAGCCGCCGGGGATGTCCCCAGCGGCTCACGCGTTGCGTAGCGATGTGGTGCGACGCGCAGCGTCGCATGGTGGAACGTTGCGATGCGCCGAGGCGCGCCGCGTTGCCTACCGTAATGTCGATAAGTCCTACGCTTCCCATCGACTGTGCTAACATGGCTGGTCGCCAGGCAACTTCAAGACAGCGCTGCTGTCGTAGTCGCCATCTCTTTCGATCGCGCCGAAAAAGCCGCGACTGCCCGATCGCGGCACGACATGGTACGCTTCGCGGAAATGAGCCTGAAGGGGAGAGTGACATGTCAGACCCAAAAATGACGATGGAAGTGCCCCCACAACTGCGCGACTTCGCAATAAAGAGCGTCGACCAAGCTGAGAGAGCAATTTCGTCATTTATGGAGTCGGCAAGCAAATCCGTCGCTATGGTCCCGAGTCCGATGAATGACGCAGCACAACAGGCACTTGCAATCACCGAGAAGAACCTTAGGGCTGCCTTTGAACATGCACGTAAATTAATGAATGCCAAGGACATAAACGAAGTGATGCAACTGCAAACCGAATTTCTGCGAAATCAGTTCAGTATAGCAACAGAACAATCGAAGCAGACGAGCGGTGGAATTGCTGCCCCCGGGGTCGAAAACGGAAGTGGCACCGCTTGAACGGCACTTCCGCTTTACGCGCTCGTGAACGGACATCATCACGCCACTATGGCAATTCCGAAAAGTGCCCATTAGCGGAACTCACGTGGGTCAAAATCTCGGAAGCTAGCCCTAGTTGCATGTCATCATTCATTGTCGTCCCGACCAGCTTAGTTTAAATCACGGATCGTGAAGGGTTCTGGCTGTCTGACAACCTCGACAATTTATACGACCTCATCAGTCCAGACTTTGAAACTGACCAGGGTATTCGGCCCGAAAGTTTGGGTAATTGGAACGTCAGCGGCATCGCGCCCCTGGGCGATCAGGACACGGCCAATCCGTGGAATGTTGTTGCGCGCATCGAAGGTATACCAGCGGCCGCCGATATAGGCCTCGAACCAGCCGGCAAAATCTCCCGCGGCATACGGCGGCGGCATGCCGATGTCACCGAGATAGCCGGTGCAATACCGCGCCGGAATGTTCATGCAGCGACAGAACGCGATGGCAAGGTGCGCGTAGTCGCGACAGACGCCCTTGCGCTCGTTGAACACTTCCCACGCCGTCATGGTAGGGCGTGCGTGCTCGTAACCGAAGGCGATGTGCCTATGAACGAAGTCGCAAATCGCCTGGACGCGCGTCCAACCTGGCGTCGTCTGCTCAAACAGCTTCCATGCAATGTCGGAAAGCCGGTCGGTCTCGCAGTAGCGGCTGCCGAGCAGATAGACTATTGCTTCCGCAGGCAGATCCTCCACTGCGTGTTGCGAGGCCGAGGCAACGATGACATCGGGGAAACCGCTATCGCGCACCGTCCCATCGGCCGCAAGCCGCATACGCCCGGCCGGGGCGACGATCCGGCTGCACCAATTGCCGAAGCCATCGCGATAGGGCGTGATGGGCACCGAAGGGCTGATGGTCAGGTGGTCGGGCACGATGATATCCGACGCGCGCGTAAAATGCGTGCCAAGCACCGTGATTATCGGCGTCGGCTGCGGAAAGTCGTAGATGATCTCGAAGCCGACCCAAATCTTCATGCGAAGCACCTCATCTAGTCGCAAGCGCTATTGAAAATGCCACGTTCCGGCGCACCACGGAGATGGCGATGAAGGCGGCCGAATACAAGGCAAGGCGAAGGGCATCAAAGCTCGCACTGGCTAATGACCGCTTCTGATCGCGTGACGGACTCAAGCCAGACATCGCGTCAGGTCTGAAATCTGCCGCCAATAGGCGACATCGGCTTGCCCGTTCGATCACCTCGTCGGCAGGGGCCAGCAGCGCTAGCAGCAATGAAAACGGCCAGGCGCCTTTTGGCCCGGTCTCTTAGCATCGTCAGATTTCGATCTCTGTTGCCAAATTGCTCCGCCAGACACCAATCAGCAAACTCGGCCTGAAGAACAGCCTGTTGAGGCTCCACATCTAGAGTGACCGCAGGAAATTCAGAAGATCCTGCTGCTCGTCCGTCTTCAGCCGATTGAAAAATCGCCTCACCACCATGTTAGCCTCGGACCCTCAACTCCTGTGCTCCCGGATTGCCCGCTTCAAATCCGCGGTTCGGCCGTCATGAAGGAAGAAGATGCGCTGCCCTAGTCCCCAGAGGGGCGCGGTGCGAAACTCTCTCGGCGTGGCCTGGCCTTGACTGATCCCGTCGGCGAGGCCGTCCCCCATGTCGTGAAGCGCAAGGTCCGAGTACAGATTTGCGGCCTTTCCGCTGAGAGCTGCAACAGTGGAAGTGCCGGTTTGCAGGGTTGGCGTGTGGCATACGGCGCAGCCAACCTCGACAAAGAGCTTGTTGCCGTGGGCAATGGAAGCGGCGCCGCCCGGCGTGTCTTGCGACGGCGTCGGCGGCGCAAGAAAGCGCATGAATGAGGCGAATTTTTCGATATCGCTCAGTACATCCAGGCCGCTCTTGTCGGGGTTCGTCGTGTCGTTTGGCGTCGGCTTGAATTGACACTTCGCATTCTCTTCTCGCTCTGTCTGGAAGAGCTCATTTGAGATGCCCATCTCCACGTTGTAGGCCTCACCGGCAAATACCAGAAGAGACTTGTTTTGCGCCTTCCAGCCAAACCGCGAGATGGTGCCGTCATTGCCGTTTCGATTTTGGCGAGCTGTCAGCGCGTGACCCGCATTGATGATGTTCACGCGGCCCCGGATTCCGTAGGGATTGCCTCTCGTCTTCGGAAGGTTGTCCAGAATGACCTGATCGGGAATCTGCTCGATCAGTCCCGCGCCGAACACGGGCGTTGGAATTCGGAATATCACGTTCCCACGTCGCAGCTCGCGGGCGAAGTTGGGCTGCAGCAGAATACAGCCATCCGCGCCTGCAAGTCCCGTGATGGTGAATATCGAATGGACGCCGCCATCGGGGGTCTTGCCGTCCGCGTTCAGCTTGAACCTCGCTTCGCGCACTGGGCCACGCTCGGTAATGAAGCGCGGCAGATGGTTGGACTTTTGCAGGTTCTTTTGGAAGAAATCGAATTGTGGATTGAGGTTAGGAGGGCTTGTACCTCCGACGGCCGGCTGAGCGTGACAGCCGGCGCAGCTATCGAGGTTCATTCTCGGCCCCAGGCCGTCAGGGACCTTGTCAATATTCTTGAACTCATCGATCCCGGCGTTGAACAAGCTGGTCTGGGGTCCCGTCAAGCCGTCCAAAGGCTTGCCGGCCGCAGTGGCTCCCAGGCGAGGCCCGGGATCGCGCGCGCTTTGCGCCTGCGAGCTGACCGGGACGATCAAAATCGAAACAGAGATGATCAGTGTTGCGATCGTGTGTGACTCTGTCACGGCCAGTCCCTCCCCATCCCGAGTTGATCGAGGCGAGAGCTGACAGCGGCACGACGGCGTTTGCGCGGCCACTAACCCCAAACTTTTGAATTTTGCGTGACAAATATGCGTCGACGACAAGACCGGTCAGGTGCCCGTTGCGTGAATTCATGACCCGAATAGTGGACGGCGCAAATGGATGGCTCATGTCCGAGTTGGGGTCAATCCAGTCATTTCGACCGTGGGCCAGTCACTTCCGGTCTGCCCCGGTGAAAGGACGTCGTCAGACCGCCCCGGCATGTCCGTCTAGCGCCGATAGGCTGACGTCAGCAGTGCCACATCTTGCAGCCCCGCTCGTGAGGTTTCTCCCGCATCGACTTCTGTATCTCTGTCGACCCTTGATCAAGAAAACGCGAATATCGACAAGGTAAGAAACATTTACCGCTGCTGCTTAACCGCCGCAATCTCAACCCCGCCATGCAGCGCCTCTCCAATCACGATACGGCTCGCCGAAACAGAAGTGGCCCGGCCTTGCCGTGAACCCATGCGATGTCTGCCTCATCGAGACAGATGGCAAAACTGCCAAACGTTTGCGTGATCGAGAAATATCCAGAACTCCAATCTCGGTCTTCCTTTCAAAAACGGACAATGCCTCCGCTGGCGCGAGGCTCAATCAAGGAAGCGAACGATGAAGATCACATACCCCCCTGGCGGCGCTACTGCTTGTGCCATCTTTCGCGACCCAATCTCGCGCAATTTAAGAATGCATTCTGACATTGACCCGCGCGTGAAGCCACATGAGGAAGAAAACATGAAACTCACGACAATAGCATTAGCCTCTGCGTTCGCTCTGTCCAATACGTTCGCGCTTGCAAACACGGTTCGTCATAAGCCGAGCGTCAGGACGTATCACATGCATAGGGGTATACCGCTGGTCAGATCAGGTTTTTCGCATCCGAACTACGGCAATCCAAACGGTCCAACCGGTGTGTCCGCGGGCGGGTTGATGTGGAACGGAAGGAGCGCCTCCGAGTGGGGCGGCGGCTAGGGAGACGTAATCTGCCATGCCTGTCATGGTTCCCCGGAACTCAGCACGTGCTCAGAGTTGGGACATCGCCAGCCGCCGCCAAGCAGCGGTGCTGCCAGAAAGCATTTCAGCTTCATTGTTCGGTTCCTCGATTGAGGGCACCACCCAGGCTTTTGCGAAACGTCTCAAGCTGCGGCGCAAATCCCGGCGCGGAAGCGCTGCCGAGAAGGCCGATCACGGGCATCGCGGACGGCTGTGCCCGCGCCGCGACCGGCCAGGCTGCCGGCAGGCCGCCGATAAGCGTGATGAAGGTGCGTCCTTCCATAAGACCCCCACACGAGGGTACAATGACGTGATTTCGTCTACTCGCTCAACAAGATGCGCACGCGAGGGTGCAGGGTCAAACCGATCGGCGAAATATTGGGTTTCGTTGGCCACCAGTCCGTCGCGGAATTCCATGATGCTCACCGTGTAAGATGGTATGCCGTCATAGGTAAGTACGAATTCAGTGACCCAGAGATCGCCGCTGCCGATAATTCGCCGGACCGTAAAACGCTTCTTGTTTGGCTGGACGGACCGGCTCTCTTGAATGTTGTGCCGGCCGCGGATCCGCTCGCCCGATTGCGGATAATCAAGCACAGCATCCTCGCGATAGATTTCATGTTCGACCTCGAAATCGCTCGCGTCCGAAGCATCCCAATGGCGCTGTAGCGCCACCCGCACGGTTCGATCATCCATCTCAATCTCCCACCTACGCTTCCGGCTATCATTTCGGGACCACTGAACTCATTGTGCTGTGCGCTATTTTGAAACGTGGGGCGCTATTGCCGATCGCGCCAATCGTGCTGTCGCCTCACGATGCGGGCGATTGCGGTTTGGTCCAAGGATACGCCTGTGGGGAGCCCCCCGACAATGTGCGGATTTCGTCGGCCAGCGGCGCGAAGAACTTCTCGCCTCGATTTGGACAAGTAGCCTAACCGAATATCACCTTTGGGTCATTCGTTCGCGTCGATTTTGGCAGGTCCGGTTCGGGGTAATCCCGGAAATGCCGGTTGCCCGGTTTCAGATTGTCGCTTTTTGGCAGCTCGGGCATGATGGTCTTCAAACGCACGAACAAGCCAAAAGGAAACGCCATGAAGATCATCGACGCGCAGGTGCATATCTGGTCGCAGGCGGTGGTGCCGACCTTCGGCCTGCACCGCAAGGTTTCGAAATTCACGGCCGAGGAATTGCTGAAGGAAATGGACGAGGCCGGCGTCGACGCCGCGCTCATCCATCCGCCCTTTAGCTGGGACCCCGGTTCCAACGTGCTCGCGATCGAGGCTGCCAGGAAGTACCCGGATCGCTTCGCGGTCATGGGCCAGTTTGCGCTCGATACGCATGAGAATCGCA
The DNA here is from genome assembly GCA_963713785.1 of uncultured Alphaproteobacteria bacterium. Taxonomy (GTDB): domain Bacteria; phylum Pseudomonadota; class Alphaproteobacteria; order Rhizobiales; family Xanthobacteraceae; genus Bradyrhizobium. Next base: position 209,571 of record CAVQNB010000015.1, read on the forward strand.
AGCTGATCCATGGCTGGCGCCAGCAACCGGGCATGATGGGCCTGCGCTGGCCGCTATTGTCGGAGCCGCAGCAAAAGTGGCTCTCCGACGGCTCACTGGAGTGGCTATGGCCGGCGGCCGAGCAGGAGGGTTTGCCGATCGCCATGATGGGCGGCCTGTTCCTGAACAAGTTTCGCGATATCGCCGAGCGGCATCCGCGTTTGAAAATGATCGTCGATCATTGCGGCCTCAACCGGCACGGAAGGGATGCCGAGGCTTTCGTCCATCTCGACGAACTGGTGGCGCTGGCGAAATTGCCGAATGTCGCGGTGAAGGCCACCGGCGCGCCGCATTATTCGACGCAAGCCTATCCTTATCCCAACATCCAGGACGGGCTGCATCGAATCTACGACGCGTTCGGGCCGAAACGCTTCTTCTGGGGTACCGACATCACCCGCATGCCCTGCAGCTACCGGCAATGCGTCACTTTTTTCACCGAGGAACTGGTCTGGCTGAAAGGGAGCGAGCTCGAGGACGTGATGGGTCGCGGCCTCTGCGAATGGATCGGCTGGGACTACCGATTCTGAACGGCCGGCGCTATTTGGCTTTCGCTTGACAATTAAACGCCCGGCGGAATCCCGCGGCCTGGGCATCGTCTTCCGAGCAGAACCAGCGGTCGGGCTGGGTGGTCGCCGGATAGCTCGGACAACCCTGCAAATGATAGATGCCGACATTGCCGGTGACGCTGGCGCGGACCGCGAATTTGCCCTTGATGCTGCAACTGGGCGGCATCGCGAGATCTTCCGGAAACAGCGCCTCGCGGATTTGCCGGTCCCGGTCGGTGCGGCAAGCGGCGCCATGCAGGCTGCCGTCCTTCTTGCCGGTGCGAAATTCCTGGCCTGCGACAAAGCAGCCTCTCCAGAGACCAAGGCGGGCGTCCCTGGCGCCGGCTTCATCCTGCAGGAAACGGCCTTTGGCCGAGGGCTCGAAATCCAGCGCAAAGCCGGCGCCAACCAGCTGCTGGTTCAGGCTCATAGCTTCGCCCTCGACGGTGCAAAGGCCGACATGGCGCTTCTTGGTGGTCTTGTCCGGACCGAGATCATCGCAGCGGACGGCACGGCCGCCGATCAGCCTGGTCAGTTGCTCGCGGGCGTCGACGCCGCAGGTCCAGGGATCGGCCTGGTCGTCGATGCAGGTCTGGTCGAGCTCCGGCGCGTCGATACCGTCGAGCCGGTAGGTCACCTCGCCCAACTGGATCGTGTTGCCGTCTTTCACGGTCGCGGTCGCAGCCCGGCCCGGGCTTGCCGATAGTACGATCCAAACAATGAGCGTCAAAAAAATCGAAAAAAGCAGACTTCGTGACCGCATGCGTTCTCGCTGGGATGCCTCGAGCATGATCCGGAAAAAGTGGGTACCGGTTTTCCGAAAAGATCATGCTCAAACAAGAGGGCACCGACCCCCTACCATATCCTGATGTCAGCGCTATGCCAGCTCGAGTTCGTCATAGCCCTTTGCCGCCACCTCGTCGCATCGGGCGCGGTAGGCGGGCGCGCTGCCGCTATAGCGCGCGACGATACGCGTCTCCTTGCCCTCGACGTTGCGATTGATCCCGGTCATCCACGAATTGACCTCGTTGGAGAGTAGCCCGACCCCGAGCGTCTTGACGTGATCGGTCCAGGCGGCGACGCCTGCGGCGGTGGCTTCGAGCCGCGTCAGGTTGGATGCTCGCGCAAAGCGGATCAGCCCGGTCACCCAATCGACGCTATATTCGATGCTGCGCGGAATGTTGCCGAGCGCGGTGTGCGGTCCCATCAGCATCATCATGTTGGGAAAGCCGTCGACCATGACGCCGAGATAGGTCTGTGGCCCGCTCTTCCATTTGTCGTTCAGCCGCGCGCCGACGACGCCGCGGAAGTCGATCTTGTCGAACGCGCCGGTGATGGCGTCGAACCCGGTCGCGAAAATGATGATGTCGAACGCGTATTCCGCGGCGCTGGTCTTGATGCCAGTCGGCGTGATCCGCTCGATCGGCGTCTCCGTGATGTCCACCAGCTCGACATTGTCCCGGTTGTAGACCTCATAGTAGAAGGTCTCGAGCGGCAGCCGCCGGGTGCCGAAGCCGTGGTTTTTCGGAATCAGCTTTTCCGCCACTTCGGGGTTCTTGACGCGCTCGCGAATTTTTCGGGCGACGAACTCGCTGATGGTCGCGTTCGCCTTGCGGTCGATCAGGATGTCGCGGAAATTGCCCTGCCAGATGCCGAAGCCGCGCTCGCCATAGAGCTTTTCGTAGAACGCTTCGCGCTCTTCATCGGAAACCTCGAACGCGCCGCGCGGATCCGGCGTATGCAGAAAGCAGGCAAAGGTCTCCTGGCAGCGCGCGAACATTTCGGGATAACCGGCTTTGATCTTTGCTTGCGTCTCGGCGTCGATCTTGCCGTTGTGCAGCGGCGCGCACCAGTTCGGCGTGCGCTGGAACACGGTGAGGTGCCCGACGTCCTTGGCGATGGTCTGGATGGTTTGCACGCCGGTCGCGCCGGTGCCGATCACGGCGACGCGCTTGCCGTGCGAAATCGACCGGCTCCTTGCGGCCAGCGCGCGGTGTGGAAGGACTGGCCCTCAAAACTGTCGCGTCCCTCGATGCGCGGCAGTGTCGGCGTCGACAGCGGGCCGATGGCGGTGATCAGGAAGCGCGCGCGAAAGCTGGCGCCGTCCTCAAGCGTGATGCGCCAGCTTCGCGTCTCCTCCTCATAGATCGCCGCCGTAACGCGGCTCCTGAACTGGATGTCGCGGCGCAGGTCGAATTTGTCGGCGACGTGGTTGAGATAGCGCAGCGTTTCCGGCTGGCCGGCGAAATGCTCGGACCAGTCCCATTCCTCCAGCAACTCCTTCGAAAACGAATAGCCGTAGGAATAGCTTTCGGAATCGAAACGCGCGCCGGGATAGCGGTTCCAGTACCAGGTGCCGCCGACATTGGTGCCGGCCTCGAACACGCGCACCCGCAAGCCCAGCTCGCGCAGCCGGTAGAGCTGGTACAGGCCGGACATGCCCGCGCCGATGATGATGGCGTCGTAATCCAGAATAGGGGCGGTGTCGGATGAAGTCTGGGTCTGGCGCGTGTCGGCCAATGGCAGTTTCTCCCGGAAAGCTTATGGGTTGAGCCAAGGCTATCCGGTCTTGGGGCTGCGAACAAACCGGCATCAATGCGGGGCAGGGTTGCGGGCTGTTCGCTGGCCCGCCGGCTTTACTCGGCAACAGTTCTGCCCCTATCGTTGAGCGGCCGATCGCCCGTCAAGCGGCGACGGTGGATACGGAGCGAAACGATGGCCCAAGCGTTGCGGCGCACGCCGACATCGATCGACGTCAGCGATCCCAGGCTCTATCAGGACGACACCTGGCGGCCGCTATTTGCAGAACTGCGCCGCGACGATCCCGTGCATTATTGCGAGGCCTCACCGTTCGGGCCGTATTGGTCGGTGACGCGCTATGACGACATCTTCGCAGTCGAACTCGATCACGAGAACTATTCGTCGGCTTCCGAACTCGGCGGCATCCAGGTCGCCGATCAGCCCAAGGGACAGGAGTTCGCCAACTTCATCCGGATGGACCCGCCCGGCCATACCGCGCACCGCCGCACCGTTGCGCCGATCGTGGCGCCGTCGAACCTCGTCAATCTCGAGTCTCTGATCCGCAAGCGCACGTCCGAGGTGCTGGACGCACTGCCGCGCCACGAGACGTTTGACTGGGTCTCCCGGGTCTCGACCGATCTGACCAACATGATGCTGGCGACGCTATTCGATTTCCCGTGGCAAGACCGAGCCAAATTGACATGGTGGTCCGACGTCGCGATCGCCAATGTCGATTCGCCGGATGCGGTGGTGCATTCGCAGGACGAGCGTGTCGCCGAGCTCACCAGGATGGGCGAATATTTCCGCAAATTGTGGGACGCGCGGGCGGACGCTCCACCGGCCTTCGACCTGATCTCGATGCTCGCGCATTCGCAAGCGACCCGCCATTTGCAGCCGCGCGAATTCATCGGGACAATCGCACTGCTGATCGTCGGCGGCAACGACACCACGCGCAATTCGATGAGCGGCGGGCTGATGGCGCTGGTCGAAAATCCTGACCAGCTCGAGCTGGTGCGCGCGAGACGCGAGCTGATCCCGAGCCTGGTTTCCGAGATCATCCGCTATCACACACCAGTGCTGCACATGCGCCGCACCGCTCGCAACGATGTCGAACTTTCAGGCTGCAAGATCAAGAAAGGCGACAAGGTCGTGATGTGGTACATTTCCGGCAACCGCGATGAGGACAAGATCGAGCGCGCGGATCGATTCATCATCGATCGCGCCAAGCCGCGCCAGCATCTTTCCTTCGGCGCCGGCATCCATCGCTGCGTCGGCGACCGGCTTGCCGAACAGCAGATCAGGATACTCTGGGAAGAAATCTTGCAACGCGAGCTTCGCTTCAAGATCATGGGGCCGCCGCAGCGGCTCTACTCGAATTTCATCCGCGGCATTCGTTCGCTGCCGGTGCGGATCGTCTCTTAGAAGAAAGCACAGGAATGAACGAACCCGTCGATGTCCTGATCATCGGCGCCGGAGCCTCCGGCGCGGCGGTGGCCTGGAGCCTGGCCGACACCAAGATGCATATCCTCTGCCTCGATCAGGGCGGCTGGATGAACCCGGCGGAATATCCGAGCACGGGACGCGACTGGGAGGCGCGCTTCTTCGGCGATTATTCGCCGAGCCCCAATATCCGCGCCCGGCCCGAGGATTATCCGATCAACGACGACAACTCGCCGATCAAGGTCGTCAACTTCAACGGCGTCGGCGGCTCGACCATCATGTACACGGCGCATTTCCCGCGCCTGCATCCTTCCGATTTCAAGGTGAGGACGCTCGACGGCGTCGCCGACGACTGGCCGATCGATTACGACACGCTGGCGCCGTTCTTTGCCGAGAACGATCGCATGATGGGCGTCTCGGGACTGTCCGGCGATCCGGCCTTTCCGCCGACCGAGCCGCCGATGCCGCCGCAGCCGCTCGGCCGCTCCGGCGCGCTGCTCGGCAAGGCCATGAACAAGCTCGGCTGGCACTGGTGGCCGTCGGACACCACGGTCGCCACCACCGACTACGAGGGCAGGGCGCGCTGCATCAATCTCGGCCATTGCACGCCGGGCTGCGCGCAAGGCGCCAAGGCCTCTACCGACATCACCTATTGGCCGCGGCGCTCCGCGCCGGCGTCGAGCTGCGCACGCATTGCCGGGTGCGCGAGATCATCGACCAACGAGGACGGCATGGCCTCCGGCGTCGTCTATTACGACAAGGACGGCGTCGAGCAATTCCAGCCGGCGGAAGTCGTCATCATCGCCTGCAACGGCATCGGCACGCCGCGGCTGTTGCTCAATTCGGCCTCGGCGCGTTTTCCGAACGGGCTGGCCAATTCCTCCGGGCTGGTCGGCAAGAACCTGATGTTCCATCCCTATGCGCAGGTCTACGGCTTTGTCGAAGAGCCGACCGACAGCAACCGCGCGCCGCCGACGTGCCTGTGGAGCAAGGAGTTTTACGAGACCGATCCCTCGCGCGGCTTCGTGCGCGGCTATGCGTTCCAGTTCGGCCGCGGCGCCGGCCCGGTGATCGAAGCCGTCATGAGCGAGGCCAAGGGCATTCTGCCGTGGGGCGCCGAGCATCACAAAGTGTTCCGCCGGCTCAACGGCCACCGGCTGCAACTCTCCGCGATCTGCGAGGACCTGCCGGAAGAGCACAACCGTGTCACGCTCGATCCGGACTTGAAGGACAGCCACGGCATTCCGGCGCCAAGGGTCGACTACACCATCGGCGAGAACTCCGCGAAAATGCTGGAGCACGGCATCGCGCGCGCCAGGGAAGTGCTGGCCGCCGCCGGCGCCACCGACATCTGCGTCAACTGCCCGATCCTGTACGGCGGCTGGCATCTGCTCGGCACCGCGCGGATGGGCACCGATCCCGCCCGCTCGGTGGTGAACGAATGGGGCCGGTCGCACGACGTGAAGAACCTGTTCATCGTCGACGGCAGCGTGTTCGTCACGTCGGGCGGGGTGAACCCGACCTCCACCATCCAGGCCATCGCGCTCTACATCGCCGACCAGATGAAGCAGCGCCTCGCCAATCTGTTCGACTGAGGAAATCATGTCCACCGAGCCCGCTCTCACCCAAGCCCAGCGCGACGATCTGCGTACCGTCGCCGCCATGATCATTCCCGACAGCCGGGAGTATAAAGTGCCCGGCGCGGACGACGCCGAAATCCAGGCCGACATTCTCGTGACGCTTGACCGCGATACCAAAAGGGTGCGCGAGGCGCTGGATCACCTCGCGCGGCTTGCGGGAAAACCGCTCGCCGAGCTCGATCCCGCCCGGCGCGAGGTGGTGGCCAAGGAATTTCGCAGCTCGGGCGGCGCGGCGGCCGCAACGCTCACCCGCGTGGTGCTGCAATGCTACTACCGCGACGACCGCGTGCGTGCGCTCGCTCGGGCTGGAGCTGCGGCCGCCGTTTCCGAAGGGTTATCCGCTCGAGCAGGGCGACTGGTCGCTGCTCGATCCCGTGAAGGCGCGGCCCCCGATGTGGCGGCGGGTGCCGTAGGGGCAGGGCCGCCCTGCACCAAAAGTCTGGGCTCTTGCGTCCCCGCTAGCTCGTAACCATCTGACAAGGCCGAAGGAATTTCGCCATGTTGGATTTTACCTCAGATATCCCGGATGACGGCCTGTCATCGCGGGCGGCCGAACGCCCCCAAAATAACGACGATCAAGCCCTGCTGGACGCCTATTCCAACGCCGTGATCGGCGTGACCGAGCGCGTCGGTCCCGCCGTGGTCCGCGTCGAGACCGGGCCGAAGCTTCCGAACGCGCGCGAGCGCGGCGGACTCGGTTCCGGCATCGTGATCTCGCCGGACGGGCTGGTGCTGACCAACAGCCATGTGGTCGGATCCTCGAAGGAGATCCGCCTGCGCGACATCGAGGGGTTTGTCACCGATGCCCATGTGCTCGGCATCGATCCCGATACCGATCTGGCGCTGCTGCGCGCCGACGGCGCGCGCGACCTGCGCTATGCCTCGCTCGGCAATTCGAAGACGCTGCGCCGCGGCCAGCTCGTGGTCGCGATCGGCAATCCGCTCGGCTTTGAATCGACGGTGACGGCAGGCGTGGTGTCGGCGCTCGGCCGCTCGATCCGCTCGGTCAGCGGCCGGACCATCGAAGACGTGATCCAGACCGATGCCGCGCTCAATCCCGGCAATTCCGGCGGGCCGCTGGTGTCGTCGACCGCCGAGGTGATCGGCATCAACACCGCCATCATCAACGGCGCGCAGGGCATCTGCTTTGCGGTCGCCAGCAACACCGCGCAATTCGTGCTGTCGGAGATCATCCGCCACGGCTATGTCCGGCGCGCCTATATCGGCGTCGCCGGCCAGACCGCGCCGATCCCGCGACGACACGCGGTGCTCGCCGGCGTCGACAACAAGATGGGCGCACTGTTGGCGCAGATCGAGCCGGACGGTCCGGCCGCGAAGGCAGGGCTGTTGCCCGGGCGATGTCGTGATCAAGCTTGACGGCGTCGAGATCAACGGCGTCGACGATCTGATCCGCTCGCTCGACCGCGACCGCATCGACCGCACGCTCGAGATGGACGTACTGCGGCTGGGCCGGTTGCGCACGATCGAGATTCATCCGATCGAGCGCAAGCCCTCGGCCCGGCAGGCGGCGGCGCCGTAACGTTCGGCCTTGACGTCCAAAGCGCGATAGCTTGAAGTGGATTAGCTATCGCGCTTGGATTCAAGAGATGATGCCGGCCGCCGAGACCTATGATGTCGTCGTCATCGGCGCCGGCGCCGGTGGAATGACGGCGGCCGCGGTCGCCGCCGCAGAGGGCTTGCGCGTTCTCCTGGTCGAGAAGACGGAGTTCGTCGGCGGCACCACGGCGTGGTCGGGCGGGATGGTGTGGATTCCCGCCAACACGAAGATGAAACAGGCGGGCATGACCGATAGTGCCGCCGATGCCGCAGCCTATCTCGCAAACACCGTTCCCGAACCTGCCAACGCCGACTTGCGCGATATTTTTCTGTCGCGCGGTCCGGAAGCGGTCGAATATCTCGAAGCCAACACCGAGGTGCGCTGCAGTCGGTCAAGACCTATCCCGATTATTATCCGGAGCGGCCGGGCGCGACCGCCGGCGGACGCGTGCTCGAACCGTCCGCGTTCGATGGCACCAGGCTTGGGAAGAATTTCGGGCGATTGCGCCCGCCGCTGCCGGAATTCACCTTGTTCGGCGGGATGATGGTGAACCGGCTCGATATTCCGCATTTGCGGAAGATCGGACGCTCCTTGCGCTCGACGTTGCGATCGATGCGTCTGTTGTCGAATTACGCGCGGCAACGGCTTCGCGCGCCCGCGAGGCACGACGCTGCATCTCGGCAATGCGCTGGCGGCGCGGCTCTATGCGTCGCTGCTGGGCGAAACGTCGAGGTCCTGTTCGGCACCAGTGTCGAACGCCTGTTGATCGAGGGCGATGCCGTCAGCGGCGTGACGATAGGGATTCATCCGGCAGCCGGTCGATCGTCGCGCGCAAGGGCGTCGTGCTGGCGACCGGCGGCTTCTCGCACGACGCAAGGCTTCGCGAGCGCTTCTTTCCGGCCGCCGCGGGCTCGGTTTCCGCCACCGCCCGCGGGCAGCGGCGACGGCTTGCGGGTCGCGATCGCGCGCCGGCGCGAGCCTGCAACACGAGCGTCGCGAGCCCGGCCTATTGGGTGCCGGCGTCACGCTTTCAGCGCGCCGATGGCAGCCAGGGTGTTTTCCCGCATACGGTGACGGACCGGGCGAAGCCCGGAATCATCGCGGTCAATGCGGCGGGAAGGCGCTTCGTCAACGAGGCCTTGTCATACCACGAGTTCGTGCTGGCCATGCTGCGCGACGGCAACGACGCGGCCGAGCCGTTCGTTCTATCTGGTCTGCGATCGCCATTTTCTCTGGAGCTACGGCCTTGGCCGGATTCAGCCCTTCACCTGGCACATCAAGCCATATGTCAGAAGCGGCGAGTTGATCGAGGCGCCGAGCATCGAGACGCTCGCCGAAGCGATCGGCGTCGAAGGATCGTCGCTCTCGACGACGGTGGACAATTACAACGCGCATGCGCGAAAGGGATCGACCCGGAATTCGGTCGCGGCACGCACGATCTATCAGCGCCACCTCGGCGATGCCGACCACTCGCCCAATCCGTGTGTCGCACCGATCGAGCGCGCGCCGTTCTTATGCGCTGCGGATCTTTCCGGCGGATCTCGGCACGGCGGTCGGCCTCAAGACGGACGCGCATGCGCGAGTTCTGCGAACGGATGGCACCGCCATCGCGGGCCTCTATGCCTGCGGCAACGATATGGGCTTCGATCATGAACGGAAATTATCCGGGACCCGGCATCACGCTCGGTCCCGCGCTGACATTCGGCTATATCGCCGGCCGCCATCTGGCGCAGGCGGGCTCAGCGGCGCGCGCCCAGCGGAGGGGACAAGCATGAAAGACCCGGCCGCAGGCTTTGCCGTCAACACCTATTCCTACATTTTCGATGGCAGCGCCGCCGATACCGTCGCAAGGCTCGCCGACCAGGGCTATGGCGGGGTCGAGCTGATGTTCTTTCCCGGCCATCTCTGGCCGGCAGACCTCGATGCCGCAGCGCTCCGCGCGCTGCGCAATCTTTGCGAACAGCGGCTGCGGCTGGTCGCCGTCAACATGCCGAACGTCGATATGAACATCGCGGCCGCCGCGGAGGAAATGCGCAAGCCTCACGCTCGACCTTTCTGGTCCAGTTCGTCCGCTGTGCCGGCGCACTCGGAGCCGGCGGCATCATCGTCGGGCCCGGCAAGCCCAATCCGCTGTTTCCGATGCCGCGCGATCGCATGATCTCCCATTTCTACCACGCGCTCGACCGCCTTGCGCCGCTGGCGCGGGAGGTCGGCACTCGGCTGCTGGTCGAGAACATGCCGTTCGCGTTTCTGCCGGATGCGGAGTCGCTGATGAGTGCCGTCGACGGTTATGGCGACGACAGCATCCGCGTCATCTACGATGTGGCAAACGCCCACTTCATCGCCGAGTCTCCGCTCGACGGGACTGCGGCGTGTCGCAGAACCGCCTCAGCCTGGTTCACTTCTCCGATACGACCCGGCGGAGCTACAAGCACGATCCTTTGGGCTGCCGGCGATGTTCCGCTGTCGGGTATCCCGCAAACGTTCGAAGGAGATCGGCTATAGCGAGCTGCCGATGCTGGAAGTGATTTCGCATTCGCCCGATGCCGATATCGCCGATAGCTGCAGGCGGCTTCGGGAAGCAGGCTTTGGCGCTGACACCTGAAGCTATTCCGCCGCGGCGGCGAAGCGGTTGTTTTCCAGCTCCGCTTCGAGCCGCACCTTCTCGGCCGCAACTTTCGCGATGCTCGCTTCCTTGATGTGGCCGTAGCCGCGGATCGTCTCGGGCAAACGCGCCAGTCGCACGAGCAGCGGAATTTGTTCGGCCTTGAGGCCAGCGATGCGCTGGTCGATCATGACGAGATAATCCTCGATCAGCCTTCGCTCGGTCTTCCGTTCCGCCGAGCGGCCGAACGGATCCGATGCCGTGCCGCGCAAAAACTTCAGCTTTGCCAGCAGCCGGAACGCCGGCATCATCCAGCCGCCAAACTCCTTTTTGAGCAAATGGCCGGTCGCCTTGTCGCGGCGCGCGAAGATCGGCGGCGCCAGATAGAATTTGAGGCGGAAGTCGCCCTCGAACTTTTCGCCGAGCTTCTTGGCAAAGCTGTCGTCGGCGTAAAGCCTGGCCACCTCATATTCGTCCTTGTAGGCCATCAGCTTGAACAGGTTTTTGCCGACCGCCTCGGTCAGTTCGGTGGAGGAAGGCGAAACCGCGGCCTCGGCCTTGCGCACCTTCGCGACGGTTGCGAGGTAGCGCTCCGCATAGGCCCTGTCTTGGTAAGCGGTCAAGAATTCGGCGCGATAGGCGATGGTCTCGTCGAGCGTACGGGTCGTGGTCGCAGCGCGCGAACGGAACTGGGTGACGCTGCGCACCCTTGAGATGTCGTGCGCGGCAAGCCGTCCCCAGCTAAACGCCTGCTTGTTCATCTCGACCGCAGCGCCGTTGATCTCGATCGCCCGCATGATCGCTTCCAGCGACAACGGAATGGTGCCCTTCTGGAACGCATAGCCGAGCATGAACGAATTGGTCGCGATGCTGTCGCCCATCAGGATGGTCGCAATGCCGGTGGCATCGATGATGTCGAGATTGTTGTCGCCGATCGCCTCGCGAAGCGCAGTCTGCATCGCGTTCATCTCGAAATCGATATCGGGATTCATCACGAAGCTTGCGGTCGGCTGCAGATCGGCATTGACGAAGGCTTGCGTCACGCCGCGCTCGACGCGACTCAGCGCTGTGGTGCCTGCGGATACCACGATGTCGCAGCCGAGAATGAGATCGGCGCCGCCGGTCGCGATCCGGACGCTGGCGATGTCTTCCGGCGCGGGCGCGATCCGGACATGGCTCATGACAGCGCCGTTCTTCTGGGCAAGGCCGGTGAAATCCAGCGCCGAGCAGCCTTTGCCGTCGACATGCGCGGCCATGCCGAGCAGGGCGCCGATGGTGATGACGCCGGTGCCGCCAATACCGGTGACGAGGATGTTGTAGGGCGCGTCGAGTTGGCTGGCAGGGGGCAGCGGCAGATCGGCGAACAACTGGCTGGAATCGACCGACGAGGTTTTTGGCCGCTTGAGCATGCCGCCATGCACGGTCACGAAACTCGGGCAAAAGCCATCGACGCAGGAGTAGTCCTTGTTGCAGTTCGACTGGTCGATCTGGCGCTTGCGCCCGAACTCAGTATCGAGCGGCTGCA
>CAVQNB010000016.1:0-119683 GCA_963713785.1 uncultured Alphaproteobacteria bacterium
TCAAAGCCTTCCTCGATGAGGTTCACGATTCTGTTCACGAGCAAAAACTCGACGCTCACGTTGGGATGGCGCCGCACGAACTCGTTCACGATGGACGCCATATGGCGTTGGCCGAATGCTACCGAGGCAGTTAACCCCAATCGCCCATGAGGCTACAGCCCGTCGGGAGCGCAGCGCCTCCTCCGCTTCCTGCACGTGGGTCAAAATCATCCGGCAATACTCGAGGTACCGCTCCCCATCATGAGTGAGATGGATTCTGCGCGTCGTTCGGTTCAGAAGTGTCACGCCCAAGTCGTGCTCGAGTGCGGCAAGCGTGCGCACCATCGAAGGCAGCGAGACATTGAGGTCCGCGGCAGCCGCGGTGAGGCTGCCGCTCTCAACGATGCGCACGAAGCTCTTGATCGCTCTGAGTTTGTCCAATCCGATTACTCCATTTTATGGAGCAGTCTCGTGCAGGTAGGCATCTTTATTGAAGCGCTTGAATGAGTCAAACTGGCTTTCAGCGATATCGCTCGCATGCTGCCGTCCGTGACCGATAGCTGGGAGGCCAAGATGAAAAAGCTCTTGAGAAGCATCGCGTTGTCGTCGCTGACAGTCGCGGCGCTCCTTGGTCAGCAGGCCTTGGCTCAAACGACCAAGGCGACAGAAGCCGAAGCAAAGATGTTCGCCGTGAGTGCCGGTTACGAGCGTTTCATGGGCCGCTGGAGCCGCCTGCTCGCACCGACCTACATTGCGTTTGCCGGCGTCAAGAACGGCGACCGCGTCCTCGATGTAGGCACCGGAACCGGATCGCTCGCGGCGGCAGTAGAAGCGGGCATGCCCGCGAGCGAGATCGTTGGTGTGGATCCTTCGGAGGGATTCATCGCCTACGCACAGAAGAACGTCGCGTCTGCCCGCGCGCATTTTGAAGTCGGCGATGCCCAGGCATTGAAGTTCAAGGATGCAGCATTCGACAACACTCTGGCCTTGCTCGTCATGAACTTCATCCCCGATCCCAACAAAGCAATTGCGGAAATGCGCCGCGTGACGCGTCCGCAAGGCGTTGTAAGTGCCTGTGTCTGGGACTACGACGCTGGCATGCAGATGCTCAGGTTTTTCTGGGATGAAGCCGTCGCGCTCGATCCGGCCATCGAGCCAAAGGACGAGCGGCACATGAAGTTCTCGCGCCAAGGTGAGCTGGGGGACCTCTGGAAGAAGGCTGGACTCATCAATGTCAGGGAGCAGCCCCTGGTCATCGACCAAGCGTATTCATCGTTCAACGACTACTGGGAGCCGTTCACGAAGGGGGCGGGCCCCGGAGGCGCGTTCGTCGTGTCGCTTTCCGAGGATCGTCGGCAACAGCTCGAAGCTCGTATGCGCAAGCGCTTGCTTGGAGATCGTCAAGATGGCCCATTCACGCTAACAGCGAGAGCTTGGTGTGTGCGGGGGGAAGTTCCCAATTCGTAATGAGTCAGCGCTGCGGGCCATACGCCGTTCCTGGTGCCCCAACAATCGGCCCTAGCGGCGGGCGCCAGATCCCATAACAACCGTGCCGTCGGCGAACCTCCCCACCAAGCCGCGAAGGAAGATCGCATCGTGAGAGACAAAAGCGTGCTCTTGCGTACGCTCGTCGCCGCGTCGCGCGCAAAAACGGCGGGTATTGGCGTGGCGCGCCACGGCCGATGAAGATGATGGCACCACTGTTTCGCCGTGGCGCTCCAATTGGCAAAATCTGCGATCGCCTGCGATCTTACGCTACGCCTTAAGGGCGGGCGTCTTGCCAATATCGCAACGTGGTCCGCTCGCCCTTTGATAGCGGCTGTGTCGATCAATTCCGGGATCGACGTGATGGGCCACATGCAGACTCGTGCATCGCGGCATCGCCTCGCTTGATCACTTCGTTGGCGCGGGCACAGGGATGGGCAGGATGCTTGACACTCTCCAACCGGCTTGTGTTTTGACCAACACCAGGTTCATAAGGAACTTGGCCTCCTGTGGCGGTTGGCCAGCCGCTCCGATTGTAAACATGATCGGGACGTAGACCTGCGCGACGCCGTCGCCGATCATGATCACTTTCAGGCTGGTGAGGTCGGGGTCGAGCCGCCACGTTCCCTCATACAGGGCAGCGAAACGCTTCAGCGCCGCATCCTGGCCCCAGACCGGTGCGCCACGCGTGATCCAGAGAAAATCCGGCGAGCTGAGCAGCAGCGACTCCAACGCTTTGATATCGTGCGCGTTTTGAGCGGTTACGAAACGGTCGAAGGTCGACCGTACCTCATCTTCAGGCGCCGCAACGGCGGGCTTGATCTCATCAGGGAAACCAGTAGTAGCGTGGCGCATGCAATCGAACGTCTCGCGACGCGGCTGCGAATAGTCGAGCTGATTTGCGTGCAGGTTCATTGCGATCTCCCGGCCGCTTCGCCTGACCAGTTCAAGCGAACGAATGGTCGAACGCGGCGCGAGGCAATGTCTTTGGAAATGTCTTAATTTTTTCCTGCAAATTTCCTAAGCTCGCGCGATGCACGAAGACCGGATTTTTGAGTTTGGCGACTTCATTCTGGCACCCAAGGAGCGCCTGCTGTTGCGCGGGGGAGAGCCTGTCCCGCTCACCCCAAAGGCCTTCGATCTCCTCGTCGTTCTCGTCAGCCGCAGTGGGCATCTGGTGAGCAAGGATGATTTGTTGCACGAGGTGTGGCCCGACACATTCGTCGAGGAAGTGAACCTGACCGTGAACATCTCTGCCTTGCGCAAGGCCCTTGACCGGGGCCGGAACGGGATCGGCATGATCCAGACCGTGCCGACGCACGGTTATCGATTTGTCGGGCCCGTTATGGCGCGCGACGCGGCGGTGGGTCGCGCCTTCCGCGACGACAACGCGGATGCGTACCGCGCCTATCTTCGGGGCCGCTTCGACTGGAACCAGAGGTCGGAGCCGGGCCTGAAGCGAGCGATCGAACATTTCGAGCGCACCGTGGAGATCGATCCCAGTTTCGCGCCCGCTTATTCCGGACTGGCGGATTGCCATGCAACGTTGGGCTATCTGAGCTGTCTCGCTCCCAGAGAGGCCTTTCCCGCGGCGCGGCGGCATGCAACGAAGGCGCTGGAGTTAGACGGATCGCTCGCCGAGGCGCATGCGTCACTAGGTTTCGTCAAGTTGTATTTCGACTGGGATTGGCCGGGCGCCGAAGCGGAATTCCAGCGGGCGATTGCGCTCGATCCGAATTACGCGGCCTCCCACGAATGGTACAGCATTTTTCTGCTGGCCGTGGGCCGGCCCGAGGACGCATTTCGGGAAATTCAACTGGCGCGTCAGCCAGACCCGCTTTCCCTGCCGATTAATTCGGACCTTGGCTTTCATTACTATTACACGGGCCGATATGATGAAGCTGTGAAGCAGTTGAAATTCGTGCTGGAGTTAAATACGGACTTTCCGCCAGCGCGCCTTTGGTTGGGCCGAACCTACCAGGAGCTCGGAAGATTAGACGACGCGCTCGCCGAATTTCAACACGTTGAAGAGAAGCTCCCCGAATGGCCGGTCTCGATTGCGGCAAGGGGGTTCGTCGCTGGAGTTGCTGGCCGAACCAATGACGCTCAGAACACACTGGTCGAGCTGCGAAGATTGGCAGGCGAGAAGTTTGTAACGTCTTATGGCGTCGCCCTCGTCCATGCAGGCCTCGGTCAGAGGGATTCCGCCTTCGTCTGGCTCAACAAAGCCTTCGATGAGAGGTCTCATTGGTTGGTATGGTTGCGCCTCGATCCACGCTGGAAGGGATTACGCTCTGATCCACGATTTGCGGAGCTCGTGGGCCGCGTGGGATTTCCAGACCAATAAGCGTGGGGATCGGCAGACCGCCAGGCCCTACGAATACCCGCTGACGACCGCTATGGGTTGTCCCCTTCCTACGTCGCGGCGCTTGCGTGCCAGTCGGAAACGCTGTCGTGGAAAATCGCAGAACGGCGCGCCACGGCCGATGAAGATGGGCACTGCTTCGCCGTAATGGCGCTATGATGCCGCAGCCCACCACGCGCTTCAGGCGGCAAATCTGCGACGTCCTGCGATATTGCACTTCGCCTCATGCGCGGACGATCAGCCGTCCGGTTCCGCCCGTTGCACCCAAAACAAGAACCTTCATGTTCGATCTCGATCTTCATTGGTGTGAACGTCGCGGTTCACGCCGTCACGGCCTTCTGGGCCGCCGCGAAGACGTCGCGTGCGGACGTCGTACCCGCTACGTGCTCCGTACCCTCGACTCCGAGGTCCATCCATCCTGCATTCACGGCCTCAAACATTTCTTCGGCAGGTCCGGTGTGGCCCTTCGGGATGCCGAATTGCTCGAACGCTTCCGCCCACCCTGCACGCGGGACTGCAAAGGCTTTCACGTCGAGATTCAGGACTTCACCCAATTGCTCCGCGACTTCATCCGCGGTGACCATCGAACCAAGCTCGACGACGCGCTGCCCTGACCACGCTGGCCCGGTCAAAAGGGTTGCGACCTCCGCGCCGATGTCGTTCGTCGCGACCATGGTCGATTTCCGGTTTGTCGGATTGTAGTAGACCGGTAGCGTTCCGCCCTGGGCGACCTGCAAGCCGTAGAGGAAGTTTTCGAAGAACCCACCTGCGCGCACAAATGCGATTGGCGATATCAGGTCGCGAAAACCTTGCTCCAGAAGCGACAAGGCCGTGATCATCCCAAGCCCGCTGGTCCTGTTCGCACCCATCGACGAAAGCGCTACCACCCGCGGCGGCGCTGCCTTGGTGAGCGCCTCGACATAGTTCGCAATCACGCCCTTGGCTTCTTTGTAATCGGGCGAGGGGGCCCAGACAGCCGGCAACATGACAAACGCGCCTTCGACGCCTTTGAGCGCCCGCTCGATGGCTGCCGAATCATTCCAATCACCGTCAACCAGTTCCACGCCTTGGTTCGCCCAGCTTGACGCCTTCTCGCGATTGCGGACGAGCGCGCGTACTTCCTTGCCGTGCGCCAACAGATGTTCTGCTGTTGCGCCGCCCACTTTTCCCGTGATTCCCATTACTAAAAACATGTGTTTTCTCCTGATCTTGAGGGACAGAGCACTGCCCCTGTTGGTTCAACGGATGAGCGGCAGAATGTCCCGGATACGGGGATCGCGCGCGTAGAGGCCGCCCCATGTCATCGCGCCCAGAAGCAGGGAAATGATTTCCGGCGGCGACCCCAACTCACCAATGCGGACATGGGCGCAGATGGCGCCTCCCAAAAAGCCCGTCACCAGGATCGCGCCGAGGACGGCGGTGGCCGGGATGGCATAAAGGACGGCGCAGGCGAGTATGATCGGACCTACGACACGGGTCAGCTCCATCGCGAACCCGGTTTCCTGCAACATGCTCGCGATCTGTGCCGGCGCGAAAAGCTGAATAGTGCCGTCTGCTACCAGAGCGATCACGATAAACGCGCTCATCATCCGGCCGGCCCACAGGGCGCGATGCAAGGTCAAAGTCTCAGGCAGCTGATGCAGGTTCATAGTTTCGGACATTTGTCGTCCTCCGATAGGGGATCCCATATTCGGAAGTTATTGTGTCTCTTGGGTATTATAAACACCGATAAAGTGAACACACTGTTCTCTCTGTGGCGAACAATGCCGAGGGACGAAAATGCAGAATCTCGAACCCATCCTCATATTCATAACGGTAGCGGAAACGGGGAGCTTCACCCACGCGGCCGATAGCCTGGGCATCCAAAAGGGGAGGGCCTCAACGGCGGTCCGGAAGCTGGAAGAAGATGTCGGTGTCAGGCTCCTGCACCGGACGACGCGCAGCGTGCAGTTGACGGAGGACGGACGCGCATTTCATGCCCGTGCCCGCGATCTTCTTGCTGAAGTCGATGACCTACACTCGATGTTCGCAGGCGATCGCGTGGCACTTCGCGGGCGTTTGCGGGTCGATCTTCCGACCGAGGTGGCGCGCACAACGATCGTGCCGGCCTTGCCGGATTTCATGGCGACTTACCCCGAATTGGAGCTGGAGGTGTCGAGTACGGATCGGCAAGTCGATCTGGTTCAAGAGGGGTTCGACTGTGTATTGCGGCTTGGCCCCATAGGCGACGAGACGCTGATTGCCCGCCCGCTGGGCAAATTACGCATGGTCAACGCCGCCAGTCCTGCCTATCTGGCCCGCTATGGCGTCCCTCGATCGCTAGAAGATCTCCAGCGTCAGGAACATCGGACAATTCATTTTTCGACGATGCTGGGCGCAAGACCCTATGGATGGGAATATCCGGACGGCGACAGCTATGCGACGCTTCAGTTGCCAGGTGCGCTACGCGTCAACAGCGCGCAGACCTACGAAGCCGCTGCTCTCGCCGGCCTTGGCCTGATTTCAGGCGCCGCTCTTGGGGATTGGCCGATACTTAGAGAGTGGAGCGCTTGTGGAGATCATACCCGATTTTCGTCGCCGGGCGCTCGCCGTGTCCCTCGTCGTAGCACACCGGAGCAATCTGTCGCGCCGAGTCCGCGCATTCATGAAATGGATCGAAGATGTGCTGACGCCGTATATGGAATAGCGAGACGAACATCTTTGTCCGGCCCTCGAATCAACATTCTGAAGTTATGTCTTGGGGCGTGCGATGGGATTTCGATTTCGGCTGCGTCGACGCGATTTGCCCGGAAAGCCAGACATCGTGCTGCCAAAGCATAGACTGGTTGTCTTGTTCACGGCTGCTTCTGGCATCAGCATCCGGGCTGCGAACTGGCATCGAGTCCCAAGACGCGTGGCGACTATTGGACTCCCAAGCTCGCATCCAATGTCGCTCGAGATGAGCGGCACAGCTAGGGACCTTTAGGCGGTAGGCTGGCGGGTTGAAACGATCTGGGAGTGCGACACGCGCGATGCAGGGCGCCTTCGCGAGCGGATTGAAATGATCTGCAACGGACTTAGTCCCTTGGGGGCCGCAGCCTCGTCGCGGCGTTGAAACGCCGACGATTGCCTCGTTTTGCCTGAGCAGGTTGGGCAGATATTGGGGCGGTCGCGCGCCCGGGAAGATTCGAACTCTCGCCTCCAGATGACGCGATCGGACTGCCATCGCGCGCGGTAAGGCGGAGCAGCAGCCTCGCACTCGTTCCGTTACTCCAGCGCACCCGGATCTGATTTGCCCGACGAGGCAAGTCAGATGCCGCGCCCGCAGCGATTGCATGCGTGTCATGCGCAAATTGCCCGTGGTGCCAATCTGCCGCAACCCGACGGGATTGCCGTTGCACCCAAATCAGCGGCAGGTTTCGCGCTGTCCCGTCCTCACCAAGGGGCGCTTCGCGATCGTCACGAACGTTGGGTGCGGGATGCGATGGACGTGCTGGCGCGTGAGACGAACGCTGCTGGTGCAGACGGCAAAGTCGTGTGGTCCTGACGCCCCGACGCTGGCGTCAAGTTTCGCGGAAAGTTTTCCCGCGCAAGCGACGGTGGCAAGAAAGCCGGTCACCGGGGAGAGCACGAAATAAGCCGTTAAAACCATTGCGCAGGGAAGGCCGGGTATTTCCGGTGAACCTGTGGTGACTACGCTCGTGTGCTTTATCACTTTCGCACGCGAGGCTGCGGGTGCGAGCTGCGCACCCGGCTTTCCCTGCGCCCTTGATTTGAGAGCGACCAGTTTTCATGCACAGCTCGGGCGCGTGGCGTCGCGGGAAAGCGGACTTGTGCCTCCTAAGCAATCGGTGCCTGTGGCTAACGCGGGCTCTTAGGGGAATGATAGTCGGTGTCGCCTGATTGTCGCGTGGCGCTGCTACTCGTGAAGAAACGCGAGCGGGGACTGATTCGCGTGCCTGCTGGATGTGCATTTGGCGGTTCCAAGCGCGGTTTCAGTCGTCATCGCCCTGTCATGCGAATCTGTTAGGTGCGCGTTCATGGGAAGTGACTCGATGAGTGAGGAAAGCCCGGAGCGGCGCTTTCGCACTTTGTTTATCTCCGACGTCCATCTCGGAGCCCGCGGCTCGCAAGCCGATCGATTGCTGGACTTTCTGCGCGGCCATGATGCCGATACCATCTATCTGGTCGGCGATATCGTCGATGGCTGGGCGCTGCAATCGAACTGGCACTGGCCGCAATCGCATAACGACTTCGTGCAGAAAATGCTGCGCAAGGCGCGCAAGGGCGCCAAGGTTATCTACGTCCCCGGCAATCACGACGAGTTTCTGCGCAACTATTACGGCACGCATTTCGGCGGCATCGATGTGGTGGAAAACACCATCCACACCGGCGTCGACGGCAAGCGCTATCTGGTGATCCACGGCGATATCTTCGACCTCGTGGTGCAGAACGCGCGCTGGCTCGCCCATCTCGGCGACAAGGCCTATGATTTTGCGATCCAGATGAACCGCCTCGTCAACTTCTTCCGAAAAATGCTTGGCGTGCCCTATTGGTCGCTGTCGCAATGGGCCAAGCTGAAGGTCAAGAATGCCGTGAACTATATCGGCGCGTTCGAGAAGACGCTGGCCGGCGAGGCCCGGCGTCACGGCGCCGACGGCGTGATCTGCGGGCATATCCACTACGCCGTCATCCGCGACGAGCACGGCATCCGCTACATGAATTGCGGGGATTGGGTGGAAAGCTGCACGGCGCTGGCCGAGCACGAGGACGGCCGGTTTGAAATCATCACCTGGACCGATCCTATTGGCCGGGTAGCTCCCGTGCCTCCGGTGGCGGCCCGCGCCGCCTAGCCGCGCTGGAGTTATAATGCCCGTGCCCTTTGCTTTCCGAAGTTCGTGCCAGAGGGTTCCGCAACTGTTCACGAACTTCCGAAAGCGGCATCTCACAATGCGCATCCTGGTCGCGACCGACGCGTGGCACCCTCAGGTCAACGGGGTGGTGCGGACGCTGACCATGATGGCCGACACCGCAAAGCCGCTCGGCGCCGAAGTCTCTTTTCTCACGCCGCAATCGTTCCGCACCTTCGCGATGCCGAGCTATCGCGACCTGCGTGTCGCGTTGCCGCGTCCGGCCAAGATCGCGCGGTTGATCACGGATGCGCGGCCAGACGCCATTCACATCGCAACCGAAGGGCCGATCGGGCTATTGGTGCGCCGCTATTGCCGCAAGCACGGCTTTCCCTTCACCACGAGCTTCCATACCCGCTTTCCGGAATATGTCCGCGCGCGGGCGCCGATCCCGGAATCGCTGATCTGGCGGGCGCTGCGCCGCTTCCACGGACCGAGCCGCGCCGTGATGGCGGCGACGCCGGCGCTCGCAAGCGAACTTCGGATGCGCGGTTTCGCGCATGTAGTGTTGTGGCCGCGCGGCGTCGACACTGCGCTGTTCCACCCGCGCGCGGTGGATCTCTGCCTGCCGGCGCCGGTCTATTTGTGCGTTGGACGCGTCGCTGTGGAAAAGAATCTCGAGGCGTTTCTCGATCTCGATCTGCCCGGCACCAAGGTGATCGTCGGCGACGGGCCGGCGCGCCTCATGCTGGAGCAGAAATATCCGGACGCCGTGTTCCTCGGCGCGCTGCACGGTGAAGCGCTGGCGCAGGTCTATGCCGCCGCCGATGTTTTCGTGTTTCCGAGCAAGACCGATACCTTCGGCCTGGTGCTCCTGGAAGCGCTTGCCAGCGGCCTGCCGGTCGCCGCGTTTCCGGTGACCGGGCCGCGCGACGTCATCGGCACTCAACCGGTCGGGGTGCTGGACGAGGATTTGCGCACCGCATGTCTTGCGGCGCTGGAAATCTCGCCGCACGACTGTGTCGATTTTGCCGCCCAACATACCTGGGAGGCTTCGACGCAGGCTTTTATCGAAAATATGGCCGATATCCACGCCGCCAGCGCCGAAAGCAAGCCTGTCGGGTTCGCGAGGGAACAGCCGCGCTTCGTCGCCTGATCTTGTCTTGCTCGCCGGTCGTATGACGCGTTACAAGGCGCGGATGACGGAGAAATCCTCGGCCCTGCCGGTTACGCCATCGGATATCGATGCCGCCGCGCGCGTGGTGGCGCCGTTCGCGGTGCGGACGCCGCTGTTGTCCTTTCCCATTCTCAACGAGCGCGCGGGAACCAAGGTGTTCCTGAAACCGGAAATGCTGCAGCGGACCGGATCGTTCAAGTTCCGCGGCGCTTTCAACCGGTTGTCGGCAATCCCGCGAGAAGCGCAAGGCGGCGGCGTGGTCGCATACTCCTCCGGCAACCACGCCCAGGGCGTGGCGGCGGCGGCGAAAATCCTCAACATGCGCGCGACCATCGTGATGCCGTCAGATGCCCCGGTGACCAAGCGCGAGCGCACCAAGGGCTATGGCGCCGAGGTTGTGCTGTACGATCGAAACCGCGACGACCGCGCAGCCATTGCCCACGAAATCGCCGGCAAGCGCGGCGCCACCATCGTGCCGCCCTACGACGACCCGCTGGTGATTGCGGGCCAGGGCACGGCGGGGCGCGAGATCGCCGAAGACATGGCAGCCCTCGGCCTTGACCCGGATATCGTGGTCGCGCCGGCGTCCGGCGGCGGCCTGATCGCGGGCGTCGCGACCGCGGTGAAGGCGCGCTATCCGGAAGTCACGATGATCGTCGCCGAGCCGGAGAGTTTTGACGACCATGGCCGTTCGCTGCGCCTCGGAAAGCGCGAAGCCCATCACGCCGAAGGCCGCACCATCTGCGATGCGCTGATGGCGCAGATCCCCGGCGAGCTCACCTTTGCCATCAACGGCAAGCTGCTCTCGCATGGCGTGATTGCGTCCGATGCCGAAGTGGGCGCAGCGGTTGCCTTTGCCTATCGGGAACTGAAGCTCGTGGTCGAGCCGGGCGGGGCCGTAGGCCTTGCCGCGCTCTTGGCCGGCCGCATCGATGTGCGCGGCAAGAACGTCGTGATCGTGCTTTCCGGCGGCAATGTCGATGCGGATCTGTTCGCCAAGCTCGTCGCCTGAGAGCACCGTTCAAGAAAGGAGCGGGGGCAGAGCATCGGCTGCTCCGCCCCGGACATGGTCGCCGTCGCGCCGTGTTAGGCGATCAATGTATCTTGCGGCCAAAGCCGCCCATCGATTGGGCGAAGCGCGGGCCGGAATTGCTGCCGCTGATCTTGCCGGAGAAGGCATTGCCCTGGAACCGGCTGCCCTGCGGCGTGTTGTTATTGAGCTTGAGCACGGGGGGCTCCCGCACGTCGCTGCGCACCGGTTGCTTCGTTGTGACGGGAACGTCGATGACGCGGTTGGTGGAATTGTTCACCTTCAGATCCTTCACCTTCAGATCCTTGGTGGAGTCCTCCTTCAGCTTCAGATCCTTAGAGGACTCGGTCTTGGTGACTGTTCCGACCGGCAGGGTCACGATCTTGCCGGTGCCGGTGGTATTGTTCGAGGTGATCGGAGTAGTCGGATTGGTCGCCGGCAAGGTGACGACCTTGTTCGTGGACAGCGGCATTTCGTTGATCGGCTGCTTCGGCGTGATACCACCAGTGACACTGGTCGCTTTGAGCGTCGGCAGAAGCTCGTGCGACACGATCAGGTGGGTCGGCTGCATCAGCGGTATCATCTTGGGCTGCGACTGCAGCTTCAGCGCCGCCTTGGCGTAAGGGCCATTCGAATATTGGTCGTAGAAAGCCTTGTAGACGACGGGAGAGTTCGCGAGCACCGCCCTGTGCCACGCTGCCGCCTCCAACATATTTGCGAGCAGCCAGCGGATGCGGTCGCACAGCGGATCGCGCGGGAACAATGTGATGAACTCCTGATAGTATTCCGGCGAGTCCTCGGACAACACATAATCATAGGCCTGGCGCACCGAACGTCCCGGCAGATTCGATGCCATCTGCACGACCGGGCCATGAGCCGGCGGACGGGCCGCTGCGACCGCCGTTTCGCCGAAGAAATAGAAGTCGCTGGTGAGCGACGAACTTTCCCACGGCGTCTGCTGGCCGTCGGTCGAATGGTTCACTTCAAGGCGAATGCGCTTGAACAGCTGTTCGATCGGCAGGTTCGGTTCCCGCGCGAGCTGCAGGAAGGCCGAAGTATATGGACTGTGGCCGCCGGCGCCGTCCTGGGCTTCGGCTCCCGGCGCGGTCGAATAGCCGACAATCGAGCCGTTCGGCGCATCGACGATCGCAAGTCCGCGCCCGGCATCGTTGATGGTCGGGAACGGATTGTTCCGGCAGGCGTCGAGCACGACAATACGCATCCGGCTCGGGATCGCTTCCAGCGTCGCCATCACATCGACCAGCCGGACCGAGTCGTTGACGAGATCGGCAGCGGAGGAGATCTTCGCGTCGACCGGGACCAGATAGTTCTCGCCGGCAAGCTGCACGCCGTGTCCGGCATAATAGATCATCGCAACCGTATTGGGTCCGTGCGAGGCAACCCTGCTGGAGAAGTCCTGCACAACCTTGATCATGTCGTTCTGCGTCAGATCGGTCGCTTCGACCACCTCGAAGCCGGCCGAGTTCAGGAACTGCGCCATCGATTGTGCGTCGTTATCAGGATTGGGAAGCGGCGGCACGCTCTGGTAATTCGAGTTGCCGATCACCAGCGCTACCCGCTGCTCCGGACCGGACAGCGCGGCCGATGCGCTGGGGTTGGCGGCGGCTGCGGGCGGCAGCGGCTGGGCCACAGCCTGGGTGAGGCTCTTCGGCGGCGATTGAACGCCGCTGGCGATCTCGGCGTTGGTGGTCTGGGCCAGCGCCGCGCCGTTGGCGAAGCTCAACAGGCTACCCAGTATACCCGCGCATAAAAGCAATGATTTGAAACCGGACATGGCGTCCTCCTCAACCGAAATCTCGGCTACCGAGATTTGTTGCGGGCACGCTAGACCGGGTTCGAATTGTTCGTACGTGATTTCAATCACGATCGAAGCGGCGCTCGATGAACCCCCGATGAATGGAATGGCGCTGCCAATCAAAGCCTTATCGGCGAGAGCTCAAGAGAAGAACGCGATCTTCTCGCTCTGGCTCATGCGCCGGATCGGCGCCAGCGGATCGTTGGCCGGGATGTTGGGTTTGCGCAAAATCCCGCTCGCGATGATGGTCGAGCCGAGCGAAAGCTCTGACGGGGCTTCGCGCGGGGGCTCACGGAGCGGTTGCACGACGGACTGGGGCGGTGGCGGCGCCATCGCCGGCGGCCGCTCCAGGATGGAGGCTGTCGCAGCGCTTGGCGGTGCCGTCTCGGGCTCGACTGGGTTTGCCGCTGCGACGGGACCTTGTTCAAGCTCCGGCTCCGGCAGTTCGACGTCATCGGCTTCATCGGGCG
Source organism: uncultured Alphaproteobacteria bacterium (assembly GCA_963713785.1). Classification (GTDB taxonomy): domain Bacteria; phylum Pseudomonadota; class Alphaproteobacteria; order Rhizobiales; family Xanthobacteraceae; genus Bradyrhizobium. The sequence goes on from CAVQNB010000016.1 coordinate 13,152, forward strand.
CGGCCATTTCAATCGCGACCAGATCCAGCACCGCTTCGTCATGGGCGTCCGCCGCGTCATCATCGGACGGCGGCGCAGGTTCGGCTCGCACGGCCTCGGCGCTGATCGCGGCCTCGTCCTCACTGGCTCGCGTTGCGGATGCGGGAGGCGCCGACCGAACGGCCTCGGCGGCTGCGTCTCCGGCGCATCCGCATCGCCGAACGCGCTGATCTGCGCCCGATCAGATCGAATGCGGCGCTCAGGGCGGCGCGGGGATCGGCCGACGAGATTTGTCCGCAGCCCGCTTCGATGGCGCTGACCTGGGAATCGAGCAGATCGCAGATCCGGCCGTCGGCGCCGATCTCCCGCCACCGCCAGGAGATTTCCTGGATGATCCGGGCGCCCTTGCGGACCGGCGCCAGCTTTTCCTCCAGCGCGAGGCCGTCGAGCGCCGCCGACAGCCGTCGGCTCTGGCCTCATCGACCGCGCTCCTGATCGCGGCCAGCGCCTCCGCGAGCCCGATTGTCGGGCGGGATCGGCTGCTGCTTCTGCGCGGCGAGCGTTTCCTCGATCCGCGCCACCGCGTCGAGCACCATGCGGGTGTCGGCATTGCGGTTGCGCTTGGCGTATTCGCCGAGAAACCAGCGGCCCCGCGAGGTCTCCATGAAGGCTTCGCTGATCGCGTCATAATCCTCCTCGCTCGGCTGCGCCGCGCGGGCGGAAATCGGCGATAGGGCGAATGCTTCGTCGGCCATGGCAAACTCTTCGCGCAAATCACCGCGCGTTACGCTAACGATCATCACGATATCGAGCGAATCGCAATTGAATTGATGCCAGCCGAATCACAAATCCCCATCGCATCTCGAACGGCCATCCGAAGCGATTCGCGACGCGGCTGGCGCTGTTTTACGGCACGCTGTTCGGCATGATCGGCACCCATCTGCCGTTTTTCCCGGTGTGGCTGAAGGCGGTCGGGATCGATGCCTCGTGGATCGGGATCATCACGGCGGTGCCGTCGGTGACGCGATTCACGATCCTGCCCTTCGTGACCGGCGCTTGCCGAACGGCGTCAGTCGCTGCGCGGCGCGCATGATCGTCACGGCCTTTGCGACCGCGCTCGGGACTTTCGCTGGTCGGCACCCAGCACCGGCCGCTCCTGGTATTCCTCGCTCTACGCCGTCACCGCCTGCGTGTGGACGCCGATGGTGCCGCTGACGGACGCCTATGCGCTGCGGGGCGTGGCGCGCTACGGCCTCAATTACGGGCCGCTGCGGCTGTGGGGCTCGGCGGCCTTCGTCGTCGGCGCGCTGGCGTGCGGGCTGCTGGTCGATGTCATCGCGGCCGCGGCATCTGATCTGGGTCATCGCCGCGATGGCCGGGCTCGGCGCCGTCGTCAGCCTCGGGCTGCAGCCGCTGGACCATCCGAAGACCGCTCCGGCGGCGCTGCACGGCGCGCTGCGCACTGCTGCGCGATCCCGGCTTTCTCGCCATCATCCTGGCGTCGGCGCTGATCCAGGGCAGCCACGCCGCCTATTACACCTTCGCCTCCATCACCTGGCAGGCATCCGGCTTCGGCGGGCTGACGATCGCCGGGCTGTGGGTGCTGGGCGTGCTGGCCGAGATCGTGGTGTTCGCGCTGTCGCCGCGCTTTACGCTGCCGCCGGCGGTGCTGGTGGTGATCGGCGGCGCTCAGCGCGGTGGCGCGCTGGCTGATCACGGCGCAGGAGCCCTCGGTGGCGGTGCTCGCGGTGGTCCAGCTCGCGCACGGGCTGACCTTTGGGCTGACCCAGGTCGGCACCATGGGATTGCTGGTGCGCCATGTGCCCGGCCACGTGATGGCGCGGGGGCAGGGCTATCTCGCGGCCTGCGGCGGCATCGTCGCCAGCAGCGCCTCGATCCTGTCCGGCGCGGTCTATGCCCGACTACGGGCAGGGCGTCTATTACGTGATGGCAGCGATGGCGCTGTCGGGCGCGCATCGTGATGTGGCTGGCGCGGCACCGGCTGCGCCGGATCATCCCCACAGCGCGGCTTCCGGCGGATAGACCAGGCTGCCGTCGTAGCGCAGTCCGCCGTCGCGGTCGCGCGCCAGCAACAGCGGACCGTCGAGATCGACGAAGCGGGCCTGCGTGCGTCAGCAGCATCGCCGGCGCCATCGCCAGCGAGGTCGCGACCATGCAGCCGATCATGATTTCAAATCCGAGCGCCTGCGCCGCATCCGCCATCGCCAGCGCCTCGGTCAGTCCGCCGGTCTTGTCGAGCTTGATGTTGACGGCATCGTAGCGCTCGCGCAGTCCCGTCCAGCGAGGCGCGATCATGCACGCTTTCGTCGGCGCAGACCGCAAGCGGCCTGCGGATGCGCGCCAGCGCCTCATCCTGGCCGGCCGGCAGCGGCTGCTCGACCAGGGTGACGCCGGCCTCGGCGCATTCGGCGAGGTTTTGCTCGAGATTGTCCGACGTCCAGGCCTCGTTGGCATCGACGATCAGTTCGGATTCGGGCGCCGCCTTGCGCACCGCGGCGATCCGCGTCGCCGTCGCCGTCGCCGCCGAGCTTGATCTTGAGCAACGGCCGATGCGCGGCCTTGGCGGTCGCCGCCGCCATCGCCTCCGGCGTGCCCAGCGAGATCGTGTAGGCGGTGGTGCAGGCCTGCGGGCGCGGGACGTCCGAGCAGGTTCCAGACCCGCCGGCCGCTGCGTCTTGGCCTCGAGGTCCAGCAGCGCGCAATCCAGCGCGTTGCGGGCGGCGCCCGGCGGGCATCGCGGCCTGCAGGGCCTGTCGGTCGAGCCCGCGCGCGCAACGGCTCCTGCATCGCCTTCAGGGCGGCCAGGGTCGCTTCCGGCGTCTCGCCATAGCGCGGATAGGGCACGCATTCGCCGCGCCCGGTATGGCCGCCACGGCTGACTTCCGCCACCACCGTCACCGCCTCGGTCTTGGCGCCGCGGCTGATGGTGAAGCTGCCGGCGATCGGCCAGCGTTCGATTCGCGCGTCAAGCTTTGGGAACTTGCTGGAAGTCATTTTAAAATCTGGCAATTTCTGAACCGTATGCTTGCCCGGCGCAACCAAGTATGGCTGGTTAGGGGCGTGTTCTACAAGGCAAGGTCGGCGGCGTGTTGGAACTTTCCTTCTCATGAATAGCGGAGAATCGGCACAGGAGTTGGCATCGTGAACGGCGACCCGACATTGGAGCGGATTGCACAGGGCAACGGACTTGCGCTGTGCGCCGCGGGTTCGTGGACCGCCCGCTTTGCGCCGGTGCTCGAGCGGATGGTGGCCGACGCCGAAAAGCTGACCGGAAGCCGGCCCAACATCTTCATCGACGTCTCGCAGGTCTCCAAGCTCGACACCTTCGGCGCCTGGCTGATCGAGCGGCTGCGCCGCAGCCTGACCCAGGGCGGCGTCGAGGCCAAGATCGCCGGGCTTTCGGCCAATTATTCCAGCCTGGTCGACGAGGTGCGCCGGGTGAAGGCCGCGCCCGCCGTCGACACCACATCGGTGACGATCACCGGGATGCTGGATCAGATCGGCCGCAGCGTGGCCGGCTTCGGCACCACCATCGTCGGACTGATCGACATGCTCGGCGCGGTGCTCGCCGCGAGCGCACGGGTGATCGATTCACCCCTCGCGGCTTCCGCCTGACCTCGACCGTGCATCATCTCGAGCAGGTGTGCTGGCGCGCGGTGCCGATCGTCGGTGCTGATCACCTTCCTGATCGGCTGCATCATCTCGCAGCAGGGCATCTTCCATTTCCGCAAATTCGGCGCCGACATCTTCGTGGTCGACATGCTGGGCGTGCTGGTGCTGCGCGAAATCGGCGTGCTGCTGGTGGCGATCATGGTGGCGGGCCGCTCCGGCAGCGCCTACACCGCCGAACTCGGCTCGATGAAGATGCGCGAGGAGATCGACGCGCTGCGCACCATGGGGTTCGATCCGATCGAGGTTCTGATCCTGCCGCGGATGCTGGCGCTGATCATCGCGCTGCCGATCCTGGCCTTTCTCGGCGCCATGGCGGCGCTGCTATGGCGGCGGGCTGGTGGCGTGGCTCTATGGCGGCGTCGATCCCGAAGCGTTCCTGCTGCGGCTGCGCGACGCGATCTCGATCGATCACTTCACCGTCGGCATCATCAAGGCGCCGGTGATGGCGGCGGTGATCGGCATCGTCGCCTGCGTCGAGGGGCTCGCGGTGCGAGGGCAGCGCCGAATCGCTCGGACAGCACACCACGTCGTCGGTGGTGAAGGGCATCTTCTTCGTCATCGTCATGGACGGCGTGTTCGCGATCTTTTTCGCCTCGATCGGAATGTGACGATGGCGCCTGAAATCGTCCGACGCCATCATCCGGGTTCGCGATATCTCGGTGCAGTTCGGCGCCACCAAGGTGCTCGACGGGCTCAATCTCGACGTCAAGCGCGGCGAGATTCTGGGCTTCGTCGGTCCTTCCGGCGCCGGCAAGTCGGTGCTGACGCGCACCATCATCGGCCTGGTGCCCAAGATCAGCGGGACGCATCGAGGTGTTCGGCATCGATCTCGATGCCGCCGACGCCGCGGCGCGGCGCGGCGTCGAGCGGCGCTGGGGCATCCTGTTCCAGCAGGGCGCGCTGTTTTCCTCGCTGACGCGTGCGGCAGAACATCCAGTTCCCGGTGCGCGAATATCTCAACGTCTCGCAGCGGCTGCTGGACGAGATCACGGTGGCCAAGCTCGGCATGGTGGGATTGCGGCCCGAAGTCGCCGACCGTTTTCCCTCGGAACTGTCCGGCGGCATGATCAAGCGCGTGGCGCTGGCGCGCGCGCTGGCGCTCGATCCCGAACTGGTCTTCCTCGACGAGCCGACCTCGGGCCTCGATCCGATCGGCGCCGGCGACTTCGACGAACTGGTGCGGACCCTGCAGCGTACTTTGGGCCTGACCGTTTTCATGGTAACCCACGATCTGGACAGCCTTTATACCGCTTGTGACCGCATTGCCGTTTTAGGGAACGGTAAGATCATTGCCGCAGGATCGATGGCCGACATGCAGGCCTCGCAGCATCCCTGGTTGAGGGCCTATTTCCACGGCAAGCGCGCCCGCGCCGTCATGGGCTAGAGCATGATCGGCGATCCAGCGAGATGCCTGATCGATGACGGCGGGCTGGTATCGGAGTTGGTTTGATGGAAACGCGGGCGAACTTCGTCCTGATCGGATCGTTCACGCTGGCGGTGATCGCCGCGGCGTTCGGCTTCGTGCTGTGGTTCCAGAGCCTCCACACCACCAAGGCGCGCAGCCCGCTGCGCATCATCTTCGAAGGCCCGGCGTCCGGCCTGCGCAATGGCGGCAGCGTCAATTTCAACGGTATCCGGGTAGGCGAGGTGATCTCGGTCAAGCTCGACAACCCGCGTCGCGTGGTCGCACTCGCCATGATCGAGAACAACGCCCCGATCCGCAAGGACACCCTGGTCGGGCTCGAATTCCAGGGCCTGACCGGCGTCGCCGCGATCTCGCTGAAGGGCGGCGAGGAGGCCGCCCCCGCCGTTCCGCTGGATGAGGACGGCGTCCCGGTGCTGACGGCCGATCCGAACGCGCTGCAGGACGTCACCGAGGCGATCCGCGGCACGCTGCAGAACATCAACAGGGTGGTCGCCGACAATCAGGAGGCGGTGAAGAACTCGCTGCATAATCTCGAGACCTTCACCGCGTCGCTGGCGCGCAATTCCGAGAAGATCGACAACGTCATGCTCAAGGTCGACGGCGTGATGGGCAAGGCCGACAATCTGATGCTCGGCCTCAATACGCTGGCCGGCGGCAAGGAGGGCGGCGAACTGTTCCTGACCGTGAAATCGATCCGCGAACTGGCCGAGGATTTCGACAAGCGCTCGGGCGCCTTGATGGCCGACGGCCGCCGCACGCTCGGCGATATCAGCCGCGCCGTGAACAATCTCGACCGCAACCCGACCCGGCTGTTATCTTCGGTGCCAGCAACGGCTCGCAGCCAGCCCAGGCGCAAGGCCAAGCGCCTGCGCCCGCCGCTGCGTCTGCGCGCGCCACAGCGCCAGCACCGGCTGCGAACGAGAAGAAGCGGCAGTAGGATCGCGTAGAGTGGGTTAGCGAAGCGTAACCCACCGGCGATGCGAACACGGCGCAATGTGCTTTGTTATTGCCTTATCGGCCACGGTCAGGTCGCGCGATAAACCAGAAGCACAGACCGACCACGGCACCGCAAATCGTTCCCAGCGGAACGTAGACGCGTGCCGTACTCGAAAATCTCTCGTATAGCCCAGAGAGACCATTCGAGGAGTAACTCCCAAGCGGTAGGTATATCAAATACGTTATGAACCCCAGAAGGGTCCCAGCCGCAATGTAAACCAAGAAACGCTCCAGCCGCGTGATCTAAAGAAGACGTGAAGAGGCACGCCCAAAATAATAGCGATCGGATAGCCGAGGACCCCAGACAGCTTGATAATCCACGCCGCCTCCACCAATTCTCTCGGATCAAAGATAACTGCTCCAGCTCGAAAGGGTGCCGCGAGAATCACCGCCAGCAGTCCAGGGGATATTGGCGCCACGAGGAAGCCAAGGGTCGTTCGGATCCGTGCGGAATCCAACATCGCGAGGAACAACTCCGATAGTGAAGCGTATTGCCGCTTTCGCCGCGATCGGCGGATTACGCTTCGCTAATCCGCCCTACAGGTGATCAAACAAGCAAAACGGAGGCCGCAAGGCCTCCGTTTTTCTATTCACTACTCGCTATCTCACCCGAGCCGTCCCGCCGCATGCGCCAGCAGGGTGTAGACCAGGCCGGTCTCCGAGGTGAGGTGGCTGCGCAGCACCTGGGGTCCGCGGTCGTCGCGCGCGACCTCGTCGAGCAGCCGCTCGAACTCGGTGATGTAGCGGTCGACCGTCTGCTTGAAGTTGCGGTCGGCGCGATATTTGCGGGCGACTTCGTCGAACGCCTTCTGGCCGGCCGGCGTGTAGAGCCGCTTGGTGAAGGCCTTGCTCTCGCCGCGCTGATAGCGATCCCACATTTCGGCGGCGAGATTGCGATCCATCAGGCGGCCGATGTCGAGCGACAGCGACTCCAGCGGATTGCCGCCGCGGCCTGCTGCGGCGGACGGCCGCGCGGAGCCTGAGTCCTGCCGCCGGCGGCATCGGTGCGGCTCAACAGATCGGAAAGCCATCCGTCGCGCCCTGGTCGGAACTGCCGGGCAGACCGGCGGGGCTTCGGTGCGGCGCGAGGCAGGCATGCCGAGGTCCGGCGGCGGCAGGTCGATGCGCTGCCGCGCGTCGCGCAGGCGCGGTGCTGCGGCGCGTGCACTCGCTGCGTCCGCCGACGGCCGCCAGCAGCCGGCTCTTCCTCGCGCTGGACGGCTGGAGCGGCTGCTCGATACCACGTCGAGCCCGCGGCCGTGACGCGCCACGATCCGGTTCAGTTCGGCCAGCGCCTCGATCTGGTCGACGATCACCTTGCGCATCTGCGCGGTGCTCTCGGCGGCTTCCTGCGGCATTTCCAGCACGCCGCGGCGAAGCTCGTTGCGGGTGGCTTCCAGCTCGTGATGCATTTCGGCCGCCATCTGCTTCATGCTCTGCACCATGGTGGCGAACTTGTCCGCGGACTGCTTGAACATCGCATCCGCTTCCTGCGTGCTCTGCTGGTAGATCTCGTTCATGGTGTCGGCGGTCAGCCGGCGTTCCTCTTCGGCCGCCGACGCGGACCGCCTCGAACTGCCGGCTGATCGCGGCAGAACCCGCGCCGGCGGTTTCCGCCACCACGCGGGCGATGTCGCGGGCGCGCTCTTCGGCGGCGGCCAGCGATTCATCCAGCAGGCCGGTGAAGCGCGACAGCCGCTGATCGAGATCGGTGGTGCGCAGATCGATCGTGGTGACCAGCGATTCCAGCGTCGCCTTGCGCTCGGCGACCGAGGCGGTGGTGTTGCGGTTGCTCTGCTCGACCACCGCGGCGGCTTCGACCAGGGCCTTGCCATGGATCTCGAACTGGCCGGACAGCGAGCCGAGATCTTCCAGCGCCTTGGCGGTCTTGGCGTTGAAGACGGTCAGCTGGTCTTCCAGCGTCTGGGTCGCGACGCCGTTGCGCGAGGTGACGTCGTTCATGGCGGACACGAAGTCGGCCACGCGCGTGACCAGCGCGCGCTCCAGCGAATTGAGGTTGTCGTGGGCGCCGGTCAGCACTTCCTGCAGCAGGATATTGCCTTCGCGCAGCCGCTCGAACAGCGCGACCGTGTCGGTGCGCAGGATCTTGCTGGTTTCCTGCATCTCGGTCACGGCCGCGATCGAGACCTGGCGCGACTGGTCGATCGCCGACCGCGAGGACTGCTCCAGGTCCTTCAGCGACTTGTTGACGGCGCCGGTGGCCAGTTCGCCGGCCGACGTGATCGTGCGCGCGACGTCGGCTGCCGTTGCCCAGCATCGATTGCGAGAAGGCCTGGCCGCGGGTTTCGATCGATTTCAGCGCGTCCGAGGTGACGCGGTCGATATCGACCGTGAGCTGGTTGGTCTTGGCGCCGATGGCCTCGACCAGCGTGCCGCGCTTGCCGTCGATCATCTGCGACAGCCGATCGGTCTGCTGCTGCACGTAGCTGACGATTTCGTCGGTCTTGCCGGTCATGGTCGAGCCGAACGAGCTGCTGGCGGCGAGCACCGAGCGTTCGATGTCGGCCGAGGTCGACTTGACCTTCGAGCTGACTTCGTTCGATGCGGCCACCAGCGCGCTCTGCGCGTTGAGGGCGCTGGTCTGGATATTGTCGGTGGTGTTGGCGGTGACCGTCGCAGAGCGAGCGCTCGATATCGGTCGAGATCGCCTTGATCTGGCTGGCGGCGTCGGCCGAGGTCGCCGCCAGCGAGCTCTGCGCCTCGCGCGCGCTGTTCAGGATCGAAGCGGCGGTGTCCGCGCCGACCGCCGTCAAGGTGCGTTCGACATCGATCGCCAGCGACTTGACGTGATTGGCGGCTTCCGAGGAAGCGGTCGACCAGCGTGGCTCTGCGCCTCGCGCGCGCCGGCGGTGATCGACTCGGCGGTGGCGGTGCCGGCGCATCGACAGCGAACGCTGCACGTCGGCGGCCAGCGACTTGACCTGGTTGGCGGCATCCGAGGAGGCGGTCACCAGCGTGGTCTGGGCCTCGCGCGCGCCGGCGAGCGATCGACTCGGCGGTGGAGGTGCCGGCCATCGACAGCGAGCGCTGGACATCGGCGGCAGCGACTTGACCTGGTTGCGGCATCGGCGGAGGCGGTGACCAGCGTGGTCTGGGCCTCGCGCGCGCCGGCGACGATGGACCGGCGGTCGCGGTGCCGGCGGCCGAGAGCGTCCGCTCGACGTCGGCGGACAGCGACTTGATCTGGGTCGCGGCGTCGCGGACGCCGACACCAGGGTCGTCTGCGCGTCGCGGGCGCTGGTCAGGATCGAGTTCGCGGCCGTCGGTGCCGACCGCGGTGAGGGCACGTTCGACTTCCGCCGAGGTCAGCTTCAGCTGCGCGCCGACGTCGGAGGAAACCGAGAGCAGCGACTGCTGCGCGGCGCGCGCGCCGGTCTGAATGGTCTCGCTGGTGTTGACCACGAGGTTGGTCAGCGAGCGCTCGGCGTCCTCGACATGGGACTTGATGCCGGCGGACAGATTTCTCGGCGCGCGCCATCAGGCCGTCGCTGGCCTGCCGTCCGCTGCTCTCGATGCGGCCGGCCACGGCTTCGACGCGCGAACCGAGCAGGTCTTCGAACTGCGCGACGCGCATGTCGATATCGGTGGCGACCGCGCCGACCCGGGTTTCGATGCCCTGATGGATTTCCTGGAACCGCGCCGTGATGGTGTCGGTCAGATGGCGCTGCGGCCGTCGATGGTTTCGGTGACGTTGGCGATGCGCTGGTCGACCGCCTCGATCGCCTGCGCGGTGCCGTCGGTCAGCGACGAGGTGAGGTGGGTGAGGCGCGAGTCGATCGAGTGGATCGCCTGCGCGGCGCCGATCGGTCGAGACTGAGCGGACGATCGAGCGTAGACTTCGAGACGGCTGTCGATGGTATCGCGTCGACCGATTTCGGCGCGCGTATCGAAGGTCTGCTCGAGCGACTTCGAGGCGGCCGTCGACGGATTCGTCGAAGGACTTGATCTTGCTGTCGAGCGAGGTGTCGAGATTGGCCACGCGGTCCTGCAGCGTGGTCTCGAACTGCACCAGGCGCTGGTCCAGCGAGGCGGTGATCTCGCCGCCGTTCGAGGTCAGGCGGGTGTCGAAGGTGTCGACATAGGTCTTCAGGCTTTCGGCGATGTCCTGGGTGCGCTGGCCCATGCCGCTCGACGATCTCGCCGCCGAAGGTTTTGACGGTGCGATCGAATTCCGAGATGTGGCGGGTGATCAGCGCGCCGAGCGTGCCGCTGTCGCGCGCGAATTTTTCGGCCAGTTCGCCGCCCTGGTTCTTCACCAGCTCGTCGAAGGCGCTCATCTGCAGGGAGAGCGTGTCGTGCGCGGTCTCGGTCTGGCTGACGACCTTGGCCACCAGCGAGTTCACGGTGACGTCGAGCGCGTCGCTGGCCTTGTCGCCGGAGGTGAGGATCTGGGTCGCGAGCCGATTGCCGGCGTCGTCGATCTTGCTGACGAGATCGCCGCTGCGCAGTTCGAGCTCCAGCAGCAGCGAGTCGCAGGAATTCTTCAGCGAAGTCGTGGACCTGTTCGGTGCGGTCGGAAATGCCGTCGACGATGGTGGAGGAGCGCTGCTCGAATTCGCTGGTGATGCGGTCGATGCGCTCGTTCAGCATCTCGTGGACGCGGTCGGCCAGATCGACGAACTCGTCATGCACGTGGCCGGTCTTGAAATTGAGGCTGGTGGTGAGGCGCTCGCTGGCGTCGAGCACCGCGCGGGTGGTTTCGGCGCTGGCTTCCTCGAGGCGGTCGAGCAGGTCGCCGCCGCGCTCGCCGAGCGCGAGGATCATGTTGTCGCCGGCATTGCTCAGCGCGCTGGTGATGTGGGCGCCGCGCTCTTCCAGCGCGCCGGTGATGCTCTTGGCGACTTCGTCGACGCGCGAGGCGATCGCGTCCGAGATCAGCGCGATGTCGTGGCGCAGGTCGATCTGCACGCCGGAAATGGCGCTGCGGACCTGTTCGGCCTGGCCGACCAGATTGTCGCGCTGATGGGCGATGTCCTGCAGCAGCGCGCGGATTCGCACTTCGTTGTCGCTATAGGCGCGCTCAAGCGCCGAGACTTCGTTGGCGACCAGGGTTTCGAGTTCGCCGGCGCGCGCGATGGCGCGCTCGACGCCGTCGCCCATCGCCGCGACTTCGCGGCGGATCGCCTGGCCGACGGTGACCATGGAATCGCTGGCGGCGCCCTCGGGCTCCGAGAAGCGGATCGCGACCTGCGCCATCGACTGCGCGATCATGCGCAATTCCTGGCCGCGCCAGGACAGGCTCGCGAGGAAATAGAACAGCAGCACCGGCGCAAAGAACAATGCGGCAAGGCCGGCCAGCACCAGCATGCCGCCGCTGCCCTGGCCGATCGCGGCCTGCAGCGAGGGCAGGAAGCTGATGGTCAGCAGAGCCGCGCCGACCATCCAGACGCCGGCAAACAGCGTGGCAAGCGTGTAGACGTTGCGGGCGGGGCGGCCCTTCTGAATGGCCTGCAGAATCTGCCCGATGGTTTCGCGGTCGTCATTGGCGGCGCGGCGCGCTCGGGCGCGGCTCCTCGATCGGCTCGAAGATCGGCCGATCGGCGCTCGGCCGGGTGTCGAAGGCCGGTTCGTTGTAGGAGGGGTTCGACGGCGAAATCGGCGGCGTCATATCGTCGCGCGCCGGATTGCGGTTGGTGTCGCCGCTCGGTCGTCGCTGATGTTCAAGGCTTCCTGAATGGCAGAAAGCGCGACTTCGGTAGGGTCTTTGACCTTCTTGGGATTGTTCGCCATGTTCAGTCTGAGCCCTCGTTTACTTTTTACGCGTCCCGGCGAGTCTTGCGCGTTGCGCCCCTCGCAAGCCCGAAACCGGTCTCATGCCCGCGCGGCGCAAAGCGCGAGCCGATCGCTCGGCTTGTCCGCTACATCCGCAAACATCCTATTGGCTAGAGCGATGCGAATGAAATGGCCGCGATTAATACAATCTTAATCATCGTTAACAGCGCAGCGCCGTAAGGCCTTAACGAGTTCACAAATTTCTCGCGTTAGCTCGGACAATTGAGGCAACTTTTCGTCAAAAACAAGGCGAACTTGCGGCGGATACGCACAAACGTTCCGTTAACCATTTCCGTGATTGGCTGGCGAAAAATCCGCCGCGCGAACCGGCGGGCGAGGGGATTCGGATTACCGCCATGCCGCTTCATCTGCGAACGGATTGACTGGATGCCATCGCCGCCGCTCGCTCCCGATGACGGTCCGATCGACATCGCACATCTCGAGCGCATGACGCTCGGCGATGCCGAGCCTCGAGCGCGAGGTGCTGGCGATGTTTTCGGCCCAGGCGGTCGGCCTGATCGGCACGCTGGCGCGCGTCTGCCGGCCGACGCTCGGGCGCGCTGGCGCATACGCTGAAAGGCTCGGCGCGCGCGATCGGCGCGTTTCGCGTCGCCGACGCCGCCGCCGGTCTGGAAGCCGCGATCCGCAGACGGCGACGATCCGGCGGAGGCGCTCGCCGGGCTCGAAGGATGCCGTCGGCGCAGGCGCGGACGGCGATCGACGCGATCCTGCGCCGCTCCTGATCCAGAACCGCGGCTAAATTACGCTGGGACCGAAGGCGGCAAAACCCCTCGCCGCGAAATCCGCGGCACTAGCGCGGAGCGGATCGACCCGTTATAGGACTGCCCGGACCCTTTATCTCAATCCGGCAGCACGAGCGATCATGGCCAAGATTCACTTTGTCGACCACACCGGCGAATCCCGCATCATTGACGTCGAGAACGGCGCGACCGTGATGGAAGCGGCGATCCGCAACGCCATTCCCGGCATCGAAGCCGAATGCGGCGGCGCCTGCGCCTGCGCGACCTGCCACGTCTATGTCGACGAGGCCTGGCGCGAGAAGGTCGGCGCGCCGTCGCCGATGGAAGAGGACATGCTGGATTTCGGCTTCGACGTGCGGCCGAATTCGCGGCTGTCCTGCCAGATCAAGGTCAGCGACGCGCTCGACGGTCTCGTGGTCTCGACGCCGGAGCGGCAGGCTTAGAGCAACGGGCTGCGACCAGTTTCACGCCGCGACGCAGCCAGGGCTGAAAATTCCGCACGATCTCCGCCGTCAGCGGCGTCGGCTTGCGCGTCGCCTCGTCGATCAGCACGCTCACCGATTGCGCCGAGGCGATGCATTTGCCTTCCGAAAACACCACCTGATCGAACGTCACCGAGGTGCGGCCGAATTTGACCAGCCCAAGCCCCATCTCGATCGTGCCCGGCCAGCGCAGCTCGGCGCGGAAATGCATGTCGAGCCGCACCATCATCCAGGCCAGCCCCTCCGGCATCAGCCCGTAGCTGCGGTCCTTCATCAGCGTGACGCGGCCGGTCTCGAAATAGGTCGCGTAGACCGCGTTGTTGACGTGCTGATTGGGGTCGAGATCGGCAAAGCGCACATTGTCCGTCATCCGGAAGGGAAAATCCTCCAATCGCGGCGTGGCGTCGGAGACGGGCAGGGTGCATTCACGGGGGGCGATCTCCTCAAAAGTCTCACGTCCTTACAACCCAGTTGCCGAATTGCGGCAAGGGGTTGCCGGGCGGAGCAGCCGCCCATTTATGGCTTTCCTCGATCGGGCTGCGTTGGCTAGACAGGCGAACGCCCGATTGCTGCTCTCCACCCAAGGGCATGGTCCAACCGAAAAGAAGCGATATGAGCGAAGCGATCAAAACCGATGTGCTGATTATTGGCGCTGGCCCCTGCGGACTGTTCGCCGTGTTCGAACTGGGCCTGCTCGACATGAAGACGCATCTCGTCGACATCCTCGACAAGATCGGCGGCCAGTGCGCCGAGCTCTATCCGGAGAAGCCGATCTACGACATTCCCGGCATTCCGTTCGTCACGGGCCATGGCCTCACCGAGGCGCTGATGGAGCAGATCAAGCCGTTCAATCCGACCTTCCATCTCAACGAGATGGTCGGAGAAGATCGAGAAGATCGGCGATCCCGCGTTTCGCGTCACCACCGACGCCGGCAAGGTGTTCGAATGCAAGGTGGTGGTGATCTCCGCCGGCGGCGGCTCGTTCCAGCCGAAGCGTCCGCCGGTGCCGGGCATCGAGGCCTATGAAGGCACCTCGGTGTTTTACTCCGTGCGCAAGATGGAGCAGTTCCGCGACAAGGATCTGTTGATCGTCGGCGGCGGCAATTCCGCGCTCGACTGGACGCTCAATCTGCACCCGATCGCCAAGCGCGTGACGCTGTTGCACCGGCGCGACGATTTCCGCGCCGCGCCGCACAGCGTCGAACAGATGCGCGCGCTGGTGGCTTCCGGAAAGCTGGATCTGAAGATCGGCCAGGTCACCGGCCTCGAAGGCGAGGGCGGCATGCTGACCGGCGCCACCGTCAAGGGCAACGACAACGCGATCTCCAAGGTCGCGTGCGATACCATGCTGCCGTTCTTCGGGCTGACCATGAAGCTCGGGCCGGTCGCGAACTGGGGCATCGAACTGGAGAACAATCTGGTGCCGGTCGAGACCTCCGCATTCGAGACCAGCGTGCCGGGAATTTTCGCGATCGGCGATATCAACACCTATCCCGGCAAGCTGAAGCTGATCCTGTGCGGCTTCCACGAAGGCGCGCTGATGGCGCAGAAGGCGCATCGTTACGTCTATCCGGACAAGCGGCTGGTGTTCCAGTACACGACGTCGTCGTCGAGCCTGCAGAAGAAGCTCGGGGTCAACTGATTCCGATCGGGCGAAGATATGACCGGCGCGGCACCGAGAGCGCTTGCCGTTCGGCATCCGACAATCCGGGCGCACTGGAACCATCCTCGAAATGGCCGTAGTCTGCGGCCATTCGTTTTTGGAATTGTTCAGGTGATAACGATGCGGAATGGGCTATTCAGATTTCGACTGATGTTGCCGCTCGCGACCGCGCTCGTGATGGTTGCTTGCGCTTGCGTTTCCGGCGCAGGCGGCGGAGCCGTCGGCCGCGGGGCTGTGGCAGAAGGTCGAGGACGGCAAGCCGGTGGCGTGGTTTCTGGTGGTCGATCACGACGGCATCTTCGAAGGCGTGATCGCCAAGATTTTTCCGCTTCCCGGCGAGATCCGACAACGACATCTGCTCGAAATGCACCGACGACCGCAAGAATGCGCCGGTGCTCGGAATTTCCTTTATCCGGGACATGAAGCGCGACGGATTGAAGTATGAGGACGGCAACGTGCTCGATCCGCGCGACGGCAAGATCTATCATGCCAAGATGAGCGTGAGCCCCGACGGCCAGACGCTCACCATGCGCGGCTATCTCGGCATTTCGCTGTTCGGCAAGGACGAGACCTGGTAGCGGTTGCCGGATACGCGCGATGGCCCAGCTCGATCCCGCGCATCGTCGCGAAATATCTGCCGGCGCAGGCGGCCGCGGCGATGAAGCCGCCGGCGGCCTGCGAAGAAAGGCGCGCTCCCGCGCACGACGGCGCAGCCGCGCGCGCTCAGCCTGTCGCAGACTTATCAGCGCTGACTGCGGGCACCGGCAGGATCGGGCGCGCGCCGGCTGCGGCCGATGCACCTCCGGCACGCGCCGCATCGAGTTGCAGCACCGAGGCCACCGCCGGCAACGCCGCATCCGCCATCGCGGCATGGCCTTCGGCGCGTGGGGTGGACCGCGCCGCCATAGACCGCCGAGAGAACGCCCCAGGTCGCGTCATGGATATCGGAGGGCTGGCTCGAGGACGGCAAGCCCCTGCGGATAGGTCATCGCCGCGAAGTAGCTGTCATTGGCGTCGCGGATCCAGCGCGCGCGCGGCAGATAGGCGCGATATTCGCCGGCGCTGCGGCCGCACAGCATCGGCTGGTTGGCCGCGGTGACGATGTCGGGATCGAAGCTTTCGCCCTTGGCCGAAAAACACTCGCGGTCGAATTCCGGATCGCTCTGCGGCGCGCGCGCAGAATCCGTGATCGGCGAAGGCCGCCTGATGGGCATCGACGAAGGTCATGCGGTCGCCGGCGGGATCGCGGCACAGCACGCCGGACTGGCACAGCGCGAGCGCCTTCAGCTGCGGCAGGAATTCGTTCTGCACGATAGTCGGACACGTTGGCGAGCCGCTGCGGGTCGGCGTTGAACGAGGGATGAATATCGAAGCCGGCGCGGCCGCCGGGGCAGGGCGCACCGCCGTCCGACAGCGCCGGGTTGGCATAGGACACGTAGACGACGTGCGACAGGTCGCCGACCAGCGGCTTCAGCGCCTCGCGCAGCTTGGCAAAGCTCTGCGGCAGGTCGCGCGCCAGCGCCGCGCGCGAATCGTCGACCGATCCCATCACGCCGGTGCGCCTGAACAGCTCGCGCTCGGTCGGCGGTATCGACGATCACGTCGGCGACCAGCCCGGAAAAATTGATGTCGTTGGCGCCGATCGACAGCAGCACCAGATCGAGCTTGCGGTCGGGCTGGCGGCGCTTCGCCGCGGTCGACGGCGTCGCGCAATTCGGCAAGTTGCGCGTTGACGGTGCCCTGGCAGGTGGCCGCCGATTTCGTCGGCGGGCATTCGCGCGCGCGCTGCGGCGCCGAACAGCCCGTCGGGGATGGTGGCGCCGGTGCAGGCCAGCGGCAGATAGGTCACCGCGATGTGCGGATATTGCACCGCGAGCGCGAGCGCGGTGCGGGTCTGGTAGCTGTAGAGCGAGCGATGGCAGGCGGAATTGAACCACAGCGCGCTCTGGCGCTGCCACACCTGCAGAAATTCCGGCGCTTCGCAGGCCCGTCCGCCTTTGTAGCCGGCGCGGCTCGGGCGATAATATTGCGCCGCTCGCGCGTGCCCAGATAGGAGCGGAAGCAGAACCCTTCGTCCGCCAGCGCGATCGGCCGGTCCGGATTGCCTTCGCCGGAGGCGATGCTGTCGCCGAGGCCGGCGATGAAGATATCGCGCACCATGATCTCGGTGGAGATGCGCTGCGGCGCCTCGGGTCCGCTGGAGACATCGACGGTGGCAACTGGTGGCGCGGCCGTAGCGCACCCGCAGATTGATCGGCTCGGCGCAATCGAACGTCGATTGCTGCGGACCGTCGCCGTCGTCGAACGACCAGGCGCAGATGGCGCCGACCGGAACCTGCGCCGGTCAGCCGCACGGTGACCGGATGATCCGTCGGCGTCAGATAGCTCTCCTTGACGTTGTCGCGGGTGCAGGGCTCGCTGACGCGGCCGGCAAGATCGATGCAGAGCCGGTTCACGGTGTTGCGCGCCCAGCCGCGGCCGTCGCTCTGCAGTTCCAGCGCCTGTTCGGAGGCGAGAATGCTGCGGTCCTGCGCGCTCTCGGTATGGAGCAGGAAATCGCGTTCTTCGCGGAACAGCCGGAAGCGGTTGCGGACTTCCCATGAAATCTGCATGGCGCGGCGTCAGGGGCCGTCTGCGCGCTCGCGGCCCATCGCGCATCGGCATTGCGCAGCAGCGTCCCGCGAGCAGCGCGCACGCGATTATCGAACGAAGATGAATTCGGATCATGACGCGTTTGACGTTACTGTTGGGGCGGAAATAAGAGAACGTTGCCAAAACCAGATGACTTGAGGCTTCAGCTAGCTCGCGACTGTCAGCCGCTTCACGGCGCTCCAGCCGTTCCACCGGCTGCGGCATGGCGGCCGGTGCGGACGCTGGCGCAGCCGCGGTGAATCCTTCGTTCAAGCCGCGGCGCTCCTGCCAGGGCATGCACGACGTTGAGCCAGAGTTCGCGCGTTCCCATGATGCGAAATCGCGATCGCCGAACGGGATCAGGAAGTAGAGGATCCGGAACACCAGCAGCGTCGCCAGCAACTGTTCCCTGCCGAATTCGGGCAGCGCCACCAGCATCGCGGCGTCGAACACGCCGAGGCTGCCCGGCGCATGGCTGGCAAATCCGAGCAGCGTCGCCAGGATGAACACCACCGCCAGCGAGACGAAATCGATGCCGCGGCTGCTGCGGCATCAACAGATACATCGCCATCGCGCAGAATCCGAGATCGACCACGCCGATCAGGATCTGCAGCAGCGTCAGCCGCGCCGACGGCAACACCACTTTCCAGCCGTTCTGGCCGAGTTCGCGGCGTTCCTTGCCCATCATGAGCCAGACGAAATAGGCGGCGATGCCGGCGAGGCAGCCGAGCGCGATCAGCCGGTTCATCGCCGGCGGCAGCAGGTCCATCGCGGACGCCGCCCACGGATGCTAGGCCATGCCGAAGCCGAGCACGAACAGATTGCCGAGCCAGAACGTCAGTCCGGAGAGAAAGCAGATCTTGGCGACGTCGATCGCGTTCAGCCCGTAGTCCGAATAGATCCGGAAGCGGATCGCGCCGCCGGTGAACACGGTGGCGCCGATATTGTGGCCGATCGTGTAGCTGGTGAAACTCGACAGCGCCGCGATGCGGTACGGCACTTGCTTCTTGCCGATGGTCCGCAGCGCGAAGAAATCATAGAAGGTCAGCGTGCAGAAGGCGCCGACCACGCACAGCGCGGCGAGCGCGATGTGGCCACGCGGGATGTCCGTCAGCGCCGTCAGGATGACGCCGGTATCGACGCCCCTGCAGGGTGCGCACCAGGGTCGTGATCGCGAAGGCGATAATGAGGAGGCTCGCGGCGATCCCGAGCCGCTTCCAGCCGATCCGTTCCTTGAAGCCACGCCGCAGCGCGGTCAGCAGCCGATGCATTCATCCTCCCGGCAGGGCGAAAAAGTCCGAAAGCCCGTCCAAACGGGCCAATCGCTTCAGGTTGATGTTCCTTAAGGCAAAAACACCGCGTTGTGCAGTCCTTGACAACGGCATGTTCTGCTTTCGGCCGAAGCATCTGTCACACGCCCTACATATGTCCTTGCAGCCAATATTCGAGTCGGCCCGTCCGCCGATTGCAAATCGCGGACTGTTCCAGATGTTCCATCGCGGTTTTCGCCGACACCAGGAACAACCGCGCCGCCGGCCGGTTAGCGCAGTATCCCGGCCGAATATTGGTGCCAGCCCGATCGTGTGGCTGATGCAGCTTGGCCGCAATCATGGCGCGGCCATCCTGCGGAAGACGCTCGATGAGGAGAGGGCCACCGACCAGAGGCTGACCTCGCGTGCCGAAGGCAAGGTCGACATTCGCGCCGCGAGCTGATCTTCAAGGCAAATAATTTGGTTGAGACAAAACGTCGCGCGGGCCCCCCGCGCGGCGCGTTTTTTTGTGTCGGCATATGACACTTCGATCATGGCCGAAGTGTTGGATAGAACCGGGCACTACATACCGCGTTGGTTGCCAAAATCGAGGTGAACCATGCGAAGTGCCGCTCTCAAGTTCCAGCCGATCGACCGTTTTCCCGCGGCGAAGACGAACCGTTCGCGTCTTGCGACAACGCTGACGCTGGCGGCGATGAGCCTCGGCTATGGCGTGGTTCAACTCGACGTCACCATCGTCAACACCGCGCTCAACACCATCGGCAGTTCGCTCGGCGGCGGCGTGTCCGAGTTGCAATGGGTTGTCAGCGCCTACACCATCGCGTTCGCCGCCTTCATTCTCACCGCCGGCGCGCTCGGAGATCGGATCGGCGCCAAGCGGGTTTTCATGGCGGGCTTTGCGATCTTCACCGCCGCGTCGATCGGCTGTGCACTCGCGCCCAATGCGGCGACGCTGATCGCGGCGCGTGGGTTGCAAGGGTTGGGTGCCGCGATCCTGGTGCCGAATTCGCTCGCCCTGCTCAGCCATGCCTACCCGGACCCAAAGGCGCGCGGCCGCGCGGTCGGGATTTGGGCAGCCGGA
This sequence comes from uncultured Alphaproteobacteria bacterium, assembly GCA_963713785.1. Taxonomy (GTDB): domain Bacteria; phylum Pseudomonadota; class Alphaproteobacteria; order Rhizobiales; family Xanthobacteraceae; genus Bradyrhizobium. The sequence goes on from CAVQNB010000016.1 coordinate 32,928, forward strand.
GCCAGTCTGACATTGACGGCAGGACCGCTGGTCGGCGGCGGCCTCATCACGCTGATCGGCTGGCGGTCGATCTTCCTGGTCAACCTGCCGATCGGCCTTGCCGGGCTGTGGCTGACCTGGCGCTATGCCAGCGCGACCACGCGATCGCCGCAGCGCGAGGTCGATCTCCCGGGTCAGATCGCGGCGATCGCGGCACTCGGTTGTCTTGCCGGCGCGATCATCGAAGCCGGCGCGGCCGGTTGGACCAATCCCTTCGTGATCGCCGCATTCGTCGCTTCGGTTATCCTCGCGATCCTGTTCGTTCTGCGGGAACGGCGTGCGGCGCAGCCGATGCTGCCGCTGACGCTGTTTCGGCATCGGATGTTCGCGGCTGCCTCGCTGGTCGGGTTTCTCGTCAATGTCGCCTTCTACGGGCTGATCTTCGTCTTCAGCCTATATTTCCAGCGCCTCAACGGATGGTCGCCGCTTCTGACCGGACTTGCCTTCCTGCCGATGATGGGTGCGGTGCTGCCGGTCAATCTCGTTGCCGCACATCTGGCCGAGCGCATCGGTGCGCCGCAGACGATCGCGCTCGGCGCTGCGCTCTCGGCAATCGGCTGCCTCGCACTGCTCGCAATTGCGCCCGGAACGAGCTACTCCGAGATCGGGGTCCAGTTGGTGATCATCGGCGGCGGGCTTGGTCTATTGGTACCGCCGCTGACGTCGACGCTGCTCGGAAGCGTCGAGAAATCCCGCTCCGGCGTCGCCGCCGGAGTGCTCAACGCGACCCGCCAAACCGGCAGCGTGCTCGGCGTCGCAGTGTTCGGCTCGCTGGTCGGCGGGTCCGATGCCTTCATGTCAGGGGCGCATCAAGCGCTGATGATATCGGCGTTGCTGCTAGCCTTGGCCGGCGCCGTGATCTGGTCGGGTGCCACCGCGAAGCCGTCCCAATGAACGTGAAATACCTGCAACTTTCCTAGGCATTGCGGAGGTTTACGGACAGTTTTTGATTGCATTCAAAGCAATCGTTCACCATGAGCCGAACGAAACAGCGCTCATTAACCCGATCGTACCGGGACATGCGGTTGTTACTGGCCAAAAGAGGGTCTGGGGCCTGCAATGTACCGAGTATTAACCTGCCTAAGCACTGAGCATGACTGGCGGCTGGTCTTGCTCGGCGGCGCGGTTTGTCTGCTCGCCTGTGCGGTTACCATCAGCCTGTTCAACCGCGCCCGCGCCTCGCAGGGGCGCGCCCGCCTGATCTGGATCGGACTGGACGCGGCCGTCAGCGGCTGCGGAATTTGGGCGACCCACTTCATCGCGATGCTGGCCTATGATCCCGGCAACGGCGCCGGATACTCGATCCGCGTGACGGTGCTGTCTTTGATCTTTGCGGTCGCCATCACGGCTGTCGGTCTTGCCGTTGCGCTGTCCGGGCCGTACCGATCGCGCGCTGCGATCGGCGGCGCCATCGTCGGCCTCGGCGTCGCGGCGATGCACTACACCGGCATGATGGCGCTGCAGCTTCCCGCCTACATCGTCTGGTCGACGGGTATTGTCGTTGCCTCCGTCGTTTTCGGCAGCGTGTTCGGAGCGCTTGCGCTCGTCGTCGCCGTCGGTCGCGACAGCTTTGGTCGCGGCGCCGTCGCCGCGGTGTTGCTGACGCTCGCGATCGTCTCGCATCACTTCACCGCCATGGGCGCGGTGACGCTTGTCCCGGACCCCACGCTGGTGTTCGACGGGTTACAGATTTCTCCCACGGCGCTTTCGTTCCTGGTCGCCGCCGCGGCGTTCGTCATTCTCGGTATCGCGCTCGGAGCCGCCACGATGGATCGCCGCGCCAAAGGGGCGATCCGCCGGCAGAAGGTCCTGCTCGATACCGCGCTCGAAAACATGTCGCAGGGGCTTTGCATGTTCGATGCGGAAGGCCGCGTCCTGCTGTTCAACGAACGTTACAGCGAGCTGATGGGCCGCGCCGGCGTGCCGCTCAAGGGCCGGTTGCTGCTCGACATTCTGCGCGATCAGAAGGCGCTGAACCGGTGGGACGGCGATCCCGATCAGTTCTTCGCCGAAGTGATGGTGGCAGCAAGAGCCGGCAATACCGTGACCAAGGTCGTCGCCAGGGAAGGACGTTCGGTCCGCGTCGTCGATCAGCCGATGAAGGGCGGCGGATGGGTTGCGACCTTCGAGGACATCACCGAATGGCAAGCGGCCCAGCAACAGATCTCTCATATGGCGCGCCACGACGCGCTGACCAACCTGCCCAACCGGACGCTGTTCCGCGAACAGCTCGAGCAGGCGCTGCGGCTTGCCAAGCGCAGTGATCAGCTCGCGGTATTTTGCCTCGATCTCGATCACTTCAAGGACATCAACGACTCGCTCGGGCACCCGATCGGCGACGCCTTGCTGAAGGAGGTCGCCCGGCGGCTCGGCGAATGCATCGGCGAGAGCGACACCGTCGCCAGGCTTGGCGGAGACGAATTCGCGATCGTGCAGTTTTGCAACGACTGCGACCCGTCGGCGGTCGCAGCACTTGCGAGCCACATCGTCGAGAAGATCGCCGCGCCCTACGATATCGGCGGCCATCAGCTGGTCGTCGGGGTCAGCGTCGGCATTTCGCTGGCGCCCGAGGATGGCAAGAATCCCGATGAACTCCTGAAGAACGCCGATCTCGCGCTCTATCGCGCCAAGGCGGACGGCCGCGGTACCTACCGCTTCTTCGAAGCCGGGATGGATGCCCGCGCCCAGGCCCGGCGGCTATTGGAGCTCGACCTGCGGGTGGCGTTGCAACGCGACGAATTCGAAGTCCACTATCAGCCGGTTCGCGATGTCGCCGACCGACCAGGTCGTCCTGTTCGAGGCTCTGGTGCGCTGGAACCATCCGCAGCGTGGCCTGATCGCGCCGATCGATTTCATCCCGCTGGCCGAGGAAACCGGTCTGATCGTTCAGCTCGGAGACTGGGTGCTGCGGCAGGCTTGCATGGATGCTGCCGGCTGGTCACGGAAGGTCAGCGTCGCCGTCAACCTGTCGCCGGTGCAGTTCAAGAATCCAAATCTGGTGCTTCGGTGACCGCTGCGCTGCAAGCGTCGGGCCTCCCAGCGGATCGGCTCGAACTGGAAATCACGGAATCGGTATTGTTGCAGAATAGCGACGGCACGCTTGGCGATCCTGCACGAGCTCCGCGCGATGGGGGTGCAAGATCTCGCTCGACGACTTCGGCACCGGCTATTCGTCGCTGAGCTATCTGCGCAGTTTCCCGTTCGACAAGATCAAGATCGATCGTTCGTTCGTGAAGGAGTTGACCACGCGCGACGATTCCATGGCCATCATCCGCGCGGTGACCGGCCTTGGCAAAAGCCTCGGCATTGCGACCACGGCTGAAGGTGTTGAAACCAGTGCGCAGCTTGAGCTGTTGCGCCGCGAGGGCTGCACGCAGGTCCAGGGCTATCTGTTCAGCAAACCGCGACCCGCGGCCGAGGTCGAAGGGATGCTGTCCGCGCCGCGTTCAAGCGCGGTCGCGTAAGCTTCACGCCTTGCGCAGCGCAAAATGCGCACCGCAGAACGCCATCACCGCGCCGAGGCACAGCGCCGCAAGACCCGCGAGCACGCCGGATATGGTCGGGATCGGGCTCGGCGCCGAAGCCGCCTGGCCCGCGCCCGCCAGCACCAGCACGCCGACCGCGATCAGGAACTGCCGCATCCGCTGCGGAATTTGCCCCGACACCGCGCTGTCCATCAGTGTGGCGGTGAAATAGCCGCCGGAGAAGCCGACGGTCGCGATCAGCCACCACGCGATCGCCGCACCCGCGGGCATGAAATCGCGGCGTATCGGATCGCCACAGGCCGCCGAGATCGAGCCCGTAGCGCGCGCCCAGCATGTGCACGGCGAGCGCCAGCAGCACGCCCGAAATCATGGCGCCGGCGAGGATCAGGCGGCGCGGAAAATAGGTCGTCTCGGCCATGCGTCGCTTGTAAGATAAAGCCGGTCGCGCCGCGCAAGCCGACGCGCGGCGCATTCGAACATTCTTCGGGACGGTATTGTTTTCGAGAGAGGCTACGACGCATGACGTTCGGACTTCTGGCGCTGATCGCCGCGGCTGCAATCTTCACCGGCGCGGCGATTTACGTGAATGTCGCCGAGCAGCCGGCGCGGCTGTCGCTGGACGATCGCGCGCTGCTCACCGAGTGGAAGCCTTCCTACAAGCGCGGCGCGGCGATGCAGGCGCCGCTCGCGCTGGTGGGTTTCGCTGTTGGCGGATGATCGCGTGGTGGCAGACCTCACATCCCGGCTTCCTGATCGGCGCCATCGCGATGATCGCGCCGTGGCCGTGGACGCTGATCGCCATCAAGCCGACCAACGATGCGCTGACTGGCGACCGATCCGAAAGGCAGGGCCGCAGGTCGCGCGCGCTGGTCGTCAGATGGGGCGCGCTCCACGCCGTGCGCACCGCATTGGGCGCGCTCGCGACTCGCTCGCGTTCTTGTGGGCGTGCGCGGCGCGCTAGATGTTGCTGACCCCGCCATGACCGGCAGTTCCCCAGTCGAGCCTGCCGCGCCGATCACCCGCTACGCCTACAAGGCGTCGCTGATCGGCGCTGCGCATCAGTTCGAACTGACCGAGCGAGGGCTTGTCGTGGCGCATTCGCCGGCCGATCCGGGGTCTGGCCCTACGCCGAGATTGCCGCGATCCGGCTGTCGTACCGGCCGGTGTCGATGCAGTCGCGCCGGTTTCGCGCCGACATCGAAACGCAGTTCAAGCGGTGGACGCATCGCCATCCTGTCGACCAGCTGGCAGACCGCGGCCCTGATGGCGCCGCAGGACCAGCGACTATCGCGCCTTCATCATGCAGTTGCATGCGCGCATGGCGACAGGCCGGAAGCAAGGCGACGCTGACCGGCGGCCTCGGGCCGCGCATCTATGCCGCCGCGATCGCCTTGCTGACGCTGGTCGCGGTCGCGATGGCCGGGCTTCTGCTTCGCGCCATCGCGACCGGCGAATTCGCGGGCGTGTTGTTCCTGGTCGGCTTCGCCGCCTTGTTCGCCTGGCAGATCGGCGGCTTCGTCAGGCGCAACCGGCCGCGAACCTATACGTTCGATCATTTGCCGGAGGCGTTGCTGCCATAGCGTGAGTGAGCCGCATGGATACCGCGACGCCATCACGCGGCCGCGCAGCACACCCCAGTGTCGACCCCAAAGCATCTTCGCCGTCGTCGGACCGATCCGGAAATACGGCGAGGCCTTGCTGCGCGCGGCGCGCGTGCGCCGTTCGCGCACAGCGGTTGATCCGCGACGCTCGAAACATCGACGTGCCGCTCGTCGACAGACGTATCGCGAGCCGGGCCAGCCGTCGCCGCGAGTGCGCGAGCATCGCCCGAAGATGTTCGCGTCCGGCCACGAGCCGGATCATGCACCACGAACTCAAGATACATCAGCGTGTCGCCGGCGAACAGAATGGCAAGATCGATCGGAAGGGTTTGGATAAAGGCCATCACCAGGATGGCGATCGCGACGAATTCCAGCACGCGACGGATGGTCAGGCGGCTGAGAAAGTCGGCGAACTGCACCACCAGCACTTCCCAAAGCGCGTCGCCGAACGCCAGCGGGATTTCGTAGGACCACTTCCGCCACCAATTCTTCACCGGACCAACTCCGCAGATATCTCAGTGCCGCACCACCAGCACCGAGCATTTGGCGTAGCGCACGACATGGCCGGCGTTGGAGCCGAGAAAATAGGTCCGCATCGCCGGCCGGTGCGATGTCATCACGATCAGGTCGGCCTTGATCGCCGCGGCCTCTTCGAGGATTTCGTGATAGATGCCGCCCTGCCGCACCACGCTGGAGATGCGCGCGGCATCGATGCCGGATTCGCGCGCCACGATGGCGAGCGCCTCCTCGGAGGTCTGGCGCTGCTGGGTGTCGAAATCGGCCGGCACATATTCCGCCAGCATCACCGGCGTCATCGGCAGCACGTTGAGAAGCCGCACCGCGCCGCTCCAGGTCTGCGACAGCGTCGCCGCCGTCGCAATCGCGGGTTTCGCCAGATCGGTGTCGGCCAGATCAATCGGGACGAGAATGGATTTGAACATCTGCGCCTCCCTGTCCGTGAGCCAGACCTAGCATAAATCCAGGTTTTGGCGACGCGGCGATGCGCAGGCTTACTCGCCGGAGGTTTGCTTCAGCAATTTCGGGCTGACGAACAGCACCAGCCGTCCGCGGCGGAATGCCACATCGGCCCAGTCGTCGATCGCGAAGTCGAGCACCGCAAGACCCGATGTCGGCAGATTGTCGGCGAGCGCCTTGCGGCCGGCGGCGTCGCCGCTGCCGGCCAGCGCCAGCGCCAGTTCATGCATGCCGGGATTGTGACCGACCACCATCAGCCGCTGCGGATCGGCCGCGGACGCCTCGCGGATGGTCTGCAGCAGTTGCGCCGGATCGGCGCCATAGAGTTCCGGCAGCAGTTCCACCTGCGGCTGCGGAACGAGATCCTTCATCGCCTCCCAGGCGATTTCCCAGGTCTGACTGCGCCCGGATCGCGGGCGAAACCAGCACGGCATCGGGAAACGGCGGATGCCGGCCGATCCAGCCGCCGATCTCGGCGGCGTCGTTGTGGCCGCGGTCGTCGAGCCGGCGGTCCTGATCGCGGCCGCTCGGCGCGTCGGTCTCGGTCTTGGCGTGACGCAGCAGCATCAAACGGCGCATGGCGCAATCTCAATTCGTTTCAGGTCTGCGGATTAATGTACAAGCTGCACGCTCAGGACAAGGTGACAAGCGCCCGATCGGTCCGTAAGAAAACGACATGAGCGAGACTTCCGCAAGCGCGACCGATCGGACCTGACGCCGCCGGCGATGCCGGAGCGCGTCGCGGCTTTCGTTCGATCTGGATGTCGACATCTGCGTGGTCGGCGCCGGGCTTGCCGGCCTCACGGTGGCGCTGGAGGCGGCGCGGCTCGGCGCCAGCGTCGCCGTGCTCGAAGGCCGGCACGTCGGCTGGAACGCATCCGGCCATCAGCTCGGCACGGTGATGCCGGGCTACGGTCTGCCGATCGGCGACCTGATCGCACGCATCGGCTTCGAAGACACCCGCGAACTCTGGTCGCTGTCGAAGCAAGGCGCCGATTTTGTCCGGGCCAACGCGACCGAAGAATTGATGCCGGGCATCGCGCTCAGCGAAGGCGCGCTGGAGGTCTCCAACGTCGATGTCGGCGATCAGCTGATCAGCCGGCTGCAGATGCTCGGCGAGGATTTCGAAACCGAAGTGGAGGGCTGGCAGGTCGATCGCGTGCGCGATCGAGCTCAAGACCGATCATTATTTCCACGGCGTCTATTATCCCAAGGCGTTTCAGATCGACGGCCGCAAATACGTCCACGGCCTTGCGGCGCTGGCGCGGCGGGCAGGGGCGCGGATCTTCGAGGACACGCCGGTCGTCAGCATCGACTCGTCGGGCATTCGCAAGCGCATCGTCACGCCGTCGGCGCGGTTGCGCGCCTCGCACATCGTGCTCGCCGGCAACATCCATCTCGGCGCGCCGCTGCGGCGGTTGTCGGAAACGCTGCTGCCGGTCTGGCGCTACGCCGGCGGTGACCGCGCCGCTCGGCGAGCGCCTTGCCGAGGCGATCACGTTTCAGGGATCGGTGACCGACAGCGACGGCATCGATCATTTCCGGATCGTGGACGGCGACCGGCTGATGTGGGCTAGCCGGAAACCACCTGGGCGGCGCGGCCGGAGCGTTTTGCCGGCGCCATTGCGCGCCGGATCCGCACGATTTTTCCCCAGCTCGGAGCGGTCGAGATCGCCGAGGTCTGGGGCGGCGCGGTCGGACAGACCGTGCACGGCATGCCGCAGATCGGCCAGTTGCGCGCGGGCTTGTGGGTCGCCAGCGGCTTCGGCCGCCAGGGCTTGAACACCTCGGCGATGGCCGGGCAGTTGATCGCCCGCAGCATTCTGTGGGGCGACGAACGCTGGCGGCTGTTTTCGCCGTTCGAACTGGTCTGGGCGGGCGGGCCGACCGGCCGGGTCGCCGGACATGTCATCGGCATGTGGGGGCGGGGAAGTTCCGCCGCCGCCGGCGCGTTGGCCCGCTACCGGGAACGGGCGCGGGCCGCAGGAGCGCATTCGCGAGGCGCGTCTGGCCGAGGCCAATCGCCAGGCCGGAACCCGCGCCGCCGCGCCGCGCCGCCCGCCGCCGGGCCGCCCGCGTCCCGGAGCGTCCCGCCGCCGCCGGTCACCGGCGGCCCGCCGAATGCGCGGAAGGCGGCGAGGCGGGTTCGCGGGTGGGGCATCTCGCAAGAAAGTGAGAAAATTCCGGCCCAATCGGTGTAACTTCCACCTCGGCGCCCCGTATTTGCGAGCGAACCACCCGAATCTCGCTTCGCACGGAGACCATCATGATTGACCGCCGTATCTTGCTCGCATCCGTCGCCAGCCTGTTTGGCCTTGCCGCCTTCCGCTGGCTGCGGGCTTCCCCGGCACAGGCCGCGGAGAAATTCGAGGTCGAAAAGACCGACGCGGAATGGCGCGCGCAGCTGACGCCGCAGCAATATGAAATCCTGCGCAAGGAAGGCACCGAGCGCCCGGGATCGAGCCCGCTGCTCAAGGAGCATCGCAAGGGCATCTTCGCCTGCGCCGGCTGCGACCTGCCGCTGTTCTCCTCGGAGACGAAATTCGAGAGCGGCACCGGCTGGCCGAGCTTCTATCAGCCGCTCGAGAACGCCGTCGGCAAGACCGAAGACCGCACCTTCGGCATGCTGCGGACCGAAATTCATTGCCGCCGCTGCGGCGGCCATCTCGGTCACGTCTTCGACGACGGGCCGAAGCCGACCGGCCTGCGCTACTGCATGGACGGCTTCGCGCTGCTGTTTCATCCGGCCGCGCCGTCGGCGACCTGACGCTGGCTCGCTCCAAAACGCTTTACGCCCGGCAATTGTTGCCCGCCCGGCAATTGTGCCCCGGTCTTCGGACCGGGGCATTTTTATTTAAGTATCTGAAATAACTGCGTTTTCTATTTTGGCACAGCGCTTGCGATGTCTCCTTCGATGACGGCCATGGCCTGGCAATGCCGGCTGGCCGCCCGGATCGAATGTGGAGACAATGTTATGGGTATCTTCGATGCGCTCAATACCGCGGTTGGCGGCCTGCAGGCTCAATCCTTCGCGCTGCAGAACATTTCCGGCAACATCGCGAATGCCTCGACCATCGGCTACAAGGGCATCGATACCAGCTTCGAGGATCTCATTCCCGACGCGACGTCGCCCAGCCGGCAGGTCGCAGGCGGCGTCACCGCCTTCGCGCAAGCAGACGCATCACGACGCAGGGCACCGTCTCCGCATCGACCGTCGCGACCAACATGGCGATCAACGGCGACGGCTTCTTCTCGGTGCAGAAGCCGACCAGCACCGTCGACAATCAGCCGGTCTTCAGCGGCGTCACCGACTATACCCGGCGCGGCGATTTTCAGGTCAACGCCAACGGCAATCTCGTCAACGGCGCCGGATATTATCTGATGGGTGTCACGGTCGATCCGAAGACCGGCAACCCGATCGGCAACGTTCCGCAGGTGCTGCAGTTCCAGAACAACTTCATTCCGGCGCAGGCCACCACGCCGATTCAATATGCCGCCAACCTTCCGACCACGCCGGCGACCACGGCAAGCTCCACTGCGGCGCGCCGGCACGCATCACCGCGGCCGGCGGCCTCAACCCGGCCGACTTCACCGCCGAATCCCCTGTCGGTCGGCACGCCGGCGGCGCCGTTCGGCGACAACACCGTCACCGGCACCGCCGTCAGCTGAACCAGGCGACGACCGCCGGCGCCGATCACGGCGGCAACGCTACTGTCGGGCACGGCGCCGAGCAACTCGCTGACGACGAGCTTCGTCGGCCGGCGACACCATCACGGTCGACGGCAAGACGATCCATTACTCTTCGTCGCCACCGCGGCGCCGACCCGCCGCACCACCAGCTCGACGTCACCGACACACGTCGGCGACGCTGCTCGACCAAGATCGGCAACGATCACCGGCGTTGCGCCGACCATCAATGCCAGCACCGGCGCGATCACGCTGCACACGGGCACCGCGGCCGAATCTCTACGGTCACCAGCTCAACGCGGCGGCATTCGCGCGCGCTCGGCTTCGCCGACCACCGTGACGGCAGCGCGCACCGGCGGCGGCACCGCCGGCACCGGCGTCGTGATCGGCAACGACCTCACGACCTTCACCAACGAATCCATCAGCGGCGGCGCGGTGACGGCCTACAATTCGGCGGGAACGCCGGTGAACCTGCAATTGCGCTGGGCCAAGACCGACAGCGCCGCGCTCGGCGCCGCGCACCAGGACACCTGGAACCTGTTCTATCAGACCAATCCCACCGCGACCGGCACGCAGGCCGCCTGGGTCAACGTCGGCACCAACTTCACCTTCAGCGCCAACGGTGCGCTGACCAGTCCCGACCGGTTCGGCGATCACCATCCCGAATGTGACCGTCGAGCGGTCAATCGCTCGGCGACGCTCTCGTTCAACATCGGCTCCGGCGGCCTGACGCAATTTGCCAGCACCGGCGGCACCGCGACCATCAACACCATCACGCAGAACGGCTTCGCCGCCGGCCAGCTTCAGTCGGTGGCCATCAACAACAACGGCCTCGTGGTCGGCACGTTCTCCAACGGGCAGAACATCGATCTCGCCTCGGTCACGCTGTCGCACTTCAACGGCACCAACTACCTGCAGGCGCTCGACGGCGGAGCCTATGCCGTGACCGAGCAGTCCGGGCCGGCCATCGTCGGCGCCTCGGGCACGATCAGCGGTTCGTCGCTCGAAGGCTCGAACACCGACATCGCCGACGAATTCACCAAGCTGATCGTGACCCAGCAGGCCTATTCGGCGAACACCAAGGTGATCACCACGGCCAACGACATGGTTCAGGATCTGCTGAACGTGCTGCGCTGATCGGCGCCGGCAAGAGTCGGCGTGACGTAATTCAAGGCGGGCAATAAAGATGGGTTTGAGTTCAGCCCTCGCCACTGCGATGTCCGGTCTGCGCGCCAACCAGGCCGCGCTTTCGATCGTGTCGTCGAATATCGCCAACGCGCAGACGCCCGGCTACGTCACCCAGAGCGTCAACCAGATCGAAGTGGCCAGCGGCGGCACCGGCGCCAGCGTCCAGGTCACCGGCGTCAACCGCGAGCTCGATCTGTTCGTCCAGAGCCAGTTGCGCACCGAAACCTCCGGCGGCGCCTATGCCGACCAGATGTCGAATATTCTGAGCCAGCTGCAAAGCGTCTACGGCACGCCGGGCGGCGACGGCACGCTCGAAACCGCGTTCAGCAATTTCACGACGGCGCTGCAGGCGCTGTCGACGACTTCGGGCAGCTCAGTCGGCGCAGATCGTCGGCGTTGTCGGCGGCGCAGACGCTGGCGCAGCAACTGAACACGACGACGCAGGGCATCCAGGCGCTGCGCACCAACGTCGAGCAGGATATCGGCACGTCGGTGAGCCAGGCCAACACGGATCATGACCCAGATCGCGCAGATCAACACCCAGCTGCAGGGGTTGAGTCCGACCGATCCCGCCGCCGCGACGCTGGATGGATCAGCGCGACACCGCGATCAATCAGCTGTCGAAGCTGATGGATGTCCGGGTCGTCACCGACGCGTCCAACCAGACCAGCGTCTTCACCAATTCCGGCATTCAGCTCGTCGGCGCCGGCCAGGCCTCCACAGTTGTCGTTCAACTCGCCGGGCACGCTGAACGCCAACTCGCTGTACAACACCAATCCGACCAAATCCGGCGTCGGCTCGCTCACGATCACAGCTTCCGAACGGCGCCACCATCGACATGGTCGCGAACAACGTCGATCAGTTCGGGCCAGATCGCCGCCGATCTGACAGCTGCGCGACCAGACCCTGGTGCAGGCGCAGACCCAGGTCGATCAGCTGGCGGCGTCGATGTCGAGCGCGCTGTCGGACACAGACCACGGCCGGCACCGCCGTCGCCGGCACCGCCAGGCCGGCTTCAACCTCGATCTGTCGAACATGCTGCCGGGCAACACGATCAATCTGACCTATACCGACACCGCGACCAACACCCAGCAGCAGATATCACGATCGTCAACGTCGACCGATCCGACCGCGCTGCCGTTGCCGAATCGCGGCCAATCGCCAATCCGCAGCTGATCGGCGTCAATTTCTCCGGCGGCATGGCGTCGGTCGTCTCGCAATTGAACGCGGCGCTCGGCAGCAGCCAACCTGCAGTTCTCCAATCCGTCCGGCTCGACGCTGCGCGTGGTCGACAACGGCACCAGCAGCGGCGACCGTCAACGCGGCCTCGGTCACGACCACGACTTCGTCGCTGGCCAGCGGCAGCGCGCAGCTGCCGTTGTTTACCGACGGCAATTCGCTGTACACCGGCGCGATCACCGGCAGCGGCTCGCAAATGACCGGCCTTGCCGGACGCATCACGGTCAATCCGGCGCTGCTCAGCCAATCCGTCGAACCTCACCGTCTACAGCACGTCGCCGGCGACGGCGGCCGGCGATACCACGCGTTCGGACTTTCTCTATTCGCAGCTGACCTCGGCGACATTCACCTACTCGCCGCAAGACCGGACTCGGTTCGAGCTGCGACGCCGTTCACGGGCACGATCACCAACTACATGCAGCAGTTCCTGAGCCAGCAGGGCAATGCGGCGACGTCGGCGACGCAATTGCAGCAGGGCCAGGACGTCGTCGTCAGCACGCTTGCAGCAGAAGTTCAATTCGACCTCCGGCGTCAACATCGACACCGAAATGTCGAACCTGATCGCGCTGCAGAATACCTATGCCGCCAATGCTCACGTGATGTCGGTGGTTCAAAGCATGATGACAGACCTTGCTGCAGGCTCAAGTGTAAGGCGATCCAGATGTCAATCAATAGCATCAATTACGGCCGTCTTCGCTCCTCGGCCAGTCGGTGCAGAACCTCAACAACCAGCTCACCAACCTGTCGACGCAGCTCGCGACCGGCGAGAAGTCGACCACCTATGCCGGCATGGGCGTCAACGAGGGATTTGCGATCGCCGCGCGGTCGCAGCTTGCGAACATTTCCGCGTTCACCGACACGATGACCAACGTCAACACCGATCATCGCCGCCGCCAACACCGCGCTGCAGTCGCTGGTCGATATCGGCGCGCAGGTCCAGAGCGCGCGCGACCAGCGACGCCGCAGACCCTGAACAGCACCGGCCAGACCATCGCGCAGCAGAACGCGGCAGTCCGCAGCTGTCCTCGATGCGTCGGCATTCTCAATACCCAGGCGGGCGACCGCTATCATGTTCTCCGGCAGCGCCATCAATACGCCGTCGGTCGCCTCCGCCGACGACATCATGAACGGCACCGGCACCCAGGCCGGACTGAAGCAGGTGATCGCCGAACGCCAGCAGGCCGATCTCGGCACCAACGGCCTCGGGCGTCTGGTGATTACCTCGCCGACGCCGACCTCGGTGCAGGTCGCCGAAGATGTCGCCGGCTCGCCGTTCGGCCTGAAGCTGAGTTCGGTGTCGTCGTCGCTGACGGGCGCGACGGTGACCGGTCCCTCCGGCTCGCCGGCGGCGGTTTCGGTCGACCTCGGCGCCACCAATCCCAACCCGGGCGATCAGGTGAGCTTCACCTTCAATCTGCCCGACGGCACCACCGCAATCCGTTCAGTTGACGGCAACCACCACGACGCCGCCGCCGACCGGCAGCTTCGCCATCGGCGCCAACGCCGACGGCGACCGCCGCCAACCTGAACACGGCGCTGAACACGCGCGATCAGCACGCTCGCCAATACGTCGCTGGTGGCCGCGTCGGCGGTCGAGGCCGGCGACAATTTCTTCAATACCGACGGAACCGCCACCGGAAGCGTGGCCAACAACCAGGCGGCTACCCGCCGGCGCCGATCACCGGCGCGACGGCTGTTGTCCGGCGCCGCCGGCACGAACTCGCTGGCCACCAGTTTCGCGCCCGGCGACACCATCACCGTCAACGGCACGCCGATCACCTTTGTCGCCTCCGGCGCGACCGGCAACGCAGCTCAACGTCACCGACAGCGTCCAGACGCTGTTGTCGAAGATCGACTCGATCACCGGCACCTCGACGCCGTCGACCGTCAGCGGCGGCGTGATCACGCTGCACACCGACAACGCCGCGAGCCTCTCGGTCACGAGTTCGAACGCCGCCGCGTTCGCGGCGCTCGGCTTTCAGCCGGCACCGTGACGGCGACCGCAGCCGCCGCTGCGGGTCTGCGGCTCGCCGCTGGGATCCGCGACGTCGCTGGTCAACGGCTCCGGCGAACACGGTCTCCTGGTACACCGGCAATTCCGGGCCACGGCTCCGCGCGCGCATCGTCGACGGCACGCATCGATCAGTCGGTGACCGTGCAATACGGCGCGCAGGCCAACGAGCAGGCGATCCGCTCGCAGCTGCAGAGCGATCGCCGTATTTGCCGCCGTTCACGACCTCGCCGACGGGAACCAATTCGGCCGCGCAGATCGCGGCGCTGAGCCAGCGCATCGCGCACGAACCTGACGCCGCAGGCCGGTCAGCAGACCATTCCGGATATTCAGACCGACTTCGCCACCGCGCAGAGCGACGATGACAGGACGCCACGGCCCGGCAGACCCAGACCCAGACCGATGCTGCAGAACATGGTCGACCAGACCGAGACCGTTTCGACCAGAGCAGGTGGCGAGCGAGATTCTGGCGCTGCAGAACAGCCTGCAGGCGTCCTACCAGACCACCTCGATGCTCTCGCAGCTGACGCTGACCAAGTTCCTGCCGATAGCCTGAGGGTAGGGCCAAGGTAGGGACCGTTAGTTTTTCGTTAACCACGCCTATTTACTGTTTGGTCAGAAGTTGGGCGCGGTCTGCCGCTTCGGAGCCAATCATGAACGAACAATTTCATCTTGTGGTGGCAACGCCCTGCTTCGGCGGGCAGGTCTCCAGCATCTATGCCAGCTCGATCTTCAAGTTGCAGCGGGCGCTGCGCGCCAAGTCCAACGTCGATCTCAAGGTGCACCTGCGCGACGGCGATGCGCTGATTACGCGCGCGCGGGCCAACCTGGTGACGCTGTTCCTCGACGATCCCGCCGCGACGCATCTGTCTGTTCGTGGACGCCGACATCGGCTTTGCACCCGAACAGGTGTTCCGGCTGATCGAATCCGGCGCCGATGTCGTTGCCGGCGTCTATCCGATCAAGCGGATCAACTGGGAGAAGGCGAGGCGGGCGCTGGAAGCCAAGCGGCCGAATGTGCCGGCGGCATCGCTCGACTACGTGCTCGAGATCAACGATCCCGATCACGTGACGGTGGTCGGGGGATTTACCCGGGTGCGCTATGCCGGAACCGGCTTTCTGATGATCAGGCGCCATGTGCTGGAAAAGATGTGCGCGCACCCGAACTACGCGGTGCTGCAATTCTTCCGCGAGCATTCGCTCGACGCCCTTGCCGGAAGCCCGAACCGGTTCGCCCTGTTCGAATGCATGATCGATCCGGAGAGTGGAACCTATCTCAGCGAAGATTTCGCCTTCTGCAAACGCTGGACCGATATCGGCGGCGAAATCTGGGCCGATCTCGAAAGCAGCCTCGATCACGTCGGGCCGTCGGTATTCTCCGGCAATATCGCCTCGCAGTTCGCGGCGGCTCCAAGCGCAGCGGATGCCGCGTGAGATCTTGCCGATGATGTCCGCCGCCCCCCGGTTGCAGCCTCCCGAGGCCCGCGGTGTCCGCCCGTTCGGTAACGGGGCTGAGCGCGGCCTGCGTGACCTGTTCGCGCCGCTCGATGATCTCATCGCCAGCGGAGGCGATCTGCGGCTGACGATCGATCCGGCGCGCGGCGTCAACGAATACGGTTGCGGACCGAAGCCGTCGCCTCAGATCTCGAATTTTGCTTCAAGCACGGCATCGTCGATCTCGGAGCAGGCTTACGAGCGTGCCGGTCTTGCCCGCGAGCAACTGATACGCTCGACGATATCAGCCGGGCTGGAAGCTGCATACGATGCGCGCATCGAAGAGATGCGCGAGGAGCTTCGAGCTCATCTGCAGCTTTGTACGGGCGAAGTTGACGTCGTTTTCTCTCCGTCGGGCACCAACTCGCAGCTTCATGCGCTGTTCCTCGCGCGGTCGTTGCTTGGTCCTGCGCTCACGACCATCATTGTCGGGTCGGATCAGACCGGAAGCGGAACGGCGTTATACGGCGCGTGGCCGCCACTTCAGCACCCTGACGGCGAGTGAGCGCTCGGTTCGCAAGGATGCGCCGATCGTAGGCCTCTGCGGCAATAGCGTCGCGGTGCCGCTGTTGACGGGGCAGCGGGCATCATGGCGCGCGACCGACGGCGATCTCGCCGTTCTTGACGCCATTGGCACGGCGGTCGCGAACGGCAGCGGCGTGCTGCTTCAAATCATGGATTCATCGAAGCTCGGCTGGCGTTCGCCGAGCGAGGCGTGCCTTGAGGAGATCGCGAACAGGTGGCCCGACCAGGTCCGGATCGTCGTCGATGCCTGCCAGATGCGTCTCGGCCGCCGCCGGATCAGACGCTATCTCGATCGCGGATACATGGTGCTGATCACCGGCTCCAAGTTCTTCAGCGGACCCGCCTTCAGCGGCGCGCTGCTGGTCCCGGCGCGATCGTCGCGATCGCTCGATCGGGGCGAGGGGATCGCGCCCGGACTTCTCGACTACGCGAGCCGCAGCGACTGGCCGAAACACTGGGCCGCGCTGCGGTCCCGTTTCGACAGCCGGCCGAATCTCGGTCAATGGCTGCGCTGGGAAGCTGCGCTCGAGGAAATCGGAGCCTATTACAGTGTGCCGGATGCGTTCCGCGCGCTGGCGCTTGGAACGCTGCGGGCAGGGATCGAGAGCCTCGTCATGCTCGTCGCCGTCACTTCGCCTGTATGCGGTTCCGAGCCGAGAGCCTGGAGCACCGATGACGAGGAATTCGCGCACGCGACGATCTTTCCGTTTGCGATCAGCCGCCATCGAGGCCCGCTTTCGGTCGACGACTGCCGGATAATCTATCGTGCGCTGGCGCAGGACCTGGGCGGCCTGATCGGCGGCAGCGAGGCTGACCGCGACGCCGCGGCGCGCCGTTGTCTGGTCGGCCAGCCGGTTCGGATAGAGCTACCGGACGCGGAGCCGACAGCGGTGCTGCGGCTGTGCATCGGCGCGCGCCTCGTCACCGGGACGTGGTCGGCTGATGCAAGCACCGCGTCGCAAAACTTACACCGCGAGCTCGATCGCATCGCGGGGGTCATCGCGAAGATCGAGTTGCTGCTCGCGCATGACAGGACGGAATTCGTGGAGTTGCCCTATGTTGCCAGAGTCTCTTGAACTTGTTGACGCCACCCGTGTCGGTTGCGCCGATCGCATTGGCATGGCCCGGCTTGCGAAGATGGCGTTCGACGGCTGGGATCTTCGCCCGTTGTGCCGGGAGCTTACGGCGAAGCTGCTTGACGGCACCGCAGCGGCGGGCGAGGGGCTCGACCTGTCGCTGATCGCGCAGCTACTGGGCGAAAAACAGACCGGTCTTGCCGTTCAGGCAGGAGATGCTCGCATTCCATCAGCTGTTCCGCTCGCCTTGCGCTGCGAAACAATCCGCGGCTGCGCGTTCTTGCGCTCGCGGCCGCGATCGACATGGGCAGCAATACGCCGATCGAATTCCTGCTTGAGGAGTCCGGCGATCGAACTGATGATGCTGTATGTGGTTCCCGGAGCCGGACTGCCGGCGACGCTGCCCGATCATGACGTCGCCATCGTGATCGCATCCGATTCGGAGGATTGCCGCGACGCGTTGCACATGATCGATCAGGCGGCGCCGCGCTGGCCGCGGCCGCTGCTCAATCCGCCGAAGCTGGTCTGCAATCTGGATCGCGACAAGCTGTATCATCTGCTCCATGGCATCGACGGGCTCGAGATTCCGGCGACGAGCCCGGTCACGCGCACGCAGCTTTTGCAGCCGTCGGCGTCCGCCGGAATTCGGTGACTCGTTTCCGATCATCGTCCGGCCACGCGGCTCGCACGCCGGCGTCGGTCTCGCCAGGATCGATGATCGCGAAGCGATGGCGCGCTATCTCGATCAGCGCCCGCAGGAGGAATTCTTCGTGTCGCGCTTCGTCGACTATTCCAGCGATGACGGGTTGTTCCGCAAATACCGCATCGTCTTCGTCGACGGCGAACCCTACGCCTGTCACATGGCGATCGCGGACCGCTGGGACATCTGGTACCTCAACGCGGGAATGTCCGCGGATGCCGGCAAGCGTCTGGAGGAAGAGACCTTCATGCGCACCTTTGACATCAGCTTCGCGCGGCGCCACCGCGCGGCGCTGGCCGGCATGGCCGGCCGCATCGGCCTCGATTATTTCACGGTGGACTGCGCGGAAACCAGGAGCGGAGCGCTGTTGATCTTCGAAGCGGACAATACCGCCGTGGTCCACAACATGGATTCGCCGGAGGTGTTTCCCTACAAGCCGCCGCAGATGCGCAAGATATTCGATGCCTTCGTGGCGATGCTGGAGCGCCGCGCCCGACGCGGCCAGGAGCAGGCGGCATGACCGAGCTGTTGCGGAATGCTTCGCTGCGTTCCGAACCAAGCGAGACGCTCGACCCCAGGAATTGGGAGGATTTGCGCGCGCAAGGTCATCGCATGCTCGATGACATGATCGACTACATCGCCGGCGTTCGCGATCGTCCGGTCTGGCAGCCGATACCGGACGCGGTTCGCGCGGAGTTTCGCGCGTCACTTCCGCGCCAGCCGTCGGGCCTTGCCGACGTCTATCGCGAATTCACCGATTTCATCGCCCCCTATGCGACCGGCAACGTTCATCCCGGCTTCATGGGATGGGTGCATGGCGGCGGAAGCGCCGTCGGCATGCTGGCCGAGATGCTGGCGGCCGGGCTCAACGCCAATCTCGGCGGGCGCGACCACATTCCGATCGAAGTCGAACGGCAGATCGTGCAGTGGATGGCCGAGATGTTCGGCTTTCCCGCCGGCGCGAGCGGGATTTTCGTCACCGGTACCTCGATGGCCAATCTGATGGCGGTGCTGGTGGCGCGGACATCCGCGCTCGGCAAATCCGCGCGGCAGCATGGCATCGGCAATGACGGCGCGCTGCTCACCGCCTACACCTCGAAGGCGGCGCATGGCTGCATCACCAAAGCGATGGACATCGCGGGCTTCGGGACCGAAGCCTTGCGCAGCATTGCCGTCGATAATTCGCACCGGATCGATATCGCCGCGCTGCGCGCCCAGATCGCGTGCGACCGCGGCGCAGGGCTGAAACCGTTCCTCGTGGTGGCCTCGGCCGGCACCGTGGACATCGGCGCCATCGACGATCTGGCGGCGCTTGCCGCATTGTGCCGCGAGGAGGGACTCTGGTTTCATGTCGACGGCGCCTTTGGCGCGCTCGGGATTCTCTCGCCGGCAATCGCGCCGCTGCTCAAGGGAATTGAAGACGCCGATTCGATCGCGCTCGATTTCCACAAATGGGGACAGGTGCCTTATGACGCCGGCTTTCTGATGGTCCGCGACGGCGAGCGTCATCGTCAGGCGTTTGCCGCGCCTGCGGCGTATTTGCGGCGGGAAACCCGCGGGCTCGCCGCGGGTTCGCTATGGCCTTGCGATCTCGGTCCCGATCTGTCGCGCGGCTTCAGGGCGCTGAAGACCTGGTTCACCCTGAAAACCTACGGCACCGAAAAGCTCGGAGCCGTCATCACGCGCACCTGCGCGCTGGCCGGATATCTGGAGGCGCGGATCCTGGCCGAGCCGCGGCTGGAGCTTCTGGCGCCGGTCAATCTCAATATCGTCTGCTTCCGCTATCGCGCGGCCGATGCCGACAAGGTCAATGGCGGTATCGTCATCGACATCCAGGAATCCGGGATTGCGGCGCCTTCGACCACCGTTCTCGACGGCCAGCTCGCGATACGCGCGGCCATCGTCAATCATCGCACCGACAGCGGCGATATCGACGCGCTGATCTCGGCGGTGCTGGAATTCGGCGGGCAGCGATCGGGGTCCGGCGACGGTTCGGTCGTGCAAGTCGCGCCGTCGCCGCCGCTCGCGATGTAGCGGCCGCTTCAGGCAGCCTTTGAAAACGAAACGGCCCCGGACTTGATCCGGGGCCGTTATTGTTTCGAGCGAACCGGCTTTAGGCGGAGCGCCGCAACTCGGGATGGGCTTCTTCCGCTTCTGCCAGCAGCTTTGCCTCATAGGCGATGAGCTTGCGGGCTTCCTTCAGCGCCAGGTACAGATCGCCGCTCAGGATGTGATTGTTGATCTCTTCAATGATCGGCCAGGCGCTCGGCATCACGGTGACGACCTCGCGCAGCAGATTGAAGTAGGTGCCGTGATTGGCCTGCGGGTCCGGCGAAATATACATCAGCTGCACCGCCAGATAGATCAGCTTGGACGGGGTATTGGCGGTCTCCGGCGTCAGGATGTCCTTTTCGCGCAGAATCGGAATGTTATCGCCATCGATCAACAACCGGGTACGTTGTTCGGTGTTGGTGATCACGCAGGAGCCGATGATGATCCGCTCGTGCGGCTTGAGTTCGACTTTTAGGGCCATGCCTGTTCTCCGTTGCCGCTTCTGACGCCGGCGTTCAACTAAGGCGAATTCAAAGATTCTCGCTGGACGCGCACGACGCGCGCCGGTGCGCTTTTGGTAACGTGCCGTAATCCTTTCTGATTGAGGTTAACGGCTGGTAAACGAAGTCGGCGCGTTCAAAATGCGCAGCGATATCAATGTTGTTTGCGATCGGAGTGAGCGGAACCATGGAGATCGGATTGCTGCCGGCGTGATCCGGGAATCGGCTGAGCGGCGCTGCTTCATGTTTTGTTAGCCACTTGGTTTCACCGTCGCCCGGTCCCGACCAGAGAAAGGTCGGTTTGCGCTCGCTCTCTACCAGAAAGGTATGAACATGACCGGCATTGTTCTCTCGGCATCGGTTCGCCAGAACCTGCTTTCGCTGCAGTCGACCGCTTCGCTGCTCGCGACCACCCAGAATGACCTCGCCACCGGCAACAAGGTCAACTCGGCCCTCGACAACCCGACCAACTTCTTCACCGCGCAATCCCTGAACAACCGCGCCAGCGACATCGGCAATCTGCTCGATGGCATCGGCAACGGCGTCCAGGTGCTGCAGGCCGCCAACACCGGCATCACCTCGCTGCAAAGCCTGGTCGCAAGCGCGCAGTCGATCGCCAACCAGGTGCTGCAGAGCCCGGTCGGTTACTCGACCAAGTCCAACGTGACCTCGGCCGCGATCGTCGGCGCCACCGCCAACAACCTGCTCGGCACCCCGGCTGCCTTTACCGATGCCACCTTCACCGGCACCGCGGCTACCAACAATCTGAGCACGCCTGCCGCGATCACCAACGCGACCGCGCTGCAGACCGCCTCCAACTCCGACAGCTTGACCGCGGGCTTTGCCGCCAACGACACCATCACGGTGGACGGCCAGACCCTGACCTTCGTGGCCTCGGGTGCTACCGGCGCGAACCAGATCAACGTCACCGACAACGTCGGCACCTTGCTCAGCAAGATCGACGGCCTCACCGGTGGTTCGACTTCGGCGGTTGCCGGCGGCAAGGTCGTGCTGCATACCGGCACCACGGCCGACCTGTCGATCACGAGCTCCAATTCCGCGGCCTTGACGGCCTTGGGTCTGTCCGGCGGCGTCACCCAGGCCCGCGGCGGTGGTGCCACCCCGCTCGGCGGCCTGACGCTCACGATCGCCGCCACCGGCGGCGGTACCGCAACCGCCATCACCTTCGGCACCAGCGCCGGTCAGGTCTCGAGCCTGAACCAGCTCAACGCGGCGCTGGCGGCCAACAATTTGCAGGCCACCGTCGATTCCTCGACCGGCAAGATCAACATCACGACCTCTAACGATGCGGCGTCCTATACGATCGGCGCGATCACCGGCACGGCCGCCGGCGCCGGCAAGGCGTTCACCGGCCTGACCGCGGCGGCGGCGGTGGCCGATCCGACCTCGCAGGCCCAGCGCTCGAGCCTGGTGGCGCAGTACAACAACGTGCTGGCGCAGATCAACACCACCTCGCAGGACTCGTCCTTCAACGGCATCAACCTGTTGAACGGCGATACGCTGAAGCTGACGTTCAACGAGACCGGCAAGTCGACGCTGAGCATCACCGGCGTCACCTTCAACACCGCCGGCCTTGGTCTGGCGACCCTGACCGCGGGCACCGACTTCCTGGACAACTCCTCGGCCAACAAGGCGCTGACCACGCTGACCGCGGCCTCGACCACGCTGCGTTCGGAAGCGTCGGCGCTCGGTTCCAACCTGTCGATCGTGCAGATCCGCCAGGACTTCTCGAAGAACCTGATCAATGTGCTGCAGACCGGTTCGTCCAACCTGACCCTGGCCGACACCAACGAGGAAGCGGCCAACAGCCAGGCGCTGTCGACCCGCCAGTCGATCGCGGTCTCGGCGCTGGCGCTCGCCAACCAGTCGCAGGCCAGCGTCCTGCAGCTGCTGCGTTAAGCCTGACAGCCATCACCAAAAGCCAAACGGCGGGGGAAACCCCGCCGTTTTTGCGTTTTAAGGTCGCCGTACGGGCAGTGCCTTTCGGCCGCGGCGGGCCATGGCCCCCGGTAAGGAATTGTTAATCAAATAACTTAAATCGGCATTAACCGTAATTTAAAGGAGTGCCCCTAAGACTGGCGAGCGAATAACTAGGAAGGTTTGCCACATGTCTGGTATCGTTCTCTCGGCATCGGTTCGCCAGAACCTGCTCTCGCTGCAGTCGACCGCCGCACTGCTCGCCACGACGCAGAATGACCTCGCCACAGGCAAGAAGGTCAACACGGCGCTCGATAACCCGACAAATTTCTTCACCGCGCAAGGCCTCGACAACAGAGCCAGCGACATCGCGAACCTGCTCGACGGTATCGGCAACGGCGTCCAGGTGCTACAGGCCGCCAACACCGGCATCACCTCGCTTCAGAGCTTGGTTGCAAGCGCACAGTCGATCGCCAACCAGGTGCTGCAAAGCCCGACCGGTTATTCGACCAAGTCGAACGTGTCGTCCGCGACCATCGCCGGCGCGACCGCCAACAACCTGCTCGGCAACTCGACCAACAACAGCGTCACCGGTTCCGCGGTCAATAACAATCTATCGACGCCTGCGGCTATCACCGGTTCGACCACCCTGTCGGGCGCCACCAATACCAACTCGCTGTCTTCCGCGATCACCACCGGCGACACCCTGACTGTCGATGGCGTTACCTTCACTTTCGTGGCCGGATCGGTCAGCGCCGGCACCAATATCGGCGTCGGCGACACGGTTGCGCACCTGTTGTCGGCGATCGACGCCGTGACCGGCGCCACCCCGGCCAATCCCTCCTCGGTTGCGGGCGGCAAGATCACCCTCAACACCGGCACCATCTCTAATCTGACGATCAGCGGTTCGGCGCTGGCCAAGCTCGGCTTGACCGCGGCCACCACCAATGTTGGAGCGCCCCAGCTCAGCGGTGAGACGTTGACGATCGCCTCAACCGGCGGCGGTACGCCGACCAACATCACTTTTGGCACCGGTGCCGGTCAGATCTCGACCTTGAACGGTCTCAACGCGGCGCTGGCGGCCAACAATCTGCAAGCCACGATCAGCACGACCGGCGTCATCAACATCGTCACCTCGAACGACGCGGCGGCCTCGACGATCGGCACGGTCGCAGGCTCCGCTTCGCTGAGCGGCCAGGCCTTCAACGGCGTGACGGCGGCAGCGCCGGTTGCCGATCCAAACTCGCAGGCGACCCGCGCAAGCCTGGTGGCGCAGTACAACAACGTGCTGGCGCAGATCAACACCACCTCGCAGGACGCCTCCTTCAACGGCATCAATCTGTTGAACGGCGACACCTTGAAGCTCGTGTTCAACGAGACCGGACGGTCGACCCTGAATATCACCGGCGTGACGTTCAACGATGCCGGCCTCGGGCTTGCGAACCTGACCGCGGGCACAGATTTTCTGGACTGCAGCTCGGCCAATAAAGTGCTGACGTCTTTGACCGCGGCTTCCACCACGCTGCGTGCCGAAGCCTCCACGCTCGGCTCCAACCTGTCGATCGTGCAGATCCGCCAGGACTTCTCGAAGAACCTGATCAATGTGCTGCAGACCGGTTCGTCCAACCTGACCCTGGCCGACACCAACGAGGAAGCGGCCAACAGCCAGGCGCTGTCGACCCGCCAGTCGATCGCGGTCTCGGCGCTGGCGCTCGCCAACCAGTCGCAGGCGAGCGTGCTGCAGCTGCTGCGCTAAGTCTAACAGCCATCACCAAAAGCTAAACGGCGGGGGAGACCCCGCCGTTTTCTTGCGTCGCGATGCGGCCGCCAGAGTGCAACAAATCCGGCTGCAATCCCGACAAATTCGGTAACGCTTGCTAACCATATTTTAAAGGCAACCACGTACAAAAGTTGTGCAGCTCACAGGTTGCGTACCCAGTAAAGAGTCCCTTCGAGGTGATGGATGTCTCATGCCGCTAAAGCCTATGCCCGCACCTCGCAAACAACGGCAAGTCCCAGGGAAATAGAAGCGCAGGCACTCCTGAGGGCGGCAAGGCAGTTGCAGGAGGTCCAGACCAACTGGACCGGCCCTGACAAGAACATGTACAACGCGCTGCTCTTCAATCGCCGGCTTTGGTCGATCTTCATGAGCGCGGTGGAAGAGAACAACAATCCGCAGCCGCTCGAGGTTCGCCAGAACATCGCCAATATCGGCGTGTTCGTGCTGAAGCGAACCATCGAAATCCAGATGGACCCGGACCCGGCGAAACTGAAATCGCTGATCGACATCAACTGCAATATCGCGGCGGGCCTGTCCGGCCGGGGCTAACCGTGTTGCCGGCCACCGGAGTTCAGTCATGACCGACGTCATGAGCGTCCTCGCGTCCAGCTACCAATCGGCCAGCCTTGCAACCCCAAGCAAGTCCAAATCCAAATACGTCACGGTCGATCCCAAGCTTTATCAGGGCACATGGACCGGCAAATACGCCAACAACAAATCGTTCACGATCCACATCTCTGAGATCAGCGGCTTCCATGCCAAGGTCCGCTACCAGAGCGGAGACACCGTCAAATTTCAGGAGGTCCTGATCAAGGACAGCGCGTTTCGCGTCGGCGACACCAAGTTCACATTGACCGGTTCCGGCAAGGCGCAGATCAAGAATGTCGTCACCGATCCGGTAACCGGCTCGACCTATCTCGACACCGCCTACGCGGCGCTGCAAAATTAACAGTTGCTCAGGCCGTGCGGTCGGTGGCGCGGGCGCCCGGGCTGGAAGCTTTGGCCAGGTCGAGGGTGTGGAAATAGGCGCGGCGGCGCAGCACTGCCTCGTCGGGATATTGCTTCACCACCTGGTCGGTCCTGTCGTCGACGACCTGAAACACGACCGAGGCCGCGTCACGATCGAAGAATGCCTGACGCGACAGGTCAGCGCTCGCGATCTGCGGATCGTTGCTGGCGCCGACGCTCGGCTCCGCTGCCGTGACGCTCTGGCTCGCCGGCAGATCGGTAGTGACCGCCTCGTTCGCCGCCTTGCTGGGCAGCGGCACCACGGGCGATGGGGCCGGTGCCCCCACCGGCCTGATGCTGAAATCCGTACTCATGGCAGCCTCCTGGCTCTCCTAGAGTGAAATCCCAGCCCTCCTGAATTGCAACTATGCCCGATCCGTATCAATACGATGTTAGAGAACGCGCTTAATCATGCGCTGAGACCGGCGCGAGAATTTGATGAAAATTGTTTCGATCTTTAACAGCATCGCCTGGCGCGTTTCTCAGAGCGAGCGGCTGACCGCCAGCGGCGTCATGTGGCGCGCAGTCGGCGCTGTGCGCCGGCCCGACGCGGTGTAGGTGTTCGGAATATTTCGCCGCTGCACCTCGGCGTTGACGCCGCGCACGATGCTTTCGGAGACCGCGTGCGCGGTGGCAAGCACCGTCAGGTTGATCTGCAGCATGGCGCGAAAGGTGTCGTGATGACGATGCAGCGTGGTCAGAAGCTCGGGCGCCGCCTGCGTCAGATATTTCTGGCTGGCCTTCAACTGCGCCACCGCGTTGACATAGCGGCGCGACAGCTCGCTCTTCTTGGGTTCGAATTCCATGGCCTCGCGCAGCTTGCCGGCGCGAACCAGCTCGGTTTCACGCTCGATGACGCCGAGTAGCGCGCTCATGACGTCCATCAGGTTTTCGGCAAGCTTGCGGGCGTCGGCGGCCGTTGTCGCTGATAGGATCGGGGCAGGCGCTTCTCGTCGTTGTGCGTGCGGGCTCATATCAAGTTTCCCCTTAGCTGGTGCGCTTGGCTTGCTGCAGGATCAGCGTGCGGTAGACCTCGTTGGAGATTCCGACGCCGCCGGCCTTGGCAAAGGATTTCGAATATTGCTCGGTTAGCATCGACCGCCAGATGCCGGTGCCCGGCGTATCGCCGAACGGGCCTTCGCCCTTGAGGCCGCTCGTCATCTGCGTGAACATCGAGTTGAGGAACATCGCCTCGAAATCGGTCGCGGTCGCCTTGGCCTTGGCCTGCGCCGGCGGCGAGACTTTTGTCAGCGCGTTGGCGAGATCGTAATCCGGGTGGCCGTTATAGCTGGGGACCGCGGCCTTCGCGGGGATGCTGCCGCCGATGTTGTTGCTGAGGCTCGACAGCATCACATCACCTCGATGTCGGCTTCGATGGCGCCGGCAGCCTTGATCGCCTGCAGAATGCCGATCAGGTCGCGCGGCCCGATGCCGAGCCCGTTGAGGCCGTCGACGAGCTGCTGCAACGAGACACCGTCTTTCACGACCGCGAATTTCTTGCCGTCTTCGACGACGCTGACGCCGGTGCGCGGCGTCACCACGGTTCGTCCGCGCGAGAAAGAATTGGGCTGACTGACCTGCGGGCTCTCGGAAATGGTGACGGTGAGGTTGCCCTGCGCTACCGCGACGGTGGCGACACGGACGTCGCGGCCCATCACGATGATGCCGGAACGCTCGTCGATGATGATCTTGGCGGCGAGATCCGGATCGACCTGCAATTGCTCGATCTCGGTCAGGAAGGCGACGACGTTACCCTTGAATTCCGGCGGGATCGAAAGCTGCACGGTGGAGGGATCGAGCGGCTCGGCGCTCTTGGCGCCGAGAAAGTCGTTGACCGCGGCCGCAATGCGCTTGGCGGTGGTGAAATCGGCGTTGCGCAGCGCCAGCCGCACGTTGGGCAGACGATTGAGCGCAAACTCGATCTCGCGCTCGATGATGGCGCCGTTGGCGATGCGGCCGACGGTCGGCACGCCGCGCACGATCTTGGCGGCTTCGCCCTCGGCCTGGAAGCCCGAGATCGCCAGCGAGCCTTGCGCCACCGCATAGACGTTGCCGTCGGCGCCAAGCAGGGGGGTGACGAGCAGGGTGCCTCCTTGCAAATTCTTGGCGTCGCCGAGCGCCGATACCGTGACGTCCATCCGTGTGCCCTGGGTGCCGAACGGCGGCAGGTTGCCGGTCACCATGACGGCGGCGACGTTGCCGGTGCGGATGGTGGCGCCGCGGATGTTGACGCCCATGCGCTCGAGCATCGCCTGCAGCGACTGCTTGGTGAAGGGGATGTTGTTGAGCGTATCGCCGGTGCCGTTCAAGCCGACCACGAGGCCGTAGCCGATCAGCTGGTTCTGGCGGACGCCTTCGATGTTGGCGAGGTCCTTGATGCGGGAGGTCGCGCCCGCGGGCAGGGCGGACAACGCCAGCGCGAGCAGCGCGGCGCAGGCGACTGCGAACCACCTTGTCCAAAATACTCCTGCGTCATGAACGCTAGACATCCTCTGCTCCCCGCCTGAGGCCTTGGCTTGGACCTGAACCCGCCACTCCCATGACAAGCGATCCGCGACTAACTATGCGAGCCTCGTGCCACCGCGCGCGAGACGAATAACCGATTGAGTTTTCTATAAAATCCTTGCCGGGCCGGTGAGGCGCCGCTAACGCCGGGACGGCGAAACTGCCGCATGGCGGCAGATTTTGCCGGGTCGTTTACGCCGCATTAACCATAAGGAGGCGAAGCTTGCGGCACCTCGACCAGCGAGACAGACCATGCGCATCTACGGACCGAACGGCACCACGATCGGATCGCCCGCGGGCAACACGAGACGAACCAGTTCGACCGGCTTTTCGCTGCCTGAGGATGTCGCCTCGACCCAGGAGGCCCGGCCGACGGTTGCGCCCAAAGCCGCCGCCAATATCGATGCGCTGCTGGCGCTGCAGGGCATCGAGGAGGATCCGGCCGAACGGCGCAAGCGCTCGGTCCAGCGCGGCAAGGGCGCGCTCGACGTGCTGGACGATCTCAAACTGGGCCTGTTGTCCGGCAATTTCGATGCTTCCACCGTGAGCCGGCTGCGCGACGCCGCCGCCAATCTCAAATCCTCCTCCGGCGATCCCGGCCTCGATGCGGTCTTGTCCGAGATCGAGCTGCAGGGTCGAGGTCGAGCTCGCCAAGACCGGGCAGTTTTAGGCCTCCCACGTTTCAACACACGACATCACGCCGCCATCGCCTTGCGCTGGGCGTCGTAGCGGCGTTGCGCTGATAGCACCTCCTTCAAATTGCGCTCGGCCCAGTCGCGCAACGGATCGACGGCGCCGGCGAGCGTTGTGCCTAACGGCGTGATCGAATATTCGACCGTCACCGGCACGGTTGCGATGGCGCGGCGGCGGATCAGCCCGTCGCGTTCAAGGCTTTTAAGAACCTGCGACAGCATCTTCTGCGAGATGCCTTCAATGGCGCGGCGTAACGCATTGAAACGCATCGGTTCGTTGCGCACCAGCAGCAGGATCAGGACCGCCCATTTGTCGCCGACGCGATCGAGGATCTGGCGGGTCGGGCAATCGGCCGAATAGGCGTTGGCGGCCTTCATGTTGGGCCTTTCATCTTGCGCCTTTCATCTTGTGCCTTTCCTGGCGGTTACTCTGGCGTAATCAGGTGAGCTGAAAGTGCTCTCTTAACACTTACACACTTTGCGATATCTAGTCACCATCGGATACCAACCCCCCAAAAGGAGACCAAGATGAAAATCGCAGTCGTCGGCGCGTCGGGAAATGCCGGCTCGCGCATCACAGCCGAGCTCGCCCGCCGCGGCCACGCCATCACCGCCATCGCCCGAAAACCTGAAAAGATCGCCAGTCTCGAGAATGTCACGGCGAAGGCCGGCGACCTTCACGATCAGCCTTCGCTGACGCGGCTGTTGGCCGGCCACGACGCTGCGGTCTCCTCGGTCCATTTCCTCGACAGCGATCCGGAAAAGCTGATCGCCGCCGCCAAGGACTTCGAAAGTAGCCCGCTATCTCGTCGTCGGCGGCGCCGGCAGCCTGGAAGTCGCCCCCGGCGTCCGCCTCGTCACCACCCCCGGCTTCCCGGCGCCATACAAGGCCGAGGCCGAGAAGGGGGCGAACTTCCTCGATCGGCTCGCCCAGGAGAAGGAGCTGAGCTGGACCTTTCTGTCGCCGTCGGCGCTGTTTGTCGCCGGCGAGCGGACAGCCAAGTTCCGGCTCGGAACCGACCAGCTCCTGACCGGGCCGGACGGAAAAAGCTGGATCTCCTTTGAGGATTTCGCGGTCGCGCTCGCCGACGAAATCGAGCGCCCGGCCCATATCCGCAGGCGTTTTACGGTTGGCTACTGACCGGGCGGGGGGCGCATAGCCGTCCGAAGGACGGCGTCGCTTCCGCTCGCCATAGCCCTCCGAAGGACGGCATCGCTTCGCTCGCCTATGGGCCGGGGCCGGATAGCTTTGGCTGTGCAAGGCCTTGGGGAGGGTAACCCTTTCCCCAGGGACCACCGCCCCTCGATATTGTCTGTCACATGACGCCGCTATATAAGGCGCGCGCGGACGGAACCTTTCGTTCGCCTTACCAGTACAGATGGGCTGACCTTGGAAAAGCTGAAGAACTACCGTCCTTCCGAAAAAGAGCCTTTCATGAACGACCGCCAGCGCGACTATTTCCGCGCCAAGCTTTTGGCCTGGAAGGACGAGATCCTGAGGGAATCGAAGATCACGCTGCAGACCCTGCAGGAGGAAAACGTCAATCATCCCGATCTCGCCGACCGCGCGTCGTCCGAGACCGACCGCGCCATCGAACTGCGCGCCCGCGACCGCCAGCGCAAGCTGATCTCCAAGATCGACGCCGCACTTCAGCGCATCGAGGACAACACCTACGGCTATTGCGAGGAGACCGGCGAGCCGATCTCGCTGAAGCGGCTCGAAGCCCGCCCGATCGCAACGCTGTCGGTCGAGGCGCAGGAGCGCCACGAAAAGCGCGAGAAGGTCTACCGCGACGAGTAGGGCGCCGTCGCGGTCCGCGCGAGTGCGGCTTGGCCGTTTTGACCTGAAGCCTTGCTTGAAGCGCGGTCCGATTTTGCTTTGAAAACAGTTCGCTCATGCGAAATGCCGCAGTAGAGCTTTGAGAACTTCGATTCTCATGCCTGAGATGGTGATAACCTCCCGGGCATGGACAAGATCCTTGGCGCCGCCCAGGCCATCGCTACCGCCCGCCGCAATCGCACCGCGCTCGCCCCGCTCGCGGGCGAACTCGTGCCGGGCGACGAGGCCGAGGGCTATCTGATCCAGCGCGCCGTCCACGATCTCCTGCTGCCCCATGCAGGCAGCCTGGTCGGCTACAAGATCGGCTGCACCAGCGCGGTGATGCAGCGATATCTCGACATCCCGCATCCTTGCGGCGGCGGCGTGTTCGAGCGGGTGGTTCACGACAGCGGCGTGTCGCTGCAGGCTTCCGATTACGTCAAGGTCGGCGTCGAATGCGAGATCGCGGTACGGCTGGCGCGCGACCTTGCGCCGTCCGAACAGCCGTTCACCGCCGAGTGGGTGGGGGAGGCGATCGACGCCTATCATCCGGCGATCGAGATCGTCGATGACCGCTATGTCAATTGGG
The DNA here is from genome assembly GCA_963713785.1 of uncultured Alphaproteobacteria bacterium. Lineage (GTDB taxonomy): Bacteria > Pseudomonadota > Alphaproteobacteria > Rhizobiales > Xanthobacteraceae > Bradyrhizobium. The sequence continues at coordinate 63,831 of CAVQNB010000016.1, forward strand.
AGACGCTCGGCGCGGCCACTTTGATCGCCGACGATTTCTTTGCCGCCGGCTGTGTGCTCGGTAGCCCGGTCTCGCGTTTGGCCGCTCCGGACCTTCTGAAAGTCGCCGGCCGCGCCCTGATCAACGGCGTCGAGGCCGGCCACGGCACCGGCGCCGATGTGCTCGGCCATCCCCACAACGCGCTCGCCTGGCTCGCCAATCATCTCGCCGCCGAAGGCAAAGGCCTGCACGCGGGGCAGATCGTGCTCACCGGCAGCCTGGTCAAGACGGTGTGGCTCAACGCAGGTGACAAGGTGACCATGGAGCTGGAGGGACTGGGGAAGGTGAGGGCGGAGTTTGTGTGAGTGGCGCCCGCGTTGCAACGCTACTCCGCCGATAGTAACGGCTTGACCTGCTATTGACCCTGCGGGATGGCCTCGGCACGATCGGCCGATGCATTTCGAGATTCTCGGTGAAATTTCTGACAGAGAAACTTTCGCCACCGGGTCCGGCATTCGCGAGATCGCGCGACTGCGACGCATCTATGGACGCGGCCGCTGGCGCAAACGCAAAGGCGTCGCTCGCGTGCGATTATCCGATGGCTCGATCCGCGTGGCTGAGTTACACTGGTATGAGGCTGCTGGGATCGGACGCAAAGAATTCAAAATCAAGCACCTGCTTTGAAAACATGACAAAGACACAAGCAAAACAACTGGTTGTCTGCGTGGAAAACGACGGTTATGCGGTCTCGCTCGAGAAGCGCAAAATCTACGTCGCGCTGCGCGATGCCGTAGCCGAAAAGCACAATATGCTGCGCATTGTCGATGAATCCGGCGAGGACTATCTCTACCCGAAGGCATTCTTCCGCTCCATCGCCCTGCCTTTGGCGGTGAAAAGGGCCGTGCTGGCGGCATGAGGCGGCAGCGCTGCCACGACCTCCACGCGCTTCCTGATTCAGATTTCAAACAGCCAAAACAATCCGGATACGACTCCGCATTCCCGCGGCGCGATTGCACCCGAGGCGTTGCTGCAATCTCCCTCGAAAGAATAGAAGGGCGCAGGGAAAGCCGGGTGCGCGATGCACCCGCAGCCTCGCGTGCGAAATAAAAAAGCACACGAGCGTAGTCACCACAGGTCCACCGGAATCACCCAGCCTTCCCTGCGCAACGGTTTTAACGGCTTATTTCGTGCTCTCCCCGGCGACCGGCTATTCGATTCACACATTTCGAAAACCGACTCTTCTTCAATGGGTTAGCCGGACACCCGCTTTGGGCCATCAAGTATTGCCGCAATCGAAGCAAGTGACTCTGATGACTCACATTTTTCGTCGCGCTGATTGAATAGGTCGAATCAGAAGTGTGCATTCGATAGCCGGCGACCGGGCTCTTTTGCCACCGTCGCTTGCGCAGGGAAAACCCCGCGAAACTTGACGCCAGCGTCGGGGCGTCAGGACCACACGACTTTGCCGTCCGCGTCGATGCCATTCGTCGCTAGCACCTGCGCGTCCATCGCATCTCGCGCCCAACGTTCGTGACGATCGCGAAACGTCCCTCTTATCGGGTGCGAGACGGCTGAAACTAGTGGCGGTGATTTGCCCGACGGGACAAGCAAAATATTTTTTGCGGGAGGGCTGGACACTAATTTCGCAAAACCGCCCGGACGGGCAAATCAGTTGACCAATTTGACCAAGATAGCAGGTGAGGTGCCCCGCGCCCGGCGCCATCCGATCAAGCGTTTTGATCCGTGTTCGCCTGGATCGATTGGATCGCCCGACGATATTTTTCGATGCGCTGGTAGTCCTTTTCGGTTGGGCTGGAGATTCGAGAGAGGTCGCAATTGTCGGCGAGATCGGCAAGTTTGACGCGCCGGCCGATTGGATGGGCGGCTGCCCGTCGGGCAAAGGCTTCGTAATCCTCGCCATCGCGTTTCGTGACCGAGTCGAGCGCGGCGATGATATGGTCCGCGAAGCCTTCTTGCCTCAACCGATCCAGTGTCCACCCCTCGCAATCCTCGCACACGTCGTGCAGTACCGCGACAATGCGCTCGTCAGTGGATGTGAGATTGAGCATCATCCGCAGCGGATGAAGAATGTAGGGCGCGCCGCCCTTATCCACGGCGCCGGCGTGACCACTTGCCGCGATCACGATGGCGCGTTCCAAAGTGCTCATGTTTTCCTCCCCCCGGAGCGAAGCACTCAGTGCCTCGTTAGCGAATTCGATATTCCTTGACCTTGTTCGTTCTGCGCATCTGCCTTTGGTACTTCAGCGGTCACTTGCGTATCGGACTGGACCTCGGGCAGCACGACTGGAACTCCAAATACTTTAGCAAAGGCTGCCCTGAAGAGCGGGTTCGATCTCATCCCTCGGAAAACTGGCCACGTTCGATAATCTTCAACGTTTGGACTGCCGGCAGGTCCAATTCTCTCTAGCAAGGCTACTACCGCGTCTACGTCGTTTCTCACGGCCGCAACACTGATTGCAAACTCGTCGTTTACGGCCGACCAGTCTTCACTATCCAGCAGCTTGATCGCGTCGCCTTGGCGTTCTTGCAATCTGATTGCGTTCGCCAAGTTGACGATCATCCTTCGCCTGCAAGAGTTGTTCCCACCCTTCAAAACCTTAGTCGCGAAAGATAAAATCGTTTCTGCGAGCTGGTACTGACGGCGAACGATCAATTCGTAGCAGAATTAGCTGAGGCGGTTGTCAGCCTCCGACCTTTCATCCTTTGAAAACTTTCTCCACAGCACCCAACACAACTTGATAGCGATCTCACAAACAATATTTACCGCGGCCGAATAGTATTTGGTATCTACGCTCAATTTTTGACCGACTTCGACATCCGTTAGCGTTACCTTCGAGGCCCGGCAATTTTCGATATATTTTGCGGACACCACTCCGCCTGTATGTGTCAGTAAGTTTCGTCGCTCGCAAAGCTCGATAAATCTTGGAAAGACGGCAAGTCACTTCTTAACGTCATAGAAAATCTTTTTTCCATCCAGGCGAAATGCTCTTGATGGCTTTCTCGCAAAACCGCCTCTATCTCGCGATCGATAAGAGTATTGCGCGCTTCTTCGATTGACTTGAAGGACGAGAGTTCGGAGAACTTAATCGTCTTCTCCGAAGTTAAATAATATTTTCTTGGAGTGTTATAACCACTCGGAGAAGCTTTCCCAAAAACGAGTCGTATGCGCTTACTAAGCCAATCAACATGACTTCGGGTAAAAGCTTCGCACCTTCCAGAGCCGCTTCAATCTCTCCGTGATGAGTTACAAATTGTCGATATGTACTCATACCCATTTCGTAAACGACGCGATTGTCGGTTGTTAGGTCGTGGCGCTGTTTACCTTTGGCTTTCGCAAAGTCCTTGATCGTTCGTTGAGCAATCACGGTCGAGAGCTTTGGAGCGATGGACATCGTGAGTGCGAGAAAGTTTCGGTACGTCGAGATTACCGGCTCAAATGCATCAAAGACGTCTCGAAAGGTCTTCGCGTCGGCAACGACCGGCCGAGCTTCTGACCGGGTTTCCGGGGTAGGTTGATGAGCTGTGTGGACATCCTTCTCATCGAAAACGAGAGCATGCCCCCTAAGGTCGCCATCTTCCACGCGAAGCACGACGTTCTGGTCCTTCGGATGACACGGGATCCCCCATTTGCAACCGGGGATAGTCCACTCCCCGGAGCCATGTCAAAACCGGAGGGCCGACCCCGCTTGGCGCCGCTTGAGGGTCCAGCGGGGGTTTTTGGGAGCTCATTTGGGCACTGGTGATCCAGTTTCTAAAATTTTCTATGCCAAACAATCGCTTATACCCGGGCAAAGGGGAGCGTCCGATCAAGAAATTAGCGATCAGCTCTTCGACTTCCGCGTTCCCGATCGTCAGCAGTACCTGTTCGCTGTTGCGCCGCCGGGGAAAGTCGCGGAAATGCGATTTGGATGAGGCGTCGTTCCCCGGAGCCCCTATCACCGCTCCCTAAACTCTCCTGCGATTGACGCAGGATCGGCGAGAGCAGGTGGTCGATGATCCGCCGCGTGGCGGTCTTGATCTCGACGTGACAGCCATGCGGCGAGAGGTTGAGCAGCTTGTCGTCGATCTGCATCTTGGTTTGATCGAGCGACACCCGCGCCGCATAGGCCGGCCCCGCCGCACGCACGGATCAGGCAAATGCGATAGCGAGCAAGCCAGACCAGAGGAAGAAAACACCGGTAACGGTTACAGCGAGGAAACTGTAAGAAACGAATTCTTCATGTGACATGGTACACCACCTATCGCTCGGAAATGCTGGTTGCCATCTGCAATCGGCTCTTCCAGCTTGGCAGAGAGACTAGGACGATCGAGATTGATGACTCAATCGTACGTAGGTACGCGTCCGATACCGGGAGGGATCGGGAGAGCTATACGGAGGTTTGGGGTGTTTGCCTTTCACGTCCCATCATCCCCGACGTTCAACTTCCAGAGCAACGCCTGATGGCTGCGAGGGTTTCGACCAACTGGTCCAGCGCCCACTTGGCGCTTCCAATTGCTGAGAGGCGAGGAACTTTTTCCGAAGCGATTGCGTTGTCCATCACACCTGCGTGAAAGATTTCAGGATTGAGTTAGGGCGCTGGAAATCCCGTCGCGGGTTATCAGGTATCTCGAAGGATCTTCAATGGAGGCTTCGATGCGGATATTGCCCCTGGCTGCCGTGCTCGCCCTGTTGGGCTCGGCTGCGGTCGCGCAGACCGACCCGCCCAAAGGTTACACCGGCGCTTATGGTCCTGACGCCCCAAATAGAGCGTTCGGAGGCCCGGTGCCGGAGGTGTATCCGGGCCCTGGCCTGGATCAAGTCGGTCCCGACGGAATCTCGACAAAGGTCGTGAAAGCCGTTCCCTGTAGCACCGCTGCGAGGGAGACCGATGGAACCACCACTTGCATCGGTATTCCCGGTCCGACGAGAGGCGCGCAAGGCGGCAATTCCCTCGAAGGCACGACGACCGGCATGTCAGGTCGGTAACGGCTTAACGGCTTGTGCCCGTCCATGAAACGGCCGCGGCCTCCGCCAGGGGAGCTAGCGGAGGCCGCGTTGAACATCTCACTGCGTCTCGAGACCGCAATGAGATGTGGGAGCTCTTAAAGTCTCTCTATTTTGGCATGATCTTTATCCGAAAACCGGTTCCCATCCCGGATCAAGTCCGGGACATGCTTTTCGTGATTGTTGACTAGAACGGCAGCAGGATGTCCGTCACCTGTTGGCCGTAACGCGGTTGCTGGAAGTCGAAGATCTGGCCACGGCCGCCATAGGAGATGCGCGCCTGCGCGATCTTGGTGGAATCGATGGTGTTGTCGCTCTGGATGTCTTCAGGCCGCACGATGCCGGCGACGATCAGTTCGCGGATTTCGAAGTTGACGCGGATCTCCTGCTTGCCCTCGACCACGAGATTGCCGTTCGGCAGCATCTGGGTCACGACGGCGGCGACGTTGGTCGTCAGGCTCTCCTGCCGCTGGATCGAGCCCTTGCCGTCATACTGCGACGTCGAGTCCGTGGTCAGGAGCCGGCCCGGCAGCACCTTCTGCGCCTGCGCGCCCAGCGTCTTGGAGCCGGCGAAATCGGTAATGCCGGAGTCTTCCTTGCTGGTGCGGTTGCGCTGAGTCTCGTTGGCGAAGTTGGCCTGGTCGGTGATGTTGACCGTCACCGTGAGAAGGTCGCCGATCTGATGCGCGCGCTGGTCCTTGAAAAAGGCGCGGGAGCCGTTCCGCCACAGCGAGTTGGCGTTATACGACACCGTCTCCGGCTTCGGCATCGGCATCGACACCGGCTTGTAGCCCGGCTGCGCCGTCGGATCCTGGATCGCATTCAGCTTTGGGGTTTCGCCGATCTGCGACAGGCGGTCGATCGCCGAACATCCGCCGGCGGTGCTCGCCAGCGCCATCAGCGCGCCTGCGAGAACGATACGGTTACGGGGCGAATTTGAACCCGGCGTGAAACGAGATTTCTTACCCGACTTCTTACCAGACTTGATACCAGGCCTATTACCGAACTTGGACATGTACATTACTCGGTTGGAGTTTGCGGAACGCTTTGGGTGGCGACGGAGGCGGGCGCAGGCGCGGGCGCTTCTTCCGGCGCGAGTGAGGCGGTTTGGTCTGGAAGCCGTGGCGTTGCGACCTGGATCGCGACCTGGCCGCGGCCGATCACGGTGCCGGTGACGGTGCGTTTAGATTGCAGATTGAGCACGTTGACCACGTCGCCTTCGGTGCCGTTGTCGAGCGACTTGCCGCGCATGGTGAGGTAGAGGCCCGGCGTCTGGAAGACGAGCGTGACGCTCTGGTCGCGCGTCACCAGATCGGGTTTGGCGAGATCGGCGGTCTTCAGCGCCTGGCCGCTGCGGATCGAGCGGCGCACCTGCATGCCGACCGCGCGGTCGCGATTTGCGGCCTCACCTGTGATTTCCGCCCTCGGGCGCCGTTCAGTCACGACATCGGAAGACTTCAGGATGTCGCCGCGCTCGACGTCGCGCATCAACACGGCGGCCACCACCGTCTCGATCACGGTGCCGGTGAAGCGCAGCCGGGTCGGCGCGGACGAAGTTTCATTCGCGATCTCGAAGGAGACGTCGAAACGGCTGTTGCGCGGATCGAACCTTGAGGCGACCATCTGCAGCGTGCCGGTGAAGGAAGCGTCCAGCCGGACGTCCTGCATGTCGCGATCGAAGGTCAGCTGAAGGTTTGCGGCTTCTCCGAGCCCGCCGCGATGCTCAATGGCGCGGGCGACCTGAAGCTCGATCTCCTTGACCTCCACGGTGCGCGCCAGCCGCGTGACCTTGACCTCCTTGATGTCGCCTGTCGCGACCCCGATCACCTGGCGCGCGCGCAAAACGTTGAGCACTTGCGCCGTCGGCAGCGAGCCGGTGGTGCCGAGATCGGGTGCGCGGTAGATCGCGATCTGCCCCGCGGTACCGGCATTGTCGATGACGTCGCCGATCCGCACCACGTCGGAGGTGACGGTGACATTGGCGCGAAGCACCGGCACCGCGATGGTGTCGCCGGTGTCTTGGGCGCGCGCCGGCGCGGCTGACGCCGCGAGCAGGGCGGTAGCGATGAGGAGGGCGCGGGCGGTCATGATCAGTGTCCTCACCGGAACAGCGCGGAGGTGGTTTGCATCATCTGGTCGGCGGCGCTGACCACCTTGGCGTTCATCTCGTAGGCGCGCTGCGCCGCGATCAGGTCGCACATCTCCGAGACCACGTCGACATTGGCCTGTTCGAGGCTGCCTTGCGTCATGTTGCCAAAACCTTCGGTGCTGGCGATGCCGTCCTGCGGCGTGCCCGACGACGGCGTATCGGTGAACAGGTTGTTGCCGACCGGCTGCAGGCCGGCCTTGTTGATGAAGCGCGTCAGCCCAAGCTGGCCGATGATCTGCGACGTCGTCGATCCCGGCAGCGTCACCGAGACCTGGCCCTGCGCGTTGACGGTCAGGCCCGAGGCATTCTGCGGGATCGTGATCGTCGGCTGCACCGGGTTACCCTGGGCGGTGACGATGCGGCCCTGGTTGTCCATCTGGAAGGTGCCGTCGCGGGTATATTGGAAGGTGCCGTCCGGCATCTGGATCTTGAAGAAGCCTTCGCCGGTGATCGCGAGATCGAGATCGTTGCCGGTCTGCGACAGCGTGCCTTGCGTCATCGAGCGCGGCGTGCCGACGGTCTTGACGCCGCCGCCGATGTCGATGCCGACGGGCAGGATGGTGCCCTGGTCGGAAGACTGCGCGCCGACCCGGCGGATGTGTTCGTAGATCAGGTCCTGGAACGCCGCGGTCTGCTTCTTGTAGCCGGTGGTGCGCAGGTTCGCGATGTTGTTGGAGATCACCTGAACGTTGAGTTCCTGTGCCGCCATTCCGGTCGCAGCGGTGTGAAGCGCTTGCATGCTATCTCTCCTCTAATCAGGCTGGAACGTCGGCGAGTTTTTCGATCGCGGATTTCTGCAGATCGTTCTGCTGCTGCAGCAGGGTCGAGATGTGGGTGTAGGTGCGCGTCACCTCCATCATGCGGCTCATCTCGGCGACCGAATTGACGTTGGACTTCTCGACGAAGCCCTGCTGCACGGTGGATTTGAGGTCCTGCTGCGGCGCGCTGCTGCCTGCGGCGAACAGATTGCCGCCCTCCTTCAGCAGCGTTCTGCGCGTCCGTAAAGGACGACCAGGCGGAGCTTGCCGCGGATCGAATCGGTGCGGCTGAAGCCTTCCAGCACGGTGACGGTGCCGTCGGGCGAGACGTTGATGTCATGGTCGGTCGGCTGGAACACGATCGGCCCGGAGGTGCCGAGCACCGGATCGCCGGAAGCCGTGACGAGCTGGCCGGTATTGTTGATTTGCAGACCGCCGTCGCGGGTGTAGCGCTCGCCGCCCGGGGTCTGCACCACCAGCAGGCCGTTGCCATCGATCGCGATGTCCAGCGGGTTCTTGGTCTGCTCGAACGAGCCCTGGGAGAAATCGCGGAAGGTGCCGCGGTCCTGGACGTAGCAGACGCGGCGGTCGCGGCCGACGAAATTGTCTTCGTGCGCGCCCGTGTTCAGATATTCCTCAAACAGCGACTGGTCGGCCTTGTAGCCGGCGGTGTTGACGTTCGCGATGTTGTTGGCGACGACATCGAGCTGCCGCTCCAGGATCATTTGCCGCGAAAGTCCGATGAGAAGCGCATTCTCCATCGGTGGTTCTCCCCTTAGATGATCCGCAGAAACGTTGCCCTCCCAGGCGCGTTTGCGGATCTCTGCGAACCGCCAAAGCTCTCCCAAGCCGCGGTTCGCTCAAGGCATCAGCGAAAGCCGTGCCAAGTCTGGAAAATGTCGATTTTTGAAGGGTTTAGATGTTTCGCCGGGGTGTTTTGCAGGGCGGCAGAAAGGTCTTGTTGACCATGTTTGCCCGGCAACTTTTTCCTAGTCGACGGACAAAAGAAAGATTCCGTTAACCATTATTACCTTAGCGTCACCATCGAGAGAGCGCGTGTGCGCTGGCGGCATTGGTATCGCGTCAAAAGCCTGCCTGGCGGCATCGCGTTCAATTGCGTGAGCGAACCGGGCAGGCGATGGCAGACAACGAACAGGCAGAAGGCGGCGCGCCGAGGGCGCGGAAGTCATCGCCGCGCCCAAGGGCAAGCTCAAGCTGATCATCGTGGTGGTCGCAGCCCTTGCCATCCTCGGCGGCGGTGCAGCGACCTGGTTCTTCTTCTTCCGCCATCACGGCGAGGAGGTGCACGCCGAAGGCGCCGCCGCCGAAGCCGCCGGTGTTCGTCGACGTGCCGGACATGCTGGTCAATCTGGTCGGCTCGCCCGGCGAGCGCGTGCAATACCTCAAGGTCAAGGTCGTGCTCGAGGTCAAGGAGGAGAAGCAGGTCGAGGCGATCAAGCCGACGATGCCGCGCGTCACCGACATCTTCCAGACCTATTTGCGCGAACTGCGGCCGAGCGACCTCAACGGCTCGGCCGGCCTGTTTCGCCTGAAGGAAGAACTGACCCGGCGGGTCAACGCGGCGGTCGCGCCAACTCAGGTCAGCGCGGTGCTGTTCAAGGAAATCGTCGTTCAGTGACGAGACGGATCTAGACATCATGGCGGGCAAGAACGATCCGGTCGACCAGGATGCCATCGCAGCGCAATGGGAAGCGTCGCTGGATTCCGAGGATCCGGCGGAGGCCGCGGAAGCGGCTGCGGCCAATGAACTCTCCGGCACGATGGCGCTGCAATGGGCCGCCATGGTCGAGGACGGCAGCCGCGACTTCGGCACGGCAAGAACAGCGGCGAGCGGGTCCTGTCGCAGGAGGAAATCGACAATCTGCTCGGTTTCTCCGTCGGCGACGTCAATCTCGACGACAATTCCGGCATTCGCGCCATCATCAATTCGGCGATGGTCTCCTACGAGCGTCTGCCGATGCTCGAAATCGTGTTCGACCGGCTGGTGCGGCTGATGACCACCCGCTTGCGCAACTTCACCTCCGACAACGTCGAAGTCTCGCTCGATCGCATCACCTCGGTGCGGTTCGGCGACTACATGAATTCGATCCCGCTGCCGGCGGTGCTCTGCGTGTTCAAGGCCGAGGAATGGGAGAATTTCGGGCTTGCGACGGTGGATTCGAGCCTGATCTATTCGATGATCGACGTGCTGCTCGGCGGCCGCCGCGGCCAGACCTCGCTGCGGATCGAAGGCCGTCCCTACACCACCATCGAAACCAACCTGGTCAAGCGGCTGGTCGAGGTCGTGCTGGCCGATGCCGAGCAGGCGTTCCGGCCGCTGTCGCCGGTGACCTTCAGCATCGACCGGCTGGAAACCAATCCGCGCTTTGCCGCCATCAGCCGGCCCGCCAACGCCGCCATCCTGGTGCGGCTGCGCATCGACATGGAAGATCGCGGCGGCAATATCGAATTGCTGCTGCCCTATGCGACCATCGAGCCGATCCGCCGCGTGCTGCTGCAGATGTTCATGGGCGAGAAATTCGGCCGCGATCCGATCTGGGAAGGCCATTTCGCCACCGAAGTCGCGCAGGCCGAGATTTCGGTCGATGCCGTGCTCTACGAGGCCGACATTCCGCTCAAGCAGCTGATGAAGCTGAAGGTCGGCGACACCCTGCCGCTTGAAATGCGCGCCGACGCGCTGGTGTCGGTGCGCTGCGGCAGCGTCACCCTGACCGAGGGGCGGATGGGCCGGGTCGGCGACCGCGTCGCCATTCGCGTCACCAAGCAGCTGCGCAAGCCGATCACCACGCTTGCGATGTTCGAGAAGGCCGATGAGCAAACCAAGATGATGGAGGCCCAATGAGTCATTCATTCGGAATTGCGATCGAGAGTCTGGTGGCGGTGTTGCTGATGCTCACGATCGGCTATTGCATGCTGTTGAACGCGCGGCTGAAGCGGCTGAAGGCGGATGAGCATTCGCTGAAGGCGACGATCGCCGAGCTGATCACGGCGACCGAAATCGCCGAGCGCGCCATCGGCGGCCTCAAGCACACGGTTCGCGACGTCAACGAAAATCTCGGCAGCCAGCTGACCTCCGCGGCCCAGATGTCGCAGCAGTTGAAGAAGCAGCTCGCCGAAGGCGACAATGTGGTGCGGCGGCTGTCCAAGATCGCGATCGCGGCGCGGCCGGCATCGGCGCCCGAGCCGGCGCCGGTGACCGCCAAGGTATCGGCGGCCAAGGCGGTTGCCGCAGCGGCCCAGGCGTTTTCCGACCGCAGAAGGTCCGATGGCCTCGCCGCATGAAATCCTTTCGTGACATTCGCGTTATTCCGGTTGTGCTGGTCGCGATCTTCGGCCTCGCCGTCCTGAAGATCGCCGGCCTCGTGATCGATGGCGGCTATGTGTTCGACTATCAGCCGCAATCGACCAAACCGTCCTGGGCGCAGGAGAACCTTCAATTTTCCGGGAGGCCAGGCCGAACCGACGACATCACCGGCTCGGTCGACAAGCCGAAGGAAGAGAAAAAGTACGAGGCGGCCAAGCCGGCGGTCGCAGCGCCTGCGACCAAGCCCGAGGTGCGTGATCCATCCCGGCAGGACAATCAGCCGGTCTCGCCGTCCGAGCGCGCGATCCTCGAGCGGCTGCAGTCGCGGCGGCAGGAGCTCGAAGCGCGCGCGCGCGAGATCGATATTCGCGAAAGCCTGCTCAAGGCCGCCGAGAAGCGGATCGAATCGCAAGGTCGAGGAGATGAAGGCCGTCGAATCGCGGATCTCGGCAGTGACAGAACAGAAAGGCGGAAGCCGACGCCGCGCGCTTCAAGGGCATCATCACCATGTACGAGACCATGAAGCCAAAGGACGCCGCCAAGGTGTTCGACCGGCTCGAGATGCCGGTGCTGTATCGAGATCGCTTCGCAGATCGCGCCGCGCAAGATGTCCGATATCCTCGGCCTGATGTCGACGGAGGCGGCCGAGCGGCTGACGGTCGAAATGGCCCGCCGCGCCGGGGCGGACAAGTCCGCCTCCGCCGCCGATCTTCCCAAAATCGAAGGCAAGATGCTGTCGCAAAAGCCCAATTGAGCCGGGGATATTTAACAAGTCCTTAAATCGCCAATTCTAAATTCGAAAAAGGCGCGGCGGGGCGAGGGCGCTCCGCCGCCGGGCGATCGTTGAACTGAAAGACGTTGGGATGGCGCGAACGGCTGCCGCTGGAGTTTGGTCGCAGCTCCGCGCCTGCGCGCGGACGGCCGGTCATTGCCTGACGAAATCCGTTTTCCTCGCAGTCCTGCTCCTGATCGGATCTTCGTCCGGCGCCTTTTGCGCCGACGCGGTCAAGGGCGAGGCGACGTTCGCAGCGTCCGGCGGTTACGCCCGGCTGGTCCTCAAGCTCGCCGAGGACGTGAACTCGGAGGTGACCACCGCCGGCTCGATCATCGTGATCCGGTTCAAGCGCCCGGTCGATATCCCGGTCGACAGGTTGGCCGACTCGGTGCCGGATTATGTCTCTTCGGCGCGGCGCGATCCCGACGGCTCGGCGATCCGGCTGTCGCTGGCGCGCCGGGTGACCATCAACACCATGACCGCCGGCGAGCGGATGTTCGTCGATTTCTTGCCCGACAGCTGGAGCGGCCCGCCGCCAAGCTTGCCGCTCGAGGTGGTCCGCGAACTCTCCGAACGGGCGCGCGCCGCCGAGCGCGCGTTGCGCCTGCAGCGCGCCGAAGCGCTGGCGAAGAAGCGCCCGCCGATCCGGGTGCGCGCTCGGTGCAGCCGACCTTCGTGCGCTTCGTGTTCGAGATGCCGGATGGCGTCGGCGTCTCCTCGGTGCTGAACGACGGCAAGCTGACCTTGGCGTTCAGCGGCACGCTCAACTTCGATCTCGCCGACGCCAAGATCGCGGCGCCGCCGAACGTCGCCTCGATCAACCAGAAGGTCGAGGGCGACCAGACCTCGGTCGACATCACGCTGATCGGCGATGTCGACGTCCACTCGTTCCGCGAGGACAAGAACTACATTATCGACGTCGCCTTCCAGCAGCCGGACAAGAAAACGCAAGCCTCGCCCCTGGCCGATGCCGCGCGTGGTGCGAAGCTGCCGGCGCCGACAATGGCTGCCGCCGAAACGCCGGCGAAGGAAGTGCCGGCCGATCAGCAGATCATTCCGCCGACGTCGGAGAGCGTGGCGCGAGAGGCAAAGATCGAGATCAAGCCCGAGACGGCAGACATGCCACCGGCGCGCGAGATGGCGGCGGAGCCTGCCGCCAAACCCGCCGCCGCCGAGCCGGTGGAATCATCCGAGACGCCGCCGAAACAGATGCCAGCTGGTACGGCCGAAGCGCCCAGGCCGGAAGCGGCCAAATCAGAACAGCCAAAATTGGAATCGCCCAAGCCGGAAGCAACCAAGCCGGAAGCATCCGAAGCCGGAAGCGCCGAAGACCGAAACACCCAAGACCGAAACACCCAAGGCCGCGGTCCCGGCGCCGAAGGCGACGACAGTGGTGTCCGATCTGCCGCCGCAGGCCAAGGCCAGCGACAAGGCAAGCGACGACGCGGCCTTGGTCGACGCCATGCGCGACAGCGACGGCCTGCGCCTGAAATTTTCCTTTGCGCACGCCGACGCCGGCGGCCTTGTTCCGCCGCGCCGACACCGTGTGGCTGGTGTTCGATTCGACCAAGCCGATCGATGTCGAGCCGATCCGCAGCAAGGGCGGCGCGCTCATCGCCGATGTCAGCCTGCTGCCGCTGGACAACGGGCAGGCGATCCGCATCCGGCTCAACCGTCCGCAGATGCCGTCGCTGAGCCGGCGACGAGCGCGGAAGCGGCGCCAACTGGACGCTCACCTTCGCCGACACGATGCAGACGCCGACGCAGCCGCTGACGGCGATACGCAACATCACCGATCCCGCGCATGCCAATGTCGCGGTGCCGCTGTCCAGACCCGGCCGGCTGCATCGGCTGGTCGATCCGGACGCCGGCGATACCCTGCTGGTGGTCACGGCGCCGCCGCCGGTTCGCGGCTTCGTCAAGCGGCAGGATTTCGTCGAGCTGTCGCTGCTCGAATTCGATCCATGGCGTCGCGGTTCGTCCGAACTCCGACGACGTCACCGCCGAGATCGCCGCCGACAAGATCATCCTCGGCCGGCCCGGCGGCCTGACGCTGTCATCGGCCGATGTCGCGGCGGAGCGCGCGCCGACCGCGGTGCGGCCGATTTTCGACGTCGACGAGTGGCGCAAGAACCAGGCGGGACAACTTCATCGCGCGGGAGGAGGCGCTGATCGCTGCCGCGGCGGCGGCCGAGCCCGATCAGCGCACGCCGGCCCGGATCGATCTCGCCCGTTTCTATCTGGCGCGCGGGATGTATCCGGAAGCCAAGGGCGTTCTCGATCTCGCGCTCGCCGATACCAAGCCGAGGCGTCGAGGATCCGGGTCGCGCTGATCGTGCATTCGGTCGCGAGCATCGCTGATGGGCCGTCCCGAGCAGGGGCTGAAGGATCTCGCCAATCCGGCGATCGGCAACCAATTACGATTCGCAATTGTGGAAGGCGCTGGCCTATGCGCGTCAGGGCAAATGGGCGGAGGCGCGCGAGAAATTCAAGAACGTCGAATTCGCCATCACCTCGCTGCCGATCGAGCTGCAGCGCATCGTGATCGTGCGAGGCGATGCGCGCCTCGCTCGAGGTCAAGGATTATTCGGGCGCCGCAAGACGCCGCAGCGATCTGGACGTCATCGGCGTGCCGCCGGAACCGAAGCCTGCGGTCGCGGTGCTGCGCGGCCGGCTCGCCGAAGCGCTCGGCCACGACAAGGACGCGCTCGACGAATACAAAATCGCGGTGAATTCCGCCGACCGGGCGGCGGCGGCCGAAGCCAAGCTGCTCGAGATCGCGCTGCGGCAGAAGCGCGACGAGATCAGCCAGGCCGAATGCTGCGCGAACTCGAGACGCTTTCGGTGATGTGGCGCGGCGACGGGATCGAGGTGAAGACGCTGGAGATGATGGCGCGGATCTATTCCGATACCGGACGCTACGCCGGAATCGCTGGCGGCGGCGCGGACCGCGACCAGGCTGCAGCCCAATTCGGAAGTCTCGCGGCAGGGCCAGGACGAGGCGTCGGCGCTGTTCGCGCAGCTCTTTCTCGGCCCGAAGGGCGACGACCTTCCGCCGGTCGATGCGCTCGGGATGTTCTACGAATATCGCGAATTGACGCCGATCGGGCGGCGCGGCGACGAGATGATCCGCCGTCTCGCCGACCGGCTGGTCGCGGTCGATCTGCTCGATCAGGCCAGCGAACTCCTGCAGTACCAGGTCGATCACCGGCTGGAGGGCGCGGCGCGCGCCCAGGTCGCGGCGCGCCTCGCCATGGTCTACCTCACCAACCGCAAGCCGGATCGCGCCATCGCCGCGCTTCGCTCCACCCGCATCGCCGATCTCTCGGGCGAACTGCGCCAGCAGCGGCTGCTGCTGGAGGCGCGCGCGCAGAGCGACGTCGGCCGCCATGATCTCGCGCTCGACATCATCTCCAATATCACCGGCCGCGAGGCGATCCGGCTGCGCTCCGACATCTACTGGGCGTCGCGGCGCTGGCGCGAGGCCTCCGAACAGATCGAATTGTATTACGCCGATCGCTGGCGCGACTTCAAACCGCTGAACCCGGTGGAGAAGGGCGACGTGATCCGCGCCGTGGTCGGATACGCGCTGGCGGAGGATGCCATCGGGCTGGCGCGCTTCCGCGAAAAATATGCGCCGCTGATGAGCGGCGACGACCGACCGCGCCGCGTTCGAGACCGCGAGCAAGCCGGCCGCCGCCAACAGCGCCGAATTCGCCCCGATCGCCAAGATGGCGGCCAGCGTCGATACGCTCGACGGCTTCCTGCGCGAAATGAAGACGCGCTTCCCCGACGCGACCGCGCGGGCGACGCTGCCGCCGGGAAGCGCAGAAGGCCGATCCGGTCTCGACCGGCTCGTTGCCGAGGATCATCGGATTGAAGCGGGTCGACGCGGCGAGGTAGCGTCACCGGCGCGTCTATCCCCTCGACAGCAGCCTGCCGAAACGGCAACCTGCGCGGCAAAGCCGTCCGGAGGAAGCGCCGATCATGAGCAAGCCCACCAAGACCGAAGCCGAACTCATTGCGATGGCGAGAGCGGAGCTGAAGGTTCACGCCGACTGCCCGGACGGAATCGTGATTTCCGTGATCCGCGACGGCGATAGCTGGGAATTCCGCGCCACGGCCGATGAGGCGACGGTCGCCAAACCCGGCTATCCCGAATGCGTCGCCATGCTGGTCCAGATCGGCGACCACCTCAGCAAGCAGTATGATGTGAGCGGCTGAGAACTTCGCCCGCCGCTCGGTTATCTCCAACAGCGGAAATTCGTCGCGCGGAAGGCCAAGTCCACTAACAAGTCCGCTAAAGGGGACCTGCTATCGGGGGCATGGCCAGCTTGATTGTCCGGTCTTCGCCGGATCTGTTGACCAGACCATCTCGGGCCATGGATTCGATCATCGGCCAGTTTTGCCGGAAGAATGTCGTGGCGTCGTGAATGTTGGGCGCCTGCACCTTGACGGAGCACGCCCGCCTTCCGCACCCGTTCGTTATCTGAAAATGGAACGTATAGGCTACCGTCTCCCCTTCTTCGCTGGCCGGCCGGCGTTCGCGGCGCATTTGGTGTCCCCCTTATCGTGCGTCGAAACGGGACACTTTTGATTTACGATTTGGCTTTTCGTGCGGCGCGTTGGCGGCGAAGTTAGTGCAACACTGGCGTCGGATTAGGGCTTCGTCCTAGCTCATCACCCGGCGCACATAGGCCGAGCCCTTGGTCATCACGCACATGTAGGAGTAGGTTTCGACAATGCCGGTTGCGACGGTATCGAGGTCGACGATGATCGGCCGCGCCTGGCCCTGCCAGGTTGCCAGGATCGCCGGCGGGGCAGGACGGGTCCGTGTTTTCTTGACCACAAGTCCTTCGATATGCGGCAGAGTTTGGGTCGCCTTCGAGACGCAGGCCTTGCTGTCTTCTGCCCGGCTGCCGGCGCAGGTAAGAAGCATGACCGAAGCCGCGATGGCTATCTTTTTTATATGCATCAGGTCTCCCGATCCCTTGGCGAATGCGAACAGTGTCCGCTTTTCTTTCGAGGGTGGCAATGTCGCTTGCGGCGAATTAGCCGCGGAGCCGCCGGGCCAATGCTTTGACGAAGCGGTCGCAATCGGCCTCGTCGTTGAAAACGTGGGGGGAGATTCGCATGCGACCAAGACGGGCCGCGACATGGACGCCTTCGCTGGCAAGCCCCTCGACGAGTCCTGCCGGCATCCCATCCCGGAAACCAAGGCCTAGAATGTGCGGCGCCCGCAAATGACGCGCCGGCATACTGACGCCGAGATCGCGCACGCCCTCGGCAATCCGTTCCGTCAGCATGGCGAGACGCTCTGCAACGGTGGCGTCGCCCCATTCCGCCATCATCTCCATGCCGATTGCGGCCATCTCCATCGAAATGAAATGGTCGCGCTCGCCCATGTCGAATCGCCTGGCATCGGCGACGTAGCTCGTGTCGGCGAAATACACCGCATTCTCGGCACGCACGTTGCGGCGGCCGAACGAAGTCTGCTCCAGCGGCGTGCCGCCCTGATGGCGCTTGGCGATGTAGAGAAAGGCCCGCCCGTAAGGCCCGAGCAGCCATTTGTAGGTCGGGAAGATCACAAAGTCCGGATCGAGCCGCGCAACTTGCATCGGCAGCACGCCAGCACCGTGGGTTGCGTCGATGAGAAAGACGGCGCCTTGGCGCTTGAGCGCGGCCGCCACTTTCTCAAGCGCGATCAGCCCGCCGTCCGACCAGTGCACCGAAGAGATCGAGGCAAGGCCGACCGGCGGCGCGCCCGGCCGTTCGATTGCCGCGAGAACCGCCGACGTCCAGTCGCCGTCACCGGGCTGGCGGACCGTCTCGATCACAAAACCTTGCGCCTCGGCCCGAATTTGCCATTCCAGCACCGGCGAGGAATGATCGTTTTCCAGAACGATGACGCGCGCGCCGCGGGCGATGGTCAAAACCTTTGCGGCCGTGGCGACGCCGTAGCTGATCGAGGGGATCAGCGCGATGTCGGCGGGATCGGCATGGATCAGCGTCGCTGCGGCAGTCCGCGCGCGATCGTGCTGCCGGTTGGCGAACGCGGCATCGAGCGTCCAGGGCGCCGCTTTACGGAGAACCGCGGCGCGGCCGGCTTCCTGGGTCTTGCGCGGCAGCGGGCTATAGGAGGCCGAATTCAGGTAGCAGATATCGCGGGGGATCTCGAACTGGTCGCGTTGCGAGGCAAGCATCTGGGTCTCTTCATTGAGCTATAGGCTTGATAGCCGATCTTCCCCGTTCCAAACAGCGGACAAAATTCAACGCAGCCCCTCACTCGATGATTTCATCGGCGAGCAATTGCGTCGAATTGGGGATGCTGAAAAGGCTACATCCTAGCCGTTCCATCGCGCTTCGCCAGCGGCGTTATTTCACGACCAGCACCGGGCAGGGCGCGAGCTGCACGATTCGATCGGCTCGGCTGCCGATCAATCGGTCGTATAGCGCCGAGTGGCCGGTTGCTCCGATCACGAGCAGTTCAACGTCAAGCTCTCTTGCCAGATCGACGATACACCGCACCGGATGTCCGGCGATAATATGCGTGTCGAGTTTGACATGGCTTTGTTCGGCCATCGCGCGGGCGCGTTGCAGAACCTTATGAAAGCGCCGCGCGGCCGTCCCGGTCTCCTCGCGAATCTCTTCGATGAATTCCGGCATGTAATCGATCTCTTCGCACCGAAACCATGTGAAGCTCCGAATTATTCTGCTTCGCCAGCGCGAGCGCCATCGCGAGTGCATGAAAGGCATGCTCCGACCCGTCATTGGCGTGCAAGATTTTGCTGAACATCTGGCCACCCCGTCTTATTCGGCCTTTCGAGCAAACGGTCGGAGCTGCGTCACTTCGCGGCGGGCGTCGGCTGCCTGTTCCGGGTCGGCCGCCGGCAAGAGATGGCGCGGCAGATAGAACGCATTGGCGATCACGGTCGGGATCACCGCGCTCGCGATCACGGCGGCGACCAGCGCCGAGTATTGGCCTCGATCGATGATTCCGTGCGACAGGCCGAAAAGCGAGGAGATGGTGCCGAAGGTGAGCCCGGTCGACATCAGGAGCGTCGTGTACATGGCCTCCTTGTCCGGCGACCCGAAGAATTTGGTGACGGGATAGACGCCGACCATTTTTGCGACAATCTTGACCACGAGAAACACAATGAACGCAGCAGGCGCGGCGACAAGCGCGGGTATGGAAACGAACGAGCCGGCGCGGATGAAATAGAACGGCGTCAGCAGGCCGAATGTGAGCGTGCGCAGCCGCCGCACCAGCGCGTGGTCCTTGCCGACGGTGCCGGCAAGCACCATCCCGATGAGGTAGGCGGGAAGCACCGCCTCGCTGTCGGCCCAGGCTGCCAGTGCGCCCATTCCCAACAGGCAGAGCAGCAGGAATTTGGTCTCCAGCTCGGAGGGCCGGCCGCCATACAGCCGGAAGAAGCGCGGCGTGAGCCACGGCAGGACAACGAAGACCACGACGCCGACGCCAAGGAAGATCAGGGTCTTCATCGTGAACGGCGCGAAGATCAGGCCCAGCGCCACGACGGTGCCGAGGTCGGTGACGAAACAGGCTGCCAGTATGGTCTTGCCGTACTCGGTCGTGTTGAAACCGAACTCGATCATCACGGCGTAGACGACCGCGACCGACGTCGTCGACATCGCGACGCCGGCAAGCCAGCTCGGCATGACTTCCCATCCGAGCAAATAGTGAGCCGCCGCGGCGCACCCGAGAAACGGAAAGAAGAAGCTCGCAAACCCAACCGCGGCCGCTTCCTTCCACTTCAACCTGAAAACCACGGGGTCAAGTTCGGCTCCGGCAAGGAAAGTCAGGACGATCGCGCCGATACCGGAGAGAAACTTTACCCACGACTCGTCCGTGCCCAGCACCGCCGACCCGATCGCGGCGCCAATGATCAGCTGGGCGATCGTGCCGACGACGATTTCCGACAGCGCGGTGGAAATGCGAAGCCAGATCGACAGCAGGCTCGCGATCAGCGCAAGACCCAACCACAATGCCGCAAGTGCCCAAACTCCCGTCATCGGCAAATCTCCAGCAGTCGTGACCACCTCATGGCCGGTGCTCCTAATCCGAGCGCAAGACGTATTCCGCCACAGCGGTCAGGATGCCCAGGATCAGCAGGCTTGCGACGAACTCTTGAGACGCTTCGAATGCGAACGCAAACATCGCCGTGATGGCGACTGCGCCGAACACAGAAATCGTAAAGCCGTGATCTCTCAACAATGCGCGCAACCAACGCTCCCATAAGACCATGCGCAACCTGTCGACGCGGCGTTCTCGGCCGCGCGGGCAAAATTGCTGCTTGGTGTCGTGGGAACCGGGCAAGCTCCTACCGACGCCAAGCGTCCGGTAGGAGTCATCAGCCTGATCAAGCCTGATCGGCGGTTACGGGGGGACTCCATCCCCTCAAAGTTGCTCAATTGTAGTGAGGAAACGAGCCGTGGCCGGTCAAAGAGAAGCAGCCCCCGAGATCAGCGCCGACGGGCCGCTCGAAACCAACGACAAATGACATAGGCAAGCGGAGCGCGGCTATGCTCTCGATATCGAGCAGGGCTGTTTTTTGGAAACGAGCTTTCTCAAGTCTCGCAGCAAGTCATCGGCCAGTTCGCAGAGGCCGTTGATTTCCTTCTGCGCGTCGATGGCGTGCTGCTTGCACAATTCCTTGGATTCCGTTTTGGTCGACGCAAGCGCGTGCATATGGTCGGCCAGGCTTCCGGCGCGCGTAAAAAAATAGGTAATCTGTCGCTGGACAGCGGCGTCGAACAAATCCAATCGATCCGCATTGGACTCGTAAACCGAGAACTTCGGCAATGCGAAAGCGCCGAGTTCATCGAGATGCTCCTCGGCGCCGATCTCCATATCCTCAAGCTTGCGAATTTCTTCGAAGCCCTCCACGTCCTCCAATACGGCGGCGATCTCGCCGATCAGGGCCGCCGCAAGCCCTCGTCTGGAGCGGCTGCGTCCAAAATGAAGCATGGCTTCCTCCCGGTTCGTTCGTTCGATGACCGGAGCGTCCGCGCGAGCGAACATGACGGTAACCTACCAGCAGAGCGCGGCAGAAGTCATCAGCGCTGCGGCGGTTCGCTGCGTCGCGGCAACTATTCGCTGCAACGCAGTCGGAGCAACGATCGCAGTTCACCCGCCGTAGCTCTGCACCAGGCTGCCGGCCACCAGCGACCAGCCGTCGACCAGCACGAAGAAGATCAGCTTGAACGGCAGCGACACCACCACCGGCGGCAGCATCATCATGCCCATCGACATCAGCACCGAGGCGACCACGAGGTCGATGATCAGGAACGGCAGGAACAGCAGGAAGCCGATCTCGAAGGCGCGCTTCAGTTCGGAGATCATGAAGGCCGGCACCAGGATCCGCAGCGACATCTCTTCCGGCGTCGCCGGCGGCGGCTCGCCCGACAGGTCCATGAACAGCTTCAGGTCCTTTTCGCGCACGTTCTTCTGCATGAAGCCGCGCAGCGGCACCGAGGCGCGCTGCAGCGCGTCCTCGACGCTGATCTGGTTGGCGACCAGCGGCTTGATGCCGTCGTCATAGGATTTCTGCAGCACCGGGCCCATCACGAACGCGGTCAGGAACATCGCCAGCGCGATGATCACGGAGTTCGGCGGCGCGGTCGCGGTGCCGAGCGCGGTGCGCAGCAGCGACAGCACCACGACGATCCGGGTGAACGACGTCATCATGATCAGGATCGACGGCGCGATCGACAGCACCGTCAACAGCGCGATCAGCTGGATCGCGCGCTCGGTGACGCCGCCATTGCCCTGGCCGAGATTGATGCTGATGTCCTGCGCGAACGCCGGATCCGCCAGCGATCCGGCGGCTATCAGGATGGCAAAAAATAAAACTCTACGCGGGACGGTCGCCGATCTCACGAAGGGGTCTTTGGACGGCCCAGCAGGGATGCCATCTCGTCTTCGAGATTTTCAAAGCCGCTCTTCGGCGAGGCGCGGCGCAACCGGCGGCGCCATCGATGGCTCGCTGCGCGGCGCGCGGCGGCCGGCGGCGGTTCGGGCGCGACCGGCGGCGCACCGACGCGCGGCTCGCTGGCTCGCCGGCCGGCCGGCGCAGCGCTGCCTCCAGCCGCTGCGCCATCTCGGCGAGATTCTGGTCCGCGCTGACGACGGCGGATCGGCGGCGGCGGCGGAGCGGCGGCGGCGGCGGGGCGGCGGCGCGTTCCGGCGCGCGCACCGGCGGCGGCCTTCGGCGCTTCGCTCGGGCGCGGCGGGCGCGGCATCATCGGTTCGTTGCGCGAGGTCACCCGCGACGGCATCGGTTCGCCGCGCGGTTCGGGGCGCGGCTCCGGACGGCCGCCAAGCGGCTCCGGCGCGAAGCCCGCCAACGGATCGCCGCGCGAGGCTCGCTGCGCAGGATCGCTGCGCAGGGCTCGCTGCGCGTTCCGGCGGCCGGCCGGGCGGCGCACTTCGTCGGCAAAGGAGGGCCGCGACCGGGCGCGGCGGCGGCTCGGGCATTTGCGGCTCGGCATGATCGAAGCCGTCCGGCCGCGCGGCATCGTCGTCGTCGCTCCAGTTGCGGCATCGGGCAGCGGCGCAACCCGCGGCGGCGGTTCGGCGCCGCCGACGGCGGGCCGCGGCGGCATCTGATCGCGTCCGGGCATGGCGCGCACGATATTGGGTTCCACGACGATATCGGTCGGACCGCCGATCATCAGCAGATGTTCGACATTGTCGCGCCGCACCAGCACCAGCCGCCGGCGGCCGTCCACGGCGGCGGCGTCGATCACCGCCAGCCGCGGCATCCGCCCGCGATTGGTGTTGGCGCCGAGGCGGTTGCCGGCGAATCGGCGAACCAGCCAGGCCGCGACGCCGATCAGCGCCAGAACGGCCACGAATGCGAAGAAAAATGTCAGTGCCTGCATGCTTGTCCCCGGCAAATAGCGTTTTCTTCAGGCCTCTCGCTCGTCGAACGCGGATCGCAATCGACACACAAACGGCGAACGAAGCCCGAGATTGGCCCTAATCTCTTAATTCCCCACGGCAGAAACTGCCGTCCCGCTATCTTAATAACCCATGAATCGGCTGGGCCAAAACGACTTCTCGCGTCCCAAGTTCAAAGCTGACTGGGTTGGTTAACGCAGCTTTCGTGGCGAAAATGCGCTCGAATCGATCTAGTCGCGGCGATCGCGCGACGGCGCCATCCGCCGCGCTGCGCATCTTAACCCGCTGTTAACCATACACGCGGCAAATTCTGCCTACCTCGCGGGCGTCGCGCCCGATGGCGAAGGGGAGCGGCGCGATGTCCATCAACGATCTTCCGGTCTTGTCGGCGCTGCGCACCAAGATGCAGTGGCACCAGGAGCGCCAGCGCGTGCTGTCCGAAAACGTCTCCAATTCCGACACGCCGAATTTCAAGCCGCGCGATCTGGTCGAACCGAAATTCGACAACGACCGGCGCTCCCGCGGGATCGATGGGGTCGCTGGCGATGATGCGCACCACGACCGGCCATATCGCGCCGTCCGGTGGCGGCGACGACAGCTTCGACCAGAACCGCAAGGCCGGCTTCGAGACGCGGCCCGCCGGCAACGCCGTCAATCTCGAAGACGAGATGCTCAAGGTCTCCGCCAACCAGATGGACTATGCGGCGGTGACCTCGCTCTACAGCAAGAGCCTGCATCTTCTGAAGACCGCGATCGGCAAGGGCTGAGGCCGGATAGAGCCGCAGGGAAGCGACATCATGGCAGACGATCAGTCAAGCGATTTCGCCCGATCGATGGGGATCGCGACCTCGGGCCTGCGCGCGCAGGCCGGACGGATGCGGGTGATCTCGGAAAATATCGCCAACGCGGATTCGACCGCGCCGACCGCCGGCGGCGATCCCTATCGCCGCAAGGTGCCGACCTTTTCCTCCGCGCTCGATCGCACGCTCGATGCCAAGGTCGTCACGCTCGGCAAGATCCGGCCCGATCAACTCGGCGTTTCGCGTCAAGCACGAGCCCAGCAATCCGGCGGCGGATGCCGCCGGCAACGTCAAATATCCCAACGTCAATCCGCTGATCGAAATGACCGACATGCGCGACGCGCAGCGATCCTACGAGGCGAACCTCAACATCATCAGCGCCACGCGCCGGATGATTCAACGCACGCTCGACATCCTCAAGTCCTGAACAGGAAACTCTGAACCATGGCTTCACCCACAGTCGCTGCCAACGCCTACGCCAATCTCGCCCGCATCCTGGATACCGGCGGCGCCGGCAAGGGCTCCGAGACGGCGGCGGCGGCCCTCGTTCGGCGGCGCTGCTCAAGGACGCGATCGGAAGCGTCCTCGAGGCGGACGGAAATCCGACGCGCAGACGGTCGCGATGGCGTCGGGCAAGGCCAATGTCATGGACGTGGTGACGGCGGTGGCGGAAACCGACGTCGCGGTCTCGACGCTGGTGTCGGTGCGCGACAAGGTCATCGCGTCCTACGAAGACATCATGAAGATGGCGATCTGAGTTGTCATTCGCCGAACGGGTCGCGCGAAGCGCGGCCCGATGACAGGCTCGACGCGATCGGAACTGATCCAGTGCGTATCGATTCCGGGCCCGGTCCTGCGGACCATCCCGGAATGACGAGTAGCTAACTCGAGTGAATGGAACAATGAAATGACCGGTGCTGAAACCCTCGACGTGGCGCGCGATGCGATCTGGACCATCGTCGTGGTGTCGTCGCCGCTGATGGTCGTCGGCCTCGTGGTCGGCGTCGTGGTGTCGCTGTTCCAGGCGCTGACGCAGATCCAGGAACAGACGCTGGTGTTCGTGCCGAAAATCCTGGCGATCTTCGTGACGCTGCTGCTGGCGCTGCCGTTCATGGCGGATGCGCTGCACAGCCACATGATGCGGATATCGTCGCGAATCATAGGCGGTTGAGGCACTATGCGTGAATCATGCGCATCGATATCTCACTGCTGCCCGCGCTCGCCGCCGCCTTCATGCTGGTGTTCGCCCGCATCGGCGCCATGGTGATGCTGTTGCCGGGGTTGGGCGAGTCCAACATTCCGGTCCGCATCAAGCTCGCGATCGCGCTGCTGCTGACGCTGATCATCCTGCCGCTGCACCGCGCCGCCTACCACGTCGACATGCATTCGCTGACGCCGCTGCTGGTGCTGATGCTCCACGAGATCATCGATCGGCATCGTGCTCGGCGCCACCGCGCGGGTGACGCTGTCGGCGCTGCAGGTCGCAGGGTCGGTGATCGCCCAGCAAATGGGGCTCGGCTTCGTCACCTCGGTCGATCCGACCCAGGGCCAGCAGGGCGTGCTGATCGGCAACTTCCTCACCATGCTCGGCGTGACGCTGCTGTTTGCGACCGACAGCCATCATCTCGTCATCGCCGCGCTGAACGACAGCTACAGCGATCTTCTCGCCGGGCGAGACTGATGCCGAGCGGCGATGTCGCCGCGCTCGCCACCCGCGCCTTCGCCGCCGCGTTCAGGATCGGCATGCAGCTTGTCGGCGCCGTTCCTGGTGTTCGGCCTGGTCTTCAATATCGGGCTTGGCGTGCTGGCGCGGCTGATGCCGCAGATGCAGGTCTATTTCGTCGGCGTGCCGCTGTCGATCCTCGCCGGCTTCCTGATCTTCGCCGCTCGTCATCGCCGCGATGATGGGAACCTTCCTCGATTACTTCATCGGCGTCATGCACGACCTGATGCCGCTCAAGTGAGAACTGCGATGGCCGACGAGAACGACTCATCCGACAAAACAGAAGACCCCACGCAAAAACGTCTCGATGACGCCCACGATCGCGGCGACGTCGCCAAAAGCCAGGAGGTCAACACCTGGTTCATGATCGCCGGCGCGACGCTGGTGCTGTCGACATTTTCCGGATCGATCGGCGGCGGCATTCAGATGCCGCTGCGCAATCTGATCGCCAATTCCTGGATGATCCACACCGACGGGCCCGGCCTGCTGGCGCTGACGCAGTCGCTCGAATATGCGGTGATCGCGGCGCTCGGCGTGCCGCTGTTGATGCTGGCGCTGGCGGCGATCGCCGGCAACATGGTGCAGCACCGGCTGGTGTGGTCGGGCGAGTCGCTCAAGCCGAAGTTCAGCAAGATCTCGCCGGCCTCCGGCGCCAAGCGGATCTTCGGCAAGCAGGCGGCGGCGAATTTCGCCAAGGGCCTTTTCAAGGTGATCGCGCTCGGCGTCGTGATGACGGCGATCCTGTGGCCGGAGCGTCATCGCCTGGAATCGATGGTGCGGTTCGACCCGACCGCGATCCTTCCGACCATCACCAGCCTGACCCTGCATCTGATGGGCGCCGTGGTGGCGATGCTCGCGGTGGTCGCGATCGCCGACTATTTCTTCCAGTACCGGCAATGGTACGAGCGGCAGAAGATGTCGCTGCAGGAGATGAAGGAGGAGTTCAAGCAGTCCGAAGGCGATCCGCACATCAAGGGCCGGATCAGGCAGTTGCGCGCAGGCGCGCATGAAGAAGCGCATGATGGCCGCGGTTCCCAAGGCCTCCGTGATCATCACCAACCCGACCCACTATTCGGTGGCGCTGTCCTACGAACGCGGCATGTCGGCGCCGGTCTGCGTCGCCAAGGGCGTCGACAAGATCGCGCTCAAGATCAGGGAAATCGCGACGGCAGCACGACATCCCGATCGTCGAGAACGTGCCGCTGGCGCGGGCGCTGTATGCGACCGTGGAGATCGACGACGAGATCCCGGTCGAGCACTATCATGCGGTCGCCGAAATCATCGGCTACGTCATGGGCCTCAGGCGCGGGCTTTCCGGCCGGCGGGTGTGAGGCAAGGGCCGGCAAGCGGTGAAAACGGCCGGAAAGGCCATAAATCAAGCGAAATAGCCGCCCGATGGACTTGCGCTTGCCGGTCCGATTCAGGCACTCAGGGAGGTACCGCGCCATTGAGGCGCGCTTCACCGACGTCGACAGGCTGCGTCCCTGGCATGACCGCCGAACCTGACAACGATCCGCCCCGGGAGCCGATGGCCGCCCACGAGCCGGCGCGGCGCAGCGGCAGCATCGTGCTGGTGCTGCTGGTGGCCGGCGGCCATCGTCGCGGCGGCGATCGCGCTGATGACCATCGGCCGGGCGCAGGCGCAGCCCTATATCTTGGGCCTGCTGGCGCTGCTGGCGATGGTCGGGCTGTTCAACCTGTTCGCCTTCGCCGCCGGCATCATTCGTTTCGCCGATCGCACCGCCGACGATCCGGTCATGGGCCGCATCGCCGATCACGCCTATGACGGGCTCGCGGTCACCGACCCGCGCGGTCATGTGGTCTATTCCAATGCCGCCTATCTGGCGCTGACGGGGGCTGCGAGCGCGCAGGACGTGCGCCCGGTGGAGCGGGTCTTCATCGGCAATCCCGACGTGTCGGAGGCGGTGTTTCGCCTGCTCAAGGCGGCGCGCGAGGGCAAGCGGCAGCAGGAGGAAGTCCGCATCGCCGGCCACGACGGCGCCCATGGCCGCTGGCTGCGGATGCGGGTTCGGCCGCTCGGCGCCGGCAAGCGCGAGGCGAAATATGCGGTGTGGTCGATCGCCGACATCACCCGCGACCGCGAGCGGCAGGAGGACGTGTTCCAGGAACTGCAGCACGCGATCGAATATCTCGATCATGCGCCGTGCGGGTTCTTCTCGGTCAATGCCGCCGGCGACCTCGTCTATGTCAACGCCACGCTGGCGAACTGGCTCGACCACGATCTCGCCGAGATCGGCTCGGGCGGCCTGAAGCTGACCGACATCGTGTCCGGCGACGGCGCTTCGCTGTTGACCTCGATCGTCGCCGGTGCCCGGCGAAGTCAAGACCGAGGTGTTCGACATCGACCTGCGGATGCGCGGCGGCAAGACCATGCCGGTGCGGCTCTATCACAAGCTGGCCTTCGGCGCCGACGGCGTGCCCGGCGCCGTCGCGGACGCTGGTGATCAGCCGCGCCCGCGACGAGCGTTCCGATCCGCAGCGCGCCGCCGAAGTCCGCTTCATGCGCTTCTTCGATCACACCCCGATGGCGATTGCGACCGTGGACCGCTCCGGCGCGGTGGTTCGCGCCAATGCGCGCTTCGCCAAGCTGGCGCAGAGCCTCAGCCTGGACGGCGCGGCCAACAAGTCGATCTTCCGGACCGTCAGCGGCCGCGATCGCAGCCTCGCTGATCGCGGCGATCAACCAGGCGGCGGACGGGCAGGGCGATATCCCGCCGGTCGAGGCGATGCTCGATGGCGCCAAGGAGCGGTGGGGGCAGTTCTTCGTCACCGCGGTCGAGGAAGACGAGCGCGAGACCGAGGCCGCGATCGTCTACATGCTGGAGACCACCGAGCGGCGCACGCTGGAGAACCAGATCAACCAGTCGCAGAAGATGGACATGGTCGGCCAGCTCGCCGGCGGCATCGCGCACGATTTCAACAATGTGCTCTCCGCCATCATGATGGCGAACGACTTCCTGCTGAAC
Source organism: uncultured Alphaproteobacteria bacterium (assembly GCA_963713785.1). Classification (GTDB taxonomy): domain Bacteria; phylum Pseudomonadota; class Alphaproteobacteria; order Rhizobiales; family Xanthobacteraceae; genus Bradyrhizobium. The sequence goes on from CAVQNB010000016.1 coordinate 92,256, forward strand.
GCGCACAAGCCGACCGATCCGTCGTTCCAGGACATCATGCAGATCAAGCAGAACGCGACCCGCGCGGCGACGCTGGTGCGGCAGTTGCTGGCGTTCTCGCGCCGCCAGACGCTGCGGCCGCAGGTGCTCGATCTCGGCGACGCGCTGTCCGATCTCACCATGCTGCTGCGCCGGCTGATCGGCGAGAAGGTCAAGCTCGACCTGGTGCATGGCCGCGATCTCTGGCCGGTCAAGGTCGACGTGTCGCAGTTCGAGCAGGTGATCGTCAATCTCGCGGTCAACGCCCGCGACGCGATGCCCGACGGCGGCAAGCTGACGGTGCGAACCGCCAACGTCACCGCGGAGGAAGCCGGCCGGCTCGTCCTACAAGGGCATGCCGGCGGCGGATTATGTGCGGATCGACGTCGCCGATACCGGCACCGGCATCCCCGCCGAGATCGTCGACAAGATCTTCGAGCCGTTCTTCTCGACCAAGGAAGTCGGCAAGGGCACCGGGCTCGGCCTGTCGACGGTGTACGGCATCGTCAAGCAGACCGGCGGCTTCGTCTATGTCGATTCCGAGGCCGGCAAGGGCACCTCGTTCCACATCTTCCTGCCGCGGCATCATCCCGAGCAGGAGGCCCAGCCCGAGGCGCATGCGGCCAACGGCGCGGCCAGGGAGCGCGGCCGGCTGAAGGCGAAACCGCGCACCGATCTGACCGGGCAGGGCACCATCCTGCTGGTCGAGGACGAGGAGGGCCTGCGCTCGCTGAACGCGCGCGGCTTGCGCTCGCGCGGCTACAGCGTGATCGAGGCGTCGAACGGCATCGAGGCGATGGAAGCGCTGGAGGAAAAGAACGGCGCGGTCGATCTCGTGGTTTCCGACGTGGTGATGCCGGAAATGGACGGCCCGACCCTGCTCAAGACGATGCGCGGCCGCAATCCGGACCTCAAGATCATCTTCGTGTCCGGCTATGCGGAAGACGCGTTCGAGAAGAGCCTGCCGGAGAACCAGCAATTCGCGTTCCTGCCAAAGCCGTTCACGCTGAGCCAGCTGGTCGCCGCGGTGAAGGAAACCATGACGCCGTCGTAAGGCGACCCGTTGGCTCGCAATGACGGCCCTGTTTGCCCCGGAAGCGGCGGCAAACAAGCGCCAATCGCCCCACCCGCGACCGAGCGCCGCAGCCGCCGGTCCCGATATGGCTTCACATTTGGGCAGCGCTGCCCATGTTAGGGGCGCTTCCCCCTGCCGGGGATTGAGGAAACGCACATGAAATTCTCGCAACGTACGCGCGGCATCGTTCAGGCGATTGCCGTTGTTTTGTCGCTGGCGATTGCCGCTGATGCTGGCCGTCTCGTCGGCCGACGCCCGGGTCGGCGGCGGCTTCAGCTCGGGCTCGCGGGGAGCGCGAACCTTTTCCGCGCCGCCGAGCACCTCGACGGCGCCGGGTACGGCGCAGCCGTTCAACCGCACCATCACCCAGCCCGGCAGCCCCGGGATCGGCGCGCCCCCGCCGGCGGCGGCTTCTTCAACCGGCCGGGCAGAGGTCTGCTCGGCGGCCTCGCCGCGGGCTTCCTCGGCGCCGGCCTGCTCGGCATGTTGTTCGGCGGCGGGATGTTCGGCGGCCTCGGCGGATTGTCGTCGATCCTCGGCCTGATCCTGCAGATCGGCTTGATCGTCATCGTGGTCCGGCTGGCGATGTCGTGGTGGCAGCGCCGTCACGTGACGGCGCCGGCCTATGCCGGCGCCGCTCCCGGCTCCGGCGCGTCATCGAGCTTCCGCTCGGGAACGGGTTTCGGACTGGGATCGGGCAGCGCGCCGCTGGAGATCCAGTCCCGCCGACTATGAAGCCTTCGAGCGGTTGCTCGGCGAGATTCAGGCCGCGTGGTCGAACGAGGATGTCGCCAAACTGCATACCCTGGCGACGCCCGAAATGGTGTCGTATCTCGCCCAGGATCTCGAGCAAGAATCGCGCGCGCAACGTCGTCAACAAGATCTCCGACGTCAAGCTGCTGCAGGGCGATCTCGCCGAAGCCTGGCGCGAAGGCGATACCGATTATGCCAGCGTGGCGATGCGGTACTCGCTGGTCGACAAGACCGTCGACCGCGCCACCGGCCGGCTGGTCGAGGGCAGCGAGCAGCCGAACGAGGTCACCGAAGTGTGGACCTTCGTGCGGCCGCGCGGCGGCAATTGGGAGCTCTCGGCGATCCAGCAGACGAGCTGATGGTCTGAAACAGAATCATAACGGGCGCTGCGGTTAGCTCCGCGGCGCCTTTTGCTTTGCAGCGCGTCCAACGGCAGATCTCAACGGCTCTTTCGCCTGAGGGGCACTTGATGTAGCCTGATGCAAGAGCCGCCACCATGGACGTGCCGAAGTCCTTGCGAATTAGCGGCGGAGTCGATGCCCGCGGCGGGCTACGCAGTTCTTTATCTACGCGCAGATTATCTGGACGCTGATCGCCAACCGATTTCGACGGTGTCGGAAGAGGGCACGCGTCGCTTTGATTGAAACACGCAACGAGAAGATAGCCGCCTCGTCCGAACAAGCTCGGCTTTCTGAATTTTCAACGCCGAGCTTCATGGATCGTCCGGCAGGCAACAATTGGGATATAGTCCAGGATATAATCCTGGCCTGGCAGCGGACCCAGCACTGGACATTCGATTGCAGACGACACGGCGTTGAAAGGTTGGCGGCTTCTATCTTCGACGGAGAATGTCGATGAAGACCATTACGGCCTCGGCGGCCCGCAAGCTCGGAAAATTTCTCGCCAACGACTTTCGCGAAATCTTTGGTTCGACGCAGGACGAACTGGCGGAGCGTCTCGGCTCGCTTGCGCGGATCACCATCGAATGCGTCGGCAGAAGTGACGCCCTCTATCACAACTATGAGCATACCTGGCTCGTCACCATGGCCGGCCGCGACATTCTACAGGGTTTGATTATGTCGCGTCGAATCGAACCTTCCGACTACGTTCATCTCATCGTCGCCTGCCTGCTTCATGACATCGGCTATGTGCGCGGCATATTGAGCGGCGACACCGGAGACGAATTTGTCGTAAGCGACAGCGGCGACACGATCAGACTACCCCGCGGCGCGTCAGATGCATCGCTGACGCAATATCACGTCGACCGCTCAAAACTGTTCGCAATCGAGCGGCTTGGAAAGTCCCCCGGGATTGACGCGGAGCGGATTGCAAGGGCCATCGAATATACCCGCTTTCCCCCGCCGCCAGAGCGAAGGACCGAGGAGACCGATGACATCCTGCCACGTCTGGTGCAGGCCGCCGATTTGATCGGCCAGCTTGGCGATCCAATGTACGCCAAGAAGGTCAACGCGCTGTTCTATGAATTTGAAGAGATCGGCATGAACCGGCAACTCGGATATTCGTCCCCCGCCGATCTCGTCGACAAATATCCGGAATTCTTCTGGAACAGCGTTTCAACCAACCTCGACGAGGGGATCAAATACCTGAGCCTGACCGTTTCCGGCCGCCAGTGGATCGCGAACCTCCATCACCACGTGTTGTGTGCTGAAAATGCCCAGCGGCTGATGGGTCCGCAGCGCTGATATGGACTTTCCCGTTAACGCCGGCTCGGCGTCAACGCTGCACCTCATCTTTCCAGCCCTTCATCCACGCGGAACGATCTGGAGTTCGACGAGAGCTATCCTTTGCAGGACCGCGACGTCCCGCTCGCCGGCTTTCGCCGTGCGCAATATCGATTCAGCCAGGATGTTGACATGCGCGGAATTTACCGGCTCTGGCAGGGTGGCTATCGATGCCTCCAGCGCAGCACTCATGATCTCGATCATTTCCGGAGAGAATGCCGCATCCGAGAAATTCTTCATCGGCGACCTTGCCGCGGAGGAAGCGCAATTGCATTCCTTGTCCATCGACAACGCCGAAGAAAATCCTGAGTTCCAACCAGAACAGGACCCTCACATGAAATACGAACTTTATTACTGGCCGGGCATTCAGGGCCGCGGCGAATATGTCCGCCTGGCGCTGGAGGAGGCCGGCGCCGACTATGACGACGTGTCGCGCAGCCCAAACGGCATGTCCGCGATGATGCGGATGATGGAGGGCGGCGACACCCCGCCATTCGCGCCGCCGTTTCTCAAAGCCGGAAAGCTCCGTGATCGGGCAGACCGCCAATATCCTGCTCTATCTCGGCTCGCGCCATGGGCTCGCGCCCAAGGCGGAAGCAGGGGCGCTCTGGGTGCATCAGCTGCAGTTGACGATCACGGATTTGGTGCTGGAAATTCACGACACCCATCATCCGCTCGGGCCGTCGCTCTATTACGAGGACCAGCGGGCGGCCGCCAAAAAGCGCACCGACGAGTTCTGGAAGGAGCGCGTGCCGAAATTTACTCGGCTATTTCGAAGGGCTCTTGAAGAAGCAGCGGCGGCGCCTACGTCACCGGCCGCCGCATCACCTATGTCGATCTCTCGCTGTTCCAGATCGTGGAGGGGCTGCGCTACGCTTTTCCAAAGCGGATGAAGGCTTCGAGCGGGAAATTCCCGGCCTGGTCGAACTGCGCGACCGCGTCGCCGCGCGTCCTAACCTCAAGGCCTATCTCTCAAGCGACCGCCGTATCGCCTTCAACGATGACGGCATTTTTCGCCACTACAAGGCGCTGGATTTGTAATCCCGTCATTCCGGGGCGGCTCGCCAGAGGCGCGAGATTCCGGGCTCGCCGCGGCGGGGTGCCCCGGAATGAACCGCGGTCACCGGTTCCTTCCATCGATCGGCGTCATCGCGAGCTTGGCGAGCTCGACGCCGTCGATGCAGCTGACGTTCAGCGCCACCACCTCGGTGCCGTCGGGCTTGCGTGCCGCGCGCGAACACGTCGACGCCGCAATCGACGCAGAGCTGATGCCGGATCGCGTGCTTGTTGAACAGATATTCCTTCAGATTGTCCTCGCCGGCGCGGAGCTGAAAGCTCTTCGGCGCCAGGAACGCGAAATGCAGGCCCTTCTTGGTGCAGATCGAGCAGTTGCACGCGGTCACCATGGCAAGATCGCTGGTGCATTCGAACCGCACCATGGCCGCAATGGCAGCCGCCGGTGAAGGTCTTTGGGTTGGGCATCGTTAGCTCCTTGCCGTCGCCATTATGTATGGCATTTTCCGGCAAGTTTGCGACGCTGATTTTCCCGTCAAACGGAGGGAGGGGGCGACCTCAGACCAGCTGGTCGACCCGCGTGCCCTGTCCCGGCGGCAGCGGAGGCGGCGGCGTCGGCTGCGCCTCGCCGGCATCGCCGGCGCTAGCGTCGATGGTCGGGTCAGCCGTCTTGTCAGCCGTGTTGGGCGCGCTCGCCTGCGGCGCGGTTAACGGGGTTGACGGTGCGATAGCCGAAACGCTCACTTGCAAGATCCTTGGTTCATCGACCTCCGATCGTGCCGAGGGTAGACAAAAGCTTCGTGAATCAGGTCGTTAAAATGCGCGCGATCGGCGCCGATCCCGCGGGCATGGTGAACGGGACCTGCACCCCTACTGGTCGAGACTGCGCGAGATCGTGATCGAGGCTTCGGTCTTGGTCCGCGTGCAGCGCATGTCGAGGCGGCGGTAGCGGATCGAGACGTCGTCGCCGTGGAACAGGCCCATCCGCTTGACGCAGCGCGTTACGCCTTTCAGCATGTCGTCCTTCGGCAGCGTGAAGATGATGGCGGCCGCACTCGCCACCAGATCGAGAAAGGCCGGCGTGCGGCTTGCGGCCGTCGGCCTTGGCGAACAGCTGATTGCTGAAATTCTTCCGCCGAGCAGCCGAGCGAGAGTTCGCTTGGCCTGCGGATGCGACAGATAGATCGATGCCGGCGGCGGTGCTGCCGACCCGCAGGCCGTCGATCTGGCTCTTGAGCTGGGTGGCGAGATCGTCGCAGCGGTCGGCGCGCGCCGGCGAAGCGCCGCGAATGCAGCAAGCCCGAGAAGCGCTGTGGCGAGCATGGCCGATCGGCGAAATTGTCGTCGTGATGTCATGTGATGCCCCTTTGCGCTCATTGAAGCGGCTGCGAGCCGATCGCGCAAGGGCGGTTGCCCTTTCAAGAATTCGCTTCGGGCGATGAATGTCGCGATGCCACGTTTCCCGTCCGGGAGCATCCGAAACCTTCCTTTTCTCGCAAAAGTGCTTAGAACGGTTCAGACCGCCGGGCGTCTCGAAGCAGACGTTTCCGGCTCTCCAACCCGCGAGCCACCCCATGAACGCCCCCACCGCCTTTCCCGACCAGCAAAAGCCCGTTCCGCCCTACAAGCACACGCCGCTGTTTCCGCTGGGCGCCGACACCACGCCGTACAAGAAGATCACGACCGAGGGCGTGCGGGTCGAGAAGGTGCTGGGCAAGGACATGCTGGTGGTGTCGCGCGAGGCGCTGCGGGCGCTGTCGGAGGCCGCGTTCGGCGACATCAATCATTATCTGCGGCCGGGGCATCTGAAGCAGTTGCGCATCATCCTCGACGACAAGGAAGCCAGCGACAACGACAAGTTCGTCGCCTTCGATTTCCTGAAGAACGCCAATATCGCCGCCGGCGGCGTGTTGCCGATGTGCCAGGACACCGGCACCGCGATCATCATGGGCAAGAAGGGCTGCAACGTCATCACCGACGGCGACGACGAGGCGGCGCTTTCGCGAAGGCGCGCGCGACGCTTATCTGCGCCGCAATCTGCGCTATTCGCAGGTGGCGCCGCTGTCGATGTATGAGGAAAAAAACACCGCCAACAACATGCCGGCGCAGTGCGAGATCTATGCCGAGGGCGGGAAATGACTGCCTACAAGTTCATGTTCATGGCCAAGGGCGGCGGCTCCGCCAACAAGAGCTTTCTGTTCCAGGCGACGCCTTCGGTGCTGACCAGAGATCGCCTGCTGGCGTTCCTGAAGGAGAAGGTGCTGACGCTGGGCACCGCGGCGTGCCCGCCCTATCATCTGGCGATCGTGATCGGCGGCACCTCGGCCGAGCTCTGCATGAAGACGGTGAAGCTGGCCTCGGCGCGCTATCTCGATGCGCTGCCGACCCACGGCTCGGCCGACGGCAACGCCTTCCGCGATCTCGAGATGGAGCAGGAAATCCTGAAGATGACGCAGTCGCTCGGCGTCGGCGCGCAGTTCGGCGGCAAGTACTTTTGCCACGACGTGCGCGTGATCCGGCTGCCGCGCCACGGCGCCTCGCTGCCGATCGGGCTTGGCGTGTCCTGCTCGGCCGACCGCCAGGTGCTCGGCAAGATCACCAAAGACGGCGTCTATCTCGAAGAGCTCGAGCATAACCCGGCGCAATATCTGCCGGCGGTGGAGCAGGCGCTCGGCGGCGAGGTGGTCAAGATCGATCTCAACCAGCCGATGAAGGATATTCTGGCGACGCTTTCAAAGCATCCGATCAAGACCCGGCTGTCGCTGACCGGCACCATGATCGTGGCGCGCGATTCCGCGCATGCCAAATTGCGCGAGCGGCTGGAGAAGGGCGAGCCGCTGCCGGATTATTTCAAGAACCATCCGATCTACTACGCCGGTCCCGCCAAGACGCCCGGAAGGCTACGCCTCCGGCGCGTTCGGTCCGACCACCGCGGGACGGATGGATTCCTTTGTCGACCAGTTCCAGGCCGCGGGCGGATCGATGGTGATGGTGGCCAAGGGCAACCGCGCGGTCGCGGTGCGCGAGGCCTGCAAGAAGCACGGCGGCTTCTATCTCGGCTCGATCGGCGGTGCTGCGGCAAATCTCGCCGAGCACTGCATCAAGAAGGTCGAGGTGGTGGAATATCCCGAACTCGGCATGGAAGCGATCTGGCGCATCGAGGTCGAGGATTTCCCGGCCTTCATCATCATCGACGACAAGGGCAATGATTTCTTCAAGGAATTGAATCTGGGGTGAGCGGCGAAGCCTGTCCCGTTTCCCTGCCACAAGGCGGTGAGCTTGAGCACAGCATGATCGAATGGTTCGACGACCTGAAGTTGGGGATGCGCTTCAAGAGCGGCGAGGTGACGGTTTCCCGCGAAGACATCAAGCGCTTCGCGTCCGAATTCGATCCGCAGCCGTTTCACCTGGATGAAGCGGCGGCCGAGAAATCGATCCTCAACGGGCTTGCGGCTTCGGGATGGCACACGGCGGCCATCGCCATGAATCTGGCCGTTCAGACGCGGCCGTTCGGGCCGCATCCGCTCATGGGGGCCGGCGTCGACGATTTGCGCTGGATGAAGCCGGTGCGGCCCGGCGACACGCTCCACCTCGAGGGGGAGGTGGTCGAATTGGTCCCATCGCGAACCAAGCCGCAAGGCATCGCCCGGATCAAATGGACCGCCTACAACCAGCACGGCGAGGCCGTCTACACCTTCAACCCCATCGCCATCGTGCCCCGCCGCCCTGCGTAAGGGCGGCAATCCGGGCTACGCGGCATCAGGCCGGACGACTCGCGTCTTTACGCCCGCGTCCCCGTGAACGGAAAGCTGCCCATCGGGCCGATGCCCATTTCGCCGGACATGCTGTCGCCGGAAACCTTGCCGGTGAATTCCAGCGTCAGCGGCATCGGGTTGGTGATCGAGACCTTCCAGGCGACGTCGTCGCCATTGGCGGTGCCGTCGAAGATCTCGGTCGAATTGCCGTCGGCGCCCTGCGTGCCCGTCAGCGTGCCGCCGGCATTCTTCAGGCTCAGCGTCGCGTTGCGCTCGCCCATCGGCGTGCTCATGATGATATTCCAGTTTCCGTCCACGGCCATCTGTAGTCTCCTCGCTGGTTTGTTCGCAAAACCGGAATGGTTCTGGGACCGCGGTATAGGCGGCGGTATAGCGCATCGTCGCAAGCCCAACGCCCATGAAACGGGCGGTCTTGGTCACGCGCCGGCGGCGCGAATCCGGTGGTGACGAGAATGCGAAATGCGACATATTGCACGGCAAAGGCCGCGACCTTGGCGCCGATCGCGACCACCGACACATAGATCGCCCACAGCTTCATGTCGCCGGTCAGCGCCACTGCGATGGTGCCGGCGCCGAGCGCAAACATCAGCGCCGCCCAGGCATAGCCCGCGATGGTGACGTATTCCGGAATGGTCTCGGCCACGATCGGCGGCATGTAGCGCAGCATCCAGCCGCGCTTGAGCATGATCGCGCCGATCGCAAAATGCGCGATCGCGGGCTTTGCCAGCACGAAGCGCGGATCGTTGGTCAGGAGCGTCGCGCTGCCGAGCACGATCACCAGCGCCAGGCTCGCATAGGTCATGAAGCCGAGCGGCTTGCCCTTGATGCGGGCATAGATCACCTGCGCCACGGCGCCCGCGATCGCGACGCCGGTCGCCAGCACGCACATTGTCGGTCGCCAGGTAGATCGCAAGGAAGATGATGGTCGAGAGGAAGTCGGTGGCGAGTTTGGCGAAGACGTCCTTCATCGACGCTCCCTCTGTCTCGATCAGGTGGTGGGCGACGGCGCCGGCGGGCGCGCTTCCCTGCTTCAACTTGCGATACTGAGGATACCACTTGGTGAAGATAGACCGCGCTGTTGCGGGCGGCAAACGCAATCGCAAGGGCCGACCACAGCGGCAGGCCCGGCACATAGAGCATCGCCAGATTGGAGATCATCATCACCAGTGCGGCCGCGGTCCAGGCGGCGGTGATGATGTAGTTGGCGCGCAGGAAGCCGGGCATGCCTGCAGTCTCGGCAGGGACCGCCTCAAGCGCGTATTGCAGCGTGAAGGGCCGGCGGATCAAGATCGAGGAGAACGAGATCAAGAAGATGCCGCTGTCGACCGAAAGCTTGACCTTCGAATTGATCAACGCCGGATCGATCAGCGTGAGGTAGAGACCGATGGCGGCAAACAGTATTGCCGAGCCCGCGCCGAGCATTTTGAGCGAACGGCCGCGAAAAAAATCGAGCCCGATCACCGCCAGGCAGATCGCGGCGGCGGCAAATACGCTCACTTTGGCCGAGGTCAACAGCATCAGCGATGCAAAGGTGCCGTAGGGAGCAAGGATCAGAAAGATCGTCATATGTAGCCTCTTCGGGCCATCTTTACGTTGTAAAGATGCAGCTAGCGCGACGGGATGGCGCGGTCAAGCGAAATCTTTACGATGTCAAAATAAGGCCCTATAAGGCGTTAAATGGCAAAAAAGGCAGCGATAACCCGATCTCGTATCCGAAAGCCCGCCGGCCGGGCCGCAATGGCTACGGCGGGCAGGGCGCGGCGGGCGCCGCGACGCGCCGGCGCCAATGACGATACGCCCTACCATCACGGCGCCTTGCGCGATGCGCTGCTGCAGGCGGCCGAACGGGTGCTGGAGCGCGACGGGCTCGCCGGGCTGACCTTGCGCGCGGTGGCGCGCGCTGCCGGCGTGTCGCACGCGGCTCCGACCCATCATTTCGGCGATCTCACCGGGCTCGTCAGCGAGCTTGCTGCGATCGGCTTCCGCCAGTTCAACGCCACCATGGAAGCCGCGCGGGCAACCAGCGCCGGCGGGCTCGAGCGGACGGTGGCCGCCTCCAAGGCCTATGTCGGCTATGCGCAGGCGCATCCTGGCATGTACGGGCTGATGTTCCGTACCGAGCGGCTCGACATGTCGCGGCCGTCGCTGTGCGAGGCCGCCCATGCCTCGTTCGCGGGCCTTGCCGCCGCGGTCGGTGCGAGCCGGCATGAGCAGATTTCCGAGGAGGCGCTGTCGCTCGAACAGGCCGCCGCGATCGCGCGAGCATGGTCGCTGGTCCACGGTTTTACGATGCTGCTGCTGGATGGGCGGCTGGCCGACATCCTGCGGCGGTTGCCGAAAGGCACCAGCGTCGAAAGCCTGCTGGAAGCGATGCTCAAGGCGACGTTGGGCCGCCCGGCCGGGACTTAAGCCTGCGCCAGCCGCGCCCTGGCTACGCGGCAACCAGTTTCTTCACCGGCGTCGGATCGAGATTGAAGATCCGCGCCGCGTTCAGGCCCAGAATATTGCGCTTGGCCTGCTCGGTCAGGAACGGCAGGTCGCAGATCTCCTGCGGCAGATCGAAATCGATAATGCGGCCAGTCGGACGAGAACATCAGCTGGGTCTCGGCCTTGATCATTTCGAGGGTGTTTTCCAGCGCCTTCGGGTGCGTCGTTTCCATCGGCTGGGTGGTGTAGAAGCAATTGTGGTTCATGTACTCGCTGGGCATCCGCTTGAGCTGCGGCGCCTCGGAGGGGCGCATCAGATACTGGTCGTCGAGCCGCTGCATCAGGAACGGCACCCAGGCCAGTCCGCTTTCGACCCACAGCGACTTGAGCTTGGGGAACCGCTCGGGAATTCCGTTGAGGATCCAGTTCGTCATGTGGACCATGTTGCACCAGACGAAGCCGAGCGCGTGCATGCCGAGAAAGCGGTTGACGGTCGCAAGCGATGGGTCCTGCCAATGATAGCCGGCGTGGAAGGCCAGCGGCTTGCCGCGTCTCCTCGATCATCGAATAGAGCCGCATATAGTCGTTGTGATGCACCGGCTTGTTGCGGGTGCTGGTCACGCAGAAGCCGATGACGCCCTTCTTGTCGCCTAGCTCCTCGACCGTCCGCTCGGCCTCTTGCGGGCGTGTTGAACGGCAAATAGATCAGCGACTTGATCCGGTCGTCGTCGGACAGGATTCGGTCGATCAGCCAGCGATTATAGGCGCCGCCGAGCCACACTTCCATTTCCGGCTGCGGGTGCATGCCGAGAAACAGCATCGGCGTCGGGAACACCACCATGTTGTCGATGCCGAGCGAATCCATCGCCCGGCGCGTCAGGGTGACGTCGCGATGGACGTCGGTTTCCTCGACGATTTCGCGCTGGCCGTCCTGATGCGGGATGCGCCCGCCGACCGATTGATAGCGCAGTCCGAGGTCGCCGTTCAGCCCGTAGGGCGGCGCGCCGAGCCGCTCGGCCTGAAACCGCATCGCGTTGTCGCGGACGACGGGATCCTCGATGTAGGTGACGATCTCCTTCCACGACACGGTTTCGACGTGGTGGGCATCGATGTCGCAGACGAACCAGTCCTGCAGACCGCGCCGCAGCGCGTTGCGCCTGGCATGGGCGAGGATGTCGCGGGTGTCGGTATGAACGTTGATCTCCTGGACGGCCGAATATTGCGGTCCGATCTTGCCTTGAATGTTCATGAGCTTTCTCCCGCGGAATAGGTGTCTTCGTCCGGACGCCGCCGGTACCAGAGCGCAAGCTCCATCGGGCCGAGATGCAGCGCGCGCAGCATTTCGGAAACCGCCGACAACAGCTCGGTCGGCGTCATCTCGCTGTCGCGTCGCCCGCGATCGGCGGAAACGTTCGTTCCTCGCCGTCGGATTTTGCGACATAGAGGCGAATGGCCGCGGTCAGGATCTGCGCCACCGCTTCGTCGGAAACGCGACAGGCTTCGTTGTTCTCGACCAGCTCGCGCGAGGCGCGCAGCAGTTCGGGCGCGCAGATCGTCGATCCAGCCGTAGCGATCGTTCTTGCGGTCGCGTTCAGGTCCGAACATAGATCTCGCCGTCCCGGATCGTGAGTTCGGCCTTGCGCAGTCGCATGCGGCTGTTGCCCTGATGGCATCCGGTCTTGATGCTGTATTCATAGCCGTGCCAGGGGCAGACGATGTTGGTCTCGGCTGGGTCGTATTGCTGCGCGCGGATGGTCCGGTCGTCCGGCGACCGGCTCGATCACCCGCTTCATGATGCGGCCCTGGCAGACCGGCCCGGCGCGATGCGCGCAGCGGTTGTGCCAGGCATAGAATTCGCCATCGACCTTGAAGACGCCGACCTCGGACTCGCCGCAGTCGACGACCTTGCGGTCGCCATCGGCGTAGTCGGTCACTTTTCCCGCGGAAAATTCGGGCATGCGTCACTCCCCCTAGGCGAAGCGCATTTTCTTGGAATGCTGCTCTAACCCCGCGCCGTGTCAATCCCGTTTCGCCAGTTCCGCGGCCCGGCCGCCTGGCGGGCGAGCTCGCAGCTGCTGCCGATTGTTTGGGCGTTTGCCTGACAAAACAGGCCGCCTACCGTGCCCAACAATGCCAGGATTGCGAATGTGACAGCGATTTTGAACTGACACTCATATCAAAAGCCCTTTGTCGCGGAGTTGAAAGGCTCAACCAGCATTCGAGGCCCGCAATCTGGGGAAGGTTCAACGCAAAATGCGCGAAACACCTGACATCGGCGCTGAATCGTTTTAGAACAGCGGCTTCGCGTATCCTTCAGCCTTCGTAGCGTGTCAGTTCCTCATCGATCATGCCTGCCATTTCCGTCGAATAAACCCTATCGCGTCGGCCGTTCCCGCACCGGACTTGGCCTCTTCGCCACCAAACCGATCAAGAAGGGCACCAAAATCGTCCGTTATTTTGGGCCGCTTCTGGATTCGCGGAAGAAGAAAGACGACGCGATCGAGAACAAATATCTGTTCGAGCTCAACGGCCGCTGGACCATCGACGGCTCGGTGCGCAAGAACATCGCCCGCTACATCAATCACGCCTGCAAGCCGAACGCGGAATCCGACGTCAAACCGCGCAAGCGCAAGGTCTTCATCCGCGCCATCAAGAACATCGAGCCCGGCGAAGAGATCAACTACGATTACGGCACCGATTACTTCAAGGCGTATCTGAAGCCGATCGGCTGCAAATGCGACGCCTGCGAAAAGAAGCGCAAGAAGAAGCGCGCCGAGGCGAGGGCGGAACGGCTGCGCCTGAAGGCCAAGGCCGAGCGCAAGGCGAAGGGGAAGCCGAGAAGCTGGCCAGGCGGCGCGCCAAGAAAAAGCTGAAAGAGAAGAAACTGAAAACGCTGAAAAAGCAAAAGCTGAACGGCGTCAGCGTCATGAACGGCAAGCACCTGAACGGCAAGCGCTTGAACGTAAAGCGCCGCCCAAAACCTGCTCAAGAGCCAGCCGCCGCGGAGCAAGTTGCCGCGACGGCCATCAGGACCGGACCAGCAGATCGCGGCTTAAGCCGCCACCGCGCCGCTGCTTTTGCGCAAGCCGATATATTGCAGCTCGGCGAACACGCCGGTGGCAATTGCCTGCGCTACGACCACGATCTCGCCAAGCAGGTTCGGCGACACCATGCCTGAGAACAACAGCGCAGATGCTGGCAAGCGTCCAGGCCGCATTGCCCGCGACCACGATCAACACCATCGCCTTCGGCATCGATGCCCGCGTGCCGAGCCAGCCGACAAACAAGGCGTAGACGATCAGGAACAGGCCGGTCTCGCGCAACAGCGCTTCCGGAAGGTTGAGTAACGATGCAAACACCCCGGCGCCGAGGGTGAATCCGCACGGCTCCTACGCCGCTGAAGATCGCGTCTGCCAAAAGGGCCCGGCGCAGGAAGTGCGATGGATGGATCATGACAAATGTCTCCTTTCGGTTTTCGGGATTAACGGTTCAGCGGAACCAGGATCGGAGTTGACGCCACAAGCGGATCGGGCACAGCGACTTACCGACGCTGTTTTCGACCGCCTGCACATGCACGAACACGAAGACGCCGGTCGAGTGCACCAGCGGTTCGGGCATGTTGAGCGCACGGGCCAAAAGCCAGGTCGCCAAATTGAGCAACCAGGCCAATACGCCCGATGCAGAGGGGTTGGATCGCGAATACGTGCTCATGGTCATCTCCTGTGCTTTGGAAGATGACCCCGCCCGATACGCAATTCGATTACGTCCGAGGTAATGGAAGGCGTGAAAATCACATGGTAGGTTTTCCACCATGAACCTGCACACACAAAATGCGCGAACCGAGCGGGCGAGGCCCATTCATATCGGCGATCACTTGCGCGAATGGCGGCAGCGCCGTCATCTGAGCCAGCTCGACCTCGCCGGCGATGCCGAGATATCGGCGCGCCATTTGAGCTTCGTGGAGACCGGCCGCGCGGCGCCGTCGCGCGAGATGGTTCTGAAGCTTGCCGAAAGGCTCGATGTTCCCTTGCGCGAGCGCAATGTGCTCTTGGTCGCGGCAGGCTTCGCGCCGGCCTTTCCGCAACGCTCGCTGGATGATCCCATGCTGAAATCGGCGCGCCAGGCCATCGACCTCGTGCTCAGGGCGCACGAACCCAATCCGGCGCTGGCCTATGACCGTCATTGGAATCTGGTCACGGCCAACCGCATGGTGGCGCCGCTGCTCGAGGGAATTCCCGAGCGCCTGCTCGGCCAGCCCTTCAATATTTTGCGGCTTGCCTTTCATCCCGAAGCGCTGGCACCGCGTACGGTCAACCTTGCCGAATGGTGCGGCCATCTGTTGGAACGGCTGCACCGGCAATGCGAGGCGACCGCCGATCCGGAATTGATCAAACTTTATAACGACCTCAAGGCCTATCCGATTCCGGCGCGCCCGGGCCCACTGCCGCCCGACAACAACGTCGCGATCCCCCTGAAACTGCGGCACGATGGCGATGTCCTGAGTTTCATCTCCACCACAATGGTGTTCGGCACGCCGGTCGATATCACGCTGTCGGAACTGGCGCTCGAGACGTTCTTCCCGGCCGACGATCTGACTGCCGAGCGGATGCGGAACATCGCGGCGACGCTGACATAGAAGTTGACAGGGGGTCTGTTTGCCTGCGCGCGATCGGCCGGCTACAGATGGCCGGATGTCCAGCCCTTCCGACGCCGTCAGCAGCTATATTTTCGCCAAGGACGGCAATCGGCCATATCTGATGCGGCGCGCGTTTGCCGATGATGCCGAACTGGAAACGGTGGTGAAGACCGACGCCATCTCGTTTCCTAGCTCGGCAAAGGGAATGAGCGCGATCGAGGATATTCTGGTCCGTCGCTTCGGCCTCGACTATGAGAACGTCTATACGTTTTGCCTGTCACGTCCTTCCGAGGCCAACCGGCGGCATTTTCCCTGCCATTGGCTGGTCGGCATGTCCGCCCGCAACGACGGCCAGATACGCATCGGCTGCGGGCGTTACGATTGGTATTTTGCGCCGGATCAAGCGTGTCGCGTCGAAAAGCTCGTCATCGCCATCGATGTCATGAAGATATTTCCTGCGAGCGAACTCGCCGCAAGCATGAATTGGCTTTCCAGCCTGCCCTATCCCTGGTGCACGCCCCGTGAGGCCCTGAGAGGGGCGCCCGCAATCGATGGGTTTGCCGAGATCAAGTCCTACCTGACCGAGGTTCAGCCTCTGTTGCCGGAACGATAAGCCGGCTCGCTTGTTTCGCCTGCCGTTCGGCTTATCTTTGGGGGCATTGTTCCCCGGGAGGATGCGGCCGATGAGCACCTTAAAACCGCTGAAGATCGATATCGTCTCCGACGTGGTCTGCCCCTGGTGCTATATCGGCAAGCGTCGGATCGAGAACGCGCTGGCGCTGGTGCCGGACGTTCCGGTGGAAGTGCAACTGGCGGCCGTTCTTCCTCAATTCCTGGGTGCCGCGCGAGGGCATCAGCCGCGACGAATATCTCACCGCGAAGTTCGGCTCGCCCGAGGCCTACAAGGGCATCGCCGGCCGCGTCGTCGCAGCCGCAGGCGAGGAGGGGCTGTCGTACCGGCCTGACCTCGTCAAGCGCCAGCCCAACACCATCGATTGCCACCGCCTGATCCATTGGGCCGAAGCCCAAGGCAAGGCGGCCGAGATGAAGCAGCGGCTGATGGAATTGTATTTCCGCGACGGCGGCGATCTCACCGATACCAACGTGCTGGTGCAGGCGGCGGCCGATTGCGGGCTCGATGCCGACGATGTGCGCAGGCGGCTTGCGACCGACGAGGACGTCGCGCTGATCTCGGGCCAGGCGCAGGAAGCCTCCGACAAGGGCATTTCCGGCGTGCCGACCTTCGTGTTCGCGCAGAAATACGCGGTATCCGGCGCACAGCCGGCCGATCAGCTCGCCCGCGCCATCCGCCAGGTCTCGGCGGAGATCAACGCGCAGGCGGCGGAATGACGCGATAGAGCGATCTGGACGCAGGCAATTCGTCGCTCGATCAAGCACGATCCAGCGCATGCCAGTCAGGCATGCAGCGGCTTGATCGCGTTGAAACGGGCGGCTTCATGCCGATAGGCCAGAACAAGAAATTTTGGGAGGCGTCATGATCTATGAGCTGAGGACCTACACCGTGAAGCCCGGCACGCTCGGCGACATGGTCAAGGCGGCGAGCACGGTGTCGCGTCGACATCCGCGGCAATGACTACGGCAAGCTCGAAGGTTACTGGTCGACCGAGATCGGTCCGCTCAATCAGGTCCTGCATCTGTGGAGCTACAGCGATTTCAACGAGCGCGCGCGACTGCGCGGCCGAACTCGCCAAGAACCCGCGCTGGACCAGCGAGTACATTCCGCTGATCCGTCCACTGCTGGTGCGCCAGGACGTCCGCCTGCTGAACGCCGTGAGGCCACCTGTTGCCCCGGACATCGACCGGCAACATCTATGAACTCCGCAACTATCGCGCCAAGACGGGCGGCGCGGTCAGGCAAGTGGCTCGATGCGTTCACCGCGGCGCTGCCGGCCCGCGAGAAATATTCCAAGATCGTCGGCCTCTGGCAGACCGAGGCGGGTCAACCGAACGAAGTCTGCCACATCTGGGCATATCCCAGCTTGAACGCACGCGCGGAAGCGCGCGCCAACGCGCAGAAGGATCCGGCCTGGCAGGAATTCCTCGGGAAAGGCCCGTCGCTGCTCGAGGAGATGCACGTCGACCATCATGCTGCCCGCGCCTCACTCGCCGCTGAAGTGAGACTGGTGATAACGGCGTGAAGTGGGTTACGCCCACTTCAGACGCGTCGGATCAAGCGAACGGTGCGGCGCGCCAGATCGAGCGCGAATTGCCGCGACACCAGCGCGGCATGGATCAGCGCCACGACGGGATCGTTCCGCCGCAGCGGGATCAGCACGTCGCCGATCGCAAATCGCCCGCGCCAGATCGGATTGATCATGGGATGATCGGGGCTCGCGGTGGAATTGGCCGATGCGATGGCCGGATCGGCGCAGAGATGCCGGGTCAGATCGAGCGTCAGCTGCACGCCCGGCGAAAATTTCGCAAAGCGCTCGTCGACGCCGAGCTTGAAATAGAACGCGCGATCCTGATGCCGCAGCACGATCGCGGCGGCGACCGGCGTATCGCCGGCGCGCAGCGTCACGATCTCGCATTGGCCGGTTTCGGCGAGCGCTGCCGTGGCGCGGCGGATGAAGGCGGCATCGCCGTCGTCCTGCGCCAGCGCGGTGCCGCGCTGGCCCTTCCAGCCGCTGGCTTCCAGCGTCAGGAAGGTCTCGATCGCGGCTGCGACCTCTTCTGGCGTGCGCGCCACGTCGAAACGCACGGCGCCGTGTTCGGCAAGGCGATGGCGCTGGCGGCGCAATTCCTTCAGCTTCTTGGCGCCGAGCGCGTCCTGCAGCAGCGCATCGGCATCGCGCGTCGCATCGAGGCAGGCGCGGAGATGGGATTGCAGCACGCGCGGACGCAGGCCGTCGCTGCCGCAAGGCTTTCCGTGAAGGCCTTCATGGCGGCGCCGTCCAAGCGACATGTCGCGCAGGATCAGCGCATGGGCGCCGGCTTTCCGCGCCTGCTGCATCAACTGGCGCGGCCGGCATCGTCCGCCATGTCGCGATCGAGCAGCGGCGTGCACAGCGTGCCGTAGGGATGCGGCGCTTACCAGTGCGGGCAGGGGGATCTTGCAGGCGCGCCACATCGATATCACCGGCATCAGGCCGATCAGGCGCGGCGTCGCTCCAGGCTCGCGCCAGCGCCGAGGCATCGGTGCGGCCCGCGGCAAACGCGTTCACCGCCAATTCCCATCCGGGCAGATAATAGCCGTTGGGCTCGACGGCGCGCTCGGCAAGCTCGCGCCATTGGTTCCTGTCGATCGCAGTGAGCGTGCGAACGCATCGCCGTCGGGCGAAGCCGCTTCCGCCGGCGGACGCGCGCCGGCGACATCTCTGTGCAGGGATGGCGACCAGCCACCGCCGAATTCGCAATCTCGAGCCACGTCCCCGTTGCCCGTTCGCGATGGATCTTGGGAGGCGTGCGTCGAGCAGCGCTTCCTCGCTCGCGACCCGATCAAGGCTACCGGAAAGATTGGAAAATAGCGTTGGATTTGCGGTAATTCAATTTGAACGGTAATGTTAACCAGCTGTTGATCATTCGCTCCCGTGGACGGCGATCGTTTGTCGCCTCCAGAAGGAGCGCCGAGCGCGCTAGATCGGCTGGTAGCTTTCGGATGTGCAGGCGTCCTTGGCCTCGACACGGCGGCGATCGATGATGACGCCGCCGGAGATCGTGATGCGGTAGGTTTCGGGCCGAGCGGCTTGCCGTTGGCGGAGGTCAGTTGCAAGGCCCTGACGCAGGCGGTCCAGCCCGATCCGCGGAGGTCGCGATGCGCCGGCGATACCCGCACTTCCTGCGGGTATCGAGTGGGCGATGAACACCGAATTGAGGTTGGCGCGGACCAGTTGCGTGACATCAGGCGGCGCCTCGGGCGGCGGCGGCTCCTGGCTTTGGCGCGCATGAATTCCGGCACCGGCGAATGGCTGTCGGCAATGCCGCAAGCCGCCAGCGCTAGCGCCGCCGCCATCAACGCCAAACGGACAATGTCCCCCACATCCGCTAACTATATCCCCTTTGCGCCTCAAAATGGCCGCGCGATCGCGGCCATTCGCGGCCTTCGAGCCGATTAAGATTGCTAACTATTGCTGAAACCGGCGGCACAAACGGCTATCGTGACCGCGGACCGATCCGGGATTTGCCATGATCCGTCCGCGGGTAAGGTTGGAACGAACGGAGGCGGGGAGACAGGCGATGAAGACCTTCATGGCGGCACGGCGATGCTGGCTTTGATCGCGGTGCCGGCGCATGCGCAGAAGGGGCAGGCAGCGTCACGCGACGGCACCAAAGCGGCACCGAAGAAGCCGCAGGTCGACGACAAGGCCTACAAGGCCGCGCTCGAGCGCATACCGGAGCCCAAGGAGAAGTACGATCCCTGGGGCGTCGCGCGGCCTGCAGTTCCAGAAACGAAGTAAGCCGAAGTGAAGCCGGCGTTATCGCCGCCACGGCTGGACCTTTGCGCCTGCGACAAATTTGGCGTCGCAGGCTTCCGGATTGAACCTTGTTCTGAAGGCAGGTGACCAATCGGCAAGCGCATTGCCGGGAGGACGCCCATGTTCGCCGCTCGCTCCTTCAGTCTTGATTCCTGACCGCGGGATTTTGTGGCGCCGCAGGCGGCGATTGCCGAAAACCGCCTCGCGCTGGTGATCGGCCAGTCGAACTATCGCGCGGTTGCCGCACTGCCCAATCCGGCCAACGACGCCAAGGCGATGACGCAATTGCTCGCGCGATGCCGGTTTCGAGGTGCTCAGCGCATCCGATCTCTCGCAGAGACGAGATGCGCGAAAAGGTCAGCGACTTCGCCGGCCGCAGGTCGCGGCGAAAGGTCCCGATACCATCGCGCTGGTGTTTTATGCCGGTCACGGCCTGCAGATCGACGGCGAGAATTTTCTGGTGCCCGTCGACGTCGATCCGAAGCGCGAGGCCGACATTCCGCTGCAGGCGGTGCGTCTCAACGACATCCTGAATACGCTGACCTCGGTGCCGAGCAAGATGCGCATCCTGCTGCTCGATGCCTGCCGCAACAATCCGTTCCCCGAGATCAACAAGACCGCCGGCCACGGACTTGCGATCGTCGATGCCAAGATCGGCGCTCCCGGCACCTTCGTTTCGTTCTCGACCTCGCCAGGCGCGGAAGCCGAGGACGGCAACGGCGCCGACAGTCCCTACACCATCGGCGCTGCTGTCGGCGGCGAAGGAGCCGGGGCTTTCGATCGAGGATACCTTCAAGCGCGTTCGCGCTTCAGGTCAACCAGGCGACCGAGGGACGGCAGACACCGTGGGACAGCTCCTCGCTGACCGATGATTTCAGTTTTATTGCAGGGCCCGCGGTCGCCGGGGCGAAAGCCGCCGCGGATGCGAGACAGGTCGCGGTCAAGCGCACGGTGGAGGAGTGGAAGCGCGACCTGCAAGGGCAAGCCGGTCGAGGTCGCCAATGAATTGATCGTCGGCGACGGCACTGAAGAGGCCTATGAGGCGTTCGTCGCCCTGTATCACGCAGCCGCCGTTCGGCCCGCAGGCGCGTGAGTGGCTCGATCGCCACCGCCGCATGGTGGCCTGGAACAATCGCCGTGATCACCAACACGGCGGCGGCTATCGTGCGTTCCTCGCGCAATACCCCGACAGCGATCTCACCGCGACCGCGCGCAAGCTGGAAGAACGGCTGCGCAACCGGCCGAGCATCGCAGCCGCCGTCGCCCTCGTCGCGGGCGGTGCTGCGGGCGGGTCCAGCCCGCCGCAAAACCCGACCGGCCCAACCGGCCCAATCAGCCCAACCAATGCCTCGCTCCCGGGGCCGACCTGTCCGTGCAGCTTGCAGCCGTTGAAGAAGGTCGATGTGCCCAAGATCAAAGACGAACCCAAGCCGCTCAAGCGGGTCGACAGCAAGCCGCCCAAGAAGCGCGAATCCGATGATGATGTCGTCGTCGTTCGCCGCCCGCCGCCGCCGCAAGTATACGAGCCGTCCGGACCGTCCATCGGACTCGGCTTCAGCTTCGGCGGGGGCGGGGGCGAAGGATTCGGCGGCGGTGAAAGGGGCGGTGGCGGAATGATGCCCGGCCGGAGATACTGACGCGGCTAGTCGAAGGCGGCGGCGCTCCATTCGCCGTCGGTTGCGAATACCGCCGAGGAAATTCTCGCCAAGTGAATGCTAGGAAAGCATCGCGAACGCGCTCGAGACCATCGCCACCGGCTTGTTGTCGGCGGCGCTCAACAGGGTGACGCGGCCAAAGCTCATGGTGCGCCCGAGGCGAACCACCCGCGCGTCGGCCAGCACGTCCGAGGCAGTTACCGCGCGCATGAAATGCGTGGTCTGATCGACCGTGGTCATCGGCCGGTAGCCGCGGTTGGCGGCGAGATTTGCGATCACCATCGCGGTGTCGGCAAACGCCATCAGCGCCTGGCCGCAGACCATGCCGCCGTTGCGGCACAGCCGTTCGGAGAATGGCATGCGCAGGATCGCGCCCGGCTGCCAGTCGGGCGCCGCATCCGGCGGCGGGTCGTAGTCGATGCTTCGATCGACAGCTTGAGGTCCAGCACCCAGGGCGCAAACACCTCGCCAAGCACGCGTCTCGCTTCCTCGATGTCGAATTCCGCCGCTCTGTTGCTGTTGCATGAAGCTGATTCCCTGGCCGCGATCTCTTGCTGGCGCATTAGACGATTCGGACGCATCTGAACGCTGGCGCCGCGGCTTGAAAATGCCCGACTTGAGGCGGTATGATTGCTGGCTTGGGGAGTGGGGACCATGTTCGGCGATTGGCACTGATTTTTAGCGTGGTCGTCATGGGGCTTGCACTTAGCGGCTGCACCAAATGCGGCCCGATCTGGGACGATTGGCTGCGGTCGCCGAAATCCTGCAAATCGGACCAGCTTTAGGCGGCAGGCCGGCGGCTTGGCGTTGCGGCGCGCGCGGTGATATATTGCCGCGAAAATGCAGGGAGCATCCCATGAGAGTTTTCCGCGTGGCGCCGGTATTCGCGTCGGGCTTGTTCCTCGCCGGATCATTGGTGGCGGGATTGTTGCTGGGCGGGCTGACGGGAGCTGCGCGGGCGCAGCAACTCCCCAACATCAATCTGCTCGCGGATCAACCCTCCAAGACGCAGGAGGAGAAGGATGCCGATGAGGCGAGGGACAAGGCGTACAAGGAAACGCTGAAGAAGATACCCGACGCCAAGGTCTCTTCCGATCCGTGGGGCAGCGTGCGCAGCACGGACGCGGCGAAGACACCGGCCGCCAAGACCACGGCTTCGGCCAAGCCAAAGAGCAAGACCGGCAGCAACCCGAACTGATCTTCCCAAAAAAGGCGGTGCCAACGGCACCGCAGCATCCGGACCGGCGATAAGGACTCGGATTTTCGAGCCGCGCTGCCCATATTTGGCAGGTCGTCATGTGTACCGGAGTTGCGACATGTCCTCCCGCCCACGCCCCCGCGACCTCGCCGACAGAATGGCGGCGCGCGGGATCGCCGGCCGCCGCAAGGCGGATGACGGCTATCTGCGCGAGACCTTTACGCTGCCGCGCGACAAGGCGCGGGTGAAGGCACGCGATTTCCTCACCCGCTACCCCAAGGCCGGCTACATGAGCGCGGTCGAAAGCTGGCGCGAGCTGCCGGGCGGCGACATCGAATTTACCATGCGGCGCCTGCCCAGCGCCGATTAGCCGAGCTCGGAACGGGTCCCTCCCGCCAGCCGGTCCGCTAACCATCACTTTGGTTGGCGGGTTCGCGTGCGATCTTCTTGAGCTCGCGGTCGATGCGGAGCTGGACACGGCGGATCGCCAGGAGGTTGATCTTTGTTTCCGTCTTGCCGGTCTTGACCGCGTCGCCGATCTGGAACTGCCATTTCCAGACGCCGGGCACCGAGGTTGCGGTGACCGTATATTCGACACCTCTGTGATTCATGGCCGCTCTCCACCACGATTCATTCCGTGTAAACATCGCCTTAAGGGCCGATATTCCCGTCCGCCTTCAAATTCACGCCGCGTAGCCGCGGGCCCGCCGCAGCGCGGGGTATAAAGCTACGGACAGGTTTCTGAGAAGTTTCAGCCGCCAATCAAAAAATCCGGCATCGGGGCGTCCGCCCCGGCCCGAGGCTCAAAAAGCTGAGCCCGCGTGGAAAAGCGGGAGGCCGGAACTGGAGTCGAAGCCTTCTCTCAGCCCCAACGAAAAAGGCCGATCGGGATCGGGGCGGTTGCAAGATCTTGATGCAGAAGCTCGGACAAGGCCTTGAGAAAGGCCGCGCTTACTCGGGCTGAACGATCGTCCGCTTGGGGCGGCCGAGTTCGCCGTTCAACCAGCCGGTCACGAGCTCGGACTTCAACGGATCGAATTTCTCGCAGCCGATGCATTGCAGGCCATAGGCCTCGCCGGCCTTTAGCAGCACAAGCTCCGCCCTGCGCCCGCAGCGCGGGCAACTGCCGGTTTGATTCGCCTCACCCATCCAATCCAGCATGAAGCCGGTCTCGGGGCTCGTCCATTCCAAAGGTGAGCGCGATTTTGGAAATTTTGACTCTGCAAACATTTGCGCACCGTGCTTCATCTTGCGCATTCGGCTCAAAGACTATTCGAAGATCTTCTCCGGCGCGACCGTCAGCCGAAAGGCGACCTCCGTCGAGCCGTCGAAGACTTCCAGGAGATGGTTGCATAGCGGGCAGCGAAACTCGCCGGCCGTTCCGCGCCGGGAACCGAGTTCAATGCGGCGGAAGCCGGCACCGCATTCCGAACAGATGACGTCGCCTTTTCTCATGGCCGGAAAATATGCGCGGACATGACGACCGTTCCAAGACGGCGCGGGCGAGGTAGAGAATTTGTGATCGCGGATCGATCTCGGCGCTTACGCGCCCATCATCCGCAGCAAGCGCGGCCGTTTTGCTGAACGGGCGGGCAGGGCACCGATCCGTAGGAACAATAGACGCAGCAATCGCCCCGTCTCGGCTTGAGCCTCCTGCCGCATCCCTTGCAGTCATAGAAAAACTGGCAGGCGTCCACCGGCATGGTTTCGAGCGCCGCGTGGCCGCAGTCCGGACAAGTGATGGTCGATTGCAGGATCATACCGATGATCATAAGCGCCGATCCAGGACAGGCCAGTCACGGATAAGGGACCGGCGCTTGACGGCGGAAATACCGCCCCGGGCGTTACGTTGAAATGCGCTTCTTGCGCTTGGTCTTGGCCGCGGCATTGCCGCCGGTCATTTCGGTTCTGACCGCTTCGGCTTTCTCTTCGGATTCCTTGGCTTCCCGCAGGACGCGCAGGCGCTCCATGTTCTTGCGGACGGCTGCAGCCTCGCGTTCGACATCGGCCATCGCGCGTATCCCTTCCTCGAAGGCGAGACGCTGACGATTGGCCCTGGCAATGCTTTCGGGAGAGGGGTCGCCTGATTTCTTGCCGGCCATCTGCCTTCTGCCTTCCCGCTTCTATCGGCCTTACCGGTTGGCCGCGAGTAGCCCGCTCAACCTTTTAAGGGATCGAGCGGGCGGCGACGCCGTTCCAGTACATCCGTGGAACGGCGCGAAGGGGTCAAGCCAGCGACAGGTTTTCCGCGCTGGACTTACCCCGCATCTTGTCGGCCTTGATTTCGAACGAAACCTTCTGGCCTTCGGCGAGGCCGGAAAGCCCGGCCCGTTCGACCGCACTGATGTGCACGAACACATCCTGGCCGCCGTCATTCGGCTGAATGAAACCAAAGCCCTTCTGGCCGTTGAACCACTTTACTGTGCCTATCGGCATTTCTCTTCTCCAAAGCGCATCTGCGCCAAAACTCGCGTGACCACCACGCGATTCAATTCAATTTTGACGATGTTTCTGGAAGAAAAAGAGCCCGCGGGCGCATTCAACAAGGCACAGCGGCTAATCGAATGCCGGTAAACCTATACACTTTCGCGGAAAATACAAGGGGGAGCCACTCGCCGAAATATCCTTAAGGCGCAAACTGCTCAACGTCCGCGGGAGCCAAAACACAACGCCGCCCTGGCGGAATATGATCGCTGGGCGGCGTTGATTAGATGCCGGGCCCCTTCAAATTCCTCCGGCCGCCTTGGTATAGGCGCTGGGCGCGGCGCGCTTCAACGAAAAAGATCCGGTCCCGTAGTCTTACCGGATTCCGCCGATCCCGCGATGAAGCGGAACGGCTTTTTTTGGTTGGGCTACGACGGGCCTGCCGCTCGAGGCGGCCTCAATCGAACGCGACGCCCATCCGTCTTTCCCGGCGCCAGACGATGTGACACGGCCGCTTCAAAGGATGGGTTGGAATGACCAGCGTAAATCGGTCGGGGATGAACAGCGGGGTTACCACTTCGAGCGCGGCGCCGGTCTCGGAGATGTTGCGAACCGTGCAATCGATCGCGCTGCCGCCGAACGAGATCGTTCCGGCCTTGAGGACGCGGTGACGCGGTGCAACTCGATGCTCATTCATGACGGCACCAGAGGGGCATTCGATAGTTCGCTAACCCATCCGTGGAAGCAAAACCTCACAGGTGGCTTACAGCGAACAAATTAGCATCGTGCTAACTCTAAACGAGGCAACCGGCCCCGGAAACTGGCCAAGGCGGATTTCCCGCAAGCCCCACAAGCTTCTCGAGGTCACCGGCGGTTCCGATCTTCAAGGTAGCCGCTGAGAACGAGATAGGCCGCGATCGGAACAGCGGCTCCCACCACAAAGATCACCGTCTCGGGCAATTTGTAATGCCGCAACACGGCAATGGACACGACGCCCAGGATTGCGCAGGTCAGCCAGATTGTTTCGTGACGCCAGAGCATGTTGCCCACCGATCGAAGCGGCCCGGCGCACCTCTGCCGGGTTTAAAGGTGCGCCGGGCCTAGACCATGCACCAATACCGCCGCGGGTGAGGTGCGAGCCTTGTTGATCTGAAGCAAACCTCATGCCGGTATGGCGCCACCAACTCGGGGCGCGTCTCATATGGATTTCACGGCCGGGGGGATAATAGATATTTAATGGCTTTTGACGGCGGGCGCGCTCGCGCGGTTTTCAGCCGTTTCGGCCCTTGTTAGCCTCAAAACTCCCTCGGCTATTGGTCTCCAGGCTTGCGCAGGGGGAAGGCGGCCCCGGCGCGTTCTCAGCGTGGCGGGGCCGTTTCGTTTCGCTGTGCGCTAGTCGTGGGAGGCTGGGCCAAGGCGACGCCCGTAAGTCGACGCATGAAAAAGGCCGCCTCTGCGGCGGCCTTGCTCGTTCAATTGAAAGAGGGCTCAACGTCTGGAGCCTGAGGACTTGGGTCGATTGGCGGCATTGTCTCATCCACCTGGGCCTTGAGATCGGCCGCCCTCTCGACCAAGACGGCCGCCAGTTCGGGATTGCTGGTTGACTTGGCAAACTTGATAAGCGCGCCCGCCTGGCGCGTCAGATAACGCCTACTAACCACGGTTTTTCCCCTTTGTTGGCCAGCCCGCACCACATGACGCCGCAGTGCGGCATTTGTTCCCAGGAAGATGTCCGGAAAGTACAATTAAGGGTTCCGCACCCAAAGCCCTCAAACGAGAATGGGCCACTGACCGACAGGGCCACTGGCCGATTCGAAGCAAGCCATTGGGCTTCAGAAGAAGGCCGCCCACCGAGGCGGCCTCGCCAACGATAGGCTAGTTGGTTTCATGCCTGCTTTTCCTGAGCGCGGCATCAATCTTGTGCCGAGCGCGACGGGCCCCGACAGATCAGCACACGGAAAGTCTGTCCGAAATTTAACATCGGATGGCGCTGGTCTTTGCTAGCCTCGAGGCCCGCATTGCGTTCGCCCCCAAGCTAAACCCTGCGGGGGAGAGCGGCCCCGGCACTAGGCCGCCGGGGCCGTTTTTTCGTCACTAACGAGACTGCGGCGCTCACAGCGAACGCGCACGCGACTATAGCGCCGGATAGGACGTGTAGAAGTACCTCGACGAAACGGCTTCCTAACCATTCGCCTAATTAGGACACCGGCGGCGGTGCTGTCCTAATACGCACAGTACCCTCTAAGCTGTAGTGGCCGAAATATTTCAAGATCA
>CAVQNB010000017.1:0-80636 GCA_963713785.1 uncultured Alphaproteobacteria bacterium
GTGCGGCGGCACCGGCTTTCCTGCGCCTCTATTTCTTCGAGGGAGAAGGTTCGTGCACGGCTCGGCGCTATCGCGCGGCGAGATTGCGAAGCTGCGTCACTTCGGCGCGCGCGGGTCCGCGCAACGCGCGGCTCGATGACAGGCTCCGCGGTGAACCCCGAATCTCGAGATTCCGGGTTCGATGCTGCGCATCGCCCCGGAATGACGCGCGCCATTAACCCTTTCCTAACCATAAACCGGGCAAAAATTGCCCAGTGAAGTTGAGTGTCGTCAGCCGCGTAAAACGGGGGAGTACCCGTGGACGCCAGTGCGGTGCCTCACTTTCGAAACGGTGGTCCTTCGGCCGCCGCGCAGACGTTTGGCGCCCGCGACCGGCATTCGCGGGGGGAAGCAGCAACCATGGTCGATGTCACGGCAGGTCAGGGCGCAGGGGCGCCGCGGGACCGGATTTCCGAGTCTCAGCGAAATCGGCAATATCCTGAAGCGCGGCGATCTCGCGCTGGCGTTCGGCATCCTCACCATCCTGGTGGTGCTGATCCTGCCGCTGCCCTCGATCGTGCTCGATCTCTTCCTGGCGATCTCGATCACGCTGTCGATCCTGATCCTGATGACGTCGCTGTTCATCCAGGCGCCGCTGGAATTCTCCTCGTTCCCGACCATCCTGCTGATCTCGACCATGCTGCGGCTGTCGCTCAACCTCGCCTCGACGCGGCTGATCCTGTCGCGCGGCCATGAGGGCACCGACGCCGCCGGCCACGTCATCGAGGCCTTCGGCAATTTCGTGATGGGCGGCAATTTCGTGATCGGAATTATCGTGTTCGCGATCCTCGTGATCGTGAACTTCGTCGTCATCACCAAGGGTTCGGGCCGCATCGCCGAAGTCGCGGCGCGCTTCCACCTCGACGCCATGCCGGGCAAGCAGATGGCGATCGACGCCGATCTCTCCGCCGGCCTGATCGACGAGAAGGTCGCCAAGGAGCGCCGCAAGGCGCTGGAAGACGAAAGCGGCTTCTTCGGCGCCATGGACGGTGCCTCGAAATTCGTGCGCGGCGACGCGGTCGCCGGCCTGCTGGTCGTCTTCATCAACATCATCGGCGGCATCATCATCGGCGTCGCCCAGCAGGGCCTCGTCTTCGGCGAGGCCGCGCGCACCTACACGCTGCTGACCGTCGGCGACGGCCTGGTCACGCAGATGCCGGCGCTGATCGTCTCCACCGCGGCGGGCCTGCTGGTCTCGAAGGCCGGCGTCAGCGGCGCCGCCGACAAGGCGCTGATGAAGCAGCTTTCCGGCTATCCGCAGGCGCTCGGCATGTCGGCCGGCGTGATGCTGGTGCTGGCGATGCTGCCGGGCATTCCGATGCTTCCGTTCCTGCTGCTCGGCGGCGGCGCGGCGGCGCTGGCGTTTTCGGCGCGCAAGCGCAAGCGCGCCGCCAAGGCGGCCGAGGCAGCCGCAGCCGCGGCTCCCGCGGCCGCGGCCGCCGCCGCGGCGGCCGCGGAAGAGCCGATCGCGACGGCGCTGAAGATCGACGATCTCAAGATCGAACTCGGCTATGCGCTGCTGCCGCTGGTGAACGGCCCCGACGGCACCGACCGCCTGACCGAGCAGATCAAGGCGCTGCGCCGCTCGCTCGCGATCGAGATGGGCTTTGTGATGCCGGCGGTGCGCATTCTCGACAATGTGCAGCTCGAGGCCAACACCTACGTCATCAAGATCAAGGAAGTCGATGCCGGCACCGGCCGGATCTGGCCGAACCAGTTCATGGTCATGGACCCCGCCGGCAGCCAGGTCGGCGTGCCCGGCATTCACACCATCGAGCCGACCTTCGGACTGCCGGCGACCTGGGTCGACGCCAGCCTGAAGGAGGAAGCCTCGCTGAAGGGCTATACGGTGGTCGACGCCGCGACCGTGCTGTCGACCCATCTCACCGAGCTGCTCAAGAACAACATGTCGGACCTGTTGTCCTATGGCGAGGTGCAGAAACTGCTGAAGGATCTGCCGAAGGAGCAGGGCGAACTGATCAAGGACATCGTGCCGAGCCAGGTCACGATCTCGGGCATCCAGCGCGTGCTGCAGCTGCTGCTGGCCGAGCGCATCTCGATCCGCGATCTCTCGACCATTCTCGAAGGCATCGCCGACGCGCTGGCGTTCTCGCGCAACCCGGCGACCATGGTCGAACATGTTCGCGCCCGGCTGGCGCGGCAGATCTGCGCGCAGAACACCTCCCACAACGGCTATCTGCCGCTGATCGCGCTGTCGGCGAAATGGGAGCAGGCCTTTGCCGAATCGCTGATCGGCCAGGGCGAGGAACGCAGCCTCGCGATGCAGCCTTCCAAACTGTCGGAGTTCATGACCGTGGTGCGCGAGCGCTTCGAGCAGGCCGCGCGCGAGGGCGAGGCGCCGGTGCTGGTGACCTCGGCGGCGATCCGCCCGTTCGTGCGCTCGCTGGTGGAGCGCTTCCGGTCGCAAACCACGGTGCTGTCGCAGGCGGAAATCCATCCCCGGGCGCGGCTGAAGACGGTCGGCAGCGTCTAGCGGCGCAAGGCAGCTGTTCCGACCGGTGCTTTTTCGCCACAGGCAAATGATTTCTTCGACAGACGGTTCACGAACGTCATTTTTCGTCGCGGAACGTGATATTAAGCATAAGATATTGAAATAATTTACATATTTTGTAATTTACCACTCGGCGAGTTGCCTGATCGCGCGCGTTCACGTCTTTTCACTGCCTTGTGATCGCCTCTTTGGAACTAGAAGCCGAATCCCCACGTTTGCTAGGCTGAGATGTTGAACCTGCCGGCGGACGGACGCCGACCAATCGCGGACAGCGCAGGAAGGCGGCAGGAGGCTTCGATGAACCATTCGATCTACAGCGCGGATCGCTCGACCCATCTCAAGATCGTGGTCGTGGCGCTGGTTGCTGGTATCGCGGTGGCGGGCTTCGGCATCTCGGCTCGCTCGTATCGGACGACGGCTACACCCAGACCGCGCGCGTCATCAAGGCCGGCAAGCCGGTGGCGATCACCAGTTCGAACACGTCGATGGTGCGCTAATGAATTTGTGAATTCACGCGGCTCTTTATCAGCCCCCCAAAGTCGCCACGTGAGTATGTAGAAGACCCCAACTACCCCCAAGTTGACTACCGAAAACGCCCGCTCCCCACGGGCGTTTTCTTTTTTGTGGGGCATGAGTTGCGGACCATGGGCCGGTCCTGATCGCTTGACTAGGTCCGGACCTGCTCAGTAATGACGCAAGAGGTCTTCTAAGCCTTCACAAAACAAAATAATCAAAATCGCTCCGGGAGGAGATGACGATGGCAGACATCGGCCGACGCGGCTTTGTCAAAGGCGCGACCCTGGGTGCGCTGGCGTTCACGGTCGGCGGCGCCGAAGTCATCATGGCCGCCGGAGAAGCCAGAGCGCGCGGCGTTCCGTTCCGGCTGCTCGATGCCCATCAGGGCGAAACGCTCGAGGCGCTCGGCGAGACGCTGGTGCCGCAGGCGCGTGAATCCGGGATCGCGCACTTCATCGATCAGCAGCTTTCGGTAGCCGCCGCACGAATCGCTGCTGCAGGCCCGCATCTTCAACTTCCGTCCGCCGTTCGCGGAGTTCTACCGCACCGCCATCACGACGGTCGACGACGCAAGCCGCAAGATGTTCGGGCGGAATTTCGCGCGAGCTTGTCGGCGGCCGATCAGCGGCGAATTCGTCGATCTGATGCGGCAGAACAAGATCGAGGGCTGGACCGGGCGGCCGGGTGCGCTGGTTTATGCCGTGCTTCGCGCCGACGCCGTCGACGTCGTCTACGGCACGATGGAAGGCTACGAGGCGCTCGGCATCCCCTATATGCCGCACATCCCGCCGGAAAAGAGGTGGTGAGATGACGAACGAGAAAGTGGACGTCGTCATCGTTGGCGCCGGTGCGTCCGGCTCGGTCTATGCGTCGGTGCTGGCGAAGGCGGGCAAGAAGGTCGTGCTGCTGGAATCCGGTCCGGACTGGGAGCTCTCCGATCTCATCAGCTCCGAGATATGGGGCCGCCGCATCAAGCCGGCCGGCGCGCCGATCCTGCTCGAAGGCAAGAACCCGATGGCCTACGCCGCCAGGGCGGCTGGGGCGTCGGCGGGGCGGCGTTGCACTACTACGCCAACTTTCCGCGGCTGCTGCCGACCGATTTCAAGGTCAAGAGCGAGCACAACCGCGCCCAGGACTGGCCGATCGCTTACGCAGACGTGCGCCGTTCTACGACAAGGTCGCGCGCGAGATCGGCGTCTCCGGCGACGCGAAGGCCGAGGAGAAATGGCGGCCGGCGGCGAGCCGCCTACCCGATGCCGCCGATGAAGACCTTTCGCAACGGCGAGATCTGGCTGAAGGGCTTCGAAGCCTCGGGCATTGCGATGGTGCCGGCGCCGGTCGGCATGAATTCGGTGGAGTTCAACGGACGGCCCGCTTGCCTCTATGACGGCTGGTGCCACGTCGGCTGCCCGATCGGGGCGCTCGCCAATCCGCAGATCACCTATCTCGGCGACGCGCGCAAGGCCGGCGCCGAGGTTCGCGCCTTGTCAACGGTGACGCGCGTCCTCACCAACCAGGCCGGCACGCGGGTCACCGGCGTCGAGTATTACGACGACAAGCAGCAAAAGCAGACCCAGGAAGCAAGCGTGGTGCGTGCTGGCGGCATGGTCGGCGCAAAATCCGCGGCTGCTGCTCAACTCCGCGACCGACAAGCACGCCAACGGCCTCGGGAACGCGAGCGGCCTCGTCGGCCGGTTCATGATGTCGCATCATGTCGCCTCGACCTGGGGGATGTTCGACGAGGATGTGCAAAACCACATGGGCACGATCGCCGTGCAGTACATGTCCTACGAGCGTTACGCCAAGACCAGCCATCCCGGCGCGTTCGGCAGTTCCTTCATCACGGCAGGGTTTGCGCTGAAGACCACCGATCTTGCGAATTCGCGCGCCGATTTGTTCGGGCCGGAGCTCGCCGACTACATGAAGCGGGCGGCGCGCGGTCTCGCCGGGCATCAAGACCTTCGGCGAAGAACAGCCGAACATGGAAAACCGCGTCGAACTCGACAAGCGAAAAGGACGAGTTCGGCATGCCGCTCGGCAAGCTGACCCACAGCTACGACCAGGATGCGCGTGGCGCTGTGGAATGCCAATCTCGAGGAAGGATTGAAAATCGCCAAGGCGAGCGGGGCAAAGGAGGCGTGGTCGGCCCGCGGGTCGATCCCGACCAGCCACCTGATGGGCGGGACCATCATGGGCACTAGCTGCCAGCGATTCCGTCGTCGACAGCTATGGCCAGAGCCACGAAATCCCAAATCTTTGGGTGGCGGGGCCGAGCATCTTTCCGACCGCGGGCGCATCGAACCCGACGTTTACGATATTTGCCTTGTCACAGCGCGGTGCCGAGCGATGGCCTCGCAGTGGGCGACGCTGACGAACTGAAGCGCTGTCCGCCGCTCGCAGCTCTAGCGCGGCGACGGCGCGGCGGGCGGTACGGTCTCGATCAGCTTGCCGGCATAGACCGGCGACGAGTGCGGGTTGCCGTCAGGCGATCCGCCGGCCTGCTCGACCGTCACCGCATAGGTCGCGCCGTTGACGACGTCGCTGTCGTAGCCCGCCAGCACCGGACGCGCGGTGAAATCGCTCCCGCTGATCACGCCGAGCGAGCGCGGCCGCGGCAGCTTGTCGGAGATCAGCCAGAGCTCGTAGCTCTTGCCCGGGTCGGTGGCAGGTGCGCCGACCTTGCGCACGGTAAAATTCTTGGTTGCTCCGTCGACCGTGAGGATGAAGGCGGGCCCCCCGCTCTGACCTTGCAGCAAAGCGACATATTGCGCCGCCGGCGCCACCGCGGCCGGGGTCTTGACCTCGACCACCTGCGTTCGCGGCTTCGGACGCATGCCTTCGGGCAAGAGGTCCGGCTGATAGACCTCGATCGAGAGCAGCGCGACAAGTGCTGCTGCGATCGCGCTCGCCGTCATGGCAATGCTGCGCCACAGCCGGAACCGGTTCGAGAGCTGGATCACATTCGAGCTGTCCACGCCCGGGGGCGGTTCGACCACCACGGGAACAGCGACCGCCTGCGCCGGCGCGTCCGGCAGCACCAGCGGCGCTTGCTGTTCGGAATGGCTGATCGCGGCCTTGATGTTGTCCCAGACCATTGGCCGCGGCTCGACCGATCCGACCATCTGGTTCAGCACGCCGAGCCTGAATTCCCAGGCTTGCACCATCACCGTGAAATCCTTGTCGACCGCCATCATGGTCTCGACCTGCGTCCGCTCGTCGGCGTCGAGGGTGCCGAGCGCATATTCCGCGGCGAGCGCGATATGGTCTTCGCTATAGGCCATTATCCAAGTCCAAGGCACTCCCGGATATCCAGCAGGCTGCGGCGCAGCCAGGTCTTCACCGTGTTCACCGGCGTCTCGAATTTCTGCGCCAGTTGCTCGCGGCTCCAGCCGTTGTAATAGGCGAGCAGCACAAGCTTCTGACGATCCGGCTCAAGACGGCCGACGCATTCCAGAAGGCGTTTCAGCTCTTCGGTCATTTCGCGTCGCGCCAGCGGATCCGGGCTGTCGGCTGCGACTTCCGTCGCCGCCGGCTCATCCTCGAGCGAAAGCTCGGTGCGTTTGCGCACCACGTCGATGGCGCGGTTGCGGGCAATCGATGCCATCCATGTGATCGGTGACGACAGACCGGGATTGAACTGCCCCGCACTGTTCCAGATCTTGACGTACGCCTCCTGAATGACCTCCTCCGCGAGATCCTGTCGGCGCAAGATACGGAGCACGACGCCGAAGAGTTTCGCCCGCGTCGCGGCATAGAGCCGCTCGAAAGCAGCCTCATCCCCCTTGGCAACAGCGGCGATCAGCCAGACCAGCTCAGCCGGCGTCAGCATTCAACTTCCCCCCAAAATCGCGATCCCCATCGCTTCTCAACACCCGGGAGCGGCAGTCCGAAAACCCCTCGTATCATACCTTGCCCAACTCCTGTCCACCAATTCGCCGGAGGGCCAATTTGTGAAATTAAATAAGAAAACCCGGGCCTTGCGACCCGGGTCTTGACGGTGCTGAGAAACTAGAGAGGGAGCGTCAGGCGATCGCGCCAATGCGGGCGCGCATCAAGCCGATGCTGTCGAGATCGGCCTGTTCCCGGGCGTTCTCCTCGGCGCGTTCACGGGCCTGGTCGCGCTCGTCGAGCAGCTCGACCTTCTTGAGCTCTTCGAAAGCTTCGGACAACAGGCCCTTGGCGTCTTCGAGCTGGATCCGCAGTTCGTCGGCGGACCGGGTCAGGTTCTCGCGGCGCTGGATCGCGGCCTTGGCATAGGTCGGATAGGCGAAGTGCGTGGGATCGTTGATCCCGGCGCGCTCCTGCTCACTCTGGATTTCGCGCTCGAGGTCGACCGACATGCGCTGGAAGTCGGCGATCATGCCTTCGATCTGGGCGACCCTTCGGCGCTTTTCGTCGACCTGAAACTTCTTCAGGCGGATCAGCGTTTCACGTGACTTCATCAACTCATACTCCCCAGAAGTCCCATTTTGACGCGGGACAGAGCCGGCTCCCGTTAAGGGCCCCGCCGGCATAGCTAATTGTGTGGCGCGGATGATGGCCTGACAAAGTTAGCGTTCCGTTTCCAAACTTGTAAGGATTTGCTCAAGCTGCCGGTAACCCTCGCTTAATCCTGTCACTTCGTCCTTGGCCTGGCGCAGGAAGGTCTCCAGCGGCTCGTGCAGGCGGATCGCCTCGTCGACTTCCGCGCTCGACCCCGCGCGATAGGCGCCAAGGCGGATCAATTCCTCCATGTCGGCATAGGTCGCCATCACCTGCCGGCCTCGCGTGATGACGGGCAAATAGGCCGGATCGGCCGATTTCGGCATGGTGCGGGACACCGATTTGAGGATGTTGATCGCGGGATAGCGCCCACGTTCGGCGATCGCGCGCTCCATCACGACATGGCCGTCCAGGATGCCGCGCACCGCGTCGGCGATCGGCTCATTATGGTCGTCGCCGTCGACCAGCACCGTGAAGATGCCGGTGATGGTGCCGGCGCCGACGCCCGGGCCGGCGCGCTCCAGCAGCTTCGGCAATTCGGTGAACACGGTCGGCGTATAGCCCTTGGCGGTCGGCGGCTCGCCGGCGGACAGGCCGATCTCGCGCTGCGCCATGGCAAAACGCGTCACCGAATCCATCAGGCACAGCACGTCCTTGTCTTCGTCGCGAAAATATTCCGCGATCGCAAGCGTCAGATAGGCCGCCTGCCGCCGCATCAAGGCGGGCTCGTCGGAGGTCGCCACCACCACCACCGAGCGCGCCAGCCCCTCTTCGCCAAGATCGTCCTGCAGAAATTCCTGCACCTCGCGGCCACGTTCGCCGACGAGACCGATCACGGTGATGTCGGCATCGACATTGCGCGCCAGCATCGACAGCAGCACCGACTTGCCGACGCCGGAGCCGGCGAAGATGCCGAGCCGCTGGCCGCGGCAGCAGGTCAGGAAGGTATTGAGCGCGCGAACGCCGAGATCGAGCGGGAGGCCGACCCGCTTGCGCGAATGCGCCGGCGGCGGCGCGTTGCGGAACGGCATCGGCGAGCCGCCTTGCGGCAACGGCCCCTTGCCGTCGATCGGTTCGCCCATCGCATTGAGGACGCGGCCGAGCCAGGCCGGCGACGGCCGCACCTGGCTTGCGGCGTTGGCGATGACAGCGCGGCAGCCGCGCCTGACGCCCTCCAGGCCGGCGAACGGCATCACCACGGCGTTGTTGCCGGAGAAGCCGATCACCTCGGAGGGGATGAAGCGGTTGCCGCCGGTCTCGATCACGATGCGGGCGCCGACCGACATCGCGTGGATCGGCCCCGCGATCTCGACCATCAGGCCGCGCACACCGACGACCCGGCCATATATGTTGACGCCGTCGATGTCGCTGATCTGCTCGGCGAGCGCCTTCATTGCGAAAACCTTAAGTTTTCGCGTATTTGCAGCCCGCGCTTAACTTCGTGTTTACCCGCATCGTTAATCATTGCGTCACTGTCTTTGGTGACTGGGAACGCTCGGCTGTTCAGAAGGAACAGTCGAGTCGTGGGAGTTGGTTAGACCCGTCTCTTAAAGCGGAACTTGAGCGGATACGGATAGGAAAAGCTGCTTCGACGCAATATCTTAGGGCGATTCGATAAAAATTGCACTGTAAGACCTTGCGAAACAGAATCAGATTTTGTTAACCATGTCCCGTCAGGATCCGAATCAGTTGTTCAAAGGCGTTTTGAGTGCCGCAAGTGCGGCCGACCTGACGCCCGGAGCGGCGACTATGGGGGACTGGCATGCGCGTTTTGCTGATTGAAGATGACAGCGCCGTCGCGCAGTCGATCGAATTGATGCTCAAGTCCGAGAGTTTCAACGTCTATACGACGGACCTCGGGGAAGAAGGCGTCGATCTCGGAAAGCTTTACGATTACGACATTATCCTTCTCGACCTCAACCTGCCGGACATGTCGGGCTACGACGTGCTCAAGCAGCTTCGGGTCTCGAAGATCAAGACTCCCATTCTGATCCTCTCCGGCCTCGCCGGCATCGAGGACAAGGTCAAGGGTCTCGGCGTCGGCGCCGACGACTACATGACCAAACCCTTCCACAAGGACGAATTGGTCGCCCGCATCCATGCGATCGTGCGCCGTTCCAAGGGCCACGCCCAGTCGGTGATCCAGACCGGCGATCTCGTGGTCAATCTCGACACCAAGACGGTCGAGGTCGGCGGCCAGCGCGTGCATCTGACGGGCAAGGAATACCAGATGCTGGAGCTGCTCTCGCTTGCGCAAGGGCACCACGCTGACCAAGGAAATGTTCTTGAACCATCTCTATGGCGGCATGGACGAGCCCGAATTGAAGATCATCGACGTCTTCATCTGCAAGCTGCGCAAGAAGCTTGCGAACGCCTCCGAGGGCCGCAACTTCATCGAGACCGTGTGGGGCCGCGGCTATGTGCTGCGCGAGCCGCACGAAGTCGAAGAGCGCATTCCCGCCTGATCAGGGTTTTAGTAGCGAGCCCGTACGGCTCACTCCTCCCGACTGGACCCCGCCGCAAATGGCGGGGTTTTTGTTTGAGGGGCGGCGCACGCCTTATCCTGTCCGAGAAAAGGCATGAGGACTTCCGCCGGCAAACTACCTTCGAAGTAATCGATGTTCTGATCAAGCTGTCGCACACCTCTCCTCGATGTGAGCGGCAGGAGGTCAGACATGACGCGCCATGAAATCGTAAACTCTTCCCGCGGATGGACGATCGACGGGTTCCGGGCCTTTTGGGCCAAGCCAGATATCTCAATGGTTCCGGCCATTCGTAGCAGGATCACCAGCGACATCATCGGCCATTGGCCAAGGCCGATTGGCGACGTCCGCGATATCGACCTCTATCTCGGCGTGATTGCCGACATCCTCAACGTTTGTCCCGACTGGTCCCTGGCCGTGCCGGAATATGCGACGTCGGGTGACCTGCACTTCATTCGCTGGATCGCAACTGGAACAAGGTCCGGGAGGCCGCTTCCAATTCAACGGCTGCGACCGCGTCAAGACCACGGCCAGCGGGCAGGTTTGCGAAAACTATATCTTTTGCGACATCCCTTCTTTGAACAAATCTCGGCTTCTCGTGGTGCAAACAAGTTGAGAAGCCTGGTTTGATCAGAGCGCTTTCGTCACACCGGCGGCGCCTGCGACGCGCCGATTGCAGCACGCCTTCCGACTGGACCCCGCCGTGATTGGCGGGGCTTTGTTTTGGGGATTGAACCCGCTATTGGCGTGCCTCGACAGACGGATCGTGCGACCGTGTTCTTCAATGTTGTCGGACGATTCGGGGCCTTGAATGATCCTTCAATCGCTCGCCGGGCTGCCGGCCTTCCTGGTCTATTTCTGCACCGGCGCTCGTCGCCGTGGTGGCCTATCTATTTGTTTACACCCGCGTCACGCTGCACAACGAGTTCCAGCTGATCCGCGACAACGATCCGGCCGCGGCGATCGCGCTTGGCTTGAGCCTGCTCGGCTTCGTGCTGCCGGTGGTCAGCGCCATCGCCCATGCCGCCAATGTCGTGGATTGCCTGATCTGGAGCGCGATCGCGCTTGATCGTCCAGATCGTGGTGTTTTTCATCGTCAAGATACCGGTGCCGAACCTGTCGGCGCGGATCGCCGCGGGTGAGCTCGCCGCCGGCGATCTGGCTCGGGCTGTCTTCGCTTGCCGCCGGCGCGCTCAACGCCGCCTCGATGATCTACTGACCATGGCGGAACGGCCGTCCAACAAGGAGTTTGGCAAGCGCAGGCCTGTGGCGACGCCGCCGCCAGCGCCCGTCAAGCGCTCCGGCCATGTTGGGCTGCTCATGATGGGCACCTTGGCGGTCGGCGGCGGCGCCTATGCGCTGATGCCGAGGGAGAATTGCCAGCCGAACTCCTCCGGGAATGACGGCGCCGGCGGTCCCGCAAGGTAGCACCGGCTGTGCGCCACGCGGATCGTCCGGCGGCGGCATGACGGATGGTCGTCGCGTCACGGCTTCTTAGGCGGCGATAGCTCATCCGGCCGGTCGTCATCGGCCGCCTCCTCCGATGCAAGCTCGGGCGCCGTGACGCGCGGCGGCTTCGGCTCGTTTGCGCGCGCGTTCGGCTTTTCCGGCGGCGGCTAAGGAAAGTTGCGCGAGCCGGCCGCAAAGCCCGCACGATGCCGTGAAATCACCTAGTTTCGCTTGCCTCATCGGCCAGTCGTCAGCGAGGATCGGTTGCTTGGCGACAATTCTTGAACCGCCAGATCTTCGAACAGCTAGATCTTCGGACAGCGAAGGGCCGCAACATGAAACGCTCGCGCCGCGTCGTGCTGACCATTGATGGGTAGCGCGGCCGTCGGCGCTGTATCGATGGGTTTTGTGCGG
Organism: uncultured Alphaproteobacteria bacterium; assembly: GCA_963713785.1. Lineage (GTDB taxonomy): Bacteria > Pseudomonadota > Alphaproteobacteria > Rhizobiales > Xanthobacteraceae > Bradyrhizobium. Next base: position 11,896 of record CAVQNB010000017.1, read on the forward strand.
CGCAGCTGCGGCCCCGGGCTGCGAGGCCGTGCCGGGTCCGAACGGCAGGCCCGTATTGCCGCGCGGTCTATGGCGGCTTCGGTGCCGCGCCGCATCGCTTCCATGGCCACGGCCATGCGTCACGGCGGCGGCTGAGCGTTCGGCGATGCAGCGCATCGTCTGCCTCGAACGCGACGACTGGCACACCACCGCCGAAGCATGCGGGTTTGATTTCCACACCATCGACGGCGAGCGCTACTGGGACGAGCGCGCCTATTACGCGTTCACGCTCGATGAGATCGAACGTCAGATCGAGGCGCCGACAGGCGAGATCGACGCGATGTGCCTCGAACTGGTCGCCCGCGCGATCGATGACGAGAAATATCTGCGCCGGTTGAAGATCCCGGAGGCGTTCTGGCCGCTGATCTCGCGAAAGCTGGCACCGCGACGAAGCCAGCCTCTACGGCCGGCTCGATCTCAGTTTCGACGGGCGCGGGCCGGCAAAACTGCTGGAATACAACGCGGATACCCCGACCTCGATCTTCGAGGCCGCGGTGTTTCAATGGACCTGGCTCGAGCAGGCGATCGAGCGGCGCATCATTCCCGCTGGCGCCGACCAGTTCAACTCGATCCATGAGCGGCTGATCGAGGCTGGAAGAAACTCGGCGCTCGGCCGTCACCTGCATCTGACCGGAACCACCGAAAACACCGAGGATGCCGGCACGCTCGCCTATCTCGAGGACACCGCAAGGCAGGCCGGCCTCGATACGACCATGATCGACATCGAGGACATCGGCTGGCGCGACGATGGCGGCTTCGTCGATCTCGACAATCGCGACATCGAACTCGCCTTCAAGCTCTATCCCTGGGAATGGATGTTCCACGACGAGTTCGGCGCGACGGCTGCTCGAAGCGCCGACGCGCTGGATCGAGCCGCCATGGAAGGCCATGCTGTCCAACAAGGGCATGCTTGCCGTTGTTGTGGGAGATGTTTCCCGGCCATCCCAATCTGTTGCCGGCCTTCTTCGAGGACGACCCGAATGCCGCGCAGCTCGGCACCTCCTTTGTGCGCAAGCCGCTCTATTCGCGCGAAGGCGCCAACGTCACGCTGGTCAGCGCCGGCGCGACGCTGGTGGAGCAGGAGGGGCCGTATGGCGCCGAGGGGTTCATCCGCCAGGCGCTGGCGCCGCTGCCGAATTTTTCGGACCAATATCCGGTGCTCGGAAGCTGGCTGGTCGATCACACGCCATGCGGGCTGTCGATCCGCGAGGACGAGAATCCGATCACCGGCAATACGTCGCGGTTCCTGCCGCACGCGATCCTGTAAGCCGCCTGAATATCTTTTGTTGGGGCGTGATCTCCGCGCAAACCGCTTCGCGTTTGTCGCGAGGGAAAGCCGGTTCCCAGCCATCGGGTCGCGCCCCGAGGGCATGCTTTTCCGGATCATGCGCTAGCGCGCGGATGCGACCACCTTCAGCGCCTGCAGCGCGGCCGCGCCGCCGATCGGGCGTCCGGTGCGCGCCGGATTGGGCTGGTACAGCCCGCGCCGTCCGGATAGGGCTTGAACGCGTCGGTGATCCCGACCACCGATTCGGCCGCGCCCAGCATCAGCATGCCGTCGGGTTCGAGCTGCTTCGCCAGGCGCTCGAAGATCGCCGCCTTGGTGTCCTGGTCGAAATAGATCAGGACGTTGCGGCAGAAGATCACGTCGAACGTTCCGAGATGGGAGAAATCCTGCAACAGGTTCAGCTGCCGGTGCTGGACCATGCCGCGGATATCGGCATTGAGCTGCCACAGCTCTCCGACCTGGGTGAAATACTTGACCAGCATCTGGATCGGCAGCCCGCGCTGGACTTCGAACTGGCTGAAGATTCCGGCCTTGGATTTCTCGAGCACGCCTTGCGACAGATCGGTCGCGACGATTTCGATCCGCCAGCCCGCCAGCGCCTGCGCCTGCCTCTCTCAGCACATCGCGATCGAATAGGGCTCCTGCCCGGTCGAGGAAGCCGCCGACCAGATCCGCAGGGTGCGGCGGTTGGCGCGGGCTTTCGTCAAAGCCGGCAGGATCGTCTCGCGCATATGATCGAACGGGATCTTGTCGCGGAAGAAGAAGGTTTCGTTGGTGGTCATCGCCTCGACCACGTCGGCGGTCAGCGCGTCGGCGCCCGCGCCCTTCATTTTCTGCACCAGCTCGGGAATGCCGGGAAGACCAACCCTTCGCGCGAGCGGCACCAGCCGGCTTTCGACCAGATATTGCTTGTCGGCCGACAGGTCGAGGCCGGAACGCTCCTTCAGGAGCTTGCGCAGATACTCATAATCCAACGGCGTCACGAACGATCTCCCGAAAACAATCGAACCAGTTTCGGTGCGATCTGGTTGAGCGGCAGGACCGCCGCACAAATGCCCGCATTCGCGGCCGCGCCCGGCATTCCCCACACCACGCTCGTGGCTTCGTCCTGGGCGATCACGCTGCCGCCGGCCGCAACGATGTCCTTGCCGCCGCGCATGCCGTCCGAGCCCATGCCGGTCAGGATCACCGACATGAATGCCGCCCTGCCAGACATCGATCGCGGAGGTGAACAACGGATCGACGGCGGGCTTGCAGAAATTGACCGGCGGGCCGTCGTCGAGCGCAATCACGGCGTCGGCGCCATGCCGGTACGACGCGCATGTGGCGGCCGCCCGGCGCGAGATAGATCTGGCCAGCCTTGACGATCTCGCCGTCGACGGCTTCGCGCGCCGGCCGATGGCTCGCGCGCGCCAGATGCTCGGCCAGGATCGTCGTGAAGGTCGGCGGCATGTGTTGCGTGATCAAGCACGGGAAACCGGTCGATCACCGGACCGATCTCGGCGACCAGCGACATCAGCGCCTGCGGGCCGCCGGTCGATGAACCGATCAGAAGCACGCGCGGCGCCTGCATGCCGAATGCGCGGCGCACCAGCTGCAGCGGCGCAACCGGCGAGGACTGAGGCCGGGACGATGGCGCGACGCAACCGACCCAGCGCCGGCGCCAGGGGCGGCGACGGCGCCGTGGGGACCGCACGGCGAAGCTTGGCGCCGAACGAGCGAATTTTCTGGATCAGGTCGTGGTGAAAGATTTCGGCGGCGGACGCCTCGCGCGTGCTCTCGGGCTTTGGAATGTAGTCGGAGGCGCCGAGCGACAGCGCCTTGAAGCTGATCTCCGCGTTGCGGCGGGTCAGCGTCGAGGCCATGATGATGATGAGGTTGCGCTTCTTCGCCAGCAGCTGCGGCAGCGCCGAGATGCCGTCGAGCTCCGGCATTTCGATGTCGAGCACGGCGACGTCGGGATTGATGCGTTCGAGTCTGGTTGACCGCGTCAAGGCCGGTGCGCAGCGATGCCGCGACCACCATGTCCGGCTCGGCGCCGATCCAGCGGGAGATCAATCCCCTGATGACGACGGAATCATCGACCACCATGACCCGCAGCGGCTCTTGCCGTGTCGAAGTCGGGGCCGAAGGGCTTACCAACGCAACACTCATTACTCACCAGACACGGCTTAAGCGGCACGACAGACGGACGAAACGCCGAGGGCCATTCAGCCGCCGGATCGATGGGCGTTAGATCAGATAAGGCCGACTTCCTGGAACTTCGCGGTAACGATGTCCTTGTCGAACGGCTTCATGATGTATTCGTTGGCGCCGGCGTGCAGCGCGCGCGCGATGTGGGCGACATCGTTCTCGGTGGTGCAGAACACCACCTTGGGCGACATCGCCGCCGGGCATGCGGCGCAGATTGCCGAGGAATTCATAGCCGTCCATGATCGGCATGTTCCAGTCGAGCAGGATGGCGTCGGGCAAGCCGCGCTTGCAGACTTCCAGCGCCTTCTCGCCGTCCTCGGCTTCGACGATCTGGAAATCGAGGCCTTCCAGGATCCGTCGCGCGACTTTTCGGATGACGCTCGAGTCATCGACGACCAGACATGTTCTCATATCAGCCTCTACTTCTTGCAATCCCCTAAGGGACATTTCCGTTGCAACGCGGCGTCGCCGCGTCTTAGGCCGCCATCAGTTCCGGCGCGATTTCGAGGACGCGATCGACGTCGAGCACCACCATGAGCTGGCCGTCGAGGCGATGGACGCCGCCGGCGAGCTTGGCCATGCGCGGATCGAGATTGACGGGATTTTCCTCGCGGCCGTCGTCGGGCAGGCGCAGCACTTCGCCGATCTGGTCGATCAACAGGCCATAGGATTCACCGCGCAGGTCGACGCCGACCGCCATCGGCGGCTGGCCGTCCGCTGCCTTGGGCAGCCCGAGGCGGGCGCGCATGTCGACCACGGTGACGATGCGGCCGCGCAGATTGAGCACGCCCGCGATCTCGCTGGAGGACAGCGGCACCCGCGTCAGCCGCTCCGGCATGAACACGTCCTGCACGCGCGAGATCGGCAGGCCGAACAACTGCCCGCCGATCACGGCGGTGACGTATTCGGCGACCGTGCCTTCGCTCATCTGGGTCTTGTTCGTCATATCAAACGTTCCTCATGCCGGGCCGAACTTGTTTCACGCCGCCCGGTCGATCTCGGCGGTCTGTTCTTTCAGCGCCGCGATCAGGCCCGGACGGTCGAACTTGGCGACGTAGTCGTGGAAGCCGGCGAGCCGTCCGCGCTCGATCGCGGCCGGCGAAACCAGCGAAGACAGCGCGATGATCGGCATCGAGCTCAGATGCGCATCGGCGCGGATGGTCTCGGCGAATTCGAACCCGTTCATGTCGGGCATCTCGATGTCGGTCAGCACCACGTCGAAGTTCTGCCCCGAGCGCAGCGCGGTGAGGCCTTCCTGCGCGTTGGGGGCGACCCGCACCCGGTAGCCCGCGGCTTTGAGCACCGGCGCCAGCATGTTGCGGAAGAAGGCCGAATCGTCGACCAGCAGCACCGATTGCGAGGTTGCCGAGGGCCGCATCTCCTTGCGGCTGAACCAGTCGGCGAACGCCATCGGCAGGAAATGGCCGACGTCGATCACTTCGGTGGCCTGGCCCTTGATCACGGCGGAGCCCAGAATGCCCTGCCCGCTTGCCGGCGACCTCGATGTGCAGCCGTTCCTCGACGATGTCGATGATCTCGTCGACCACGAGCCCCATCGCGCGGCCGTCGTCGGCGAACACCAGGATCGGCTGCGCGCCGGAGGTGCTGGACGTTGACGCCCGTCCATCTGCACCAGCGGCATCAGCTGCTCGCGGTACTGCACCATGTAGCGGCCGTTGGAGAGCTCGATCTTGTCGGCCGCGATCTCCTCGAGCCGGGTGACGAGGCCGAGCGGCACCGCCTTGGGCTGGGTCGAGCCGGCGCGGAACACCAGAAGCGAGGTCAGCTGCTCGCCGGAGCTGGCGTGCGAGGCGGCATTCTCGTCGGCGATCTCGTGGGAGGCCGCGCCGGAGGCGCCGAGCGCTTTGGCGATGCCGTTGGGATCGATGATCATGATCACGGCGCCGTCGCCCAGAATGGTGTTGCCGGAGAACATGTCGATGTGACGCAGCTTGGTCGACATCGGCTTGACCACGATTTCTTCGGTGTGGAACACGCCGTCGACCACGATGCCGAAGGTCTGGCTGCCGACTTGCGTCACCACGATGAAGCCGTTCTCGGGATCGGACGAGGAGCCGTCGTCGATCCGAGCAGCTTCTTCAGGTGCATCAGCGGCAACAGCTTGTTGCGCAGCCGCAAGCACCGCGGTGTCCTTGATGCGCTCGATGCGGTGCTCGGAGTTGGCGCGCGCCCGCACCAGTTCGACCACCGAGAGCTGCGGAATGGCAAAGCGGTCGCCGCGCGGCTTCCACGATCAGCGCCGAGACGATGGCCAGGGTCAGCGGGATCTTGATGGTGACGGAAGAACCCTCGCCGGCCACCGACTTGATGTCGATGGTGCCGCCGATCTGGTCGATATTGGTGCGCACCACGTCCATGCCGACGCCGCGGCCGGAGACGGAGGTGACGGCGGCGGCGGTCGAGAAGCCCGGCGCGAAGATGAACTTGTGGATCTGGGCTTCCGTCATCTTCTCGAGCTCGGCCTCGCTGACGAGCCCGCTGGCGACCGCCTTGGCCTTGATCTTCTCGGTGTTGAGCCCGCGGCCGTTGTCGGCGATGCAGATGATGATGTGGCCGCCTTCGTGATAGGCGGAGAGGCGGATGGTGCCCTGCTCCGGCTTGCCGGCGGCGGCGCGCTCGGCCGGCGTCTCCAGCCCGTGGTCGGCCGAGTTGCGCACCATGTGGGTGAGCGGATCCTTGATCAGGTCGAGCACCTGGCGGTCGAGCTCGGTGTCGGCGCCGTGCATCTCGAGTTCGATCTGCTTGCCGAGTTCGCCCGAGAGGTCGCGCACGATGCGCGGCAGTTTCTGCCAGGCATTGCCGATCGGCTGCATCCGCGTCTTCATGACGCCTTCCTGCAGCTCGGCGGTGACGTTGGAGAGCCGCTGCAGCGGCACCTTGAACTCGGTGTCCTCGTTGCGGCGGCTGATCTCGAGCAGCTGGTTGCGGGTCAGCACCAGCTCCGAGACCATCGTCATCAGATGTTCGAGCGTGTCGACGTTGACCCGGATCGACTGGTTGGCGACGCGATCGCTCTCCGCCGCTTCGACCTCGACAACGGACTTCTTGGCGGATGGCTTTTTCTCTTTTTCTTTCGCTGATGCCGCCGGTTCGGCGGCTGGCGCGCGAGCTGCGGCTTTTGCAGCATGCGCCGGCTTGACCTCGGTTGCGGTCGAGCGGAAGGCGCGCTCGAGTTCGTCCAGCGACACCTCGCCGGGACGCAGCGGCCGTTCCAGTGTCTGTGGCACCAGCGTTCCCTCCGTATCTTGTTCGGTCTTGGTCTCGCGGAAGGCGCGCTCCAGTTCATCCAGCGACACTTCGCCGGGACGCAGCGGCCGCTCCAACGTCTGGTCGATCAGCGTGCCGTGGGTGGCCGCCGGCTTAGGGGGGGGCGCGGCAACGGCCGGCTTGGACGCGCCTTGCTCCATCGCGTGCATGCCGCGCTCGACCATGTCGTGCAGCTTGACGATCAGGTCTTCGTCGCTGCCCTCGGGCTCGGTCTCGGTCGCCTCGAGCCCTCCGAGAATCTCCTTGATACGGTCGATGCTGGCGAGAATCAGCGACACCGCCTCCGCGGTGACCGGCATGCCGTCGCGGAACTTGCCCATCAACGTCTCGCCGGCGTGCGCCAGCGCCTCGAGCCGCGGCAACCCGAGGAAGCCGCAAGTGCCCTTGATGGTGTGAACCAGTCGGAAGATGTTATCGAGAATTTTGGCGTTGTTCGGGTCCTGCTCGAACCGCACCAACTGATTGTCGACAGTGTCCAGGCTCTCGCTGGTCTCCGTCAGGAATTCCCGCAACAAATCATCCATGAAACTGGCCTTCGTACGCTCGGGCGCGCGAGGTCGACGCGCCTTTCGGAATTTGGCCAGCTTCTATGCAAAGCGTTTAATATTGGTTGAGTAACTGGAAAAGAACGCCCTCAACAAAGAGATAAGACGGCCCCTTTGAATCCGGGGGCCGTCTGTAAAGCTTCGGTTAACCATATTGGACACAGACAACCTATTTTAAGAGGCTGTGACGATCACCGCCTCGCCGTCCGGCGCCAGCGCCACATGGAGCCCGCAGGCCTGGGCAAGCAGCCTTGTATAATAGGGCTGCACCGCATGGGCATCGACCGCCGAGGCCTGGTTACCGCTCAACTGGTCGGCGATATTTTGCGGCAGGCGGGCGTTCAATCCGGCGGCGGTGATGCGAAACCCCATCGCCTCGCCCTGGCCGATCGGATCGACCGTCAGCGTGCCGCCGCGCGGAATGGTTTGTTGCGCGATGATCAGCATGTTCAGAAGCAACTTGACCCGGTTCTTCGGCAGCAGCAGCCGCGGCAAATTCCACGCGATCGTGGCCTTGCCGTCCTCGATGTGTCCCCGCGCCATGGTCTGGGCGTCGCCGAGGTCGATCTGCGCGCCCGACGATCCGGCCGCGCCGAACGCCAGGCGGCAGAACTGCAATCGCGCCGACGCGGTCTTGGCGCTCTTGCGGATCAGCTCGAGCGCGAAGTCGCGGTCTTCCGGTTTTGGATTATCGTCGAGGACCTCGAGCCCATTGACGATGGCGCCGACCGGGCTGATGAGATCGTGGCAAACCCGCGAGCACAATAGCGCGGCAAGTTCGAGGTTATCGGGGACGGAACCGGGAGCGGGGATGCCGGACATGGAGTTATTCCTGGGGTGTTCCTGGGGGGTGTTCCTGGAAATCCGCGGATCGCGCGGTGAATTAGGCGAATCACACATGCTTGGGGCTTGATACACTGCGGACGCGCACGCTGCCAGCATCGGACGGGAGTGAAATGAGAACACGAACAGCATATGAGTTCCGGCCATGAATGCGGCAGCCTCATCCGGACGCAATGTCGAGGCCGACGCCGCGGCGGCGCTGATGGAACCCTTGACCGATCTTGTGCGACGGGCTGGCGCCGCCATTATGGGGGTCAATCGCAGCACCTTGGCCATCGAGGGCAAGGCCGACGGATCGCCGGTCACGGAAGCCGATTTCGCCGCCGACCGCATCATTGGCGATGGATTGGCGCAATTGATCGGCGATATTCCGGCACTGTCCGAAGAGCGGGCGCATCCGGTGAGCCTGCCTTACCGCGGCAGCTTCTTCCTGATCGACCCGCTTGACGGCACCAAGGAATTCGTCGCGGGGCGAGACGAGTTCACCGTCAACCTCGCGCTGGTGACGAACGGCACGCCGCTGCTCGGCATCATCGGCGCGCCGGCGCTTGGATTGATCTGGCGCGGCCTCGTCGGTCGCGGCGCCGAGCGGCTGAGGGTAGAGGGGACGTCCACAACGGGTGCCGAGCCGATCCATACCCGCCCCCTTCCCAAGCCCGGCGATCCCTGGATCGCCGCCGTCAGCCGTTCGCACGGAGACGCGCGGTCGGAAGTCTTTATTGCAAGCCGTCCGGGCGCGGTCCGCGAGAGGCTCGGCTCGGCGGTCAAGTTCGGCCGGCTCGCCGAGGGTGCCGCCGATATCTATCCCCGCCTCGCCCCGACATCGGAATGGGACGTCGCCGCCGGCCATGCCATTGTCACCGCGGCCGGCGGCAAGGTCACCGACGCGCAAAGGCGCTGCCTTGCAATTCGGGGAAGGACGGAACGGCCTTGTCATGCCGGAGTTCATCGCCTGGGGCGATCCTTCGGCGGCAACCGGGCCCTACTGAGCGAGGTTCTGCTGCAACGCCGGCCAGCGCGCGTGCGCCTGATTGAGGAAGCGGTCGGGGTTGGCGGCAAAGGCGTCGCGGTGTGCCTCGAGGCCGAACAGATAGAGGCGTTCTCCTGATATCACCCAGAACCGGGGGTTGCCGGCAACGGTGACGCCTCGCGCCACGTCGATCGGGTCGTAGCCGCCGAACTGGGGACCATAGATCTCCGGATGGGCGACAAAGGACGGCGCGGTTGCCTTCGTTGTGGAAGCGCCAGACCGCGCCGGCCTCGCCAGGCCTCGAAATCCTCCAGCCCCCGCATCGGCCGCGCCTCGACGAAATAGGCCACGGGGTCGAAACCCTCGATCGCGATCCCGGAAAAGCGGTTAACCACCACCCGCTCGGTGGTCGAGGCCCGGGCGCCGAATTCGGGGCATGCCGGCACCAAAAAGCCCGCCAGCAGCGCGAAAAAGGCCACTACGGGGCGCGCAACCGTATCTTTCCTGCCGTTGTGCCGTCATAGTTGGTGCCGATAACATCCGAGTCGAGGGGACACCGGATGCAGGCTAGAGCCGTGCTTGTTGGCGTCAGGTTAAGGCGGCGACCAGAATTTCGATACCAGGGGTAGTTTCATGAAATTCGCTTCACGTCTTGCCGCGGCGACGCTTCGCCGCGCTGATGTGCTGGACCGTTCCGGTTTCCGCGCAGCAGGCGCCGCCGCCGCAATTGCCGCCGCCGCAACGCCAGCCCGGCCCCAATAATTACGGGCCGGACGAACTGGTTTCCGCCGGACACCGGTTTTTCGGCAATGTCTCGCGCGGGCTTGCATCCGTCATCGAGCGCGCGGTCAGCCAATGGGGCCTGCCGAACGGCTATGTTCTGGGCGAGGAAGGCTCGGGCGCCTTTGTCGCCGGCTTAAGGTACGGCGAAGGCACGCTCTACACCAAGAACGCCGGCGATTTGCGGGTGTACTGGCAGGGGCCGTCGGTCGGCTTCGACTGGGGTGGCGATGGCGCGCGCACCATGACGCTGGTTTACAACCTCCCGGCGACCAATGCGATCTACCAGCGCTTCGGCGGCATCGACGGCTCGGCCTATATCATCGGCGGCTTCGGCATGACCGCGCTCACCTCCAACAACATCGTGCTGGTGCCGATCCGCTCCGGCATCGGACTGCGGCTCGGCGCCAATATCGGCTATCTCAAATACACCCCGCGCGCGACCTGGAACCCGTTCTGATCCCGCTCCGCGCTGTCCGGCACCGGCTTCTGGTTAGCGGATTTACGTTAACGCGGCAACGGGCTGGTCTTTTGCCTCGCGCCCCATGGCATTGTGATTAACGAATCCTTCTCATGCGCGGAGTTACCCATCATGATCGAACCGATCATGTATCTGGCGATCGGTTTTCTGGTCTCGATGCTGTGCGGGCTGATGATCGTGCCGCTGGTGCATAACCGCGCGGTGCGGCTGACGACGCGGCGGCTCGAGGCGGCGACCCCGCTGTCGATGGCCGAGATCCAGGCCGACAAGGACCAGTTGCGCGCGGAATTCGCGATGTCGGCGCGGCGGCTGGAGATGAGCGTCGACCAGCTCAAGAACAAGACCACCAGCCAGCTCGCCGAGCTCGGCAAGAAGTCGGACGCGATCAACCGCATGAAGATCGAGCTCGGCGAAAAGAACGCCACCATCTTCGCGCTGGAAGCGCGCGAGAAGGCGGTGAAGGAGCAGCTGCGCGCCACCGAAGAGGAATTCACCACCAAGACCGAAGCGCTGCGCGCCGCCGAACAGGCGCTGACCGACAAGCAGAGCGAGCTCGCCAAGATCAACTACGAACTGTCCGACCGCTCGATGATGGCGGAGAGCCGTCAGGTCGAGCTGGTCGCGGTGCGCGCCCAGATCGACGACCTCAAGAACCGGGTCGGCGAGGCCGAAAAGGAATTCGCCGCGACCCAGGCACGGCTGACGCAGGAACGAAGCGAATCCGAGACGGCGACGCGCGAGCTGACCGAGGCGCGCGGCCGCGTCGAAAATTTGAGCCAGCGCGTCACCGATCTCGATCGCCAGCTGATCGTCCAGGTCAAGGAAGCCGAGATGCTCGGCAACCGCGTCAACGACCTCGAAGGCGCGGCTTGCCACCCAGGGCAAGCTGCTCGCCGAGCGCGACTTCGAGAACAACCAGTTGCGCCAGGCCAATGCCGCCGCCGAGCGCACGATCAAGGAATTGCGCGACGAGATCGCCGCCACCGACGGCGGCAAATCGCCGGCGATCGAAAAACTGCGCACCGAGAAGGCCGCGGTCGAGGAGCAGCTTCGCATCGCGCGCGACGAACGCGCCAAGCTGCAGCGCGACATCAACGCGATCCAGCAGCAGGCCGAAAGCTCCTGGGCGACCGAGCGCATGGAAAACGCGCTGCTGCGCGAGCGCATCAACGACATCGCCGCCGAAGTCGCCAAGCTTGCGATGCAGCTCGAGGGGCCGAATTCGCCGATCGAGGCTATGCTGGCCGCGGAGCCGACGGCGTCGGCCAAGCCGGCAAAACCGGCCAACGCGCGGCCAACGGCGCGGCCCCGCCGGCGGCGCCCGAGGGCGGCGGAACGCTCGCCGAGCGCATCCGGGCGCTGCAGTCGCACGCCTCCCGCGCCCGCCAGCAGGGCGCGTAAGCCGCGTTCGCGGTCCCTGATTACGGATACACATTTCAAACAGTTTGCGTGGGGTGGGCAAAGCGCGAGCGTGCCCACCATTTCAATTTGCGAAAGACATGGTGGGCGCGGCTCAAACGCGCCTTTGCCCACCCGACAGATTTCACGATTTCAATTTCAAACAGCCACGTTGTTTGCAGATACAGCTTCGCGATCTCGCCGCCTGTTCGCGCGAGGGATGCTGGGGAACGTCGGCCCTTCGAAAGATCAGGGCGCAGGGAATGCCGGGCGCCCGATGCGCCCGCAGCCTCGCGTGCGAAATGAAAAAGCACACGAGTTGGTCACCACAGGTCCGCCGGAACAATCCGACCTTCCCTGCGCAATGGTTTTAACGGCTGCTTCGTGCTCTCCCCGGTGACCGTACCGGTGACCGGGCTTTCTTGCCACCGTCGTTCGCGGATTGCTCCACGACCTTGACGCCAGCGTCGGGGCGTCAGGACCACACGACTTCGCCGTCCGCTTTGGCGCCGCTCGTCTTGCGTCGCCGCCGCGTCCACCGCATCCCGCCCAACGTTCGTGACGATGGCCAACGCCCCTCTCTCGGGCGAGACGGCGGAAGTTGTAGGAGTGATTTGCCCGACGGGTTAATTTAAGCGAAATATTTTTGCTGAGGGGGCTGGACAACCCAAATCACGTTGATCCGCTTCAACAATTCGCCGTTTGCGCGCAGGCATGCAGAGCAGCAGCAATCATCAAGCGGCAATCGGCGAGCGGCTAAGCAGGGCAAAACTCATTGCATGTGTGAATATCGCGTGCACGACCCTCTAGGGGGGATGGCCCTGATCTGTCATAATTTCGCACGCCGATATTGAGGGAGAACATCGATGAAGACGGTCGTCAAATTGGGTTTGGCAATGCTCGCTGGCTTTGGACTTGGCGCGGGGGCGCTCCACGAACTTCATGCGCAAGACACGCCACCGGCTTATGTCATTTCGGAGATCGATGTACTCGACGAGAATGGTTACGCCAATGAATACATCCCGCTCGCCAACAAGGCACTTGCCGGCAGCGGCCAAAAACGGCTTGCATTGACGGGCAACACATTGGCGATAGCCGGTGATCCGCCAAAATCACGCATCGTTCTTTCCATTTTTAGCAGTATGGACAAGGCGCAAGCAGCGTATACATCTCCGGCCTATGTAGAAGCCCAGAACATCGGTGAAAAATACGCAAGAATTCGCATCTTTGCGTTCGAAGGTACCGCTCCCTAGAGGCGCATCTGCTCAGCACCGGAAGAGCGATACAAGCCGCCTTCGGGCGGCTTTTCTTTTGGATCACCCGACGACACCGGACGCCAATGCCCGAGAATGGGAGTCGGGTAGGATCGAGGCGCGTAGTGGGCTTCGAATGATGCCAACGGTTGGGATAGAGATCGAGCGCGCCCCGCTGTAGGTGAGGGGTTTCCGGTCCTGCTCTTTCGATTGCAGGCGGGTTCACAGTCTCACCATGGCGTACGTTTCTCGACGCCCCCCTATAATGCCGGACGGCCAGATTTCCCGGGTCCGGTTTGAAACCTTGGCATTTCTTCAGTGGACCTTCCCAAGGCTTGGAGAGGTTTAAACGTTGGTTCGTATACACCCCCGCCCTTCCTGGTTTGCCCACAGCCTCGTCTCCTGAGCCGTCAGTTGCGTATTCGCCGGTTTTATCAAGCCGGCCGCATCGACGATCGAGAAGACCGCCAAGTGTCCTGAGCCCCTTTGCCCAACTCGGGTGTTACCTCCGTTGGGGAGACGTGATCCGTCTCCTGAGAGGACATTACTCCTCCGTCATCGCTCGTACTGGCTCATGCGCCGCTCCCGTTGGGCTCTCTCCTCCTTCGGCTTTTGGCCTCGTTTGGAGAGTCCTTGCAGGTTGTAACCAGTCCCTGCTGCCCACGGCAGCTTCCCGACGTTATCTCCAACAGTCTGTTCTTGGATGCTGGATCCCCTACCCCGGCGGTACACCGTGTGCTCGCACCTGTTTCTTCCACGGTGCCATCGGCCTTCCCACAGAGAAAATGGGTTGGCTTCCCGCAGCTATCCCGCTTGAAACGACTTCGTGCGGGGGAGGATTTTCGAGGTTGCAGATATTTCGTTATGTTCCGGCCTCCAAGTTTGCTCGCCCCCCAGATCGTCCCTACCGCTGCGAATACTCCCGCAGGGCAGCCGGGGCTTTTACGTCCGAGCAGAACGCGGTTCGTTGCCTCCCCGCGCATCGGATATGCTAACCGCCCGAAGACAGGCAATTGGCGGTGCGGGGACTTGCACCCCGCTAGACTGCGGCCTTGTCGGCTGCTCCTTTCCTCGATCCTCCCTATCATCCGTACGGCGGGTTTTCCCCAGTACGGCTGGAAGGTTGGCTTTCCAAGCGGTGCCTTCCTGGATCGTCGGCAGCTTAAGCCTGCTCCCGGCATACGCTGTCCACCGTCCAGTTTGCCTCCGCTCTTTGTGCACCTCGGGGTCATCGCGGTTATCCCGCACTGTGTCGGGCCACGAACTCGATTGCGCACCGCCATGGAGGGATATTACTCCTCCACCCCAGGGGTCCTCGCTCGGGTTCGGGTTATAGTGTCCCGATCCGTCATCACTTATGCGACCCCATCCGTCCCCCTCATGGGCACACCGCGATTTCACCGCAAGGCGGCTTATACGCGATGCCTTCGCTGTGCGGGAGCGCCTAGGCGACCCACGAGCGGTTCCGGGCTTTCGCTGCACATTCCTTCCTGACATGCCGTCCTCTATGACCTCGGGGAGTTCGATCATCGTTTCCGTCCAGAATACCGACGTCGACATTGGCCTTCGCCATGGTCCAAAGAGCTCGGCACTCCCAATTGTCCCGCAATCCATTTCACGCGGGGCACGGTTTTCGCGGCTACACTGGTTCGCAACTGCTACGGCCTGTCAGGTTGCTGGCCCCCCTGTACGGATCTGACCGGTCTCCCAGCCAACGGGGGCTTTTACTTCCAGGCTTTCGACGGGTCGGTCACCCTCCCCGTCGCTGGATATAACTACAACAGTGTCTGGACTCCTCTGTTGGCGGGACTTCCACCCGCTGGAATGGCAGCTAGCCTCGCTGCACTGGACCGGCCGTGCTCCCGCCCCGAACCGCTCAGAGAATGAGCGGGGGCTCAGAAGCACGAGGAGCACATCGCTATGTCCCATGAGACAGCCGCTACAGTCGCACACACCATTGGCATCGATACAGGCAAGAACACCCTGCATTTGATCGGCCTCGACGGCAAAGGGGCAATCGTTTTGCGGGAGAAGATTTCACGCGGTCAGATCACAGCCCGGCTCGCCAATGTGCCGCGGTGCCTGATCGGAATCGAAGCTGGCATGGCGACGCATTATGTGGCTCGCGAGCTAAGTGCGCTCGGTCATGACGTAAAGCAGGTACCGCCCGCTTATGCCAAACCGTTCCGGCAAGGCCACAAGAACGACTTCCGGGATGCCTACGCAGTCGCCGAAGCCGTGCAGCGTCCCTCGACACGCTGTGTTCCAGTAAAAACCGACAATCAATTAGATCTCCAGGCGCTCCATCGCGTTCGGTCTCGCCTCATCAGCGATCGTACAGCTGCGATCAACCAAATCCGCAGTTTTCTTCTTGAGCGCGGCATACCTGTGCGGCAAGGACTTCGCTTCCTGCGACATCAACTTCCAGACATTCTGGCTACACGTACCGACGTATTGTCGCCCCGTATGGTCAGGATTGTTGAGAACCTCGTCGGCGACTGGTCTCATCTCGATGAGCGAATTGAAAATGTGACCGATGAGATCGAGGGCCCTGGCGCGCGGCGACGCGAGCTGCCGGCAGTTGATGACGGTCCCGGGCATCGGCCCGATCATTGCAAGCGCAATGGTAGCGGCCATCGGCAATGGCGCCGCCTTTGCCAAGGGCCGTGACTTTGCCGCCTGGCTCGGCTTGGTGCCGAAGCAGATGTCGACCGGCGATCGGACGATCCTCGGGCGCATCAGCAAGCGCGGCAATCGCTATCTACGCATGCTGATAATGCAGGGTGCTCGCGTTATTCTGCTCAGACCAGCAAACTGGGCGAAGCATAGTTTTGGGTTGTGGCTCACGGCTGCGGCACAACGCTTACATCATAACGTCCTGGCAACCGCACTCGCCAATAAGCTGGCGCGGATCGCTTGGACTGTGTTGGCACAAGGTCGCAGCTACGAAGCGCGCGTCGAGCCAAAGGTCGCATAGGATCAACGCGTTCGGGCCCGCCGAGGGGATGTCCAAGGGCTGATCCCTGGCGCAACCGAGAAATGTACAGCCATACCTGCCGAGGTCTGCGAGTTGAAATTGAGGAGATGGAGAAACGGTCTCGCCGTCGTACCCGTGATCTGGTGACCCAAGCGGCCTCTCAGGGCCTTTCTCAGAATGAGATCGGATGTGCGCGGATATCCATGATGGCCAGGAGCACAAACCCTCCGTTCAAGGGCCTGATACAGAAGCGCAAGACCAATCATCTCCAGATCATCACATTCGGCTTGCAACGCACGGCCGGTCCATACAGATGGGTCACTCACGTCGGTTTGGTGATGTCCGAATAACGTCCGCTTTGCCCCTGATAGCGGACGTCCATCAGAAGTGTCGGCAGGTCTGAAAAGTGCCGATATTGTTGCAAAAGTCGAAAATCGAACAACCCTAAAAATCTCGCGAAAGCTGATCATTGGACTTCTCTGCTGCTGCGTCGCTTTTCAACGCCACTACGGAGATCGGTGATCGATTTTGGGTGAAACGATAAGGTCCCTCACGTCGCCGCGCGTAAGACGCATCAGCGGCTCTAAGAATTTTGGTTCGCCACCCCAAAAAGACTTTTGCAACAATATCTGCCAAACTCGGACGTCACGGTTACGCGCCGAAGAGATCGCGGCCGCCAAGATCGCACCGATTCCGTTTTAGTCGTGCGCCGGTGTTGGTTTTGAACTTCGTCGATTCAGAAGATAAGCCAGCCCGCCGAAGCCAACCCAGCATCGGGTGCCCATCTCAAGGTTTCGGCTGCATGCCCTGCAAAAAGCGGAGCGGGTTGAGCGGGCCAATGGGGATTAGTTCGAAGCTCATCATGTGTGCTTTACCCAGAGGCAGCTTTTCGAGCATTTCGTGAGCGATCGCCGGATCGGTGACGTTGATAATGAACGCCACGCCCGGCCTTCCCTGTAGCGAATACCACTGCTCGATCTTGCCATCGAGGTAGAGGTCGACAGTTTCCCGAACTTCCTCCGGCAGGACGGCAAACACCTGCGACTGTTCAAAACCGGGATTGATGGTCCCAATGGCGAGAATTTTGGTTGTCGGCGTCGTTTTCATAGCGGCCCCTTGTGCGTTTGCGGAATTGAAGCCGACCAGGCAGCCGATAAGTGCCGGTGTGGCGGCGAGTGCGAATTTCATGTCGCCTTCCGTCCGAGCCTCTCGCGGCGATCTTTAGCGTGGCGCGGTCAGGCCGGATTGCATTGTGCAGGGATGTCTGCATTGGGTCTATCGCGTCATTCCGTCTCGCTGAGCTGCTGAATCTGGCCGTCTTCCTGCACGGTCATGCTCAGGTGCTTGTGCCCGTAGCGCTTGTTTTCGTACACAGCACATCCATCAGGCCGGTGACGCTCACCCGGCGCCCGATCCAAGCCTTCGACGGCTGTTCCTTCAGCTTGGCAAGCCCATCGGACCAGATCGAGATCAGCTCCGGTATCGCCAGCAGGCGCCCTCGCTTCCGCGTGATCGAACCAAGGAAATTGCATCGGCTTACGAGTTCGACCCAAAGCCGGCGTCTCTCGTGTCAGGCAGCCCTTTTATTGCGCCCTTCCTCGGCGCCCCACTTATCGCGGAACCGCGTCGACGCATCGCGGGCGATAGGCGGGCCATGGCCGAACCCGGCCGCACCGAATGAAAGACCGGCAAGTTTGCGCTGGCTGGCGCGACCTTCCTCCAAACTCTCGAAGCCGACGGGATCACCGAGGCCCATGACATTCGTGTACACATCGCCCACGAACAGCATGCGTCCCGGACGCCACAGCAGCGCGACCTGTCCCGCGCAATGTCCGGGAACATGGATGACTTCGATGCCGCCGGCGATGGGCAGCGTTTCCCCGGGGATCAAAGGCTGGTCGATGGCAACCGGCTCCAGTCGCTCGTCGGGATGGAAGAACAGCTTGCATAACACTCCCCCCAACAGACCAGGTGCCCCCCGCATAGGCCGAAACGGACCTCCACTCTCGGCGATCGGGATATCGAGCGGATGCATGTAGGTCCTCACGCCGGTTTCCCGCACGATCGCAGCGGCGCTGCCGATATGATCAGGGTGGCCGTGTGTGAAAATCAGGTGCTTGAGCTGGTCTGGCGAACGGCCAAGCTCGCGGATCGCCCCGAAGACGGCTTGCTGCTTACCCGGGTAACCGGCGTCGATCAGTGTCAACCCGTCGTCGCCCTCGATCAGGAAGGCGTTTGCCATCCCCATAGGAACGACGTGCACAGCTTCGATCACACGCTTCACAGCCATGGGCAAAGTCCCCCAAAAGGCTTCCACTGCAACACAAACTGGCAGGGTCGATGGAGCGTTCCAGTTTTGAGAACACAAAACTGTGACGGCAGTGATCGTAACGGCGTTGGTTAGGAGTAGAGAGCTAAGGGGGGTCGGGCACAGGCCTATGACCGTTTTGGGTCTGCCAGAACCGGACCTTCCGCCATCGGCGCTTTTGACCCGTCTTGGGCAGCGCGCAGTTCGCGTTCGAGAACGCGATCCTGCCGTGGACATCAATGGCCTGCCGATCCATCTCGTCCTCCCGCCGGGTGAGAAGGCGCCAATTGGCCCGAAATTTAGTTCGAGACTGCTTTCGCCTTGCGGACGAGCACACTGTCGCCGTTCCGGCTGATTTCGAGCGCATCTGCCTGGTGTGGTGTTGAGAGAACCACATTCTGACCCGGTGTAAGAACAGACACAACACGGATCGGCATTCCCGCCATGCCCTGCGCAAGGGTCGTGACAACATGGAATCCATCGCGCTCGACGGTGTAGTAGGCGACACCAGACACCTCACCGAGGTCGATGCTCTTGGCCTCAATCGGACGCAGGCCATCGGCGTGGGCGGCCTCCAGAGAGGCCAAGGCGAATGCTGCGGCAAAAAGCATGCTACGGATCGACATAGCGATCTCCTTTGGGTTGCGACATAAAACTTGTAAAGCGTAGAGGCTGCAGAGCACTGCGACGATCCTGCGCTTATCAGATGACGAACATCATCCCACGCTTGATTTGGGACCTCAGCGCCAATTTTGAAGCTCTGCAGGCGGTAACGAAGGAATAAAAAACTCGTGACTGGGCCGAGCGCCGGGCATCCCAACGTCCCCGGGCATTTCTTCCGGCGTTTCGGTCTCCCATCGCGCCCCGACGCGAGCCTGTCTACTTATTCTTTTATCAGTCACGGGAGATGAACGGCCGCCGCCCAATAGCCGACCTTCGGCTGGAATCGATTGTTGCCAATGGCATCATTTCAGGGATCAATCTAATATTGTCAGGCAGCAGAAGAACTATGAAACGCACGTGGACGATCATTGGCGTAGCTGACGTGTCCCAGAGCTTCAAATGGTACCAGTCGCTACTTGGCCTGCCGGAGACGGCTCCTGCCCACGACTACTTCGGGCAAATCGTCGACTCGGATGGAACGGTCTTGCTCTGTCTCCACGAGTGGGGTGCCCACGAGCATCCCACGTTGACAAGTCCCCGCTACGCCACGCCTGGCAACGGCCTCCTCTTGTTCTTCCGGGTCGACAACTTTGACGTAGCTTTGCCAAGGGCGCGTGCGCTCGTCAGCCGGCTGGAAGAAGAGCCACGTGTGAATCCCAGCACTGGAACTACGGAGTTTTCGCTCCGAGATCCTGACGGATATTACGTCACCATCAGTGCGCTAATCGGACTAACCGCTCCATCGAGCCGACAGGTTCCGGCAGGCTGTGTCACCGGAAACTGCGGTCGCGTGGAACGTTCCCGCATGTCCGTGTTGGGGTCAAAAGGAGACCTGAAGCAGCGAATGTTTGATGTCCGCTTTCCTCTCAACAGCACACATCGACCATGGCGGCGGGCACGTCCGTTTTAGGAATGGCGCCAACCACCTTTGAATATAAGGCGGCCGGCCCAACTCCGCCGATGATGGCATAGCCAAAGCCCTGTTGCCTCATGTCTTCAAGGCAAGCGAACAACAGCGCTGTACCAATTCCGCGATTTCGCGCCGCAGGTTTTACGCCGGTAGGCCCGAAGTAATTGGGACAGGTGGCAGTGCCGGTCTATTGCAGGAGAAGCGGCAGATTGAGCGGGCCGCGGAAACCGAATCCGTGCCAGCGCACGCTCGCGGGATCGGGCAATGTCATGTTGGGGAAGCGCTCGAACAGCATGGGCAGCAGGATGACGCCGACGGTTCGCCGCGACAGGTGCGCGCCCGCGCAATGATGCGGGCCATTGCCAAAAGCCTGGTGAGGATTGGGCTCGCGCAGGGCGTTGTAGTTCTCGCCATCCTCGAAGACGTCCTCGTCCCGGTTGGCCGACGCCTGGATCGTCATCACGGTGTCGCCCTTCGGGATGAAGCAGCCGCGAATCTCGGTGTCCTCCATCACGAGCCGTGAACTCGCCTGGATCGGCGCCACCCATCGCACCCCTTCCTCGAAGGCGGAGCGCCATTTGCCGCCTGCCCGCACGGCTTCAAGCTGATCCGGGTTGGTGAGCAGGCCGTAGAGGATCGTCAGCAGTGCGTCGCGCGGCTCGTTGATGCCGCCGCCGATCGCGATCTTCACATTGGCGATGATCTGGCTTTCCGGAATCGGATTCTTCGCGTTCACCATCAAGGAAAGCGCCGAGGAATCCGGCTCAGTCCGCAGCCGTTCGGCGTTGGCGCGGATACATTTGTCCATCTCCGCATTGGCGATGTCGGTCGCATCGAAAGGCCCCGGCGTCCAGCCGAAATTGCCGGCGCCGTCGATCAGCGTCTGCGACCATCGCTGCATGTCCGCATCGCTCGCGTCCGGAACGCCCATCGCATGCGCGAGAATCCGCGCGGCAAGCGGTCCTGCGAGAGCGGGAAAAAGATCGACCACCTCGCCGCGCGGCAGCCGGTCCAGATACGCCGCGGCCAGTTTCGCATATAGCGGCGCCCAGACGGATTCGATCGTCTTCGGCATCAGGGCCGGCATCATCGCCATGCGTTCGGTCCGGTGCTCGTCATGGTCCTTGCGCATCAGCGTATGCGCGAGAAAGGCGCGCTTCATCGGCGTGTTCGGGTCGTCGGAGCTGAACAACGCCGCGTCGTCCTTCACGTATTTGGTGTCGGCGGCCTTGGTGAGGAAGGTGCGGCCCACGGATTTGACGCGCAACACCGGCGCTTCGCGCCGAAGGCGCCGATAGATCGGATAGGGATTGCGCGTGAGCTCCTCGATCGTGATGGTCTCGTCGAGGGGGGCCAAGCCCGCGGTCGGCATGGGGTGATCCTGTTGGCTGCTGGCTAGAGCGTGATGACTTTTCTTCGAATCGTCATCCCGCTCTATCTTTCTGTTTGAGCATGATCTCCGCGCAAACGCTTCGCGTTTGTCGCGGGGGAAAACCGGTATCCACTTTTCCGGATCATGCTCTAGTATGTGCCGAGGCGAAGCATCATGGCAAGGCGCGAAACCGCGCAACCCTCCGGCGTCCGTCGCACCGACACCCGGCACGCGCGTCCTCCGTGCCGGAACCGAGTGTGCGAACGACAGGGACGATCGAAGTGGTGCGCAGTCCGTTCCGGGTCGCGGGCGGAGCTGGGGTAGCCCTGAGCCAGGGCCGTTTAGCCCTCAACAGCGGACATGCGGGGCTGGTGGCGGCAAGTCCGTGGCGCCAACAACTAACTCATGAAACGCGGCAAAAGTCATCACTATTCGATCACCTGGTCGGCGAGCAATTGGAGCGAGTTGGGTATAGTGAGGCCAAGGGCTGCGGCGGTCCTTAGATTAATGACGAGTTCGTATTTGAGCGGGAGCTGCACCGGCAGATCGCCCGGATTTGCGCCGCGTAGAATCTGGTCAACGTAGGACGCGGCCGGTCGCGCCTGCTCCAGCTGATTGATACCGTACGAGATTAGGCCGCCACTCGCGGCATAGAAGCCAAACGAATAGATCGCCGGCAAACCGAACTGGGCCGCCAGACTGATAATGAGATCACGCCGCGTCGCTGTTAGCGCGCTCGGCGTCACAATGAGGCCACCGCCTTGCTGTCCGAAACCAGATAGCACTCGCTCGATATCGGCGGCATTGCGGATCTCGGCAGCAGTCACAGCTATCCCCATTTGAGGGGCAACGGCTTCGACCACACGCAGAAAGGCCACATTCGGAGCAATTTCCGGAACATGCACGACAGCGACGCGGCGCAGCGCGGGCGCGATCTGGCTGAGATAGGCCAGCCATTTCCCGCCGATCGCCGGCTCGAAATTGTGGAAGCCCGTAATCTTTCCTCCGGGATGAGGCAGGTTCGGGACGAAACCGCTCCCGACCGGATCGGATACCCAGGTGAAAACGATAGGGATGGAGCGCGTGGCGTTCAGCATTGCTGAGACCACCGAATTTGTAGAGACAAGGACTACATCTGGTGCAAGCCATACGATTTCCTGCGCCATGCTACGCATCCGCTGCTCGCTGTCACCGGTGAAACGGTAATCGAACCGGATGTTGCGCCCGTCCGTCCAGCCGAGGTCCTGCAAGGCTTGTCGGAAGGTGGCGAGATAAGTTCGCCAAACCTCGTCGTTCTCGGCAAAGCCCATAATCACGCTGACACGCCTCACCCCGTCGCTCTTTTCGGCGAGCGCGGCGAACGGCCAGATCGTCGCGCCGGCGAGCAGTGTTACGAACGTACGACGCGCCATATCCGACATTGGCGTTGCTCCAGCTATCATTCTGAATAGAACTCGACGCCTCAGTCCCCGCCAAAGTAGGTGCATCGTAAATGTAAATCACTCGCGGCAGTAGGAGACAAATCGCCTCTTGCGCCCTGCAGCAAGAAGCACTCGCGATGCCCGCTTCGGGTCATTTTCGGAAGTCACCGCTCTTGACCGTGAGGTCGGCAGTGCAGCCGAGAACGGACATCGCGGACCGCGCAACCCTAGAGCAGGCCGCGATAAATACCGGGCTCTGACCCCTCGATGGGAACAGCGCCGACCACCTTCGAATAGAAGGCGGCCGGCCCAACGCCGCCGATAATGGCATAGCCAAAGCCTTGCTGCCTCATGTCTTCAAGGCAAGCAAACAACAGCGCTGCCCCAATGCCGCTATTTCGCGCCCCAGGGTCTACGCCGGTGGGCCCGAAGAAGTTGCGACAGGTGGCGTCGTGGCAGGCAAATCCCAAAATGTTTCCTTGCTTGACCACGATGAAACAGGAAACAGGTTGGCGGCCGAACGCGATTTCGACTTCGCTCGCCCATGCCTCGCTGAAGGATTTCCGCACCCACGCGGTCACCTTGTGCTTTTCGGGCGCCAGAGCGCGCCGTAAGACGTTTCCCGCCTGCCGCAGCCGTTCAAACGCCTGGCTGGAATCGGGAAGATCGTAAAGCTTCACGAGCATGTCCATCGGGACATAAATCCTTCGGGTATCGCGACGATCTTCGTTCTTGGAGTTCAAGTTTCTCGGGCAAGCCGCTTAACGTTTCACACGGCTGAGCCAGAGGAAAGGCATTCCGCACGTGCCGGCGTCAGATTGCCGCCTCGGTCTTCGCGTCGAAGACGTGAAGCTTGGAGGGGCGCATCGCAACGCGCAGCCTGTCGCGCACCTTGACCCGCACGGTCGGCTCGACGCACGCCACCATGACACCCTCGCCGACCTTCATATCGAGCAGGATTTCCGAGCCGAGTTGCTCGACCACCTCGATCACGGCATCGAAGCACGGCTGGTCGAGATCGGCGGTGTCCGCGACGGTCAAGTCCTCCGGACGTATGCCGAGCATGACCTCGCGGCCGATGTGCCTGCGCAGGCGCTGCGCGGTCTCGTCCGGCAGCTTGATGCGCAAGCCGGAGTTTTCGGCGACCAGCGATCCGTTCGCCTCGGTCACGGTGACGGCGGCGAAATTCATCGCAGGAGAGCCGATGAAGCCGGCGACGAACTTGTTGGCGGGCTGATTGTACAGCTCGAGCGGCTCCCCCACCTGCTGCACCACGCCGTCCTTCATGACGACGACCCGGTCGCCCAGCGTCATGGCCTCGACCTGATCGTGGGTCACGTAGATCGCGGTGGTGCCGAGGCGCAAGTGCAGCTTCTTGAGCTCAACGCGCATCTGCACCCGCAGCTTGGCGTCGAGATTCGACAGCGGCTCGTCGAACAGGAACACGCGCGGGTGGCGCACGATGGCACGGCCCAACGCCACGCGCTGGCGCTGGCCGCCGGAAAGCTGGCGCGGCTTGCGCTCCAACAATTCGCCGATGCCGAGGATGTCGGCCGCGTCGCGCACGCGCTGGTCAATCTCGGGCTTTTCGAATTTGCGCATCTTCAGGCCGAACGCCATGTTGTGGTACACGCTCATGTGCGGGTAGAGCGCGTAGTTCTGAAACACCATGGCGATGTCGCGGTCCATCGGCGCCAGTTGATTGATCACATTGCCGTCGATCGAGATATCGCCGGAGCTGATCGCCTCAAGTCCGGCGATCATCCGAAGCGTCGTGGTCTTGCCGCAGCCGGACGGCCCGACAAACACCACGAACTCCTTGTCGCGGATCTGCAGATTGACGTCTTTGACAGCGTGCACGCTGTCGTAGAACTTGTTGATCCCCTTGAGGACGACCTGTCCCATTGAACTCACCTGCCTCTCAGCCCTTTACCGATCCGGTCAATCCCGCGACGTAGTGCTCGACGAAAAACGAATAGGCGATGGCGACCGGGATCGATCCGAGCAGGGCGCCGGCCATCAGCGGTCCCCAGAAGAAGACGTCGCCGCGGATAAGCTCCGATGTGACGCCGACCGGCACGGTCTTCTGCTCAGGCGAGGACAGGAAGACAAGCGCATAGATGAACTCGTTCCATGACAGCGTGAATGCGAAGATGCCGGCGGAGAGAATGCCGGGGATCGCCACCGGAATGACGATGTAGAGCATCGCCTGCCAGCGCGAGGCGCCGTCAATGCGCGCGCATTCCTCGAGCTCCTTGGGCACCGCCTTGAAGTAGCCCATCATCAGCCAGGTGCAGAACGGAATAAGAAAGGTCGGATAGGTCAGAATCAGCGACCAGGGCGTGTCACCCAGCCGATAGTTGCGGATGATCTCGGCGAGCGGAATGAACAGCAGCGTCTGGGGCACCAGATAGGTGATGAAGATGCCGGTGCCGAGGCTGCCGGCAAACGGAAAGTTCAGCCGCGACAGCGCATAGCCGGCGAACACGCCACACACGAGCGAGATGGCGGTTGACGCGGTCGCGATGAAGGTCGTGTTCCACAGCCACGATGCAAACAGCGTCTCGTCGAACAAATATCTGACGTGGTCCCAGGTCGGTTTCCAGGTCCAGAACGGATTGTAGTTGATCGAATTCCAGGGCCGGTAAAGTTCGCCGTCCGGCCGCACCGAAGTGATCACCATCCAGTAGAACGGAAACAGCAGAAAAATCAGGAACAGCGCCATCGGGACGTAGAAGAACACCCACTTTCGCCACCTTGCGCCTTCGATCATGGCTCAGCGGACCTCGACGCGGCGGATGTAGAGAAGCTGGATGATGACGACCAGAAACAGCACCGGAAACATCGCGAGCGAGATGGCGGCGCCCTCGCTCAAAAGGCCGGTGCCGATGCCGATCTGGTAGGCGTAGGTGGCGAACAAATGCGTGGCATTGGCTGGTCCGCCGCCCGTCATCACATAGACGATCTGGAAATCGGCGAACGTCTGAATCACCGAGAACAGCACCACCACCATGGTCACCGGCAGCAGCAGCGGCCAGGTGATGTACCAGAACCGCTGCAACGGCTTGGCGCCGTCGATGGCGGCGGCCTCGCTGAGTTCCGGACTGATGGTCTGTAGCCCCGCGAGCAGGCTGATGGCGAAGAACGGCACGCCGCGCCAGATGTTGACGATGATGATCGAGACCATGGCGAGGTCGGGATCGCCCAGCCAGTTGATCCGCCCCGTGATCAGGCCGAAATGATAGAGCAGCCAATTGAGAACGCTGAATGTCGGGTCGAACATCCACTTCCAGGCGAAGGTCGAGAGCACGGTCGGGATGATGAAGGGCAGCAGGATGAAAGCACGGGTCAAAGCCTTGCCGCGGAAATTGCGGTTGAGCAGCATGGCGAGCCACAGCCCGAGCGCCAGCTTGAAGACGGTGGTTACGCCCGTATAAAGGAAAGTGTTGTAGACGGAGGTGCGAAAGATCCCGTCATTGAAGATCTTGTAGAAGTTGGCGAGGCCGACGAACTCGCCGGGAACGCCGACGCGCGAGTTGGTCACCGACAAGAGGATGCCGCGCACGAACGGATAGGCGATGAACATGCCGAGCAGCGCCAGCGTCGGCACCAGCAGCACGAATGCGAGCCAACGCTCGTCCTCGAGCAGCCGGAGCCTGGGGCGCGGCGCGCCCGGCAGGTAAACTTGGGTTTCAGCGATCGCCATTTCGCTTCACCTCGTTGCGCCCGACATGCGGCAGCCGGTTCACCGCCGCATGCACCGGTGCGCGCGTCAGCTATAGATCTTCTTGAGTTCGTCTTCCGCCCATTTCACGGCGTCCTCCGCCGACGCGCCCTGAATTGCCTTCGCGTACATATCGACGATGATGTACTTGGTCAGCACCTCGGCCGCCTTCTTGCCTGCGGGGCCGGCGTAGCCGGGGGCCTGGCCGAGCCTGCCCGCGACCTTGTAGGGGTCCATCACCGGATCCGCCATCCACAGCTCGTGGCTTTCCCATTGCACCGTCGGCGGCGTGGCAAAGCCCTTCTGTGAGATGAACCACTTCTCGTAGTTTGCCGGAGTATGCACCCACCTCAAGAGGTCCTTCGCCGCCTTCTGGTTCGGCGAGTAACTCATCAGCATGTGCGAGAAGAACGTATGCAGGCCGAACTGCCCCGATGGTCCTTTGGGCAGAGGCGCATGCAGGATATCGGTCTTCAGCTGTGCCCCCTTCTCGGTGATGTACTTGTCCGGATTGCGCAGCGACTCGATGTAGATCGACGCGCCATTGAGCGTGGATGAGATGGTCTGCGACAGGAACGCGCGGTTGTTGCTGGTGTCGTCCCACGCTAGCCCACCCTCGTCGCAGGTATCCTTGTAGAAGCTCTTCATGAACTTGACGGAGTCGATGGTGTTCTTGCTGTTGATGGCCACCGTCTTGCCGTCGGCTTCCACCTCCTTGCCGCCGTATGACCACATCAGCGGATAGACGAATGTCGGCGGATCGCCGAACGAATGGCTGACGGCCTGGCCGAGCGGACGGCCCTTTGCCTTCAACTTCTTGCCAGCGTCGTAGTAGGCGTCCCACGTCTCGGGAAATTTCGTGAACCCGACCTCCTCGAACCAGGACTTGCGATACGCGTTCATGGCACCGACGATGGTCCACGGCATCGCGTTGAATTTCTTGCCGTCGCTGGTAACGGCGCGCGAGTATTTGTAGAGCCCGCCTTCCCTCTTCGAGACCTCCTCGGCGAGATCGCTGAGGTCGACCACGCTCTCCGCGTAGAGCGCTGACTGGTTGTTGAAGACCATGATGAGATCAGGACCGCTTCCCGATTGAACGGACGCGGTCACGCGCGGCTGCAGATCGTTGCCGTTCACGGTCTCCAGATTGATCTTGATTCCCAGGTCTTTCTCGGCGGCAGGCAGCAGCTCCTTGCGCAGCAGCTGATCGGAAGCCGGCACAAAATCGTTCCAGCGCAGCCAGTGTACGCTCGTGCCCTGGGCAAAAGCCGGCGCACGGCCGGTGGCCAGGATGCCGGCCATGCCGCCCACGAGCGCGGTACCGCCCTTGAGGACGTTACGTCGGGTTACCGTCGTCATGCATTCCTCCCTTGGTGATGGTGATGCCCTTGTGCCGATCTGACGCCGGCCTGGAGCTTCTTTCAGACTATCGCGCCTCCGTGGTTCAGCGCATGCGCACGTTGTCGCGTGCGCAATAATTTGTCTCGACGATCATTTGCTGGCGCCCCCACGCTTCCAGCGTCGGTAGCGATTGCGGCGCGGGACAGGGTCAATTCTTCCCAGAGCACGCACTGCGGCCGGCGTATGGTCCAAACGGCCATATCGAATACCCTCCCGCGCAGCAGTGGTGTTGCCGTC
Source organism: uncultured Alphaproteobacteria bacterium (assembly GCA_963713785.1). Taxonomy (GTDB): domain Bacteria; phylum Pseudomonadota; class Alphaproteobacteria; order Rhizobiales; family Xanthobacteraceae; genus Bradyrhizobium. The sequence goes on from CAVQNB010000017.1 coordinate 39,987, forward strand.
GCCGAGCGAGTTTTCCCCGTCTTGTATAAAGCTTGGTACCAGAATGCTGGCGCGACGTCATTGTGGCCGGTCGGAGCAGGAAATCAAGGGCTACCTTGGGCGCGCGGGCCATCGTCTGACTTCGCGAACCGGCCGCCAACGTCCGCATGAAGAACGCCGAGCGTCAACGGCAATGGGATGAAGGATCGCATTACTTCATGTCTGCATCGGCGTTTTTCGCACGCCGCTTCGCGGCAGGTCGTGCCCGCTGACCAGCACCCGACGCCAGGGCGCGTCATCGTGCTGGTCGCAGCGAAGGGGCGTTGAGGGTTCGGGTTATGCGGCGAATGCCCGTGGGGCAAATCACGCGCCAATCCGGGCTACGTCTTGTTTTGTCGGAAGGCACCTCACCTCCCCTTTTTAAAGGGGAGGTGAGGCCACGCGGACAACGCCGCCGTTGTCGCGCTTCCGGTGCGAACGACCGGGGCTATCTGCTCGTTCGCACCAAGGCTTTCTTCCTGCTGGCGGCAATCTTCAGGGTCGAGCCGGAGGCGCCGGGCTTGATGGCGCTGATCAGGCGCGACGCGATCGGCGAACCCAAGCCCGTGCAGGCGTCCCAGCCCGGGCCGGCCTGGAAGCTGCCGTTGTTGCCCGAGATGGTGTCGCGGAACGCGCCCTTGCCCCTAGCGGCATAGATCGCGGGTTGGATGAAGCCGGCAGAGGTGCCGTTCTGCTGGTTGGCGACCGCGATCAGCCCGGCCCACAGCGGCGCGACCGCACTGGTGCCTCCGATCACGAAGGTCTTGCCGTCGACCCGGATGACATAGCCGGTCGCGGGATCGGCATCTCCGGCGACATCGGGAACGCCGCGCCCGCCGTTCGGAACCGAAGGGTTGCGGAACGCTCGCGCTCGCTTGCCAGCTCGGCAGCGGGAAGATATCGCTGACGCCTCCGCCGGTGGCGCCGCCCTGCGGCTGGCCGTTCCAGACCTCTTCTTTCGAGATGCTCGCGCCGCGGCCTTGCAAATTGGTGCCGCCGCAGGCCAGCACGTGCGGGCTCGAAGCCGGGAAATCGACGTGATCCTTGCCGTCATTGACGCCATCGGACGAGCCGTTATCGCCCGCCGCCGCCGTGATGGTGATGCCAAGCGCAGCCGCCGACTGGCAGGCCGCGTCCAGCGCCGCCATCGCCTGCGCCGTCCAATTGGTCTCGGCCGAGCCCCAGGAGATCGAGATCACGCTCGGCTTGTATTTGGTATCGTGGACAGCTTGCGCGATCGCGTCGACAAAACCCTGGTCGGTGTTGGGCGCGAAGTAAACGACGATGCGCGCGCCCGAAGCGACGGAGCCTGCGACCTCGATGTCCAGCATCACCTCGCCGTCCGCGCCGTTGGGATTGCCCGGATGGTTCTTTCCGCTGCCGACCGGCACCGCGATCACGGTCGGCGGCTTCTGCCCGAGCCACTTGAAATAGGCGACAATATCGGCCGGGCGAAACCCGCCGCCGAGTTCGATGATGCCGATGGTCTGGCCGGATGCGGTCGCGCCTTGCGGGAACTGGTAGAGCTGGGCGACCTGGACCGGCGTAAAGGAGGCACCGCCGGTGGCATGAGCACGCGCAAAGCCGCCGGCCTGCGCGGCTTCGGCCGCGGCCGCACCCTGTTCGCCGAGGATACGGAAGTGGGGTCTTGCCTGCGGACGGTTGTCGAGGCCGAGCACGCCGACGACATAGCCCTGCAACTCGGCGGGAAGGTAGATATTGCCCTCACGCACGCGATAGGTCTCGCCCTCGATCGTGGTGTGCGCAAGCGCGACGCCGAACGCCCGCTGCATGTTGGCAACGCTACCGGTCAGCTTGATAGTGCGCCGTCCGGGCGCGGGCGTGCGGGCTTCGACCTTGAGAGCAAACTCCTTGGCGAAACGTTTGACCAGCGCCACCGCCGCCGGGTCGGCGGCGTGATCGGCGTTGAATCGCGCGCGGGTGAGACGCTGCTTGCCGCTGACATGGGCGGCCGCCAGCGGCTTCTTGCGCCGGACGATGACGGACACCGTCAGTTGTTCGCCGGGGGCGGCAGGCCGCTTGTCGCTTGGCTGCGCGGCGGGACGTTTTTCGCTGCCGGACAATACGGTGCGGCTCTGCGTGACGAAGTGGGGAATTGGGGTTTGCTGTGACATTTGACGCTCCTGAAAAGACAGAATGAAATTGTCGAAGCGAAGAAATTGCGAACCGGTTTTCGGACTTCGACGCTTCAGCCGTCGAACGCTTTGGGATTCAAAAACTGAGATCTTGGTCTTTTGAAATGGCGTTTGAATGGATGGCCTAAGAACCGGCCATCACGCAAAGAGCCCGGCTCGCATTGTAGGTGTGTTTTTGCATAGGCTCGCTTTCCAGTCCAGAGATGGAAAGGTCAGCAATGCGGACTAGTCAGTCACGAACGCGCGATTTTCCGAAGACCATCGGGAGCTGTGCGCTGTCCGCGCCGCCGTTCGAGCGTGATCTCGGCCAAAATCGACATCGCGATTTCTTCCGGCGTGATGGCGCCGAGATCGAGGCCGGCCGGCGCCTTGATGCGATCGAGCGCTGCCGCGTCGATGCCTTCGCGCGATCAGCTTGTCGCGCAGCGCCGCCATCTTGCGGCGGCTGCCGACGAAGGCGTGATAGGCGGCTTCGGTCGCGACCGCGGCGCGCAACGCGGCCTCGTCGCCCTTGCCTTGCGTCGAGACCACGACGAAGCGCCGGGCGTCGTTGCAGTTCGCCGAGCGCGAAGCCGTCGATCAGCATGTCGGCGTCGGGCGACGTGGCGACGATCGGCCGCGGCGCGGCGATCGTGACGTGATAGCCGAGCTGGCGCGCCTGCGCGGCCAGCGACATCGCCACCGGACTGGCGCCGAGAATGACCAGCGAGGGATGCGGCAGCACCGGCTCGACGAAAATGTCCATGGTGCCCTTGCTCGGGCACATGTTCTGCGCAAAGCGCACGCCGTCGCGGTTCTCGCCGGGCTTGACGCCGAGTTCGGCGAGCAGATTTTCCGGCTGCACCGACACCATGCGCGGCTCGCCGTCGGCCAGCGCCTCGCGCGCGGCCTTCAGCACCGCGCCGCGGGCGCAGCCGCCGCCGATCCAGCCCGCCACGATGGTGCCGTCGGGACGGATGATCGCCTTGGCGCCGGCCTTGGCCGCGGTCACCGACACCGTGCGCACCACGGTGGCGAGCACGAAGGCCTGCTCGGCGGCCTTCAGTCTGCGCCACCAGATCCATCACTTCGACATGCCGGTCATGGGCGCCTCCTCACAGCTTCGCCAGATAGGGTTCGAGCGCGGTCAGGCTTTTCAGCGTGTTGGCCGGCGCATAGAGATCGACATGCGGCAGCGCCGCCTTGATGCCCGGCGGCCTCCGGCGCATAGCCCTCCCACGCCATCATCGGATTGAGCCAGACGATGCGGCGGCAGCGCCTGGCCAGCGCCGCCATCTCGCGGCCGAGCAGCGCGGCGTCGCCGGTCTCGTAGCCGTCGGACACGATCATCACGCAGCGTGCGCGAATGGATCACGCGCGCGGCGTGCCAGCGGTTGAAGGTCTGCAGGCTTTCGCCGATCCGGGTGCCGCCGCCGGCGCCCTGCGCCATGATCGACAGCCGATCGAGCGCGCGCGCCGGCATCCTTTTCCTTCATCGCGTCGGAGACGTAAGCAAGCCGGGTGTGAAACAGGAACGCCTCGGCCTGCGCGAAATTCGTCGAGCACGCCGTGGATGAAGCGCAGGAACACGCCGGTGTACATGCTCATCGAGCCGGAGGCGTCGAGCAGCATGACGAGCCGCAGCGGCTTTTCCTTGCGCTGGCGCTTGACGAGAGCGATCGGCACGCCGCCATGGCTGATATTGCTGTGGATGGTTCTTCGCAGATCGAGCCGGTAGCCGCGCCGCCGCGCCAGATCGCGGCGCGTCAGCCGCGTGCGCATGGTCTTTGCCAGCCGCGCCGCGGCGGCGTGGGCCTGCTTCGATCTGGTCGGGATCGGCCATTTTGCGGAAATCGACTTCGGCCAGATTGTCGGCGCGCGAGGCGCCTTCCATGCGGCCTTCGCCGGCGCGCTCCTCGGGCGCATCGTCGGCCGACGGAATCTGGTCGGTCGCGGCTTCGCTTCCGGTGCGCTCGGGCGCTGGCATCCTGCAGGCTCTTCAGCGACGGATTGTTGGCCGCCTTCGCCGAGCCCGTGGTGATCGATCGCGATCGCACGCGCTTGCCGAGCCAGAACGCGTCGAACAGCCCGTCGAATTTTTCCCAGTCGGATTTTCGCGCCGAGAACAGATGCTTGAACGCGGAACGCAACAGGCCGGGCTTTTCGGCATAGCCCGCCGCCATCAGGGCCGCCGCGTCCCGGCCTTCGTGCAGGCCGACCGCGAAAGCCGTTGTCGCGCAGGGTCTTGAGAAACGCCGCGAGCTTTCCCGAGACGAGGCGCGAGACCTCGTCGATCTCTTCAAAATCCGGACTGGTGCCGCAGCAGCTCATGCGACCTTCCCCAGCAAGCGTTCGGTCACCTCGCGCGTCACGCGCGACTTGTCCTCATGGGTCTTGAGCAGGCACATCAGGGTTTCGTGCACGATCTCGGGCGCGTCATGCAGGTCGCGCACGTCGAGCCCGACCAGCGCCGCCGCCCAGTCCAGCGTCTCGGCGACGCCCGGCACCTTGCGCAGTTCCTCCTTGCGGATGCTTTCGACCATGCCGCGCGATCTGCAGCGACAGCGAGGCGCCGGCGCCGTCGATCCGCGCCATGATGATGCGCGCCTCGCGATCGACGTCGGGATAGTCGACATAGTGATAGAGGCAGCGGCGGCGCAGCGCGTCGGACAGTTCGCGGGTGCCGTTCGAGGTCAGGACCACATGCGGAATCGTGGTCGCGGCAATGGTGCCGAGTTCGGGGATCGAGACCTGGAAGTCGGAAAGCAGTTCGAGCAGGAACGCCTCGAACTCGTCGTCGGCGCGGTCGATTTCGTCGATCAGCAGCACCGGCGGCTTGTCGCGGCGGATCGCCGCCAGCAGCGGCCGCTCCAGCAGATATTTTTCCGAGAAGATCTGGTCCTCGATGCTGTCGGCCTCGCTCGCCGCGATGCGCCTGGATCGCCAGCAATTGCCGCTGGTAGTTCCATTCGTAGAGCGCGGCCGATTGATCGAGGCCCTCATAGCATTGCAGGCGGATCAGTTCGGTCGCGTGCACGGCGGCCAGCGCCTTCGCCACCTCGGTCTTGCCGACGCCCGCCTCGCCTTCGAGCAGCAGCGGGCGCCTGAGCAACTGCATCAGCGAGATCGCGGTCGCAAGCTCGCCGTCGGCGATATAGCCGCGAGCCGCCAGCGCTTGCGCGATCTGTTCGCGGTTCTTCATCGCCTACTCGTGCTATCCTCGTCATTGCGCTTACGCGAACACTCCCAAATTCTTCGCCGCCCGCCAGTTGCGCCAGTAGTCGTGCGGCATCTGGATGTGGGTCGAGCCGAGGAACGAGAAGGCGTCGTTGACGGCGTTGGAAAACGCCGGCACGCCGCCGACATTCGGGCTTTCGCCGACGCCCTTGGCGCCGATCGGATGATGCGGCGACGGCGTGACGGTGAAGTCGGTCTCCCAATGCGGGGTCTCGACCGCGGTCGGCATGAAGAAATCCATGAACGAGCCGGTCACCACATTGCCCTCGTCGTCGTAGCGGATTTCCTGGCCCATCGCGATCGCAAAGGCTTCGGTCAGTCCGCCATGCACCTGGCCCTCGATGATCATCGGGTTGATGCGGGTGCCGCAATCGTCGAGCGCGTAGAAGCGCCTGATCTTGTAGACGCCGGTATCGACGTCGATGTTCATCACGCAGATATAGGCGCCGAACGGATAGGTCATGTTGGGCGGATCGTAATAGCTCACCGCCTCCAGGCCCGGCTCCATGCCCGGCGGCACCGAATTATAGGCCGCCCAGCAGATGTCCTTCATCGACATCGACTTCTCCGGCAGGCCCTTGACGCGGAAGCCGTCGATATCCCATTCGAGGTCGCCCTCGTGGACCTCGAGCTTGTAGGCGGCGATCATCTGCGCCTTGGCCTTGATCTTGCGCGCGGCCATCGCGATCGCGGCGCCCGCCACCGGCGTCGAGCGCGAACCGTAGGTGCCGAGCCCGTAGGGCGCGGTATCGGTGTTGCCTTCCTCGACCATGATGTTGTCGGCGGGAATGCCGATCTCGGTGGCGATGATCTGCGCCCAGGTGGTCTCGTGACCCTGGCCGGTGCTCTTGGTGCCGACCCGGGCGATGCCGGCGCCGGTCGGATGCAGGCGGATTTCGCAGGAATCGAACATCGCGATGCCCAGGATGTCGCAATTCTTCGACGGACCGGCGCCGACGATCTCGGTGAAGAACGACACGCCGAGGCCCATGATCTCGCGGGTCTCGCCGCGCTTGAACGCCGCGCGCTGCGCCGCCTGCTCCTTGCGCAGGCCGGCATAGTCGACCGTCTCCATCATCTTGCGCATCGCGGTGTGATAGTCGCCGGAATCGTATTCCCAGCCCAGCGCCGAGTGATACGGGAACTGCTCCGGCTTGATGAAGTTCTTCAGCCGCAATTCGGCCGGATCCATCCCGAGCTTCTGGGCCAGAATGTCCATGCCGCGCTCGATGCAGTAGGCCGCCTCCGTCACCCGGAACGAGCAGCGATAGGCGACGCCGCCCGGCGCCTTGTTGGTGTAGATGCCGTCGACCGACAGATGCGCGACCGGGAAGTCATAGGAGCCGGTGACGATGTTGAAGAAGCCGGCCGGCCATTTCGACGGATCGGCGCAGGCGTCGAACGCGCCGTGATCGGCCAGCACGTGGACGCGCAGGCCCGTGACCTTGCCTTCCTTGGTCGCGGCGATTTCGGTGGTCATGTGGTAGTCGCGCGCGAACGAGGTCGCGGTCAGGTTCTCGATGCGGTCCTCGACCCATTTGACGGGTTTGCCGGTGACGATCGAAGCCACCGCGGCGCAGATGTAGCCGGGATAGGCGCCGACCTTGTTGCCAAAGCCGCCGCCGACGTCGGGCGAGATCACATGGATCTTCTGTTCCGGGAATTTTGGCGATCAGCGCCACCACGGTGCGGATCACATGCGGCGCCTGGAAGGTGCCCCAGATCGTCAGCTCGCCCTTGATCTTGTCGAACGAGCAGACGCACTGGCAGGTCTCCAGCGGCGACGGATGGGTGCGGTGATAGGAGATCATCTCCTTGATCGTGACCTCCGCCTTGCGGAAGGCGGCGTCGGTGAGATCCTTGTCGCCGACGGTCCACTCGAAGATGTGGTTGTGATGCTTGCGCGGCCCGTGCGCGCCCGATGGTCTTGCCGGCGAGGTCCTCGCGCAGCACCGGCGCGTCGGCGTCCATCGCCTTGAACGGATCGATCACCACCGGCAGCGGTTCGTATTCGACCACGACCTTGTTGATGCCGTCATCGGCGGCATAGCGGTCGGTGGCGACCACGAAGGCGACTTCCTGATTCTGGAACAGCACCTTGCCGTCGGCCAGCACCATCTGCACGTCGCCGGCCAGGGTCGGCATCCAGGCGAGGTTGACGGTCTTCAGCGTCTCGGCGGTGATGACCGCCAGCACGCCCGGCACCTTCAGCGCCTCTTCCGAATTGATCGATTTGACGCGCGCATGGGCGTGCGGCGAGCGGACGAAATCGCCGTGCAGCATGCCCGGCAGCTTGACGTCGTCGACATAATTGCCCTTGCCTTGGGTGAAGCGGACGTCCTCGACGCGCTTGCGCTTGCAGCCCATGCCTTCGAGGGCGGCGGTGCGTTGTTCCCGCGTGGGAGTCATGTCGTTCATTCCGCAGCCTCCTTGAATTCGACGCCATTGATCTTGTCGGCGGCGTACTGGATCGCCTTGACGATGTTCTGGTAGCCGGTGCAGCGGCAGATATTGCCGGAGATGCCCATCCGGATTTCCTCCTCGCGTCGGCGACGGATTTTCCTGCAGCAGCCGCTGCGCGCGCAGGATCATGCCCGGCGTGCAGAAGCCGCATTGCAGGCCGTGCATCATCCGAAAGCCTTCCTGCAGCGCCGACAGCGAGCCGTCGGCATTGGCGACGCCCTCGATGGTGGTGATCTCGGAGCCCTGGGCCTGCACCGCGAACACGGTGCAGCTCTTCACCGACATGCCGTCGAGATCGACGGTGCAGGCGCCGCAATGGGTGGTCTCGCAGCCGATATGGGTGCCGGTGAGCAGCAGATTCTCGCGGATGAAATGCACCAGCAGCGTGCGCGGTTCGACGAGGCCTTCGACCTCGGCGCCGTTCACCTTCATGGTCACATGGGTCTTTGCCATTGTTGATCCTCCCTCAGCTTGCGCGGCCGGCGGCGCGCTGCAGCGCCCGCGTCACCATGATGCCGCCGACATGCTTGCGGTATTCGACCGGCCCGCGGGCATCCGCGGCCGGCGACATGATCGCCACCGCCGCCGCCGCGGCCTTCTTCAGCGTGGCGGCGTCGAGGCTGGTGCCGATCACGGCCTTGGCCGCGTCGGCCGCGAGCAGCGGCGTTTCGTGCAGATTGGTGAGGCCGATCGCGCAAGCTGGCGACCTTGCCGCCGGCCATGGTGAGCACGACCGCGGCCGCGGCGGTGGCGTAGTCGCCGATCTTGCGTTTCAGTTTTTCGTAGGCGTAGCCGTGACCGGCGGCCGGCGCGGGAATCGAAATCGAGGTCAGGATTTCGCCGGGCTCGAGCGCGGTGAAATAGGCGCCCTGATAGAATTCGGAAGCCGCGATGTCGCGGGCGCCGGCCGGGCCTTCGAGCCGGTAGCTCGCGCCCAGCGTCATCATCAGCGCCGGCATGTCGTTGCCGGGATCGCCATTGGCGACATTGCCGCCGATCGTGCCGCTGTAGCGCACCTGCGGATCGGCGATCAGCAGCGCCGTCTCGTGCAGGATCGGCAGCGATTTCGCGATCTCGTCCGACGCCAGCAACTCGTGCTGGGTGGTCATGGCGCCGATCACGATGCGGTTGCCGTCGCGGCGGATGCCCTTCAGGCCGTCGATGCCATGCAGATCGACCAGATGCTCGGGCGTGGCGAGCCGAAGCTTCATCATCGGGACCAGGCTGTGGCCGCCGGCCAGCGGACGGGCCTCGTCGCCCAGCGTCGAGAGCAGTTTGACCGCATCGGCCACGGTCGCGGGCCGGTGATAGCTGAATGGGCCAGGAATCATCGTCTCCTCCATCCGTCCTCTTGCGCCCTTACGAGGTGCGCGGACGTTGGAAGGCACGCTCTTCCTCGGATTTTTGCGCGCAATCACGCCGGGCACAAGGTCGGGAAATTCGCACGAGATGCGGACTTCCCGCGCACGAAATGCGTCAGTCTTGGCGACCTAATCGAGTGAAAAGCACTGATGATCCCCACTCGGCCGCCTGCGGAGAGAAGTGAATCGCGTTCGCGCAGCCGCGGATTCGATCCGAAGCGGGTTGGTTTCAGGCGTGACGCCTGGCGAGCCCGAGCCGTGCCTTGACCTCGGCGATCTTGGCGCGGCTCACGGGAACCCGATGCGGCGACGGGCCATCGAGCTCGATCACGGCGCCGTCGCCCTCCTTGCGGACGAAGCTGACATGCGGGATCGCCACGATATGGCTGCGGTGCACCCGGACGAACAGGCCGGGATCGAGCTGCGCTTCGGCCTCCGAGATCGACCACGGGCACATCCGCTCGCGGGTGCCGTCATGCACCCTGGTGTAATGGGCGTCGGCCCGGACGCTGCGCACGTCGGCCGTATCGATGAAATGCGTGCCGTCGGCGCCCTCGACCGGCAGCCGCGGCGACCGGCGCGGCGCGCGGCGGCTGGCCGAGGCCGCCGAGCGGGGCCGATATCACCCGCTGGCCTGCGGCAGCGATCGGCCCGATTCCGGCGCAAAGGCATCGGCCGGCATCGTCGTCTGCTTCCGCGAAAGCCGCGCCGGCTTCGTCCGGCGACGTCGCGCGCCGACGCGCCGGCGCGGATCCGGCACCAGCGACAGCAGGAAGCCGGCCGCGATCACAAAGCAGAACAGCGCCACCACCAGCGACAGGATCTGCTGCGACGCGGCGAGCCCTCCGCCATGGTGATGCGACTGCGGCCGACAGCGGAACGAAATGCATGCCGTACATCGCGGTGTAGTGCATGCCCGACACCGCGACGCCGAACGCGATCGAGCTCAGCGATCAGCCGGATGCCGTCCTGCCGGGCAAGGAACGCGCGCAGGCCGCCATAGGCCGCGACGATCGCGATCAGCACCGACAGCAGCGACCATCGCGGTGTCGTGCTCGATGGCGAAATTGCCGGCGAGGCCGTGCATGCCGACATAATGCATGCTGGCGATGCCGGCCCCGAGCAGCACCGCCGAGGACACCACGCGCAGCAGCGACGGCTCGCCGATGCTGACGAAAAACAGGGATATGCCGACCACCAGCGCGCAGATCAGGAACGAGATGATGGTGGGAAGCACGAGATAGACGGTATCCGCCGGGATCGGCGCGGCCAGCATGCCGACGAAATGCATGGTCCAGATGCCGATCGCGAGGAAGCCGGCCGCGCCCGCCAGCAACACGCGACGGCTCACGCCCGGCGTCGCCGCGGATGCGCGCCGCGAGGCCGAAGCCGGTGTAACCACCCAGGATCGCGATCACCACCGAGAGCGCGACGAGATAGGGATCGTGTCCTTCGAACATGATCGTCTCGGCCGCCCGTCTCCACGGGCGTGCCTCCTCCCGCCGCCGAGTTTATAGGCGCGGCGGCGGAAATGACAATCGACCGATTGTGGCGCTTTGGGAGCGCGGTGCACGCGTTCGTAGGATGGGTTGAGTGCAGCGAAACCCATCATGGCTCGCGAGGAAGTGATGGGTATCGCGGAGTTCATCATCGGGCGCGCATTCGCGCGACCCGTTGGCTCAACCCATCCTAGGCGGCTACGCCAGCTACACGATCCCCGCCGCGACCTGGCCGCGCAGCCGTTCCAGGCTGTGCAGCGTGTTGGCGCAGGCTTCCGCGACCTCGATGCCCTTGGTGGCGAAATGCTTGCGGAAGAAATCGAAATGCGCCTGCGCTCTCGTGGAATTGCTGCGGCGTCAGCACCGCCGAGAACACCGGCACCTCGGTGCGCAACTGCACGTCCATCAGCGCCTTGATCACGGTGTCGGCGACGAATCATGGCGGTAGATGCCGCCGTCGACCACGAGGCCCGCCGCGACGATCGCGGTGTAGCGCCGGGTCTTGGCGAGCAGTTGCACGTGCAGCGGGATTTCGAACGAGCCCGGCACCTCGAACACGATCGACTGCGCGCGCGCGATGTCCGCGCGCCTCGATCTCGTCGAGGAACGCGACGCGGCATTCCTCGACCACCTCGCGATGCCAGGACGACTGCACGAAGGCGACCCGCTGCGGTTTTGCGAATCGCGGATGCTGCGGCGTCGGCGGCGATCCGGCGTCATCGGATGATGTCGTTGCTTCCGAAGGAACCTTTGGCTTCGCCGGCATCTTGCAACATCTGATTCATGGCTTTCCTCTTTCAGGACCAGAATCAGGGCACACGGAACGACAAGCCAGCGTCCACACGCGCGGACCTGCTCGCAACCGTTCTCTTTCATCCGGACTTTAACCGTCGGCTTCGGAATTCACACCGAATCTGCTGACCCTTTGCTGCCAATCGCAGAAGGAAGAAGGCGCTCGCGGGCTTGGGCTGACTTCACCCTTACCGCCGGTGGGGACTTTCACCCCGCCCTGAGAACATCGGCCACCCGGAATGGAGCGACCTGACGCCGAACTATGACCAAACGCGGACGCGCCAGCAAGCGCCTTGGCCATCCCTGGCCATCGGGAATCGGCATGTCCCCATGCCGGAAGCGAGATCCGGCGCGCGTTCGGGCGCGATGCAGACCGGCCGCCAAAATTAACGATTTGGCGCAACAGCGGAATCCGATTCCGGTTTGTTCTCAAATTAACAACTATGACGGAGATGAGTTGTGGACAGCGCGTCGGTTTCCCTGGGTTTCGTTGTGGACGGACTCGGGGCGCGAGTTGCGCCGATTCCGCAAATCACATCACTTGATCCTGGCAAGCCCGCCACCTCCAACGGGATTGCAGTCGGCAACGACACGCCGAGGAAAGCGCGCGCCGGTGCGGCTGCGTGCGTATCAACAAAGTGCAAAGGTAGAGGTCGAGACGGCATGTCCCTGCTCGAAGGCATTATCGATTCCCGGAACAATCCGCTCGCGGTGGTCGAGGACATCGCCGCCGATAACAACTGGGCGTTCGAACGCTCCGGCGAGGACGAAGTGACGATCGTCTCCAAGGGCGACTGGACCGACTACCAGCTCTCCTTCACCTGGATGGGCGAGATCGAGGCGCTGCATCTGGCCTGCGCCTTCGACATGAAGATTCCCGCCGCGCGGCGCGCCGAGGTGCAGCGGCTGATCGCCGCGATCAACGAGCAGTTGTGGATCGGGCATTTCGATATCTGGACCCATACCGGCATGATCATGTACCGCCAGGCGCTGGTGCTGCCGGGCGGTCTCACCGCCTCGACCGCGCAATGCGAGAGCATGCTGGTCGGCGCCATCCACGCCTGCGAGCGCTATTACCCGGCGCTGCAATTCGTGGTCTGGGCCGGCAAATCGACCGCGGAGGCCATGAGTGCCGCGATGTTCGACACCGAAGGCGAGGCGTAGCCGTCGTCCCGCGAAGGCGGGGGCCCATACGCCGTGTCGTCAGGGCTCAAGCAAGATGCTTGTGGCTCTTCCTGCGCTTTACTACAAACATTCGTGGTTATGGGTCCCCGCCTTCGCGGGGACGACGTGGGTAATTGTTGTGAGCGCATTGCAAAACATCAACGGCTCCATCGTGCTCGCCGGCGCGGGGAAGATGGGCGGCGCGATGCTGACCGGCTGGCTGGCGCAGGGGCTGGAGGCAAAGCGCGTCGTGGTGATCGAGCCGTCGCCTTCGGCTGAGATCAGCGCGCTGGCCAAAAAGGGCGTTCGCCTCAATCCTGCGGCCAAGGATGCCGGCGACATCGCAGCACTCGTGATCGCGGTCAAACCGCAATCGTTCCGCGAGGCCGGCGCGGCGCTGAAGCCACTCACGGCCGCCTCGACGCTGGTGGTCTCGATCATGGCGGGCACGCCGATCGCGCTGCTCGAACAAGTCTGCGGCGGCAGCGTGGTGCGCGCCATGCCGAACACGCCGGCTGCGATCGGCCGCGGCATTACGGTTGCGGTCGCGGCCAAAAAGGTCAGCACCGCGCAGCGCGCCATCGCCGATGCGCTGCTGCGCGCGATCGGGTCGGTGGAATGGGTTGAGGACGAGGGCCTGATGGATGCGGTGACTGCCGTCTCCGGCTCCGGGCCTGCTTATGTCTTCCTGCTCGCCGAGGAACTCGCGCGGGCCGGCGTCGCCGCGGGCCTGCCGGAAGCGCTTGCGACCAAACTGGCGCGCGAGACCGTCGCGGGCTCCGGCGAATTGTTGGACCGCTCGGATCTGGCTTCGGCGACGCTGCGCCAAAACGTCACCTCGCCCGGCGGCACCACCGCCGCTGCGCTGGAAGTGCTGATGGGCAAGGACGGCCTGCAGCAGCTGATGACGCGCGCGGTTGCGGCGGCGACTCGGCGCTCGAAGGAATTGGCGAAGTAACTACTTCGCCGCAAGACGCCTGTTAAAGCTTTCGAAATTCACGAGGCCGCGGGCGTGGCGGCCTTCGCCGATCCGGCGACGTTCGTCGAACGCCTCGACCTCGAAGCGGATCACGCGGCGTTCCACCGCGACCACCTTTGCCGTGGTGCGGACGGTCGCGCCGACCGGTGAGGCCGCAAGATGCCGGATATCGACCTCGGTGCCGACCGTGATCCAGCCCGGTTCGAGAAACTTGTTGATGGCGTCGCCCGACGTCAACTCCATTTCCAGCACCATCATCGGGGTCGCAAACACCATCGGCATGCCCTTGAGAATATGCCCGACGGTGCGCTCCGGCGGCACCACCAGGGTGCGCTCGGCGCTCATGCCAATCTTGATGACATTGCGTGCGTCCATGATTCCCCTATAGGAGCGTCAGCAGGCGCTGTTGCGGATCGACTTCCACCTCGGCGCCGCTCTGGATCGCCGCGGTGATGTCCTCGTCGAAGCCTGCGAGCATCGCGACATCGCCGAGCGCTGCGCCTTGCGCCAGGATCGGATTGACCGAATTGAGAACCAGCGCGAGCGGCACGATGCCGCGCGATTTCATCTCGTGCAGCATCCAGGCGGTCGCAACGCCGCCCTTGGCGGTGTCCAGCACCAGGATCTTGCCGACATAGGACTGGCCGGCCAGTTTGTGTGTGGGCCGGCTGAAGATGCCCTTGATGCGATCGAGGTCGTAGCGCGCCGAAAACCCGTCACTCGCAACCAGCGCCGGCCCGCGCACGACCGGTCCCATCGCATGCCGTGCCTTGAAAGATTTTTCCGCTCATGTCCGTACCAGCTTGCCGCTGACGGCGGCATCCACGCAAGCCTCCATCGAGGCCAGCATCGGCCGGTAACCATAGCCGCCGAGGATATTGACGAGCTTGGCACTGTTGGTGGCAAGGCACTTCCAGCCGCGCGCTTCGGAAATTTCGCGCGCATAGGATTGATAGAAGCACATGCCGGACAAGACGCTGCCGCCGGCCGCTTCGATGCGCGCGGTATAACCCATGCGGTCGGCAGTCCGGTTTCACCTGCGGGCTGGTCACCGCAAGCAGCGGCACCGTAAAACCGCCGGCCCTCGCAGAGTTCGGCCAGATCGCCCAATTCGTACAGGCTCAGTTGCGGCGCGGAGAAAACGACGACGTCCACCTGATCGTCGCTGTGGTAGGAGTGCTGCAACGCGTCGACATCGGCCCTGGTGACGCGATGCACCGGCAGATCGCCGGCCGCGACGTCGGAGAGCCGGCTCGCCTCCGGCGTCAGGCCAATCAGATGAAACAGCGCGATCGAGCCAAAGCTCGCCATCGAGGCGCCGAAATGTTTGAGCTGATCCGATCTCGGCGCGCCTTCGATGCCTTCGATCGACCGGCACCGCCCAGTAATTGCCGGCGATGCGGCCGATCACGCCGCCAAGCGCGCCCCAGCCGTTGAGCGTGGTCGGGCGTGAAGTCGACCTCGATCCGCACCGTGCGCGCGACGCAATTCCGGAAGATGAAAGCCATAGCGCGGCGTCCGCCCGGTGAGGCCGGCCGACAGCGCCGACGGCCCGCCCTCGAAATTGGAGCGCGCGCCGCAGACCGAGTTCGAATAGATCACCACGCCGGTATCGCCGAACGCCGACATGCTCGTTGCGCGTCGGCGCCTGGATGGTCTGGTAGTTGATGCAGGTGTTGGTCATGGCGACGCCGAGCTTCTCGAATGCGGCGATCGCCCGCCGTTCGAGATCGAGCATGGCCGACGTCTGGCCCAAGAGATCGGCGTTGGCGAAGTCGGTGCCACGCGGATCGGTGATGGTCGGAATCCGCACGCGCCGCTGGCCTTCGGTGGTCGCGGCCAGCCCTTCGAGCCATTGCACACCGGCCTCGCCGAGGCTCTCGGTGTCGGCCATGATGTGAGCCTGCGTCACCGGCACGAAATCGGCGGCGCCAAAGAACTCGCCGACCTTGATCTGGTGCCGCAGCGCTTGTTGCGGTACTGCGCCGGCGTTGCCGGCCAGAATATCCCTTTCCTCGTCGTTGAGTTTCATCGCCATCAATCGATCTTCACGCCGGCGTCCTGCACCGCCTTGCCCCATTTTACCAGTTCGCTGCGCTGATAGTCGGCGAATGCCGTGCCGCCGAGCGTGGCGTCGGGCGTCACACCGAGCGGCTCCAGCCTCTCGCGGAATGCATCGCTCGCAGCGATACGTTCGATCTCGGCGACGAGCGTGGCGGTCAGCGTATCCGGCAGCTTGGCCGGCGCAAACACGCCCCACCATGCGGTGGTTTCAAACCCGTCATAGCCGGACTCGGCGATGGTCGGCACCTCCGGCACGACCGCCGCGCGTGTCTTGCTCGAGACCGCAAGCGGACGCAGCTTGCCGCCTTGCACGTTGGAGAGCACCGCTTGCAGCGGATCGAACATGATCTGGATCTGCCCGCCGATCAGGTCGGTGATTCCAAGCGCGCCGCCCTTGTAGGGCACGTGCTGGATGTCGATCCCTGATACGGCCCTGAACATCTCGGCGGTGAGGTGGCCGGGCGTGCCGACGCCGGCGGTGCCGTAATTCAGTTTGCCCGGCATCTTCCTGGCGAGAGAGACCAGGTCGGCAAGGCTGTTCATCGGCTGCGATGGATTGACGACGACCGCAACCGGCCCGCGCGCGATCATGGCAAGCGGCGTGAAATCACGCACCGCATCGTAAGCCAGCTTGGAATAGAGCGCGGGGTTGATGGCATGGGTGCCGACGGTGCCGACCAGCAGCGTTTGACCGTCGGGCGCGGACTTGGCGACGAGGTCGGCGGCGATCGAACCGCCGGCGCCGCCGCGATTGTCGACGATGATGGTTGCTTTCAACGCCTCGCCCAGCATCTGCGCGAACGGCCGGGCCACGATGTCGGTCGCGCCACCTGCCGGAAACGGCACCACGATGCGGATTTGTTTTCCGTTCAGGGTTTGCGCGCGTGCGGCCGGGACCATGACGGAGGCCTCGGCAAACGCGGCAGCGAATTCCAAAAACTCTCTGCGATGCATCGGCCGCTCCCCTCCCACCAGCGTCAAACCGATGAGCGTAGGGTCCCCGCTCCCCGAGTGCGCCATTGCGCACCCGGCGGCGACGACGGGCGAGTGCCGGCTATTTCTTCGCGGCCGCCGCGCGCTCGACGAACGTCTTGCCGCCCTTCATCTTGTGGGCCAGCGGCGCTTCGTTGATCTGGATCACGACCGCATCGGCATCGACGCCGAGATTCCTCACCAGCGCCTGGGTGATGTCGCGCATCATGCCGGCCTTTTGCTCATCGGTACGGCCCGCGGCCATGCTCACGGTAATTTCAGGCATTTTTTGTCACTCCCTTTTTCCCTTGCTACGTCACAGCCGCCACAACCGCGGTCCTCATCCTGAGGAGCGGCCTTTAGGCCGCGTCTCGAAGGATGCCCTATTGTCATCATGGTTCGAGACGGCGCAAGTGCGCCTCCTCACCACGAGGTCAATTCCACTTCACCTCATGCCGCGCCAGCACTTCACGCACTTTTGCGATGATCTCGTCTTCCTTGCATGAAAATTGCGCAGGCCGGGTCTCGCGCCATTCCTGGTTGGAGGCGATCGCGGCCGCCGCCCTGGCGCCCTCGATCAGATCCTTGATCTGCACCTCGCCACGCGCCTTCTCATCCGAGCCCTGGATGATCACGCAAGGCGAGTTGCGGCGGTCGGCATATTTGAGCTGGTTGCCCATGTTCTTGGGATTGCCGAGATAAAGCTCGGCGCGGATGTTCGCGTTGCGCAGTTGCGCGACAAATTTTTGGTAATCCGCGACGCGGTCGCGATCGAACACGGTGACGACGACCGGACCGAACTCCGGCCGCGTATCGAGCTTGCCAAGCATCGTCAGCGCCGCCTGCAAGCGCGACACGCCGATGGAGAAGCCCGTAGCCGGCACGACCTCGCCGCGGAAGCGCGAGACGAGCCCATCATAACGCCCACCGCCGCCGACCGAGCCGAAGCGGACGGGGCGGCCTTTTTCGTCCTTGGTGTCGAGCAAGAGTTCGACCTCGAAGACGGGGCCGGTGTAATATTCGAGACCGCGCACGATCGTTTGGTCAGCTCTCACTCGGTCCTTCGAATAACCTGCACTCTCGCAGAGATTTCTTATTTCAAGGAGCTCTCGGCCGCCCTCTTTGAACTTCGCGTTAGTCGCGAGTTCGTCCCAATGCTTCGGCATTGTAAAGAGAACATCGTCCGATTGAGTCATGGTCGGCTCCGAAGGCGCGACAAACTCCAAGAGGCGGTCGGCAAAAACTTGCTCGAGCCCTGCCCCCTTCGTGACGTCACCACTTTCATCCCTTCGACCTGCGCCAAGGAGCTCGCGCACGCCAATAACTCCGAGTCGATCTAGCTTGTCCATTGCGCGAAGCACGGTCAGCTTTCGTGCAGGGTCGTCTCCAAGACCGATAGCTTCCATCACCCCATCGAGCACCTTGCGGTTATTCACCTTCACCACATAGCTGCCGCGGGGAATGCCGAGCGCTTCCATCGTATCCGCCGCCATCATGCACATCTCGGCATCGGCCGCGGGCGAGGCTGAACCCACCGTGTCCGCGTCGAATTGCATGAACTGGCGGAAACGTCCCGGGCCCGGCTTTTCGTTGCGATAGACATAGCCGGCGCGGTAGCTGCGGTATGGCTTCGGCAGCGCGTCGAAATTCTCGGCCACATAACGCGCGAGCGGCGCGGTCAGGTCGTAGCGCAGCGAAATCCACTGCTCGTCATCGTCCTGGAACGAGAACACGCCCTCGTTCGGCCGGTCCTGGTCGGGCAGGAACTTTCCCAGCGCATCGGTATATTCCATCGCCGGCGTCTCCACCGGCTCGAAACCGTAGCGCTCGAACACCTCGCGGATTTTCTCGACCATCTGCCGCGTCGCCGCGATCGCGGCCGGGCCACGATCCTCCAGCCCGCGCGGCAGACGGGCTTTCAGCTTTTGCGGTTTTTTCGGTTTCTCGGCCATGGGCGGCGTTGGTAGCAAAAGCCGTAGGGTGGGCAAAGGCGCTTCTTGCGCCGTGCCCACCATCTTGAAAATTAAAGGTGGGCTCGCTGCGCTTAGCCCACCCTGCGTTTCTCAACTTATCGCGAACTCAGCAGTCGCGGATAGAGCCCCTCACCCCAGCCCTCTCCCCGCGAAGAGCGGGGCAAGGGAGTGGAGCGCGCGCACCCTCAGCTTACGCCGCGGCGGCCTTTCCCTTGGGCTGCACTTCGGCGGTGTAATCTTTCATCAGCGCTTCGGAGATCGCACCCGGCTTGAACTTCCACTTCGCGATCTCGGACACCGGCGTCACTTCGGCGGCGGTGCCGGTGATGAAGCACTCCGAGAAGCCGTCGAGTTCGTTCGGCATGATGCGGCGCTCGACCACCTCGATGCCCCGCCGTTTGGCGAGATCGATCACGGTGGCGCGGGTGATGCCGGCCAGGAAACAATCGGCGATCGGGGTGTGCAGCTTGCCGTCCTTGATGAAGAAGATGTTGGCGCCGGTGCATTCGGCGACGCGCCCCTGCCAGTCCAGCATCAACGCGTCGGAATAGCCCTCGCGCTCCGCCTTGTGCTTAGAGATGGTGCAGATCATGTAGAGCCCGGCCGCCTTTGCGAGTGCCGGAATGGTTGCCGGATCTGGCCGCTTGTAGTCGGCAAGGCTGAGGCGGATGCCCTTGAGCTTCTCAGCCGGATCGAAATAGCTCGGCCATTCCCATGCCGCGACCGCCAAATGAATGGTGTTGGTCTGCGCCGAGACCCCCATCATCTCCGAGCCGCGCCAGGCCACTGGGCGGACATAGGCATCCGGCAGATTGTTCTTGTCGACGACGAGCTGCTTGGCGGCGTCGATCTCGGCGACCGTATAGGGAATCTCGAAATCTAGGATGTTGGCGGAATTCTTCAACCGTTCGGAATGCTCCTTGCTCTTGAACACCTTGCCGCCATAGGCGCGCTCGCCCTCGAACACGCAGCTCGCATAGTGCAGGCCGTGGGTCAGTACATGGACGTTGGCATCCTTCCACGGCACCAGCTTGCCGTCGTACCAGATGACGCCGTCGATCTTGTCGAATGAAACTCCCATGAGCCTTCTCCCGGATGGGCACGCCATTGCGCGCCGTTAACTATGCTGGCACTGGGTCCCGCACCAGCCTCTTTTGTTGGGGCCCGCCTCCCCGCGCAGCATTGTCGCGGAGGACATGCTTTTGCGGAATGCGGAAGTCCAGTATGTTTGCCGAAAATGCCGCTCGACAATTGCACGGTAGATCAATTTGAAGCGTCGCCGTCTCGTTTGGCTTCCTCAAGCTTTTTTGAAACGTTACCGCTGGTGAAACGATCTAATATTTCGTCGCGGCGGATTGTTTTGTAACATTGAACTCAAGATACGTCAATATGGCTGACATAAATTTCTCAAGGCCTGCACCAAGCCCTGATTCGCGGGCGACTGATGCGCGCGCGCCTGTGATACGGGAGGGCGAATTGCGCTGGGATATCATCGAACTACTGTTCTTTGCGTATCGCGACTTCGTCGGCGACGCCGACCACGAGCTCGAAGCTTTCGGGTTCGGCCGGGCGCATCACCGGGTCATACATTTCGTCCACCGCTATCCCGGGCTGAAGGTCGCCGACCTGCTCGACGTGCTGCGCATCACCAAACAGTCGCTGGGGCGGGTGCTGAAGCAGTTGCTCGACGAGGGCTATATCGTGCAAAAGACCGGCAATAACGACCGGCGGCAGCGGCTGTTGTTTGCCACCGCCAAGGGCGAGGCGCTGATTGGCAAGCTCGCCGGCCTGCAGACCACAAGGATCAACCGCGCGCTCGCCGAACTCGCGCCGGACGACGCCGAGACGGTCAAGCGCTTCCTGCGCGCGATGATCGATCGCGACGATCCCGACAAGGTGCTGGAGACGATCTTCAAAACCGGCCCCGCAACCAAAAAGGAATGATCTTGTCCCAGGCTGCAACAATCGCGCGAACGCCGCCGCAACCGGCCGACGATGCGCCGCATCTGCTCTTGGTCGACGACGATCGCCGGATCCGCGACCTGTTGTCGCGCTTTCTCTCCGCCGAGGGTTACCGCGTCACCACCGCCATGAGCGCGAGCGACGCCCGCGCCAAGCTCAACGGCCTGCATTTCGATCTTCTGATCCTCGACGTGATGATGCCCGGCGAGACCGGCTTTGACCTCGCGCGCTTCATCCGCACACAGTCCTCGGTGCCGATCGTGATGCTGACGGCGCGCCACGAAGCGGAAAGCCGCATCGAGGGCCTGCAGATCGGCGCCGACGATTACGTTGCAAAGCCGTTCGAGCCGCGCGAGCTCGCGCTTCGGATCGGCAATATCCTGAAGCGCACCGCGCCGCCGCCGGTCGCGACCCTGGAGCAGGTCGCGTTCGGGCCTTACGTGTTTCATCTCGAGCGCGGCGAACTACGCAACGGCGAAGAGATCATCCATCTCACCGACCGCGAGCGCGAGATGCTGCGCATCCTTTCCGTCGCCCCCGGCGAGACCGTGCCGCGGTCGGCGCTGACCGGCAACGGCACCGTCAATGAGCGCGCGGTCGACGTCCAGATCAACCGGCTCAGGCGCAAGATCGAGCGCGATCCGGCCAATCCGTTGTTCCTGCAGGCGGTGCGCGGCATCGGCTATCGCCTGGTCGCTTCGCCATAACGCCTTAGCCGTGGAAACCGTAGCCTGGGCCCCTCCCCGATGAGCACGCTCGACACCGGCTTGGAGCTGATCCGAACCGCGGCGGGGCGCGTCTCCGCGGCCAATGGCTGGGTCGGCAATGCGTTCAAGGGCTGGATGCCGACCGGGCTTTATGCCCGCGCGCTGCTGATCATGATCGTGCCGATGGTGGTGCTGCAATCGGTGGTGGCGTTCGTGTTCATGGAGCGGCACTGGAACACGGTGACGCGGCATTTGTCGGCGGCCGTGGTGCAGGACATCGCGAGCCTGATCGACGTCTACCACACTTATCCGCAGGACAAGGACCGCGCGCAATTGCGCCGCATCGCCGCGCAGCGGCTGCAGTTCGTGGTCGATTTCCTGCCCGTCGGCGACATGCCGCCGCCCGGCCCAAAGCCGTTCTTCTCGCTGCTCGACCAGACGCTGTCGGTCGAACTCGGAAGAAAGATCGGCAAGCCGTTCTGGATCGATACCGTCGGCCGCTCCAACCTGGTCGAGATCCGCATCCAGCTCGACGACGCCGTGATGCGCATCTTCGCCCAGCGCAGCGCCGCCTATGCCTCGAATTCGGAGATCTTCCTGTTCTGGATGGTGGGGACGTCGTCGATCCTCCTGATCGTCGCGGTCTTGTTCCTGCGCAACCAGATCAGGCCGATCCTGCGACTTGCGGACGCCGCCGAAAGTTTCGGCAAGGGCCGCGAGGCGCCGAACTTCCGTCCCCGCGGGGCGCGGGAAGTGCGTCGCGCGGCGCAGGCGTTTTTGGAAATGAAATCGCGCATCGAGCGCTCGATCGAGCAGCGCACCGCGATGCTGGCCGGCGTCTCGCACGATCTGCGCACCATCCTCACCCGCTTCAAGCTCGAGCTTGAACTGATCGGCGACAGCCCCGAAGTCGACGGCATGCGCAAGGACGTCGACGAGATGTCGGGGATGCTGGAGGATTATCTCGCCTTCGCGCGCGGCGATTCCGGCGAACACGCGCAGCCGACCGACATGGCGATGGCGCTGGAGGAATTGCGCAGCGACGCCGAACGCAACGGCCATGCCGCCACCGTGTCGTTTCACGGGCTGCCGGTCGTCATCGTCAAGCCGGCGTCGTTCAAGCGCTGCCTCGGCAACCTCGTCTCCAACGCCGCGCGGCACGCCAACACCATCTCGATCGTCGGCCATCGCGATCACCGCTATCTGACGGTCACCGTCGACGACGACGGACCGGGCATCCCTGCCGCCATGCGCGAGGAAGTGTTCAAACCGTTCTTGCGGCTCGACGGTGCCCGCAACCAGGACGAGGGCGGCACCGGCCTCGGCCTTGCGATCGCCCGCGACATCGCCCGCTCCCATGGCGGCGACATCATGCTCGGCGACAGCCCGATGGGCGGCCTGCGCGCCATTGTGCGGGTGCCGGTTTAGCGGACGCCGCCGTTTGCAACACGGCACACCGTGCCCTCTCCCCCCTTTCGGGGGAGAGTTGGAGAGGGGGGTAGCCACGAGCACCGAGCTTGCGGCTTGCCCCCTCCCTAACCCTCCCCTGCAAGGCGGAGGGAATAGAAAGAGGAAAGCTACTTCGGCAAAAGCCCTTTCAGCTTTTCCGCGTCCTTGACGTTGAGCTTGAAGCCGCCGGGCATCACGATATCGCCGGGCTTCTGGTCCGGCTTGCAGGCGCCGAGCCACTTCGCCTCGATGGTGGTCACGGTGTCGACCGGCTTGTCGCCGCGCTGAATATGCGCGGTGGTCTTGACGGTATAACCGGCATTGAAGTCGCCGGTGATATCCGAATGCGAGGTCATCGACACGCCGGCGACGGTGCAGACGGAATCGGAAACGTATCCGGTTCCAGTCTTCTGCACGTCCTGCTTGGAGCAGACTTGCTTGGCCATCGGGGAGACCGTGTTGCTCATGTCCTTGTCGGTGGTCTCGTCGGTGCAATGCTGCATCGTCATGTCGGGCAGGCCGGTGCCGGTCTTGACGATCTTCATTTCCCACAGGCCCGCCTTACGGGTCGGCAGATCGTCGGCGCGGGCTCCGCTCGCGGGCAGCAAAGCGCAGCACCCCAAGAGCGCAAGGCAAAGCGAAAGCTGCAATGAAAGATGCCGCGTCATGTTGCGCGCTCCAGTCTTGCCAGTTCCGTCAGGCGGTTGCGCGGGCTCAGTAGAGCGCGCGCACCGGCAGCTCATTGGCGCCATACGGCACCCAGCGGCAGGAGAACGACAAATAGCCGCCATAATGAGGCTCGACGGCGAGGAATTTCACCACCTTGCCGTAGCGCGCGCAGTGGTCGACCGCGATCTGGCGGGCATCCGCCGTGGTCGCGAGTTCATAGGC
This sequence comes from uncultured Alphaproteobacteria bacterium, assembly GCA_963713785.1. Lineage (GTDB taxonomy): Bacteria > Pseudomonadota > Alphaproteobacteria > Rhizobiales > Xanthobacteraceae > Bradyrhizobium. The sequence continues at coordinate 63,653 of CAVQNB010000017.1, forward strand.
GATGATGCCGCCGGTATCATTGCCTTTGAAGGGCGGCACCCAATCGGCCCGCGCAGGCGCCGACGCCAGCATCCCGCATACGGCCAAAAGACCCACGGCCCCAATGATTCGCATTCGCCAACTCCCATGTTGAGGGGCATCTTAGGGCCCATCCGGCGCCAAAAAAAGCCCGCCGCGGCGCTGGCAGCGGACTTAACTCCAAGTGTTGCCGCGCTGCACTTGACCCGGTCGTCCCTTCGCGGCACGGTTGCAAGCGTGTCACCAGCTCCTGGAATGCCTATGCGCGACTTCGCTTCAGCCGTGAAAAGAACAGCTTTTGGCGCCGCCTTTGTGGTGTCCGGCCTGCTGGCGCTCGGCCCGACCGCCAACGCCGCTAACCCGCTAGAACTGAATTTCGGGCTGTTCGGCCCGAACTATGAGGGCCGGGTCGCACCGTGCGAAAAGGCGACGGGGACCATCACCACGCAGTTTTGGGAGAAGGAAAGCACCTTCTGGAATTCGACGCTGAAGATCACCGGCTATAGCGATATTCACGAGATCGCGTTTCGACCCTGGCAGTCCGACAACATTCCGCGCCGTTACTGCGCCGGACACGTCGTGCTGAGCGACGGCCACGTGCGCGGCCTGTACTACTCGATCATCGAGGATGGCGGCTTTGCCGGCTTCGACGAGGGCGTCGAGTGGTGCGTGACCGGGCTGGACCGCAACTGGGCCTACAATCCGGGCTGCCGGGCCGCCCGCCCCTGAACTCTCGCGCCTGATTCGCCCCTAATATTGCCTGTCAGTTTGGTGTTTTCACCGCGGCTTGTGCGGCGCATCCCATTTTGTTCTTGAAATGTTCCACTCGCCTGCTAGGCTTCGGGAACAGTCTGGTGGAGAGGGCGCGTCATGTTGCATTCCCGGTTCTTTTCGGTTTCGCAGGCCTTGATGGCGTTGGGCCTGCTGGTGTTGGCGAGCCTCGCGGCCGCGGGGGGTGCTCGCGCCCAGGACAGCCGGCAAAATGCCCCCGGCGAATTCGACTTCTACGTGCTGTCGCTGTCGTGGTCGCCCTCGTTCTGCGAAGAGGCGGCCGAGCGCGGCAATGGCAACCGGTCGCAGGCCCAATGCGGCGGGCGGCCGTTTTCTTTCGTGGTCCACGGCCTGTGGCCGCAATACGAGCGCGGCTTTCCCGAATATTGCGTGCGGCCGTCACCACGGCTTGAGCGCAACATCATGACGTCGATGCTCGATTTGATGCCGGCGCCGGGGCTGATCTACAACGAATGGGACAAGCACGGCACCTGCTCGGGCCTTTCCGAGCGGGCTTATTTCGAGACCATCCGCAAAGCGCGGGCGGCGGTGAAGATCCCCGAGGATTTCCTGCAATTGTCTGATGCCAAGACGGTTGCGCCCGCCGAGATCGAGGACGCCTTCATCAAGGCCAATCCGGGGCTGTCGAACGCCGCGATCTCGGTGACCTGCAACCGGACGCGGCTTTCCGAAGTGCGCATCTGCATGAGCAAGGACCTGCAGTTCCGCGCCTGCGAGGAGCTCGACCGCCGCGCCTGCCGGCGTGACCAGGTGACGATGCCGCCGATCCGGGGCGGGTAAACGATGACGTCATTCCGGGATGGTCCGAAGGACCAGACCTCAGATGCGCAATTGCGCATCTGAGAATCTCGAGTTTCCGGGTTCGATGCTTTCGCATCGCCCCGGAATGACGTGGGTTACTTTCATCGCCCGATGTCGTAACCCCTCCCGCATGAACTACCGTCATGCCTTTCATGCCGGCGGCTTTGCCGACGTCATCAAGCACATCGTGCTGGTGCGCGTCCTACTTTACCTGCAGGAGAAGCCGGCCGCGTTCCGCGTGATCGACACCCATGCCGGCGCGGGCCGCTATGATCTCGCAAGCGAGGAAGCGCGCCGCGGCGGCGAGTGGCTGACCGGCATTGCGCGAATCATGCAGGCGCGATTCTCGGAAAAGACATTGCCGCTCGTGACGCCCTATCTCGACATCATCAGAGCCTTCAATCCGCAATCTCCGCTAAGCGCCTATCCGGGGTCGCCGTTGATCGCGCGCGCGTTGCTGCGGCCGCAGGATCGCTTGACCGCCTGCGAGGTTGAACCGAACGCGCGCAAGCAGTTGATCGGCACGTTGCGCCGCGACACCCAGGCCCGCGTCGTCGACCTCGACGGCTGGATGGCGCTACCGGCCTTCGTGCCGCCGAACGAGCGGCGCGGCCTCGTGCTGATCGATCCGCCGTTCGAGGCGAAGGACGAGTTCGATCGAATGGCCAATGGCTTTGCCGAAGCCTTCGCCAAATGGCCGACCGGCATCTATCTGTTGTGGTATCCGGCCAAGAGCCGGCGCGCCAGCGACGGCCTCGCGCAGCGCGTCGCGGAAATCGCATCCACAACTGCAGGCAGTGGAAAATGCCTGCGGCTCGAGTTCAGCGTCGCGCCGCAACGAGCGGGCGCGGCGCTGGCCTCCGCGGGAATTTTGGTGGTCAATCCGCCATGGACGCTGCAGGACGAGCTGAAGGCGATCCTGCCCGAACTCGAAAAGCCGCTCGGCCAGGGCGGCGCCGGCCGGTTCAAGCTGGAGACGCCGAAACCGTAGGCCTGTATGGCTGTTGAAAAGCCGTAGTCAATTTACGGTGAACCGTATTATGCTTGGGCTGTTTATGGACTGGCTTTACGTTCCGCTTCCGCGAATGGTTGCGGCGGAGTGATAGAGGCCTAACAAAAAATCCAGGCGGATCGGGACGTGAACCGATCCGCTCAAGGTGGCCAGCTTCCGGCAGCGAATGTCCGGTCGGCCGCTACGCGATGTGCGCGTAAGCGGCGGAGCAGTGCGGGGGAGGAGTTTCCCGATGGCCATGACTGGGACGGTCAAGTTCTTCAATGGAGAACGCGGCTACGGCTTTATCAAGCCCGATGACGGCGGCCGCGATGTGTTCGTGCACATCACGGCGGTCGAGCGGGCCGGGTTGAAGGATCTGACTGAGGGACAGCGTATTACGTTCGAGGTCGAACCGGACAAGAAGGGCAAAGGTCCCAAGGCGGTCAACCTGGTAATTCAATCGTAAGCGTTTGTTTTGACGTTTGACGCGTTCTCGTGACGCAAACCCTTATCCATCCCGGATCGGCTGCCGGCCAGGCTTTTTAGGCAAGGCTTTTTGAAGCAAGGCTTTTTGAGGCAAAGCATTTCGGGATCAGGCTTTCGTTCGAGAGAGCGCACACAAAAAAGTCCCGGCCGCGCCGCGGCCGGGAGTGGGTTGTTTCGTATTTTTTTCTTGGCGTCAGAAGTGATAGTTCACGCCGGCCCGGATTTCGCCGAACCGGTATCCATTCGACACCCCTGTAATCGAGAAAGGATTGCTGGCGAGATCGACATAGAGATATTCGATCTTGGCGGTCCAGTTTGACCCGAAGCCCATCGGCGCAAGGGCGAACTCGGTGCCAAAGCCGACCGTCCAGCCCGCGCTGGTGTGCGATTCCGTCAGTCCGAACGTCTCGCCGCGCAACTCGCCGAAGGCGAGACCGGCGGTACCGTAGAACATGGCGTTGGCGAAGGTGTAGCCGGCCCGGCCGCGTATCGTGCCGAACCATGGGTTGGAAAATTTCCAGGGCGCGAACGTGTCTTCTGCTCCGGTCACCTGGATGTCGCCTTCGATGCCGAACACATAAGGCCCATTCTGCCAGTTGAAACCGCCCTGAAGTCCGCCGGCGAGGCCGGACGGCTTGGTCAGGTTGTTGTCGACGGTACCCCAAGTGTAGCCGAGGTTGCCGCCGATATAGGGGCCGAACCAGCGATAGCAGTCGGCAGTCAATGGATAGGCGACCGGTGGTGGGGGATAGGCGACCGGTGGTGGGGCTGGAGGTGGAGGCGGGTAGTAGTCGGCAGCGCTGACCGGCGCTGTCGCCCCCGTGGCCAACAGCGCGACCGCGCCCAAAACGAACCGTTTCATCTGAACTCTCCGACGCAACTGACCTCGCGCACGGTTCACGGGCGCAGGCGCGGCGGGTAAGGCCGCATGGTTAAGGGATCCCCAGCCCTTTCCGCTAAGATTTATCGAGAGTTTTAAGTTAAGGGCTTGCTAAGGCGGGTTACCGCGTACTTAACGTCCTTAATGAAGCGTCATCTGCGTTGGTTATCAGATACTTAACACAATTAATGAAGGTTAACCGGCAAGCCACTCAAAGCGGGTTACCAAAGTCTTAACGTGCTTAATGAACTGTTACCGCGGCAGCGTCATTCCGGACGTCGCCGCGGCCTGTGGGTTGCGACCTCCGGCGCTGGCGGCGCCTGCGGTGAACGCCTAAATTCGCTCCATGGATACCGACAAAACCGATCGGCCGAAGGCGCCAGGCCCGCGGACGGCGGAGGCCGGCCCGATCGCCGATCTGCCGCCCCAGGATCGGGCTTCCCAAGCGCTTAGCCCGCCCGATCTCGATCCGGCGACCTCCCCCACCGAGGAGGACGAGGAAGCGCGGCTTCCGGATTTGCCGGAGGACACGACCGAGGCGGTCGCCGAAGGCCCGCTCGCCATCGGCCACGCCGCGATCGAGAACGCGGTGCGCCTCGCGCCGACCTCGCCCGGGGTCTACCGCATGCTCAATGCGGCGAACGACGTGCTCTATGTCGGCAAGGCAAAAAATGTCCGCAAGCGCCTGACCTCCTATGCCCGCGTCAACGCGCCGCAGCCGGCGCGCATCCTGCGCATGATCGCGGCGACCGTGACGGTCGAGATCATCTCGACCTCGACCGAAACCGAAGCGCTGCTGTTAGAGGCCAATCTGATCAAGCAATTGCGGCCGCGCTTCAACGTGCAGCTGCGCGACGACAAATCGTTCCCCTATATCCTGATTACGGGGGATCACTGGGCGCCGCAAATCCTGAAACATCGCGGCGCGCAGACGCGACCCGGGCGGTATTTCGGGCCGTTCGCATCCGCAGGCGCCGTCAACCGCACCATCACGGCGCTGCAGCGCGCGTTCCTGATCCGCTCCTGCACCGATGCGTTCTTTGAAAGCCGCACCCGGCCGTGCCTGCTCTATCAAATCCGCCGCTGCGCAGGCCCCTGCACGCGCGAGGTCGATTTTCCCGGCTACTCGAACCTGGTGCGCGAGGCGACCGATTTCCTGTCCGGCCGCAGCCATCTGGTGAAGCAGGAGCTGGCTCACGAGATGGAAAAAGCCTCTACCGACCTCGAATTCGAGACCGCCGCACTCTATCGTGATCGCCTCGCTGCGCTGTCGGCGATCCAGTCGCAGCAGGGCATCAATCCGCGCACGGTGGAAGAGGCCGATGTGTTCGCGATCCATCAGGAGGGCGGCTATTCCTGCGTCGAGGTGTTCTTCTTCCGCACCGGGCAGAACTGGGGCAACCGCGCCTATTTCCCGCGCGCGGAAAAATCCTTCACGCCGGAAGAAGTGCTGTCCTCGTTCCTGGCGCAGTTCTACGACGACAAGCCGCCACCGAAACTGATCCTGCTCTCGCACGAGATCGAGGAAGGCGAGTTGCTTGCGGACGCGCTCACCGTCAAGGCCGGACACAAGGTCGAAGTTTCCGTGCCCAAGCGCGGGGAGAAGAAGGAATTGATCGCGCACGCGCTGACCAATGCGCGCGAGGCGCTGGGGCGCAAGCTTGCGGACACCGCAACGCAAGGTCGGCTCTTGCAGGGGCTCGTGACCACGCTCGGGCTATCGCAACCGCCCAAGCGGATCGAGGTCTACGACAACAGCCACATCCAGGGAACCAACGCGGTTGGCGCCATGATCGTGGCGGGGCCGGACGGCTTCATCAAAAACCAGTACCGCAAGTTCAACATCAAGTCCGAAGGCCTGACCCCGGGCGACGATTACGCGATGATGCGCGAGGTCTTGCAGCGGCGCTTCAAGCGCCTCGTGACGCCACCCGACGGTGAGAAAGCCGAGACGAAGGCGGATGACGATTCGTTTCCGCAATGGCCCGATCTCGTCATCATCGACGGCGGCAGGGGCCAGCTCAACGCGGCGCGCGAAATCTTTGAGGGACTCGGGCTGACGCAGGTCTCGTTGCTGGCGGTCGCCAAGGGGCCGGACCGCGACGCCGGCCGCGAGACCCTGTTCATGCCGGACCGCGAGGCGATCAAACTGGAGCCGCGCGACCCCGTCCTGTATTTCATCCAGCGGCTGCGCGACGAGGCGCATCGGTTTGTGATCGGCTCGCACCGCAAGCTGCGCAAGAAGGACATCCGCGAGGCCGGATTGCAGGAGATCCCCGGGATCGGCCCGTCACGCAAACGTGCCTTGCTGCACCATTTTGGAACGTTGAAGGAGATCGAGCGGGCCTCGATCGCCGACCTCGGCAAGGTTCCCGGCGTCAGCGCCGAAAGCGCCCGCAAGATTTTCGAGTTTTTCCACGATCGGCCGGGTTGAAAACGGCCTTCGAGTTGTATGAGCGTCGTCTGTGACCGGTCATGTGATCCCAGCGGTTGACCTTCACGCTTTGGCGGTATTGGTAGGACGGATGAACATCGCAACCACCAGGGGACAGGCCAAGAGCCTGTCCATCCCGAATATCCTGACCTACGCCCGGATCGCGGCGATTCCGGTGGTGGTCGGCTGCATCTATGCGCAGTCCATCATGGACGGGCCGCTTTGGCTGCGCTGGGTGGCGGTCGCCGTGTTCATCGCCGCAGGGGTCACCGACTATCTCGACGGCTACTACGCGCGGATCTGGAACCAGCAATCGGCGTTCGGCCGGATGCTCGATCCGATCGCCGACAAGCTGTTGGTCGCATCCTGCCTGTTGATGCTGGCCGCCGACGGCATCATCCATGGCTGGGCGCTGTGGGCCGCGATCGTCATCCTGTGCCGCGAAATCCTGGTGTCGGGCCTGCGCGAATATCTGGCGGCGCTGCGCGTCAGCGTTCCCGTGACAAAACTCGCCAAATGGAAGACCACGATCCAGCTAATTGCGATCGGCTTCCTGCTCGCAGGCGAAGCCGGCGACCAGGTGGTGCCGGTCGTCACCCAGATCGGCCTGTTGCTGTTGTGGGCCTCGGCGATTTTCACCATCTACACCGGCTGGGATTATTTCCGCGCCGGCATCCATCACCTCACCAAGGAGGACGAGGGATGAAAGTGAAATATTTCGCCTGGGTGCGCGAACGGATCGGCAAGGCCGAAGAGATGGTTGAGCCGCCTGCCGGCGTTCGCACCGTGGGTGAACTGATCGCGTGGCTCGCCAAGCGTGATGAAGCTTACGCCCACGCCTTTGAGACGCCGCGGGTGATCCGCGCCGCGATCGACCACGCCCACGTCAAGCCGGATGCTGCGATCGCCGGCGCCGGCGAGATCGCGTTTTTCCCGCCGATGACCGGCGGCTAAACCGCAGCGCGATGACCGCCCCCGTCACCATCCGTATCCAGCAGGCCGATTTCGATGTCGCGTGCGAGATCGCGGCGTTGACAAATGGTCGCACTGATATCGGCGCGGTCGTGAGTTTTTCCGGCATCTGCCGGGGCAGCGAAGGCAGCGATCCGATCGCGGCGCTGACGCTCGAGCACTACCCCGGCATGGCGGAGGCCGAGATCAAGCGCCATGCCGATGAAGCGATGTCGCGCTGGGCGCTCGACGGCCTGACCGTGATCCATCGCTTCGGACGCATTGAGCCCGGCGAAAACATCGTGCTGGTGGTGACCGCATCAAAGCACCGGCAGGCGGCGTTCCAGGCCGCGGAATTCCTGATGGATTATCTGAAAACCAGCGCGCCGTTCTGGAAGCGCGAGGAGAGCGCACGCGGCGCCAGCTGGGTCGAGGCGCGCGGGCCCGATGACACAGCCGCCGCGCGCTGGTCTAAGTCCTGATGGTGAGGCGCGCCAAGAGCGCGGCTAGACGCGGCCGCGCCAGATCGAAACTTCCGCAAGTCGAAGCGAGCGAACTGAAGACGCTGCTCGACTTCGTCCGCTATGCGGTGAGCCATTTCGTCGAGGCTAGACTCGGGTTTGCGCACGGCACGACCGATCCGGTCGCGGAAGCAGCCTTCCTGGTCTGCGAAGCGCTGCACCTGCACCCCGATCAGTTCGAGACCTTTGCGACGGCGCGGGTCACGGCGGCCGAGGGCAAGCGGATCCTCGATCTCATCAAGCGCCGCGTCACCACGTGCAAACCCACCGCCTATCTCGTCAACAAGATCTACATGCGCGGCCTGCCGTTCTATGTCGACGAGCGGGTGATCGTGCCGCGCTCCTTCATCGGCGAACTGTTGGATTCGCATTTCGCGGAAGATGACGCTTCGCTGATCGGCGATCCCTCCTCAGTCGAAAGCGTGCTCGATCTCTGCACCGGCTCGGGTTGCCTCGCCGTCCTCGCCAGCCGGCACTTTCCAAACGCGCAAATCGATGCGGTCGATATTTCCAAGGACGCGCTTGAAGTCGCCGCGCGCAATATCGCCGAGCACCGCCTCGAAGAGAGGGTAACGCTGCATCGGGGCGACCTGTTCAAGCCGATCGGCGCGCGGCGCTACGACCTGATCATTTCCAATCCGCCCTATGTCGATGCGAAGGGGATGGCGAGCCTGCCGCGGGAATGCCGCGCCGAGCCGAAACTCGCTTTCGACGGCGGCGCCGACGGACTCGATATCATCAGGCCGATCCTGGACCAGGTCGCATCGCATCTGACGCCGCAGGGCGGGCTGTTGTGCGAAATCGGCCGCGGCCGCGACAATCTGGAAGCCGCCTATCCGCAACTGCCGCTGCTCTGGCTCGACACCGAGGATTCAGAAGCCGAAGTGTTCTGGATCGGCGCCGCCGATCTCGGCTGAAATCCGGCCTATCGAGCAGGAATATCTCGGTTTATGGCGTTTCCGCGCCGCGACGAAGCTGATAGTTTAGGAAGCAGCCACATTCACCGAAACTCCAAGAGAAACTCGAAGAGGCCCCCATGCTGGACAAGAGCCCCAAAACCCCCAACGTCAACGTGCCGAACGACCTCGCCGCGCACTGGATGCCTTTTACGGCGAACAGGGCGTTCAAAAAGGCGCCGCGGCTGCTCGCCGGCGCCAAGGGCATGCACTACTTCACGGTCGACGGCCGCAAGATCATCGACGCCGCCGCGGGCATGTGGTGCGCCAATGCCGGCCATGGCCGCAAGGAGATTTCGCAGGCGATCGCCAAGCAGGCCGAGACGCTCGACTATGCGCCGCCATTTCAGTTCGGCATCCCGCAGGCCTTCGAGCTCGCAAGCCGCATCGCCGAACTCGCGCCTAAAGGCCTCGATCATGTGTTCTTCTGCAACTCGGGCTCGGAAGCCGCCGACACCGCGCTGAAGATTGCGCTCGCCTATCATCAGCTCGCCGGCCAGGGCACCCGCACCCGCCTGATCGGCCGCGAGCGCGGCTATCACGGGGTCGGCTTCGGCGGCACCGCGGTCGGCGGCATCGTCAACAATCGCAAGATGTACGGCACGCTCCTAGCGGGCGTCGATCATATTCCCCACACCTACGATCGGGAGAAGCAGGCCTTCACCAAGGGCGAGCCGGAATACGGCGCGCATTTCGCCGACGAATTGGAGCGGCTCGTCAACCTGCACGGCGCCTCCACCATGGCCGCGGTGATCGTCGAGCCGATGGCGGGATCGACCGGCGTGCTGCCGGCGCCGAAGGGCTATCTGAAGCGGCTGCGCGAGATCACCCAGAAGCATGGAATCCTGTTGATCTTCGACGAGGTCATCACCGGCTACGGCCGGCTCGGCTATGCCTTCGCCGCCGAACGCTATGGCGTGCTGCCCGACATGATCACCTTCGCCAAGGGCATCACCAATGGCGCAGCTCCAATGGGCGGCGTCATCGTGCGCGACACCATCCACGATGCCTTCATGAGCGGCCCGGAACACATGGTCGAATTGACCCACGGCTATACCTATTCGGCGCATCCGCTCGCCTGTGCCGCGGGGCTTGCGACGCTCGATATCTACCGCGACGAAAAGCTGTTCGAACGCGCGGGCAAACTCGAGCCGAAATTCGCCGACGCCGTGATGTCGCTGAAGGGCCTGCCCAACGTGGTCGACATCCGCACGGTGGGCTTGACCGCCGGCATCGACCTTGCCCCGCGCGCGGAGGCGCCCGGCAAGCGGGGCTTCGATGCGCTCAACAGCGCCTTCCACGACAACGATTTGATGCTGCGCATCGCCGGCGACACCCTTGCGCTGACGCCGCCTTTGATCGTCAGCGAGGAGGAGATCGGCGAGATCGTCGACAAGGTCGGCAAGATCATCCGCGCGGTCGCGTAGGGCTGGCCACGCCCAACCTCTCCCCGCGCAAGAGCGGGGCGAGGGAGTTGGCCGGTGCCGCGTGCGGCCCCCCGGAACACTCAGGAAGAGCGGTTCCCGGCGTGCCCAAGAAACACTAGCGTCTCGAATCAGCATTGGTGTTAGGATTGGCGGCGCTGGGGGAGCGTTGCGCGGCACATGATCCGTATCTCGACGATTTTTATCGCCATCTGCATGGTGCTGGTCGCAGCATCGCTCGGCCTGATCCTGTATTCGATGGCTGGCATTTCGGGGTCGGAATCGGCCATCGTGGCGTTGACCGCGCTGACCTTCCTGATCCTCTATAATGCGGTATCGATGCGGCTGCGCGACCGCACCGATGTCGGCGGCCAGATCGCGGATTTGTCGCGCGGCACCGCCGATCTCGCCCGCCAGGTGGCCGAGTTCGGCCGCAGGCTCGCCGCCGTCGAAGGCCGGGTGGCCTCGGCCAATTCCGCCGGCGCCGACCGTATCCAGGCGGTGGTCGGCGAGATCAACGAACTCGGTTCCCTGGTCAAGCAGCTCGCGACGTCGGTTGCGACCCACGAGGACATGCTGGCCGCGGCACCCCCTGCCGCCAGGCCGGAAGGCGATCCGCCCGAGCCGCCGAACAAGCCGCCGCCCGCCCAAGGCGAGAGCCAAGGCAAAAGCGAAGGCAAGAGCGAAGACAGAGGCGAGGACCGGAGCATCGTGCTCTCGCCCGCGACGGCGGCTGCCAATTCTGCGGCTCACAAGGCCGCAACCTCCGATTCCACGCCATCCCGCAGCCACGCCCAGGTGCTGGCTGCGGTGCGGAGCGCGGTCGAGGAGAACCGCGTCGACATCTATCTGCAGCCGATGGTGACCCTGCCGCAGCGCAAGGTGCGGTTCTACGAAGCGGTGACGCGGCTCCGCGACGACAAGGATCAGATCCTCGCCGCCGAGGATTTCATTGGCGTGGCGGAGGCCTCCGGGCTGATCGGCCGCATCGACCACATGGTGATGCTGCGCTGCGTGCAGGTGCTGCGGCGGCTGATGGTGCGCAACAAGGAAGTCGGCGTGTTCTGCAATGTCTCTGCGGCAACGCTCGGCAGCACCGCGACGTTTGCGCAATGCCTCGATTTCCTCGAGGCCAACCGGGCGCTGGCGCCGTCATTCGTGCTCGAATTCAAGCAGGCGACATTCCGCCATTTGGGCCCGACCGAGACCGAACATCTCGCCGCACTGGCGCAGCGCGGCTACCGCTTCTCGATCGATCACGTCGCCGATCTGCGGATCGAGCCGCGCGAACTCGCCGACCGCGGCGTCCGCTACATCAAGGTGCCGGCCGCGCTGTTGCTCGATCCGAAGCAGACCTCGACATCGGACATTCACCCGTCCGACCTGTCCGATCTGCTAGGCCGGTTCGGCATCGACCTGATCGCCGAGCGGATCGAGGGCGAGCGCGCGGTAGTCGACCTGCTCGACTATGACGTGCGGTTCGGCCAGGGCTTTCTGTTCGCGCCGCCGCGGCCGTTGCGTCCCGAGGGCGCATCCGCTACCGGCGGCGCGGCTTCGAACAGGGGCGAGGATTCCGCCACTCAGGATTCCCAGGGAAGCAACGGCTCCGGCAAACCGGCGAACGTCGAGGCTGCGGCCATCGATCTGCCGGCGCGGACAAGCGGCAATGCCGCGCTGGCGCGCCGCCTCGCCGGGCCCGGCTAGGCGGCATCGTTCGCCATGGCATTGCGGTTTGTCGAGCGGCTGCGCGACCTCATCGACGGCGTCGAAATCGTGCTCTCCGATATCTGGGGCGTGGTCCATAACGGGCTCGAGGCGTTTCCCGAAGCCTGCGAGGCGCTGCACAATTTTCGCAGCCGCGGCGGCACTGTGATCCTCATCACCAATGCGCCGCGGCCGGCCGATTCGGTGCAGCGGCAATTGCGCAAGCTCGGCGTTGCCGACGAGACCTATGACGCCATCGTCAGTTCCGGCGACCTGACGCGGCACTACGTCGCCGACCATTCCGGCCGCAAAGTGTTCTGGCTCGGCCCCGAGCGCGACACCTCGATCTATCGCGGCCTCGATCCGGCGCTCGCGCCGCTGGAAGAGGCCGACTACATCGTCTGCACCGGGCTGCTCGACGACGAAACCGAGAAGGCGGAAGACTATCGCGCCATGATGACGCAGGCCCGCGAGCGCAAGCTGCCGCTGATCTGCGCCAATCCCGACATCGTGGTCGAACGCGGCGACCGGCTGATCTATTGCGCCGGCGCGATCGCCGAACTCTATCGCGAGCTCGGCGGCGAGGTGATCTTCTACGGCAAGCCGCACCGGCCGATCTATCAGCGCGCGATCGAGCTTGCCGCCGAGCGGCGAGGTCACGCGGTTCAATTGAGCCACGTGCTCGCGATCGGCGATTCGGTGCGGACCGATCTCGCGGGCGCCCACGGTTTCGGGATCGATTGCCTGTTTGTGACCCGCGGCATCCATGCCGAGGATTTCGAAGGCATCGATCAGCTCGACCCGGCATCGGTAAAGGAATTATTCGGCCACCCGCCCCGCGCGCTGACGCGGGAGCTTAAGTGGTAGCTGGGCGTTCCCCAGATGCTGCTGCGCAAAGAGCGGGGCGAGATGGAGGCGGCAAGCGGGGCGAGGTGAAGAAGCGGCTTACGCGTTCGCCATGTCGGGGAACACCGCTTCGATCTTGGTCTTCAAGGTCGCGGCGTTGAACGGCTTGACGATGTAATTGTTGACGCCGGCCTTCTTGGCCGCGATCACGTTCTCGGTCTTGGATTCCGCCGTGATCATGATGAAGGGGGTGGTGGCGAGGTTGGGATCGGCGCGGACTTCCTTGAGCAGGTCGTAGCCGGTCATCGGCTCCATGTTCCAGTCCGAGATCACGAGCCCGTATTTCTTGCCGCGCATCTTGTTCAGCGCCGCCGAGCCGTCGCTGGCGTCGTCGATGTTCTCGAAGCCGAGCTGCTTCAGAAGATTTCTGATGATACGGATCATGGTAGAGTAATCATCCACCACCAGAACCGGCATCGACAAATCAACCGCCATCTCGACTCCCCCAAACGGTACCAACACGCCAAACAAACAACGCGCCTGCGGACGGCCATAGGCCCGCAGTCCACCCCAACCACTAGCATCAGCCCTTAAACAGCGCGTTAACCGGCCGCGGGCGGAAACGGTATAAACCTGCCTAAATGCTTCGATTTAGGCCCGGCTTGACTTCGCCGGCAGCGTCACGTCACGGTCCCGCCCGCAAAGTCCGTGAGCCGAAAATCCCTCAAAGAATGCCCGAAATGACGCCCGGTTTTATGGTCATCCGCGACACCACCCAGAAGGCCGCGATCCCCAAGGGGACCGTGGTCGCGATGGGCAATTTCGACGGCGTCCATCTCGGCCATCGGGCCGTCATTGCAGCGGCACTGGAGATGGGACGGGCGCATGGCAGACCCGCGCTGGCCCTGACATTCGAGCCGCACCCGCGCCGCTATTTCAGCCCGAACACCCCCCAGTTCAGGCTGACCGACGAGACCGCCAAACTGCGACTATTGGCCGGGACGGGATTGGCCGGCGCCGTCGTCATGACCTTCGACAAGGTCCGCGCCGAGACATCAGCGCAAGATTTCGTTTACCACGACCTGATCGGGCGGCTCGGGGTTTCCGGCATCGCCGTCGGCTACGACTTTCATTTCGGCAAAGGCCGGGTCGGGTCCCCGAGCCTGTTGGTAGCCGAAGCGCCCCGGCTCGGCATCGAGGTGGACGTGCAACCGCACGTCGATATTGCCGAGCGCCCGGTCTCCTCCAGCGCGATCCGGATGGCGCTCACCGAGGGGCAGATCGCGGACGCCACCGCCATGCTCGGCGGCCCCTGGTTCGTCTCCGGCGAGGTGATCCACGGCGAGAAGCGCGGCCGCGACCTCGGCTATCCCACCGCCAATATCCGCCTCGACCAGAATTGCGGCCTCAAGCACGGCATCTATGCGGTGCGGGTCGGCCGCGGCCAGGGGAAAGATCGGGAGCGGCTTGACGGCGTCGCAAGCTTCGGCCGCCGCCCGACCTTCGACAACGGCGCGCCGCTGCTCGAAATCTTCCTGTTCGATTTCGAGGGCGACCTCTATGGCGAGAGGCTCGACGTCGCCTTTATCGGCTTCATCCGGGAAGAGCTGAAATTTGCAAGCGCTGACGTACTGGTTGCTCAGATGAACGACGACTCTGGCCGCGCCCGCGCCGCCTTGGCCGCAGCACCGGGCGCCTTCCCGAAGCTCGGGGTGGTGGGTTGAGGGGAAGAAAGTCGAGCCCAACGGGTTTCCCCTCACCCGCAAAACGCGCTATTCACCCCCGCCATGAACGAAAAGCCGCAAAAGTCCGACGCCAAAGACTATTCGAAAACCCTGTTCCTGCCGCAGACGGAATTCCCGATGCGCGCCGGCCTGCCGCAGCGCGAGCCGGAAATCCTTAAGCACTGGAACCAGATCGACCTCTACGGCAGGCTGCGCAAGAACGCGCGCGGCAAGACCAAATTCGTGCTGCATGACGGCCCGCCCTATGCCAACGGCAATATCCATATCGGGCACGCGCTGAACAAGATCCTCAAGGACGTGGTGACAAAAAGCCAGCAGATGCTCGGCTTCGATTCCAACTACGTGCCGGGCTGGGACTGCCACGGTCTGCCGATCGAATGGAAGATCGAGGAAGAGAACTACCGCTCCAAGGGAAGGCCAAAGCCGGACTTCCGTGATTCCGCCGCGATGGTGGCGTTCCGAAAGGAATGCCGCGCCTATGCGACGCACTGGCTCAATGTGCAGCGCGAGGAATTCAAACGGCTCGGCATCATCGGCGACTGGGATCACCCCTACGCCACCATGGATTATTTCGCCGAAGCGCAGATCGCGCGCGAGCTGATGAAATTTGCCGCCAACGGCACGCTCTATCGCGGCTCGAAGCCCGTGATGTGGAGCGTAGTGGAAAAGACTGCACTGGCGGAGGCCGAAGTCGAGTACGAGGACTATACGAGCGATACGGTGTGGGTGAAGTTTCCGGTGTCGTCGCCGGCCCATGGCGTGCTGGCATCGGCGTCCGTGTTGATCTGGACCACCACGCCATGGACGCTGCCCGGCAACCGCGCCATCTCCTTCTCGCCGAAGATCGCCTATGGCCTCTACAAGGTCACCGACGCGCCCGCCGACAACTGGGCCAAAAATGGCGACCTCCTGATCCTCGCCGATGCGCTCGCCGAAAGCGTGTTCAAGCAGGCCCGCGTCACCGCCTTCGAGAAAGTGCGCGAGATTCCAGCCGACACGCTCGATGCGGTGGAGTGCTCGCACCCGCTGAAGGGTCTTGGCGGCGAATATGAGTTCACGGTGCCGCTTTTGTCCGGCGATCACGTCACCGACGATACCGGCACCGGCTTTGTGCACACCGCGCCCGGCCATGGCCGCGAGGACTTCGACGTCTGGACCGCAAATGCGCGCGAGCTTCAAGCGCGCGGCATCAACACAGCGATCCCCTACACCGTCGATGAGAACGGCGCCTTCACCGATCAGGCGCCCGGTTTCACGGGCAAGCGCGTCATCAACGACAAGGGCGAAAAGGGCGACGCCAACGAGGCCGTGATCAAGGCACTGATCGAGCGCGGCATGCTGCTGGCGCGCGGCCGGCTCAAGCACCAGTATCCGCATTCCTGGCGCTCCAAGAAGCCGGTGATCTTCCGCAACACGCCGCAATGGTTCATCGCGATGGACAAGCCGATCGCCGATGGCGGCAAGGCCAAACCCGGCGACACGCTGCGCGCCCGCGCGCTGCACGCGATCTCGGTGACGCAATGGGTGCCGCCGTCGGGGCAGAACCGCATCAACGGCATGATCAACAGCAGGCCCGACTGGGTGATCTCGCGCCAGCGCGCCTGGGGCGTGCCCATTGCCGTGTTTGTGCGCGAGAAGGGCGACGGCTCTGCGGAAATCCTTAAGGACGAGGCCGTCAACAAACGCATCGCGGACGCCTTCGAGAAGGAAGGCGCCGACGCCTGGTACATGGAGGGCGCCCGCGCGCGCTTTCTCGGGCCGCTCGCCAACGAGGACTGGAACAAGGTCGACGACATCTGCGACGTCTGGTTCGATTCCGGCTCGACGCATGCGTTCGTGCTGGAAGACCCCGTGCATTTCCCGGGCCTCGCCGGCATCAAGCGCAAGGTCGACGGCGGCGAAGATACCGTGATGTATCTCGAAGGAAGCGACCAGCATCGCGGCTGGTTCCAGTCGTCGCTGCTGGAGAGCTGCGGCACCCGCGGCCGCGCGCCGTTCGACGTCGTGCTCACGCACGGCTTCACGCTCGATGAGAACGGCCGCAAGATGTCGAAGTCGCTCGGCAACACCGTCGAGCCGCAGAAGGTGATGAAGCAGTCCGGCGCCGACATCCTGCGGCTCTGGGTCTGCGCCACCGACTATGCCGACGACCAGCGCATCGGCCCGGAAATCCTCAAAAACACCATCGAGACCTACCGCAAGCTGCGCAACACGATCCGCTGGATGCTCGGCACCTTGCACCATTACGGAGCAACTGACGAGATCGCGACCAACGAAATGCCCGAGCTCGAGCGCTATATGCTGCATGAGCTATCGCTCCGCGCCGCGACGATCCACCGGGCCTACGCCGAGTTCGACTACAAGACCGTGGTCGCCACGCTGTCGGCGTTCATGAACAGCGAATTGTCAGCAATGCTGAACGAGTCGATGTA
>CAVQNB010000018.1:0-196555 GCA_963713785.1 uncultured Alphaproteobacteria bacterium
AGGATTTCCTGCTTGATCTCGAACGGCGCGTATTTGCGCAAATCTTCGATCAACTCGTTGTCGAAGCCTGTCGGTTTGCCGTCCTTGACGAATTCAAAGGGGCGAAAGTCGTCTTCCGTCGCAACGATCAGACCGCGCTTTTTGATCTCATCGAGACCGGCGGCCTTGGCATTTCCGATCAGCATCGGCATGGCGAACAGTGCCGTCAGCACGCCGAATATCAGGCGCCTCGACGGTGAACTGGGGCGGGCGAACGGATAATTCGTCATGATAATCTCCCTTCCGTTGGTGTGATGGCGTGTCGTGGCCTGCGAGCAGATAAGCGGCGAGTCGCGTCTTACGTGGTCCTCTCAGTCGAAGCTGAATCCGTGTGAGCGCAGATAGGGCGGGAAGGCAGCGCCTTCGGCCTTGGCCGCCTGGCGCGCCTTGTCTTCCGACCATCCATAGAAAGACGCTTCGCCATATTCGGCGTTAGAGCGCTGCTGTTCCCTCGGGATGGCGTGACGCGCATTGCGCCGCCGATCGTAATCGTCAATGGCTTGCGGAAGCGCGCTGTCGTCATAGCGGTCGAGGTGCGTCGTCGCGCGACGCGGCAGACGCAAGCTGACATGCCCTTCCGTCCGCGGGTAGCCGAGACATAGTCCGGCAACCGGAAAAACCAGATCGGGCAATCCGAGAATTTTCGCGATCTTGTCGATCTCATTGCGAATGACGCTGATTGGGCAGACGCCAAGTCCGACGGATTCCGCACACAGGATCATCGTCTGCATCGCCAACGCGGCATCCACCGTTGCGTTGAAAAAACCCTCAAGCGTGCCGTTTTCGACAGACTTTGCGCGCAATTCACCAATCCGTTGCAGTCGCCTCGCATCTCCCAGGAAGACAAAGAAGACGGGCGAAACTCCGATCCACGGCATACTCGGAAACAGCGCGCCGATCGCGGCACGCTTTGAGGGATCGGCAACACGCAAGATCGACGCCTGCTGAAAATCGGATTTCGCCGAGGCGCTCAGGGCGGCTGCGACCAAGAGGTCAAGCAAGCCGTCACCCGGGACGGCATCAGTGAAATTACGCACTGTTCTTCGCGAGATGACACCCCGGATGAAGTCGTTGTCGTCGACACCGTTCCCCGAAGGGCCGCCATCGCCAAAACGCCGCTCGATCGCCTCCGCATAGGCCGACATTAATTCGAACTCCGACCGATTGTGCAGGGAATGCGTGTGATTGGCGGCGGCGATTCGGGCTTCAACGCCGGCGTTCGGACATATGTGACGCTCATTGCCAACTCCACCGAAGCTTCACAAACCTCGGAATTGGCATAGACCCGAGCGATGCCAATTCCTGGCCACTGAGGTCTCCCGGGATTTTATCCCGCCGTGTCCTGTGCGGATTTCTCCCGCTCAGGCGGCGGCTCTTGGACCAGCCATCAAACCGGATGCGGAACCCTAGCCACCAACTCAATGACTAAAGCGGGAGCAAAGGACATGCCAGACGAGCTTACGGACGGCATCGACGGTTGTCCCTCGCAGCTTTGGCGCCAATCGATCGCGAGTATCTGGCCAGCGCCTAGGGATTGCGGGCAAAATCGCGCTCTCCGCCTGATCATTTCCTGTCAAAAATGCGAAGTATGCTTCGCAATGGCACCAGACTTGACGATCTGCGCGACCAAGGGCTTTCCGGAGCTTGCCGTTTTTGAGGCACGTTGCACAGTTTGTAGTCGCTTGACCGCCTTCTGAACCCGGCGGTTCAATCGGGAGCCGCCCTCGCTTCGCCTTGATCGGAACTCGCAGCCACAATCCGCCGCATCATCGCAATGAATCGCTTTTGATCTGTCTTGCTCAGATCGGCCAAGGTCTCAAGGTGAGCGGCGCGCGCCGAGCCTTCCATACGCCGGAGCAATGCCGCGCCGGCCCTGGTGAGCCGGCAGTTCTGCGCGCGGCGGTCTCGATCGTGAACAGAGCGTTCGACAAACTTACGTAGTTGCAAGCGCTTAAGCGCACCGGTGGTCGTCGTGCGGTCGAGTGCGACGTCGGCCGCGAGCGTCGTCTGGTCAGCGGTTCCGCGCTTTGCCAGCGCCGAGAGAAGGCTATACTGCAGCGGAGTAATCTCAAAAGCTGCGCATCTCTTCTGGAACAGCGCAACATGGATTTGATGCAGCCGCCGTATCAGAAATCCGGGGCGCTGATCGAGCGGCCAGGAAGGTTCGGTTCTTTGCGGGCGTTTTCTGGCCATCATCAATCACTCCTGGGGCGTGGGCGATTAGGCCGCCGCTTGCATGAATTTGATGCTGTCTATGGCACGAATGTTGCTGTAAGAAAATGCGATGACAATACGAAGCATGCTTCGCAATTGACCGACGGCCAAAACCCGCTGACGATCAGCAGAGGAGATCGGCCATGTCTGTAAGCACCACATTCGACCTGCTTCTGCGCGGGGGTCGCGTTATCGATCCGGCCTCACATGTCGATGGCATAAAGGACGTCGCGATTCGCAACGGCAAGGTCGCCGCGGTTCAGGCCGACATTTTGCCGACCAGTGCCAAGGAGGTCGTCGATGTCACCGGCCAGCTCGTGCTGCCCGGACTGATCGATACCCATGCGCATGTCTATCAATACGTAACCGGACGCTTCGGCGTGAACGCCGACATGGTGGGCGTCCAATCCGGGGTCACGACCCTGGTCGATCAGGGCGGTCCGTCCTGCATGACATTGCCTGGTTTCCGGCATTTCATCGCCGAGAGGGCGCTGTCGCGAACCTATGCTTTTCTGTCGGCCTATCTCGTCGGTGGTCTGGAAGGACATTATTACCCCAATCTCTACAGTCCCGACGGCGTCGATATCGACGCGACCGTGAAAGCGGCGACCGCCAATCGCGATCTAGTCCGCGGCATCAAGGCCCATGCCGAGATCGGCGGCTTTGCGCGCTGGGGCATCCGCGTGATCGAGATGGCGGCCGAGATCGGCCGTCGCGCCGACCTTCCGGTCTATGTGCACTTCGGGCAGTTGTGGGGCTTGCCGGAGAGCGGCACCAACGGCGAAGACGTCGATACCATCCTGACGCGGGTGATCCCGCTGCTTCGTGCCGGCGATGTGCTGGCCCATCCGTTCACGCGGCATCCCGGCGGCTTCGTCAATCGCGAAGGCGAAGTGCATCCCGTGATCCAGGCGGCGCTCGATCGGGGACTGCGGGTCGACGTCGGCCACGGCAGCCACTTCTCCTACCGTCTCGCGCGCAAGGCGATCGCCGCCGGCATCATTCCGACCACGCTCGGAGCCGATATCCACGGCTATAATACCCATGTGCCGGCGCCGGCGGGCACCCCGGACGAACATGCCGATGACGAAAACCATCCCTTCGCGAGTCAGGCGAAATTCAGTCTGGTGCAGGCGATGAGTTCGATGATGGCACTCGGTCTCACGCTGGAGCAGGTGGTGCCGATGGTGACCTCGCATGCGGCTGATATGCTGGGTCTTTCTGGCACCATCGGCACGTTGCGTCCCGGCGTCGATGCCGATGTCACCGTGCTCAACGAGAGGCCCGGCCGCTATATTTTGCGCGACAATGAGAAGACGGAAGTGGTTGCGGACAGTCTGTTGCAGCCGGTGTTTTGCTTGCGCGCGGGCGTGCGCCATGATGCCGTCGCTCCTATCCTGCCGCAGGCGGTCGCAGCGTAGCCGCGCAAATCCGGTCCAAGTGGAGACGACAAATGTCTCGCGCTGAAAGCGATCGCCCGGACGCGCCGACACCGGACAAGGTGTCGGAGCCCGGCACCTTCGCAAGGAAGACGATCGCTTCATGCGCGGACGCGGCCAATACGTGGCCGATATCCGCCTCGCAGGGCTGCAGGATGTCGCCTTCGTGCGCAGCCCGCTGGCGCACGCGCGTATAAGGGACATACACGTGCCGGAGCGTTATCGCGATGTCGTGTTCACGGCTGCGGATCTGACCGGGGTCAAGCCGATCCGCGCCGTGTCCGGCTTGCCCGGCTTCAAGATATCGGAACAGCCCGTCCTCGCGACCGGCAAGGTGCGCCACGTCGGAGAACTCGTCGCCATGTGCGTGGCGCCGACCCGGGCAGAGGCCGAAGATATCGCGGCCTCGGTCACGCTGGATCTCGAGGAGCTTCCGGCGGTCTACGATATGCTCAAGGCGCAGGAGAGCGCCACGGCGCTGGTCCACGAGCATTGGGGCGACAACATCTTTCTCGAAAGCGCGTTCGAGGTCGACATCAAACCGGCCTTCGACGCGCCCATCAAGGTGACCCGCGAAATATCGACCGCACGCCAATGCATGTCCCCAATCGAGGGGCGCGGGGTGGTCGCGACCTTCGATCACCGCCTCGACCAGCTCACGCTCTATACCGGCGCCCAGATGCCGCACATCGTTCGCAACGGCCTGTCAGATTGTCTGGGCATGGAACAAGGGCCGCATTCGCATTGTATCGCCCGATATCGGCGGAGGGTTTGGTCACAAGGGAATTCTGCTGCCGGAA
Organism: uncultured Alphaproteobacteria bacterium; assembly: GCA_963713785.1. GTDB lineage: Bacteria > Pseudomonadota > Alphaproteobacteria > Rhizobiales > Xanthobacteraceae > Bradyrhizobium. The sequence continues at coordinate 4,493 of CAVQNB010000018.1, forward strand.
GAAGTCTGCCTCGCCTGGCTTGCGATGCGCAAAGGCCACGCCGTGCGCTGGATCGAAGATCGGCGCGAGCATCTGACGGCAAGCGCCAATTGCCGCGAGCACCACTACGACATCACCGTCTATGCCGATCGTGACGGCCGGCTGCGCGGAATTGACTGCGAGGCCACCGTCGATTCCGGCGCTTACTCGTCCTATCCTTTCTCTGCCTGTCTCGAGGCAGCCCAGGTGGCGAGCATCCTGCCAGGTCCCTACCGGATGCCGGCCTATCGCTGCCGAACTTTTTCGGTCGCGACCAACAAATGTCCGATCCTGCCCTATCGCGGCGTCGCCCGCACCGGCGTGTGCTTCGCGCTGGAAATCATGCTGGATGCCGTGGCCGTAGAATGCGGGATTGAACCGGGCGAGGTCCGGCTGCGCAACCTGATAGCCCCGGATGAAATGCCGTTCGATAACATCACCAAGAAGCACTTCGACAGCGGCGACTATCCGCAAGCCATGCGGCGCGCGCTTGCCGCGATCGACATCGCCGCCGTGCGAGCCCGTCAGCGCAGCAAAGAACCGGATGGACGGCTGATCGGCGTCGGCCTGTCGATCTATTGCGAGCAGGCCGCGCACGGCACGTCGGTTTATGCCGGCTGGGGCATTCCTATGGTGCCTGGGCACGAACAGGCCAATGCGCGCATGACACCGGACGGCGGTCTCGAAATTCGGGTCGGTGTGCATTCGCATGGCCAGGGCCTCGAGACGACGTTGGCCCAGGTCGCGCACGAGATTCTCGGCGTCGACACCGAAAAAGTGCGTGTCGTGCATGGCGATACCGCCATCACACCTTATTCCACCGGCACCTGGGGTTCGCGCTCGATGGTGATGGCTGGCGGCGCGGTTGCAACCGCCTGCCTTGAGATCGGCGAACGCGCGAGGCGTATCGGCGCCAAGCTCCTGCAACTCGACCCAGCGACGGTTACCTTGCGCGACGGACGTGTGTGCGGACCAACCAGCAGCATCGCCCTCTCGGAAATCGCTCACACCTGGTATCGGCGCCCGCAGGACCTGCCGCCCGATGTCGATCCGGGAGGGCTGGAGACGACCAGCGGCTACAAACCGCAGCGCGACAGCGGCACCTTCAGTTACGCAGCTCACGCCGTCACCGTCGCGGTCGATCCGGATCTCGGCGATGTCGAGATTCTCGACTACGTCATCGTCGAGGACGGAGGCGTGCTGGTCAATCCGATGATCGTTGACGGCCAGATTTATGGCGGTCTTGCGCAGGGGATCGGCACCGCGCTCTACGAGGAAATGCCGTTCGATTCCGCCGGACAACCGCTCGCGACGACGCTTGCCGACTATTTGCTCCCCGGCCCGACCGAGGTTCCTGCGCCTCGGCTCGATCACATGGAAACGCCCTCGCCTTACACGATGTTCGGCGTCAAGGGCATCGGCGAAGGCGGCGCCATCGCGCCGCCTGCCGCCATCGCCAACGCCGTCAACGACGCGCTGCGTCCGCTTGGCGTTGAACTCTTGCATTCGCCGATTTCGCCGCGCCGGATTGTCGAGGCCATCCTGGCGGCAAGGGAATGCGGAAAGATCGGCCGCATGAAGGCGGCAGCGTTCGCGTACGAACGTCCCATCCGATTTGAACGCAGCGCTTGGCCCTGATGGCCAAGACGGACGGGATGACCAAGATTATCGCCGGCGGCCAGTCGCTTGGCCCGATGCTCAATCTGCGGCTGGTCGAGCCGGATCTGATCATCGACATATCCGGGCTTTCCGAACTGAAACAGGCCGAACGCAGCGGCGACGAACTCGTGATCGGCGCCTGCGTCACCCATGGCGACATCGAGGATGGGCGAATACCCGATGTCACGCGCGGCGCCATGCAACGGGTTGCGGGCGCCATCGCCTACCGGGCCGTTCGCAATCGCGGCACGATCGGCGGATCACTCAGTCATGCCGATCCCGCCGCGGACTGGGTTTCGGCGCTGTCGGCGCTGGGTGCAAAGGTCACGCTGCGCAGTGCTTGCGGGGCGCCGCGATCTCGCCATCGAGGACTTCGTGACCGGAGCGCTCGAATCCGCGCTGCGGCCTGGCGAGATCGTCGAGGCCGTCCGCGTGCCCGCCATGACGCCATCGGCACGCTGGGGCTACGTCAAGGCCTGCCGCAAGCCAGGCGAGTTCGCCCATGCCATCGCCGCGGTGCTGATCGATCCGGAGCTGGCGACAGCACGCGCAGTCATCGGCGCCCTCGAAGCCGCTCCGATCGTGCTTGGCGACGCGGCGTCACTGTTCGGCGGGCGAGTTACGGGCGACTTCAAGCAGCAGTTCGATGCGCGGGCGGCCGATGCAATGCTGATCAAAGGCCGGCATAGCGAACGCAGCCGACCGGCACATCCATGTCGCGGTGCTGCGCCGCGCGATCAACGAGGCGTCCGCGTGACCACGATCGCGCTCATCGTCAACGCGCGCGCCGTCAAGGCTTCGGTCGAGCCGCGCACCCATCTCGCCGATTTCTTGCGCGACAGTCTCAATCTGACCGGCACCCATCTCGGCTGCGAGCACGGCGTGTGCGGCGCGTGCACGCTGCTGCTCGACGACATGCCGGCGCGTTCCTGCATCACCTATGCGGTCGCCTGCGATGGCGCGCGGATCACCACGATCGAAGGGCTCGATGATGACGAGATCACGACCGAGCTTCGCGCGGCCTTTACGCGCGAACATGCCCTGCAATGCGGCTACTGCACGCCGGGGATGCTGATCTCGGCGCGCGACCTCGTGCTTCGCTTGGCCGAGTCCGACGAGCGCAGCATCCGCGTCGGATTGAGCGGCAATCTCTGCCGCTGCACCGGATATGTCGGCATCGTGCGGGCGGTGCGCTCCGTGATCGACCAAAGGCGCAAGCGCGGCATTGCGCCGGTCCCCGGCGGCGGCCGCCAGGCGCTCGGCCCCGCGGGATCCGGCAACGGCCGCAAAGTCGCCACCGTCTCAGCTTTGCAGGGGCCAGCGACAAAGGCCGAAGCGCCGGATGAAGCCAGCGGCGCGATGGCCATCCCGGATTTCACGCCCGCAAAGCGTTTTCAAGGATCATTTCACGGTCGCCTTATCCGCCCGACAAGGTCTTCGACATGTTCGGCGATGTCAGCGCAGGTTGCCGCCTGCCTGCCCGGCGCATCGCTGACGGGCGACGCCGACGCCGGAGCGCGTCGAAGGCATGATCCGCGTCAAACTCGGTCCGATTTCGGCGAGCTTCCGCGGCGCCGCGCGCATCGAGCGCGACCTCGAAAATTTGTCCGGCCGGATCGTCGGAATCGGCAGCGACCAGCGCAGCCGGTCTTCCACGCAGGGCGAGATCCGCTATCACCTCGTACCGATCGAACAAGGCGCTGCGACGCGCGTCGAGCTTTCGATCGGCTACAGCCTCAAGGGGATGCTGGCGCAGATCGCCCGCGACGGACTGGTGCGCGATCTTGCTGCCCGCCTGACCGCCGACTTTGCGCGTAACCTCGATCGGCATCTTTCGGGTCATCCGGCCGGACGGGCTCGGCGGGACAGGAAGATTTAAACGGCGTTTCGCTGCTGATCGACCTTTTGCGCAGCGCGTGCAGAAGGCTATTCGGCGCACGTTGGGGCGATAGCGAATCACGCTTTGGTACGATTCTTGCTCGTCTTATCTTCATCGGAGAACATTCTTTAAAGAGGGAGGGACGTCATGACAAATTCCGAACTGCGAGCCGACATTCACAGCATCGAACCGATCCCTGATGCCGACCGTGACTCGACCGGTCTGCAGCAGATGTGGATCTGGGCCGGGGCCAACATCGCGCCGGTCAACTGGGCGCTCGGCGCGCTCGGCATCATTCTCAAGCTCGGCCTGTGGGAGACCATCGCGGTCATCGTCATCGGCAACCTGTTCGGTTGCGCGATCTTCGCCGCGTTCACGGTGATGGGCCACAAGACCGGCGTCAATCAGATGGTGCTCAGCCGCTCCGCGTTCGGACGCCGCGGAGCGTATCTGCCGAGCGTGCTGATGTTCCTGATGACGCTGGGCTGGATCGGCGTGAACACCTACTTCCCGGTCAAGATCGCGATGGCCATTCTCGGCCAGTTTGGAATTCCGGACATCGTTGGTGACGATCTTCATCGTCATCACGGTCGTGATGGTGCTGCAGGTCGTCATCGGCATCTACGGCTTCTACGCGATCCGGACCTTCGAGAAGTACACCGTGCCGGTGACCGTCGCCATCATGGTGCTGATGAGCGTGCTCGCCTGGAGCCAGCCGGGCGTCGTCAATTGGAATCTCACCAGCACCCTTCCGCCCGGCGCTCATCTGGCGATGCTGACGCTGCTGATGTCGGCGATCGGGGTCGGCTGGGGAATTTCCTGGGTGACGTGGGCCTCGGACTATTCGCGCTTCGTGCCGCGCAGCGTCTCTTCGACCTCCGTGTTCTGGTATAGCTATATCGGAATGTTCGTACCCTCGGTCTGGCTTGCCATCCTCGGCGCGACGATCGCCAGCGTTACGCTGGACACCGACCCGGCCAAGATGGTCAGCGCGGTGTTCGGGGGCGTGGCGAGCATCCTGGTGCTGCTGATGGTGCTGCACGGACCGATCGCGACCAATATCCTGAACGTGTATTCGGCGGCGCTGGCCGCGCTCAGCATGGGCGTCCGCCTGTCACGGACAGCGCTGGCGCTGATCGTCGGCATCGCCGGCTACCTGGTCACGATCTACTTCATCTTCGCGCCTTCGTTCGCCAAGGCATTCGACAACTGGATGATCAGTCTCTTGCTGTGGATGAGCCCGTGGGCAGGCGTCGTGATGGCCGATTTCTTCATCAAGCGGAAGGGCCAGATCGATGTCGCCGAACTCTACCAGTCGCCGGAAACCAGCGCCTATGGCGACATCAACTGGGGCGGTATCATCGCGTTTCTCGCGGGGCTGATCGCCGGCTGGTCGGTGCAGGACGGGCTCGTTCCCGCGCTGCAGGGACCGATCTCCGGGCTTTTGGGCGGGGCGGACTTCAGCTGGCTGTTCGGGATCGTCGTTTCCGGCGTCGTGTATCTGGCTCTCAGCCGTCGGGTGGTCGGCGCGCCCTCGATCGTCACAACGGGCTGAGTGAAGCGGTGGAATGACAACGATAGCCGTGCGCCCGTCAAACGAAAACGTACCCCACATCGGTTGTCTCGCCGCAGGGAACGTCGCAGTTCGAACCAGACTCCCACCCTGGAGCGGCGCGCTTTATTTCATGGGCTCCGTCGTCGATCCACAGCACTGACTTCGCGTCTTTCTCGTAGGCCATGCCCTTCGGATAGCTGATCAACTCCATCTGCAGGCCCCACGGCGCGAAGAAATACAGGATCGACTGCCCGGCCGCGGGACCTTCCTTGATCGGGATCGGCCCCTGCAACGTCTTGACGTTCTTTTCCTTGAGGTAGGCTGCCGCCTTGTCGATGTCGTCGACATAAAGCGCAATGTGGTGGCCGCCGATGTCGCTGTTCTTCGGCAGCGTCTTGGCCTGGTCGGGCGACTGATACTGGAACAGCTCGATGTTGGAGCCGTAGCCGCAGCGGACCATGCTGATCTCGTCGATGACGGCGCGCGGATTGACGTTGACGACGTCCTGCATGAACGTTCCCTTGTCGTCCGAGAACGGCCCGAACGACATCGCGTGCGTACACCCGATCACGTCGGTAAAGAAGGCGGTGGCCGCCTTCACATCCGGCACGGTGATGCCGGTGTGGTCGTGGCCGCGCAGGCCGGGAATGGAGTCCGCCGACGCCGGCAGCGGCGACACGCCGATCACCAGCGTGGCAAGGCGGCGAGCAGAAATCTGGATTTTGTCATGGTATGCTCTTCCTTCCGTTCGATATCGCGGTTTGCAAAACTTCTCTCCAGTCGCGGGCTCAGCCCGGCGACGCCAGTTGACGTTCGACGGCCTTCGGATCGTGCGCGAGACCCTGGGCGATGCCGCGCGCCATCTCGCCGACATAGATCTCTTCCTCGCCGGCCTCGAATCCGTCGAGGATCTCCGCCGCGGCATCGGCCGTCGTCATCTTCGGGATCGGAAGCCTCGCGGTCATCCGGGTGTCGACCGCGCCGGGCATCGCCGCGGCGACACGGACCCCCTGCGGCGCCAGTTCGCCGCGCAATCCTTGCGTCAGGCTCAGCCCCGCCGCCTTGGAGGCGCAATAGGATCCCATGAACGGCAGGTTGACCCGCGCCAGTATCGTCAGAAGGTTGAGCACCGCGCCGTGATTTTTGATCAGCGCGGGCGCGAAGGCCCGCGTCACGCGCAAGCGGCGCGAGATAATTGGCCTCGATCTCCTCCTTGGCGATCGCCATGTTCGGCGCGGTCATGAAGCTGGTGTTGTGGTTGACACCGGCATTGTTGATCAGCAGCGTGACGTCGGTCGCAACGGCGGCGGCCTTGGCGACGTCGTCGTCGCTGGTGACATCCATCTTGATCGGCACCAGATGGGGCGATACGGCAAGTCCTGAAATGTCGCGCGCGGCGGCGTAGATCTTGGCAGCGCCGCGGGCCGTGAGTGCGGCGATCAGCGCCTGCGCGATCGCGCCGCTGGCCCCGGTGATGAGAACGACAGAACCCTTGATGGTCTCGGTCATGCGGCTGATCCTTGCTGCTGGGGGATGACAATTGGGCTGGCATCGTCCAACCAGCCCGGCTCGACGTCGGGTAGCGGAATCGCGGACAAAAGCTGCCGCGTATAGGCATGCCGCGGCGAGGCGAAGATCCGTGCGACCGGGCCGTATTCGACGACCTCGCCATGGTGCAGGATCGCGACATCGTCGCAGAGCACCCGCACCACCGACAGATCGTGGCTGATGAACACCAGCGTCAGGCCTAGCCTGGCGCGCAGATCTCTCAGGAGCAGCAGGATATGCGCCTGCGTCGAGACATCGAGGCCGGACACGATCTCGTCGGCGACGATGAAATCGGGCTCCAGCGCTAGCGCGCGGGCGATCCCGGCGCGCTGGCGCTGGCCCCCCGACAATTCGTGCGGATAGCGGTCGACGAATGCGGTAGGCAGTCCGACCAGATCGAGCAGGGCGGCCGCGCGATCGCGCCGATCCCGCCGCCCCTTCAGTCGTCCAAATACCTTCAAGGGACGGGTCAGCGTGACGCCCAGTCGCAATCGGGGATTGAGCGATGATTGCGGATCCTGGAAAGATCATCTGGATCCGCGCGCGCAACGGCCGCATCTCGGCCTCGCCGAGGCTGCCGATTTCGACGCCGTCGAACTGGATGCCGCCGGCAGTCGGGTCTCAATAGCCGCACCAGGAGCCGGCCGAGCGTGGTCTTGCCGGAACCGGACTCGCCGACCAGACCGAGCACGGAGCCGCGCGGCACCGCGAGGTCGACCCGTTTCACCACCTCGCGCGACGCCGCCCGCCGGAACAACCCGGCGCGCTCCGGATAGGCGAAGCTCAAATTGCCGGTTCGGAGCAGGATGTCGGTCATGACTGGCCGCCGCGGATTGCCGGTCGAGCCGATGCGCCTCGGCCCACAGGTTCTCGATCAAAGCCGGTGGCACCGGGCGAAGCGCTTCGGCCGGCCGGTCGGCGCGCGGCGTCGCCGCCAACAGCGCGCGCGTATACGGATGGCGCGGCTTTGCCAGCACATCCGCGGTCTCGCCTTCCTCGAGCACGCGACCGGCATGCAACACGGTCATGGTCCGGCAGATTTTCGCGACCACGCCGAGGTCGTGCGTCACGAACAGGATCGCCGCGCCATGGCGTTGCCGGAGCCGCTCGACCAGTTGCAGCACCTGGCGCTGCACGGTGACGTCAAGCGCGGTGGTCGGCTCGTCCGCGATCACGAGGCTCGGATCGCAGGCAAACGCCATCGCGATCAGCACGCGCTGCCGCATCCCGCCGGAGATTTCGTGCGGATAGAGCTCCAGAACCCGCGGCGGCTCGCGGATCGCGACTTCGGCGAGCAGTTCCACCGCGCGGCTCAGCGCGTCGCGCTTCGAAAGCGCAAGGTGATGCCGCAACAGCGCGGCGATTTGCGCGCCGACCCGCTTGACCGGATTGAGCGAGGTCATCGGATCCTGCGGGATCAGCGCGATGCGGCGGCCGAGCAGGCTGCGCCGCTCCGGCTCGGCCATCGCGACGAGATCGCGTCCCTCGAATAAAATGGTTCCGCCGGTGATGACGGCGTTCGCCGGCAACAGACCGAGCACGGCGCGCCCGAGCATCGACTTGCCGGCGCCGGATTCGCCGACCAGTCCCCTCACCTCGCCGGCTTCGACTTCAAGGCTGGCGCCGCGCAGCACGTTGGTAGCGCTGCCGCGATGGCCGATCGCGACGTGGAGATCGTGGACGGCGAGAACGGCGGTCATCGTCGCTGCACCGGGTCGAGCAGCATGCGCAGACCGTCGCCGAGCAGATTGAAGCCGATCACGCTCAAAATGATACAGCCGATCGGCAGCGCCATGATCCAGGGCGCCTGATAGACGATCTGGCGTCCCTCGGCGATCATGCCGCCCCAGGTCGGGGTATCGCCGGCGACCGAAATGCCGACAAACGACAGGATCACCTCGACCAGGATCGCGATCCCCATCTCGACCGCCAGCAGCGTGACCACCAACGGAACGAGATTGGGCAGAATTTCAAGCCGCAGTATGCCTCCGCGGCTAAGCCCGATGGCGCGCGCCGCGGCGGCATAATCGCGCTTGAGCTGCACCATGGTTTCGGCGCGGACCACGCGCGCAAACCGGGTCCAGTCGACGACGACGATGGCGGCGATCACCGAGGTCAGCCCGGCGCCGATCACCGCCGCCAGCACGATCGACAGCAGCACCGGCGGAAATGCCATCCAGACATCGATCAGGCGCGAGACGACCTGATCGATCCAGCCGCCAAAGCTGCCGGCGATGAGGCCAAGCGCGATGCCGATGAGCGCCGCGAGCGACGCCGCGATCAGCGCGACCGCAACCGCCGTCCGCGCCGAGTAGATCAGTCGCGACAGCACGCAGCGGCCAAGGCTGTCGGTGCCGAGCGGGTAGGCCGCTTCGCCGCCCTGATCCAGGCCGGCGGCAATTGCGCCGACATCAGATCCTGTTCGATCGGATCGTGCGGCGCGATCAGCGGCGCCAGCAGCGCGACCAGGAAGAGAACGGCCACCAATGCGCCGCCGACCCAGAGCCGAGGCCCGCCGCGCCGCAAGCCGGCGATCCATCGCGACGGGCGGCCGGGCCGCGCTGACGAGCGAAGATCAACCATGACGCAACCTCGGATCGAGCAACGTCACCAGGAGATCGACCGCGAGGTTGAGCGCGATGAACAGCACGGCGAAGGTCAGGATCAAGCCCTGGATCAGCGGAAAATCGCGGTTGATCACCGCGTCGATCGCCATGTTGCCGATCCCCTCATAGGAGAAGATGCGCTCGACCAGCACGGTGCCGCCGAGCAGCAGCGTGACCTGGACGCCGCCGAGCGCAACCGTCGGGATCAGCGCATTGGGAAACACCTCGCGCAGCAGGATTTTCGGCCGTGAAAAGCCGCGGGCGCGGGCGATCTGCGCATAGTCCTGATCTTCGGCTTCCGCCAGCGAGGCCTTCAGGATGCGCGCCACCAATGCTGCGAACGGCAGCGCCAGCGCCACCGCCGGAAGGATCATGTGCTGCAGCAGGGCATTGGCGACATCGAACCGGCCGGTCAGCAGGCTTTCGACCAGATAGAAATTGCTCTGAAGGTGACGTCGAGTCTCGGGTCGATGCGGCCGGAAATCGGCAGCAGCGGGATCAGCACGCCGAACAGCAGCAGCAGGATCAGCGCCCAGAGGAAATCCGGAATCGCCAGAAAGACGCCGATGCCGCCATCGATCGCCCATTCCGCGCGCCGGCCGCGAAGCATAGATGCCGATCAGCGCAACCATCGTTCCGAGCGTCACCGCGATCAGCGTCGCCAGCAGCGCCAATTCGAGCGTTGCCGGCAACCGCGCCCGCACCAGTTCGAAGACGCTCTGGTGCAGGCTGATCGAACGTCCGAAATCGCCGCGTCAGCGCCTGGCCGAACCAGGTGATGAACTGCTGCAGGATCGACTGATCAAGCCCATAGAACGCCCGCAGCCGGTCGATGTCGGCCGGCGACGCGCCCGGCGGAATCATCATGGCGATCGGATCGCCGGGCACCACGCGCAGCAGGACGAAGACGATGACGCCACGCCAAACAGCGTGGGCGGGATGAGGACGAGTCGCCTGATGATCTCGCCCCATCTCATCGTCGTCTCGCCTTGCTCTTGCGCCCTTAAGCCGACGTGATCAGTTGCGGAAGAATCATGCCGTTGGCCTGCGCCACGACCTTCAGGCCCTTTTTGTGGATGATCGGCTGCACATACTGGAACAGCGGGATCACCTCGCCTTCCTCGGCGATGTATTTGTCGACGGCCTTATAGCCGGCGATCCGCTTGGCTTCGTCCTTTTCGCCCCACAACGGGCCGATCCGTTCGACGAGATCCTTGCCCTTCCAGGCGCAATGCGGCGACGGGCCGAACATCGCAAAGCCGGTCGAGGTCGAGGGATCGCCGATCGCATTGCCCCAATTGTAGAACGCGGCCGGCGCCAGCGCGTGGCGCGCGCGCAGTTCGAAATGCTGCGCGATCTCGTAGACCTCGATATTGGCCTCGATGCCGACCTTGCGCCACATCCCGACGATCGCCTGGATCATCTCGTAATCCTTCGGCTTGAAGCCGCGCGTGGTCTGGATGGTGAACTTGACCGGCTTGTCCGGCGAGAAGCCGCTCTTGGCGAGCAGGCTCTTCGCCAGTTCCGGATCGTAGGACACCTTGATCGAGGGATCGAAGGCGGCATAGCCCGGCGCTTCCAGCGTCGCGATCGGAACGCCATAGCCCTTCAGCAGCCGGTCGACGATCGCCTTCTTGTCGATCGCGTGATTGGCGGCGAGACGAACGTTGCGGTCGAGCATCGGGTCGATGTCGGTGATGAAGATCATCGCGATGTCGGACACCGGCTTGGTCTGTCCGGCCAGACCCGGGTTTCGACTTCAGGCGGTCGAATTCCTCGTAGGGAATCTCGAACGTAACGTCCGATCCGCCGGATTCGATCTCGGCGACGCGGCTGGTGGGATCGGTGACGAATTTGAACACCACGGTGTCGAACGCGGGCTTGGGGCCCCAGTAGCCCGGATGCGCCTTGAGCCGCAGGAACGCGTTGCGCTCGAAGGCATCGACCTTGTACGGACCGGAGCCGATCGGCGCCTTCTCGAAACCTTCCGCGCCGACCTTCTCGTAATAGGCCTTCGGCAGGACATAGCCGGTGAGGAAGGCCATCCATTTGAACAAGGTCGGCTCGAATTCCAGCACGTCGCCGGTGATGGTGTTGCCGTCGATCTTGTAGTTGCCGACCTTGGACCAGACGAACTGGATCGGATTGCCGCTCTTCGGTATCGGCGGCGCGCTGCAGCGACCAGACCACGTCTTCCGGCGTCACCGGCGAGCCGTCGTGCCAGGTCGCGCCCTTGCGCAGCTCCAGCGTGATCTTGGTGCGGTCGGCGTTCCAGCCCCATTTCGTCAGCAGGCCGGGCTTGAACGACAGGTCAGGCGCCTGACCGATATAGGGATCGAAGACCGCCTGATAGATCGACTGGATGGTCGGATTGACCGCGGACAATCCGACGGTCGGATCGAACGACGGCAAATTGACATTGTAGGCGATGGTCAGCGTTCCCGCCGCGGCGCGGCTTGCGCGCCGCCTGCCGAGCAGGCCGGAGGAGAGCGGCAAAGCGGCAGCGCCCGCCAGCTGAAGGACGTGACGGCGAGAAAGCACGGACGAGATCATGACCATTACTCCAGATCGAGAACGGCGCCCGGAGCGGGCGCCGTCGATTGAAGGCGAACTATTCGGCGGCCTGCGGCGCACTCTCTGCCCAGCGCGCCATCAGCGTGTTCGACGGCAGCGTTTCGTCGACGAGTTTCTTTGCCGTCGCAACGCCGGCGACGGGGAGCAAAGCCGGATCGAGCAGCCCGATCTGCACCAGCACCGAAGCCTGATCCCAATAGATGTGTTCGTTGTAGAGCTTGTCGCCGCGGAAGCGAACGATCGCGACCAGCGGTATTTCGACATATTTGCCGGTCGGCGGCACGCCGGGCAGCATCCAGTCGATCTCGATGTCGTGGGTAAAGCAAAACAGCATCTCGTCGACGACGCGATCGGCGCCGATGGTGCGCGAGATCGGGATCAGTCTTGTGTCCTTCGGCGTCTTCGGGATGAAATGGTTGGCGTAGAAGCGCAACAGGTCGCGATAGCCGACGCCGCCGGTCATGGTCGGAATGTGATTGACGTAGGGCTCCGCCACCATCGTTCCCATCGTCGCTTCGGCCGAGCGCACACCGAATTCCAGTTCGGTATGGCGGTCCCACAGCGCCGAGAGATCGTAGTGCGGACCCAGCACCTTGCGGAACAGCGCGATCGAGCGCGAATGCGCCATCAAGGTCGCGGGCTTGTTGAAGCTCGCGCGCTCGGGCGCTGCGAAGGCGTGGTCGCAGCCGGGATAGAGATACATCTCGACGTCGGGTCGGTTGGCGAAAGCGGCCTTGACCTGCTCGCGCGCTTCGGCCGGCGCAAACTTGTCGAGTTCGGCGAAATGAAACACCATCGGGCCCTTGATCTTGCCGGCCTCGCCGATATCGGCCTCGATGCCGACGCCGTAATAGCTGACCGCGCAATCGACATCGGTGCGCGCCGCCGCCAGATAAGCGAGCTTGCCGCCAAGGCAGAAGCCGAGCGCGCCGACCTTGCCGGTGCATTCGCGCCGCGCGCGCAGCACCTTCAGCGCATCGGCGGCGTCCTTGATCGACTGATTGGCGTCGAAGCGCTGATAGTAGCCGAACGCCTTGTTGAAGTCGGCCTCGGAATAGCCGAGCTCGATGCCGGGCTCCAATCGCCAGAACAGGTCCGGCGCCAGCACGACATAGCCTTCCTCGGCATAGTAATCGGCGACCTCGCGCATCGAGGAATTGACGCCGAAGATCTCCTGCAGCAGCAGGATGCCGGGACCCGATCCCGATGCCGGAATGGTCAGATATCCCTTGAAGGTGCCGCCATCGGCAGCCGCGATATCAATCCATTGTCCTGCCATCGGTACTGCTCCCATGCCGAAACGCGCACGTTAGCTGTGCGCTGCCACTTCATCGTGTTTTCTTAATTGAATTTTTAAGGTAAGAATCGAGATTGTAAATAGCATAGATTGAGCAGGGCTTGCCTACGCCGTGAGCGCACGACATCAGGAGACCGTTTTGAGAAGGACCCAAAAGACCGCGGTGAAGAGAGCCGCCGACACCGCGAAGCCGAAAAAGCAACCTGCCGTCGCCGAACGGCCGGGGTCCTGGCATCTCGCGCGCACCGAAACCGAACGGCGGTTGTCCGATTTCGAATTCGGGCTGGAGCGGCTGGCGCAAGGCTTACTATCGCTGGAAGGCGGCGTGTCTGGCCGCCGTCTGCGACGTGCCGCTGACCGGCGACGATGTCGCCGTGCTCAATGTCGTGCGGATGGGCGACGAGCCAAAACGGCTTTCCGAGATCGGGCAGTTGCTCAACCGCGTCGATGTGCCCAATCTCCAATACGCCACGCGTAAGCTGGTTCGCGCTGGTCTGATCGAGACCGAGGGCAGTTCGTCGCGCAAGGAAACCCGCTACCGGGCGACGGCGACCGGACGCTCCGTCACCGAAGCCTACGCCGCCTTGCGCGCCGCGACGTTGCCGCCGATGCTCGACGCACTCGACGGCTGGGCGGCGAAGTCGGAAACCGCAAGCATCCATCTGGATTTGATCTCGAGCCTCTATGCGCAAGCCGCACAGGTCGCGATCACCCGGCGGCATCAACCCTGAAAGCGGGCCGCGACCATTGGCGCGGGTCGATTCGACCATCGTCAAATCGCATTCGGTTCAAAATTTCGCGCCCGAAGAGACTCGAACTTCTGACCGCCAGATCCGTAATCTGCTGGTGGCATCGCAAAGGGCGACTTCCAACGCCAGTAGCCGCGAAAGCCGGCTCTGTGCCAACGAACGAGCGTCTCGGGCCGGATGATTGTGAGAACCTTCAGGATTGCTGGAAACCAGCGATACAGCTGGATAAAGAAACAAGCGATCATGGTTCGTGAGCCGGACGCGACCATGCGGGCCTGCGCCTCAAGACAATCAACTGATGTCGAAGCACCGCGCTCTCGGCTTCAAGCCGCAACTTCGACTTGAATGGCGAGGCCAGGACGGCCAGAACGTAACAGAGCAGCCCAATCATTCCGCCAGCTTAGGCAGTTCCATCACATCATCAACTCGGATGAGGTTTTCGGTAAGCACAGGGGTCATATCCAGCCCGTCTTTGAAACGATTTCCCGCCCTGCAACGCCTGCTTGCCTCTAAGGGGTTTTCGCTTTTTCCGGCTTTATGGGTTTAGGGCGCGCAGCGCCCCCTCTGGCTTTAACATCAGACGTCTGGCGATCGCGCGCGGCGATCAGTTCTTTCTGGAGCTTCGACCGTTCGTCGGGTGTCATGGCGGGCTTTTCGCGCTTCGGCGGCAGATCTTCGACCGGGAGATAAACGCTTGTTTTCGGAACCGCAGTTGCCTGAGCCCGCGCGTCCATCAGTGATGAGCCAACGCTTGAAGTCGCGCACCCGCCAAGCGAGAGGCCCGACAGCAGCAGCGCTACCGTAGCCAACGACGTGGTTCTTCCATCCTTCGACATCAACGCACAACATGCACTCAGGGACAGTCATTCTGTTCCGCCAGCATTGCGGGCCAATTGTGACCATTAGCCAGCCGGATGACGCGGGACTGAAGCCCGCACATCAGCCGCCGAAAACCTGTCCCGCGCCCGATCCTGGTGCCGGCGTCGGGCTGAGCGGCGCGCCACCAACTGAGACAGGACCCATAGGTTTGGGCAGTCGAGAGACGTTTTTGGTCGACGTCCTGACAACCCGGGCCCGAGCCTTTGACTGTGGAATGGTGGAGGTCGTCAGCGGCGTCACCGCATTTTGTAGATAGTCTACTCGCGCCATTAGCGAGGAGAGTTGATTGGAGATTCTTTTCAGATCCGTCTGCTGAGCTGTGAAATTCTGCCTAAGGGACTCCAGAGTAGCAGCACCTTGCTGCAACATAGCTGCGTTTTGCTGCAGAACGGCTCCATTCTGCTGAAGCGTAGCTGAATTTTGTTGTTGGGACGACTGAATATCCTTTAGCGCGGTGGTGACGGCGGGATCTGGTATTGGCGCTGAAGCCGCCGCGCGTGAAAGCAGTTCGGCGGAGCTACTGAAATTCGGCAGAGCAATATTGAAGTTCGGCAAAGCATAGATGGCCGCCGCACCAATGACGACCAAGGTCGATACAGACACAACTATCGCCGGCATTCGGCTGGACCGCCTGTTTAGTGCTGCAGGCTGTTTGTCGAGTTGCGTCTCTTTATTCGGTGTCTCAGCTTGTGGTTCTTTTTCCGATGTCTCAGCCACCTACGTCCGCCTCAGATCAATGAAACAAGGACAGAGCCGTCGCTGGATCGTCCACGCGACGGCTCCTTTGCGCGATTGCCCACCTATAATCGGCTTAGATCATGGGCTTATAGGGTTAATGCCTGGTTATCGCGGCATGTCTCCTGCCGCGTAAACGAAACGGCCCCGGTGCGGGGTCGCAAAGCCCGGGGCCGCCAACCTTGGAGGTTTTCTTCCGGCTGGGGGCATCGGGCGATGTTCTAAACCGGAAACTTGAAGCTATGCCGCTGGCGAATGTTGCTTCCAATATGGTTCCCTGTCACAGGTCGCCCTCGCCATATCCACCTAGATGGCCCCGCGCTGCGGCGCGCATCCGCGTTTGCGGCTGGCGACGTACCGGTCGCCGGCTGGAGGGCTCTGCCGATCGTCACATCACGCAGCGGCGGAGATTTTCAGATGATCTATTGTAGCCGCTAGTTCGAGTTCGATCGGGTTGCGTTCGCCAGTAGCTGCACAAGCCAGGATATTTTTTGCAATCGCCATTCGATTGGAGGGCGTCCGCATAGCCGCCGGCAGCGACGCAATCGCCCGATCTAAGATGTGTCCCAAAAGCGAGAGTTCTTCTGGATGATAGACAACGTTTTGCTCGCGCAACATTGATGTCGCTCCCCTGCTAGCAATCCTCGTCGCGCTGTGACTTGAAAACTGTCGAACCGTTTTGTTGCCCGAAGGGCAGAAAAACGTCCGCCGAGCGGCGCCGGTCGACCGATTTGACGGCTGGTGCCCCGAGCACTCGGCATAACGCGCACTACTGAAGATTCAAATGCAGGTCAGCCGGAAGGGAATCGAGTCCTTGCGAGATCGCATCAAAAACGTGGCCGAGCTGCAACAGTCAGCGGGAATGCGGCGCTAACGTCCGCACCACGGAAGACAGATGCCCTGCAAGTGCAGAATGTAAGCGGGCCTGCGCGGATAAATTCGAGCCTCACGCCTCACCTGATGCGGGCAGAAATCGAGCGGCGACCATGATAGTTCGATGCATCGATAACTTGTTGCAGACTGACGTGCTGGTCGAGGGCGGGGAATACGAAGTCCGCGCCGAACGCGACGACTGCTACATCCTTTCCGGCTTCGACAAGGCATTCAGCAAGAAGCGGTTTGAGGTCGTGCCACGGCCGACGATCGAGTTCAGCGGTCGCGTCGCTACCCCGTGAGATCGAGGCATCGGCACCGCAAAGACCTCGTACAGGTGGTCGATACCTAAACCTAAGTATGCCTTCTCAACCAAGTGTAACGTACGGATCAACCCTCCGTGCAATGGTTCGGTCCATCTCTCTTATTGCGCTTGGGGGGTAACCGCCGATGCGTCGAGCGGCAAGACAACAGGAGGAGTTCACCGATGAGAATCATATAGATGCAACGCACCTTCCAGAATGGGAAATGGAGCATGCAAGAGATCGCTGCCTTTTTCGCCGTTTTAGGCGCAGCAATTGCGCTTACAGCAGCCTATTCACTCTGGACGCTAAGAGGCAAAATGAGGGGCCGTCGAGAAACCCTTACACAGAGATCTAACGACAATTGTGCGCCGGCAAGCCAGCCTATGAATTTTCACGAAGGGTTCAAGGAGTCATCCCGCCTTCCGGCGCCCGGTCGCCCGTTCAGGCTTCGCGGCCTTTTCGCTGCGGGCTTCTTCCCTTCAATCGGCAAGAGCATCTCCATCTGCCCTGTCGAGGCCTTGCGAGGTTTCTTGCCCTTCGGGGCTTCGCCTGCGATCGACTTCTTTAGCGCGTCCATCAAGTTGATCACGTTGTCTGCCCTTGGCCATAGCATATACGCATGCGCTCCCGTGAGCGTGCTGGTATCGACTGATAGGGCAGACCTTGTGACAAAAGCGCTTCAGCACAACGGTGGTTGATCACCGTTCTACGACGAACCCGCCTTCAACCTTATACGATTTGCATTCGATTCGAGCCCACTTGACCGCTTGGTCGTAGTCGCGACACCTGATCATGATTTCTTCGCCGCGAAATAAAACTATGACATCGCATTCGCGTGCGCCGTCGTAGCGTCGAACACGAATTTCGGCAGGGTGCGCGGTGATCATGATCTCTACCAATCTCTGTTATTTGAGGAGCCATCAATCCGCTTCAGGAAGGCAGCGCACCGTGAACTGAATCTGACCGTCGGGAAGCTGACGCCAGTTCTCGACTATGGGAATAAGTCTGCTTCGTGCGGATTGATTGATGATCTCGCGAGCCTTGTTGCGGGCCGCGTCGACCGGTAGCGTAAATTCTTCCGATGATTGTCTGCGTGTGGCAGACATGCGGTCTGCTAACCCGCTTGGGCGAACGACCATGCCCGGCCTCCAAATGTTCAATCCATGAAGTGCAATATGAGAGACCGGCCTCCGATTTAAACCGTCGGCAATGGCGAAGCTACGATTGTCCCCATTAATCACCGAGGTGCTGCGGTGCAAAATCGAGCCCGCAGCCGACTCGATCCTTACGCGTACCCCCGGAAGTCGGGTGACTGTATTGGAACGAGCAGTGCAGTCCTGCGTAGAGTCTTGGCTTCCAGCAATACCCCGACTGGAAGCAAACCTCCTCTGGAGTTGGCGGCCCCGGCTACGGACAACACCGAGGGCCGCTCGTGGCGAGCGACAGGGTCCGCCAACCAGACGCGGCCTAGTCCCTCTCAATCCTCGAAATCGTCGTCATCACCCCTCGACGCTACGGTGGGCGCACGCTGCACGAATTGCGGCGTGTGATGACGCGGCTCGCGCGGGGCTGGACGTTCCGACGGATCGCGGCCGATCTTGGATCGTAATTCCACGAGGTCGGTAAAGACATCGGCCTGTCGGCGCAACTCGTCGGCGATCATCGGCGGCTGGCTGGAAATGGTAGAGATCACGGTGACGCGGACGCCGCGTCGCTGCATCGCTTCGACGAGCGAGCGGAAGTCGCCGTCGCCGGAAAACAGCACCATCTGGTCGATATGCTCGGCGAGTTCCATGGCATCGACCGCAAGCTCGATGTCCATGTTTCCCTTTACCTTGCGCCGGCCGCTGGCGTCGACGAATTCCTTGGTCGCCTTGGTGACGACGGTGAAGCCGTTGTAATCTAGCCAGTCGATCAACGGTCGGATCGACGAAAATTCCTGATCTTCGATGATCGCCGTGTAGTAGGACGCGCGCACTAGCGTTCCGCGGCTCTGGAATTCCTTGAGCAGGCGCTTGTAGTCGATATCGAAACCGAGCGTCTTGGCGGTTGCATAAAGGTTGGCGCCATCGATGAACAGCGAAATCTTGTTGGAGGAAGATGTCATTCGGTTCTGGCCCTTTACAAAAAGGTACTGCAGGCAAGGCCCGCTAAATTTCGCGCACCGCTTGGCTGATGTATTGGCAAAGGCAAAAAGTCGCGATCGACGCGGCCTCCTAAGCGATGCTCGACAATCAAACCACAAGTTGAGATGAAAGCGTCACAAATAACGCGAGCGAGTGAAAGCAGAAGCCGCAACTTAAGCGTTCAGCCTGTTCTCCCGGATGACCCAATTTTAACCCAAGGCCCAAGGTTCCAAGGTTCCAAGGTTCCAAGGTTCCAAGGTTCCAAGGCTGGAACCGATCTACACCCAAATATTTCTAAATTCAACCTGTGACCTATCTCAAGCTCCCGCATGCTTTTTTGTGTTAGGAAACCATTGAAGTTTGGGTGGGGGAAATTTCCTTGGATCGCGCGGTCGATCAATTTCCACTTTTTGCAGTGGTCGTGAAGAAGCGCGGCCAGGGATGGCGGTGGCGTGTTTGCACGAGCGCGGGGGTTGTTGTCATGCAGGGATTCGAGAGCATTCGAACCGGTGCCAAGTACAAAGCTGACAGGGCGCTCTTCCAACTGCTGCTTTCCGCGCCGTATCGGTCAGTCCGGCTGAGCAATCCCGATGGCGCCAGTTCCAGCTGCTCGGGACCGGAACCGTTCCTTGGCTCACCTTCAAACTCACCCTTTTGGAGCGGTTTCAGAAATAAGCCTAGGTCGACAAAACCTGTCTAAGTGATTGATTTTGCCTTCCGTAGAACAAAAATCCCCTGGCCTCTGATGTTCGCCGCTACGGGACCAAGCGGTCAAGTATCGGCAACTCGCCGAGCCAACCGATGATCTTGTCATTAAAATCGAGCTGCTTGAGTTGGCGTCAGTGTGTGAAGAGTCGCCAGTAGCATCGAAGATCATCTGACGGGCGGGTGGCTGGCCGCCTACGCAGCTTGCTGACCGTGAGTGCGCGTAATGGCCCGCGACCGATCGAGGGAGGATGAAGATGCCACTTATACCTGTAGCTGCTCGATCTCGAAGCTCGCACAGACGGCCGCCTCGGATTGGTCCAACTCACGTCGCAGCGGGTTTCTTTATTCGACCCTTGCCGAGACATTCCGCGCATTTCGGGGGATAAATTTTGCGACCCGGTTGCGTTGGCGGCGTGGCCTTCTGAAACCCCGTGCCATCGCAGGCGGGGCAAACAATTTCAGTCAACACTTCACGTGGTCTTTTCATCACGATCAATCATTAAAAACAAAACAAAAGTTGAATCATTTGCGCGAAGATAGCGACTAGTCGCAACTGCGCAACGTAACTCGCCTCTTAACCTAACCGGTCAACGTTACCGCTGCTGAAGAAATCGCGTTGTCGAGCGTTACCTTGATCAACCCATTCCAGGTCAGGGTGGACACAAACTGTTCCACAGCGGCCACAGAAGCAATACCTCGCCGAGAGAGCCAATTATCCACCAAACCGGACGCCGGCTGAGCACCCGATCGCCGCAGATCTGGCCTAAGATTGAAACGGCGGGGCATGGAAACCTGCCAGGCAACGCGACAATGCGGCGGCCAACTCCGAAGACGTTAATGGATAACTGATCAGCTCGGAAATTCCCGAATTCGCCAGCGATGGCGCGCCCAAGGTCCGCGCCGAGAAAGTTGCCAGGATGATCGGCAGAGACGGTGCCACATCATGCAGCGCAGCCGCTGAATCGAGGGCGGACGCAGTCCCGGGCTGGTGACACACAAGGGCTGCGTCAAAGCGCATTCGCTCGGCACCGCAGGCGGCCGCAGCATCGGTCAGCTCCGCGAAGCCAACCGGTTCGTAGCCGAGGGCTGCCAGGATTTCTTCGTGGCGCAGCAGGCGGCCGCGGTCGGCTTCCAGCACCAACACCGTTTCGCCAACACCCCGGCCGACCATCTGGGATTCATCTCGAACCGCCATCGGTTCATCTGTCGGAGCACACGGAAGCCATATGTCGAAACGCGAGCCAGCGCCAATCGCGCTCTGCACATTCATGGCTCCGTTATGTGTTCGGACGATTTCACGAACCGTCGCGAGCCCCAGACCGTTGCCTTCCGGCCGCGTCGTAAAAAACGGATCGAATATCCGCTCCAGCGTCGCGCTGTCCATGCCGCGCCCGGAATCGGAAATCGAAACGATCGTGAAACGACCGGGGCCGATCTCCGCATCCCCAATTCGCAAAGGATGTTTTGTCTCCTGCACATCGATCCGGATCTCGACGGCACCCGATTCGTCCGTCGCTTGCGCCGCGTTGGTACAGACGTTCAGAATGACCTGTTGCAATTGTGCCGGTTCACCCCAGACGATTGCATTTTCGGATGTCTCGTGAATCCGTAACTCGACGTGGGAAGGCAGCGATGCGCCAAGCAGCGACCTTGTCTCCGCGATCAAAACCTTCATACAGACAGCCGTCCGCCTGCCTTCGCCACGACGCCCAAATGTGAGAATCTGATCGACGAGTTCGCGCGCCCGCTCGCCGGCGCTGCGAATTTCGACGAGACTGGCGGCTGGCTGGTCTCCTGCTTTGATATGGGCATCGGCCATTTCGGCATAACCGAGGATTGCCCCGACGATGTTGTTAAAGTTGTGAGCGATGCCGCTTGCGAAGGTACCGACCGTCTCCATTCGGCGGGCCTGTTGCAGGCTCGCTTCCAGACGTTCCTTTTCCCGTTCGAGAACTGCCCTGCCGACAGCACTGCCAATGGCATCGAACGCCATGCGGAACAGGCTAACCTCGGTCCATTGCGTAAGTGCGCCCGCGTGCAGTGCGTCGAAGCCGAGAATCGTGTTTGACCGTTTGCGGCATGTGTTTGGAATGCACAACCAGCCTTGTAGGCCAGCCTCTACGAGCAGGTTCATCCTATCATACGGATGCGAGGGCCTGACCTTCGGAATGTGAATGATGCCGTCCCCTTGATTGAAACGCGCAGCGATTCGCAATGCGCGCTCCGGCCAACCTTGTGGAAACTCTGTTCCTTCGCGCGACCATCGATAGAGTTGCCTCGATTCACCAGCTATCACGAAATAGGCGCGGTCGGCGCCGACGCATTCGGCCAGTTTTTCGAGTGCGCTCTCGACATGTTCGGCGATCTCATGCGGTTGTGAATTGATGAAGCGCGTTGAGATACCGGCGATCACGTGCTCGAAGGCGGCGCGCCGCCGCAAGGCAACTGCCCGAGCCCGCAATTGCAGTCCGAAATAGACCAGGACCCCGAGCAGCAACAGCGACGTCGCGTAGAGAAACAGCCGATAGCGGCTGGCCGAGGCGCGAGCGGCAAGCTGATGCTTCATGATCAACGAGCGAGCGGCATCCTGTTCGCGGTTGCTCGCCGCGGCGACCAACGCCTTCAACACCGCGTCGGTCGCCGGCAAAAGGTCGTGGAGCACACCGCCATGGGCTATCAACCCCTGAATGGTATCGGCTTCGCCCGGAGAGGTTTGCAGCGATGCAAGTTCGTTCAGCCGATCCTTGACCTCACTCGCTGCGGCGGGCGAGGTATCGAGCGTGAGGTGCAACACGGCGGCAGCAAGCGTGGTGGTGACCTCGACCACGGGAACACGGTCCGATGCTGCAAGACGGGAACTCAGCATTCCAAAATAGGCGAAAGAGTTGTGCAGGAGCGCGTTCCTGCTCTTGAACTGCTCGATCAGTTTCTCCTGCCGATCGGCAGCCGCGGCCAGGGTTTCGACTGCGGCGCTCTCCTCGGAGCTTGGGCCGGCTTCCCGGCGTAATCGATCAAGCGCGTCTTCATATATCTCGGTCATGTGGACCAGCGCGTCATAGTTTCGCGCCAGTCCGACGCGCGCGGCCAATACCTCCCGATTGAACCCGCGCTCAAATCTCGAAAAGTCGTCAAGGGCCCGGAGTTCACGATCGAAATGAGCGGAGTTTCGATCCAGCCCCTTTATTAGCAGCCAGGTCAATAACAGAAGAAGGAGAGATCCAATGACTGCGACGGGCGTTAATTTCATGGCGGCGCTCCGACCGGCGTCCCGCGATAGTTGCCGGTCAAGGTCTGGAGGTAGGCGACGATCGCCTTCACCTGCTGGTCCGTCAGCGTCGAATTCAACTGAGCACGGCCCATTTTCCGAACGGCGTCATCGAGGGTTTGAGCACTGCCGTCGTGAAAATAGGGCGCAGTGGTCGCGACGTTCCGCAGACTTGGCACGCGCAGAATTTCAGGCTGCGGCGACGCCAGCGGATGGAATATTCCATGTCGCTCGAAAAGATTGCCGCCGATACTGACGCCTTGGTGACACGAGACGCACCCCAAGGATTTAAACAACCGATATCCGTCCAGTTCCTCTGCCGACAGCGCCGCTGCGTCTCCCGCCAGCCAGCGGTCGAATCTGCTGCCCGGTGTTACCAAAGATCGCTCAAAGCTTGCCATGACGTCGACGAGGTTGCCGGCGTCCGGGCCCTTGCCATAGACGGCCGTGAATTCGCGGCGGATGCCAGGATCCGCAGCGAGCTTCTCCGCGAGCCCGGAAATGCTGGAGCCCATGATCTGAGGATTTTCCAGTGAAGCTTTGACATCCGACTCGAGGGTGCGAACTTTGCCTTCCCAACCGAAGCGGAAGCTGAGCGCCGAGTTGAATACGGTAAGGGTGTTGAGCGGAAGATCTGAGCCGTCGAAGCCGACGTCATGATCCTTTCTACTTGCACCATTCGTGCCGAGATCGTGGCACGACGTGCAGCTGCGCGAATTGTCGCGAGACAGGCGAACATCGCTGAACAGACGCTCCCCGAGCTTGGTTTTCCGCGGGTCGATGGCGGGGGGCGCCGGAATTGGGGTGATGGGTTCTTCGGCAGGGATGCCGTTCGATTGAAGCGGTTGACCGAGCGGCCGCGATGGCGCCGGGAAAAGTTGCGAGCCGCCCAGAACTAGCGCGCCAATCGCCACAAGCCAACGCCATCGAAAGGCGGCCCGAGCAATTCTTCCTTCCCCGAACAGGGTTAGCCGCGACGAAAAATATCTGAGCGGCATGTTCGACAAGGTTTGGTCAACGCAATCACGTTCCGACCCGGCACTGGCCCCGCCATCTTGCTCTCCTGATATGGGGTTCATTTGCAAATTGTGAAGCTCATCAGGAGCCGGTCCATGGTGTCGCCAAGGGCCGGGTCCACGATTCCAACCATCGGTTGGATCAGCAGTCCCGACCGTATCTCACGGCTTGTTCGATCCGAGACCGGTGGCGAATACCGATGTCCCGCAACGTCCGGTCATCAAGTTCCGCCAAAGCGGCAACTAACTTCGCGATCCGACGCTCATGACGCCAACGTCTCCATCGTCTCGCGGTGCCACGCCAGGGCCTGGTCGGCCAATGACGGCGGCTTGACCGATCAGCATCGAACGAACGCGAGCGATAGGATTCCGCAAGGCTGGTATGTTCGGAAAGCGCTTCGGATTTTGATCCGCTTCTGTTGGTTTCATTCTCTCGTTTGGATTGCTTCGCCTCGGAATCCGCCGAAGAGGAAACAATGGCAATGAACTTCCGTCGTTCGCGAACAGACAGCTTTTCCGGTTGCCCGGCCTCTGTTTCGGCGGGACCGGATTGTTCGGTATCTGTCGCAGGCAGGTACAGCATCGCATACAGCGCAAAGCCCTCTATAAAAGCCGAGATCACCGCCGTGAATAGACGGTCCGCGAGCGGCGCCGCGCCAGGCGACGAATCCAGGTCTGTCAAATCCGGCCCTGGGGCCTGCGCGGGATTCTCCCGCTCGGCGCGGCTGTCATCGCGCAAGTCGAACTGTAACTCCCGGTCCGGACCCCCGTAGCACCTGGCTGCCCTGCTCACCGGTTCTGGATGAATTCAACATCGGATGCTCCTGCTTGCTGCTCGCAGTGGAAAGGTTTGCCGCGCTCGACTTGCGCTGCGGCCGAGTTCGTGCAGGTTGCCGCGATCGCCAACCTCACGAGCACATGAACGAGCCATCGCATGTTCAGTCCCATATCCCGCATGATGACGTGAGAGCGGCGCGCTGACAGGCAATCGACAAAAGCAATCGAGTGGATTGGTATTCCGGCCACATAAAAATCCTCCGTGAATTGATACGGAGACTTTTGACGGCCGCCAGTTACGGGATCATCACGGGAGCGGGATATACGGTTACGACCGTAATTGAGCGCCGCCACATTTTTGTCGTCTTCAGAACGGCTCGACCGCCAATGCGAAAACGTAACCGATGCCGCGTTCGGTCCGGATCACACGTGGCGCACTCGGATCGATCTCGAGCTTGCGCCGCAGCCGCAACACCTGGACATCGATACTGCGATCGAAAATATCTTCGTGAACCCGGGTGGCCTGCAACAAATGCTCCCGCGAGAGGGGCCGCTGTGGCGCTTCGAGAAAGGCGAGCAACAAGGCATACTCGCCTTTGCTCAGGGCGACCGGGTTCGCGTTGGGATCGACCAGTCTTCGGCCGCGCCGCTCAAGCTGCCAGCCGTCGAACCGATACCCGCCTCGGTCCGGATCGTGGGCTCGTGCGGTCCGCCCCATCTCTTGTCGTCGCAACACCGCGCGGACGCGGGCCAGCAATTCTCTGAGGCTAAATGGCTTCACGATATAATCATCGGCCCCGAGTTCGAGACCGACGATGCGATCAATTTCGTCCGGACGATGACCGGTCGTGATGATGACCGGAACGTCCGAATGAGAACGAATTTCTCTCAAGAGGTCGAGCCCGTCATCCTGACCTAATCGCAAATCCAGAATGATCAGGCTGGGAAGGCTTCCTTGAAAGTGACGGTTCAATTCGGTTTTATTTGACGCAGACTTCGTCGGTACGTTGTGGTCTTCCAGATACCTGGTCACCATTTGGCGCAGTGTAGAGTCGTCATCGACGACAACAATATGTCCGACATCGGCAAGCATGAATTTATCTCTCAATTCTTCTTGGTCACCAATTAAGCCGCGGTATCTCAATGGTAACTCAACCAACAAATCGCTTTTCCGTCCTGCGGCGGAATGAACAACCGTCACATGGAATGAACCTAGGCCACCGCCGATCGGGGGTCATGAGCCGACAGCGCACTTTCGCCGGTACCGGCACGCACTGTTCGGTCGCCGGCCTTTTTATCATGTCCGGAATGGGCGCCCGGCGCATCAAGGCGTGGCGTGCCGGCAATACCGTCGCGAGGCATCAGCGTCTCCGCTTTCGGATATTTCATTTGAACCATCGCAGTGAAGCCCTCGAATTGGTCTTTCTGCGGCATAATTGGTTCAGTCTCGGGGAGTTGATGAAATTTGATGCAAAGTTCCCCAATTCGAAACTTTCGGGCTCGCACGCGAGTCGCGCAATGACGAATTCGTGTGCGGAGCTAGGAGGGCATATCGAGGCTGAAGACACTAAGCTGGATCACCGCGGAGAGCAGGTTCCCTACGCCCCAGTGGTCAGTGATCTTACCGTTTTGCACGCGCATTCCGTCGACCGACTCGAAATGAATCTCCCTGCCAGTGGCCGCGAAGCCGAGAAACGGCCCCTTGTGGGTCCCGTAGTAGGTTTTGAAGGTCGTCACCGTGTCGCCGTCGGCATGCTGCCAATGTATCTCCGCGCGGAAATCCGGGAAGGCGACGCGCAGCGTCTTGTAGAGGCCGCGCACGCCGTGCTTGTCAGCGCCGCTATCTGGCTGCGGCGTGTGATCGACGAAATCGTCGGAGAACAACTCGTCGAATACATCGAAACGCCCGTTGCTCTGAACCTCTTCGGTATTTCGCCGGACGACCGCCTTAGTGGCTTCGCTTGGGGATAACGTAGGTGCGGTTCTCACGACGATATCTCCGAGAAATCGAGATCAGCCGAACAGCTTCTTCGCCGTCCGAGCGACAAGCTCGCCTTGGTAGCGAGCGTCGGCCAATTCGTTGCGCTCGGCTGGCGTGAACCATCGCCGCCAGCGATGCCCACCCCCTCGGCAACAGCCTGCACGATGGCTTCGATGTGGCCATAGGCCCACAAGGACTTTCGGCATTTATTCGGCCTCTGTCCTGAACCGGATCAGCGCCAAAGGCCAGAACGAGCTTGGCGATGGCTTTATCGACTTCGGAGGCGCCGGCAATCGTTGCGACAGCAACCTGGCCTTCTGAGGGGCGCGACATTGCAGAGGTTATTGGATATAGCTCCTAGGATCCTTGCAAGTGTGTCAGATACTCATAGACCGCACTGATCTCTTCATCGCTCATTCGTCCGACAGGCTGCCACGGCATTTGCTTGCTGAGTGCATGACCGTTGGGATCGACGCCGGTGCGCATGGTGGCGATGAATTCCTCAAGCCTCCATCCCTTCACAACATTGAGGTCGGGCCCAAGCGGCCCGAGCTGACCAGGCACGCCGCCGGTCAATTTGTCGCCGTGGCAGGCGCGGCAATCCTGATACGACAGGATGTATTCGCCAAGCTGCAAACTCGAACTCCTGGACGGCCCGGCGACAACACCCGTAGATACTGGCTTGCCTTTCGGAAGCATGCCCCCACCCAGCATCACGACCCCCAGCAGGTTGAGATGATCCGGCGGATTCGCGGTTTGCGTTCCAGCAGCGGGCAGACTGCGGATATAGGCGATCACCGCCATTGTATCGTCATCGCTCAATTTGCTGGCATTGGTGTAGGACATGATGACCAGCCAGCGGCCGTCCCGGTCGATGCTATTGCGAATCGCCCGAAAAATGTCGCCGTCCGACCAGTGACTCAATTGCCCGGCCGGAGTGAGGTTGGAGGAAACAAACGATCCGATAGGGACCGGAAAATCTTCACCGATGTTGAGACCGCCCGTGAGCGTGCCGGTTTTTGAATGGCAGGCACTGCAGAAACCATCGGAAATCGCCCGACCGCGCTCAATCTGTTCGGGCGCGCCGGCGACCTTCAAGTCCAAGGCTGGAGCGCTGCGGGCATGCATCTCAAACAGCCCGACGAGGACGATCCCGCCTACAAAGGTGACGGCGGCCGACAACAGAGCTGCCAGGCCTGTGCCGCCCCACTTTACGAAACCGTTCTTCGCCCGCCAGGCCCGAAGGCTCGACCAAGCGAACAGTGTGGCGATGATGATCAACATGGCCACGGCAAGCAAATCAGGCATGGTAAATCCCCCATGGCATAATCGAGCAGACCAAAGCTGGAACGGATCAGCCGCGGTCGTCCGCGGCACGCAAAGTGGCAGTGCCAACGGAGACCTACAGCTGAAGAAATACGAAGCGATTACGATACCGGGCCTGTTGAGTTACAATCGTAACCTCGGGCACTGGAGACCGAACGACGGCCGACGCGCCGAGCGGGTGCTATCGTGTCGTTTCGCCGCAAGTCATCTTCTTTTTGAGCATGCGAGAGCTGGTCGAGAATCCAAAGGATTTCCGACCGTGTGTCGATTCCACCGAACTCGTCAGCTATCACGACGCACGCCCACGATAGGTCGGATTTTCGAGCACGGTCCGAACGGCTTCGCGCAACGCCTGGGGTGTCGGTTCGTTGGTCGCAAGATCGATCCCGACGCCGGACCACGCGACACGCGCGTTGACGTCGGCCTTGTCTTCGGTCAGCCCTGCGGTGACAAGAGGAATGCCAAACAAAGCGGCCACTTCAGCAGCCGCGACAAATATTGACCTTGCGGTCAACCGCGGCGTCCTCCGCACTGAGTTGCTCGAGATCGCTGGGGTTTTCCGACAGAACGTCCCTCGCGTGCGGTTGGCGGTGGCCAATCGAGCGTCCCGCGTCAGCGACGAGGACACCGTCGGACTTGTGGGCCCAGCCGACGATCTCGCGTTTCCTACCGTCTGCGCAATCGCTACCCTGCTGCCGAGCACAGCCAGCAGTGCTACCGACCGAATGAAGTTTCGCATGATTAGATCTCCTGAAATTGTTCCCGGCGCGGGATTCCCGGTGCGGGCCGACGTCTGAGGTCGCCCGCACCCGCCGTTTCCGTTCGCGTGAGGTTTTTGCGTAGAACGCTCTATCTATTCCGAGCGACGAGGCGCCGTGCCGGCCGTTCCTCGGGTTGTTGCGGCTGCGGAAGCGCACCTCCGATTTGCGGACGGCGCGTCTCCTCGGCCGCCATGGCCTGCAACCTGTTGCGATCGACTTTGCTCAGAGCATTGCGGGGCAATTCATCGATTACGAGAAGACCCTCAGGGACCTTATATGATGCGAGCCGCGTTGCGACGTTGTGGAGGATTTCGGAAACGATTGCATCCCTCGCCGCGGCCGCGAGCTTTACGAAGCCGAACACACGTTGGCCCAGCACAACATCGGGTATGCCCACGACTGCGGCTTCCTCGACCGCGGGATGGCAGGCGACCAGCGCCTGTTCCACTTCGACCGGCGAGACGTTGGTGCCGCCGCGAATGATGATGTCTTTCTTGCGCGATACGAACCAGAGTTCATCGCCCTCCCCCCGCCGCATCAGGTCGCCGGTATGGTACCAGCCGGCCTTCAGGCTTGCCGCTGTCGCTTGAGGATCGTTCCAGTAACCGTCGAAGACATTTGCTCCGCGGATCAGGAGCTCTCCGATCTCGCCGTCGGCGACTTCAGCACCATTTTCATCAATCAACCGAATCAGCGCGCCCTTCACGATCCGGACGACCGGCCCGCGTTGCAGACCGAAGGTCAGAGATCCAACGGATTCCGTTGCACCCCAGACGTTGTAAAGCGGTGCGCCAAAGGTCGAAGTAACACGCTCCTGCAAATCGATCGGGCAGACATCCGCTCCGGTCAGGCAGATTCGCAAGGAAGTCAGATTGCGAGGTCGAGCCTGCTGGCACTCGACCAGCGCTGCATACTGTGCAGGAAAACCAAGACACCATGTGCAGCGATAGCGCTCGATGGTGTCGAGAACGGTGCCGGCGTCAAAGCTTTCGAGCAAGACGAACGGGACACCGAACTGAATAAAGGACAGAAAAGTGATAGTCCCGCTCATATGCGCCATGGGCAAAGGCTCGATCATCATGTCGTCGTTCGACAATCCCCAGTGTTTCACAACGAGGTCTATCGTTTCAGAGAGCGTCGAGGGTGTATGAACGACGAATTTGGGCTGGCCGGTCGTCCCGGACGTGATGATCAGCAGAGCGGGTTTGTATGACGCGGGCGGGACCAACAAACTCTCGTTGCCAGCAGCGTCGAATAGCGCGTCCCACGGCTGGACCCCGTGATCTTCGAAAGTTCCGTCGACGGCAAAGCGCTTGTTTGGCGCGAGGATTGAGGCGTCGACCGGGGCGATATTGTCGTAAAGGTTTATTTCGCCAAGGTAGAGCGCTGGTTTCAGTCGCTGCAGAATCGGAGCGAGTTCGGCGAATTTGAACGCGGTTCGCAAAGGTGCCGCGATGGCTCCCAATTGAAAGCAGGCGTAATAGGCGACGATCATCTCGGGTCGGTTCATCATGTGAAGGACGACGCGATCGCCTGGCCCGACGCCGCGTACCGCCAGTCCGCGGGCAAGGCTTTCAGCTTCGACCGCAAGCCGTTCGTAAGTCCAGACTTCTTTGCGAAAGACAAATGCCGTGCTTTTTGGCCGAGTTTGCGCCTGGTGCGTCAAAGCACCCATTGGAGTCATTTTCATTGGCTGGTCTCCCGTTGCCGATGTGAGACCACCAAATTGAACAGGCTGCGCTACGGCGCTATTTCAGCCACGGAAAAAAGGTTGCGATTGTAGGCGCGCGAACACATACGGGGCGAAGAGCAGGCGAAGCGTGGCGTTCTGCTTTTCGCTGCTGAGATGCGGCTATTCGAGACAAGCCAAACGTTCCATAACCGTCCATTCGGCGAACGAGTGGCAGCACCCGTTCCGCAGTAGTCATGAAGTGAAAGTCTGCTCTGTGCCGATAAGCAGGCGTCGCAAGACGCTGTTAACAAGTACGAAAGTGCCAAAAGCCACCTTCGCGGGTGTCGGCTATTGGCGCAAAACTGGATATTCAATGGGGGGTTACGGAAAGGAGGACTTGATCGATGGCCAACTTTTGTAGCTGCGTGTTACGACATCATTACCGCCGGAAAGAATTGCGGCTAGGGTCCTGACGGGGCGATATTGATGCCGAGCCTTTTGCGGGATCTCGAGTCAGCCGACGAGCGGCCTAGAATTATTCGACCTTTAGCGTGAACACATAGCCGATGCCGCGTTCGGTCTTGATGACACGTGGCGCCTTCGGGTCTGGTTCCAGTTTGCGCCGCAGCCGCAGCACCTGAACATCGATGCTGCGATCGAAGATGTCTTCGTGGAGCCTGGTCGCCTGCAACAGATACTCGCGCGAAAGCGGCCGCTCCGGCGCATCGAGGAAGGCCAACAGCAGGGCGTACTCGCCTTTGCTCAGGCCCACCGGCCGTTCCTGCGGATCGATGAGGCGCCGGCTGCGACGATCAAGCCGCCATCCGCCGAACTTGTATGCGCCGCGCTCGACGTCGCGGATGCGCAGGGACCGTCCAGTCTCACGGCGCCGCAGCACGGCGCGGAACCGGGCATACAATTCGCGGATACCGAATGGCTTGGCGAGATAGTCGTCGGCACCGAGTTCGAGTCCGACCACACAGTCAACGTCATCGCCGGAACGACCTGTCAGAATGATGACCGGGACATCCGAACTGGAACGAATTTCCCGGAGCAGATCGAGCCCGTTGACTTGGCCGAGGTGCAGCTCGAGAATGACCGCACTTGTGTCCTCGCCAGCCAATTGACGGGCCACCGCCGAGCGGTCCATCGCCGAGACGGTCTGTATGCCGTGTTCCCCGAAATAGTCCGATATCAGGTGCCGGACCGCCGGATCGTCATCCACGACAAGGATACGGCCCGGGCCGCAGCCGGCGGCCATAATGCGGCTGGACTCGATCTGGGTCAGCAT
The DNA here is from genome assembly GCA_963713785.1 of uncultured Alphaproteobacteria bacterium. Taxonomy (GTDB): domain Bacteria; phylum Pseudomonadota; class Alphaproteobacteria; order Rhizobiales; family Xanthobacteraceae; genus Bradyrhizobium. The sequence continues at coordinate 36,093 of CAVQNB010000018.1, forward strand.
GTGATCAGGCGTCGGCGTGGCTGCTGCGGACCGCGCAGAAGCACAAAAAATTGACGCAGGTGAATCTCGTCGTTCGCCATGGCGATACCTTACCCAACGAATAAATTCGGAAGATCTGCGGCCCGGCAGTCGCGTAACGGAACGGTGGATCAGCGGAGTTTCGCCATCGAGCAGGGCCGGCCAGCGTGCCGCTGCGCTGCGGTCGACGCCAATATGATCTTGATACCAGTCTAGACGATGAATGGATTGTAAGAATCGGCCATGCCCGGCGCCGTATCCGCGCCGCGGAAATTCGACCGCGGTGTCGCACCGAAGAGCTCGGCCGGCGTTCCGCCCACGATCGTACCGAAATCATGGATCAGGTGCGCCTGATCGGCAAAACCGCAGGCATATGCGACCTCCGTCCAGCCAAGGCCACTTTTCCGTGCCGCAATGACCTTCTCGATCCGTGCCAGTCGCGCATATTGTTTAGGGCTGGTTCCGTATGCCGCACGGAAACCGCGCGACAGGTGCCGCTCGCTGATATCCAATAGCGAGGCGAGTTTTCGCATGCGCAGGCCCGGATTGCGGCGCAGGCACGATGAAGCGCAGGAAAAAACCGAGTCTGTGCGATTCTCTCCGAAATGCTGAAGAAGAAAACTTTCGATGCGGGCGATCCGCTCGCTGCTGCTGCCGCACTCCATCACCCTTTCCTCCAACAGCGCGATATCGTGATCCTTGAAAATGTTACGCAGTCCGATCTTGACGTTAGTGAGCTCATGCATGGACGCCCGCGCCAACCGGGAGGCGCCCTCGGGCTTGAGCCGCACGGTGATGACGCCAAGCGGACCGCGAGGACGAATCGCAAAGGTCCCGCTCTGGGTCTGGGTCAACACATGGCCGTAGTTCTTGTGATCATAACTGTCGGCGCCGAGTTGCCATCTGCAATGCGTCAGCGTGCGGTATTGAACGACGAAATACGGCGCGGTGCTGGGCGGCACCTTGATCGTAAGGGCCGTCGCCGCATCGCTGTCCGGAATGTCCCAATCCCAGATCGCTTCGATGAGGTCGGCAACCGCGGCGGAGGGGCGGATGCTCCTCGAAAAGCCGTCGGCAACGATCTGTTCGTCGCCGCAATCGTGTGGTTGCAACTCCCGTTGCGAAAGACCGATAGGTTGTCCCGATACCACGAGAAAAGCTCCATCCTGCAGCAAGAGCCGGAAACAGCCGCCTAAGCCAAGCGGGGCGCCTCATTCGGCGTTAGGCGTATTTGGAGGTTTTCCGTGGCTTTTCCTCGTCGCTATTATTACAGTTGAAACATTTCGCCACGGAGCCGTCCCCATTCATCCGATCGCGCTGGTCGCCAAGGCGCTGGCCACCCTGCATGAGAACGAGAACGTGGCGATCAGCATCGTGGTCGGATCACAGGCCGAAATGATCGATCTCCTGAAGGCGGCCAAGTTCGAGATGGTGCTGGGACCGCTGGTCACGCACAAGGACAGCACCGGGCTGATCTAGGAGACCATTAATCGCGAAAAGACCGAATTCTACTGCAGGCCGGGAAATCCGCTTGCCCAAAAGGCGAACCCAGGCCCGGAGGATCTTGGCGCCGTCAAATGGATCCTGGGAGGGCGCGATACCACGCTCGGCGCGCAGATCGACGAACACTTCGCAAGATTTGAGGTCATTCTGGACGTCCCGCCGGAAATCGAAGACGTGGCGCTACGACGTTCGATCGTCGCGCAATCCGACTTCGTCTCGGCGTTTCAAAACCATCATGTATTCAACGAGGCCAGGTCGGGTACGCTTGCAAGGATTTGCTATGCCCGAACCCACGAAGGGCAGCCGGTCGGCTGTATCAGAATCTCCGACCACACCGACCTTTCTCGCAAGCTGGTCGATCTGTTGCGGTGCAATTATGAAGCGGCTGCACTGAAGTAGCCAAATGGTGACGAAGCGGCCATCAGGTTTCAATCGGCAACATCCAGCTCCAAGATTTTGCGCTCCGTTACTCAGCCACATCTCAAGCTAGACCCACGAGCATTGTTAGTGTGACGTCGGCGCCATCAACAGCATGCTGTGCCGATGCAAGGATCCTAATTCCGTCTTTCGCGGCATTCTCGCGCGCGTCCGGAACGAGGTCGAAGCCCGCAACATCGTATCCCGCCCTGACCAGATTGGCGGCCATCGGACCACCCATTCTGGTGAGGCCAATGAAGGCGATCCGTTTCATTGTTCCCGCTCCCGCTGCTGCTCCCGCTCGCATGAACACCAGCTTGCATCGCCTGCTGTATTAGAGCGGCGAAACGTTCAAATAAAATCTGGGCCGGGTGGACCAGGGGATCGCCAGCCCTCTGTCGCAGGGCTGGCGATCCAGGACTTAGTTCTGCTCCTGCCAGAAGGTCTTGGAGACCTTGCGCCGGGCGGCACGCGTATCGGCCTTGGCGAAATCTTCCATGCCGGCCGTCGCAAAGCGTCCGGGCTTGTTTGCAAATGGCTGGATCGGAATCTCGAACGCCATGGCACCCGAGAGCGGGAGATCGGCTCCCTTGTTCAGGGCAAATTTCGAGCGCCGAACCGTGATCGGGTTCTTCGCGGCCATCACCGCGACGAGGGCATCGACCTCCTTGTTCAAATCGGCCGGCTTGCAGATTCGGTTGACCAAGTGATGGCGCTCGGCCGTGCTGGCGTCGAACAACTGGCCGATCAAGTTCCATTCCTTGGCTTTACGGCGGCCGGCGAAGCGGGCAAGACGCGTGACGCCACCCCAGCCGGGCGTGATATCCCAATCGATTTCTGGCATCCCCCACCGACTTCGATCAGTCGCGATGACGAAGTCACACGTCAATGTCAGCTCAAGGCCACCGCCGGTGCACACACCGTCCACCGCCGCAATCGTGATGCATGTCAGATCTTCGATCATCTGCGCGGTCTCTTGGTACATACGGGCCTGCCAATACGGATCGTCGTCGGTCCAGGTCAGAAAATCCTTGATGTCGTCGCCGGCGCAGAAGGTGTCGCCCGCGCCCCGGAAGATCAGGAACCGGCACTCACGATCCCGTTTGACGGCCCGAACCGCATCCGCGAGCTCGTCCGACATCTCCTTGTCCAGCGCGTTGTGCGCGGTCGGCCGATTGAATGTAATCGTGCTGATGGTTCCGGCGCGGTCAAAGATGATCTTTTTGTATCTGGACACGATGTCCTCCTTTGCTGGTTCAATATGATAGTTGCGTAATGATACTTACTTGACAACGTCTAACCTAGTTAGTATCATTGCGCAACTAATTTTGTCGCTTCTCCGTCTTCGCGATCTGGCGACGATCCGCTGCCGTCCAATCTAATCAATCCCGTTTCAGCAAGTAGAGGATTTCCTCAAAGAGGCATCCGCAACGTCGCAAGGGCGCGAAGACGGCATCTCATGACGGGCGTAGTCCCAGTTCTCGCGCCGACTGCTCGGCGAGCAGATATTTCTGGACTTTCCCACTCGCGGTCATCGGGAAAACTTCGACGAAGCGAACGTAGCGCGGGACTTTGAAATGCGCGATTTCACCGCAGCAGAAATCTCTCAGCTCCGCTTCGGAAAGCCGCGCCTGATTTTTAAGCTTGATGCATGCGCATAATTCTTCGCCGTATTTCTCGTCGGGAACGCCGACGATCTGGGCCATTTCGACCTGTGGATGGCGGTGAAGAAATTCCTCTATCTCGGCCGGAGAAATATTCTCGCCACCCCGAATGACCAACTCCTTCAGGCGGCCGACGATCCTGCCATAACCGTGGTGGTCGATTGTGCCGAGATCGCCGGTACGCATCCACCCGTCGGCATCGATCGCTTCGGCGGTTTTCTGAGGATCCTCCCAGTATCCCAACATGACCGAGTATCCGCGAACCCAGATTTCGCCAACCCGTCCGCGCGGGACAGTCTCGCCGCGCTCGTCGACAATTTTGGCTTCAACGTGCGGCACCACCCTGCCGACCGTGGAAACCCGCCGCTCCATGTGATCGGTCGGCGATGTAATCATGATGGTCGCGCTGCTTTCCGTCATTCCGTAGCCGATGACGACCTGTTCCATGTGCATGTCGGCGATCACCCGACGCATCAGCTCCATGGGTACCGACGCGCCCGCAATGATCCCGGTGCGCAATGATGACAAGTCTCGTCGCTCGAAATCCGGGCTCGCGAGTTCGGCGATGAACATCGTCGGCACCCCATAGAGCGACGTGCATCGCTCCTGCTCCACGGCCTTTAGTACGGCATCCGGTTCAAAACCTTCGCTGGGATGGACGACTTTGGCGCCGAACAGCATTGCCAGAAGATTGCCGATTGCCATGCCGAACACGTGATAGAGCGGCAGCGGCACGCAGATGGCGTCGGAAGACGAAATCCCGCAGATCCTTCCGGTGAAGTACGAGCTGTTCAATAGATTGCGATGACTGAGGGTGGCTCCCTTTGGGCTTCCCGTGGTGCCGCTAGTGAACTGGATATTGATCGGATCGTCGCAGTTGAGCCTCGCGGAGGCCTCGACAAGCAATTGCCGGTCCATCCCGTTGCCGAGCGCCGCTACCTCGCCAAAGCGGAAGAATCCGCCTAAGGGCTCAGGTCCCAGTTTAATGACGATTTCGAGGCTTTTTAGCCGCGCGGCCTTTAGCTTACCGGGTCCCGACGAATCCAGCTCCGGCGCAAGGATGCGCACCATCTCGATATAGTCGCTTCCCTTGAACCGATCCGCCAGCACAAGCGCCCTGCAACCGGCCTTGTTGAGCGCGAACTCGATTTCAGCGAGCCGATAGGCCGGGTTCAGGTTGACGAGAATAAGCCCGAGCTTGGCGGCTGCGTACTGGGTCACCGTCCATTCGGCCCAGTTCGGCGCCCATATTCCGATCCGGTCACCTCGCACCAGGCCGAGCCTGAGCAGGCCGGCGGCAAAGGCATTCACCCTGCTTGCGAGCTCGGCATAGGTCCAGACAATCTGCTGATGGCTGACAACGAGCGCCGTGCGATCGCCGTAGTATGCAATCGCTCGGTCGAAGGCTGCTCCGATCGTATCTGCCAGCAGTGGCGTATCGATATCACCACGGACATAACTGACGCCTGAGCCTTCCAGCCCTTCCGACATGGGCATCCCTCCCCAGGGTTGTGGCATCGTTCATTTTTTAGTTGCCCAACGCTACTTACAATGTATTGTAGCGTTAGGCAACTGACCCGGACGAAAATGTCGTCTTCTCGCACAGAACCGGATACCGGCGCGCGAGCGGAGGAAATTCGAGCGCCTTGGAGGAAAGCATGTTCAGGATGACCCTGCGTGGGTTCGCAATTTCGACGATGCTCGCTGCAGCCCTTTGCACCGCGGCATTCGCGCAAAAGAAATACGACGTAGGCGCGACGGACACCGAGATCAGAATTGGAAATATCGTCGCCTATAGCGGTCCGGTCTCGAGTTTGGGCGTGATCGCCAAGATCGAGGACGCTTATTTCAGAAAGATCAATGATGATGGCGGCATCAACGGCCGCAAGATCAAATTCATTTCCTATGACGATGCGTACAGTCCGCCGAAATCGGTGGAGCAAGCCCGCAAGCTCGTTGAAAGCGATGAAGTTTTGCTGATTTTTAATCCGGTCGGAACGCCCTCGAATGTGGCAATCCAGAAATATCTGAATGCGAGGAAGGTGCCGCAGCTCTTTGTGGGCAGTGGCGCCACGAGATGGAACGATCCCAGCGGCTTTCCCTGGACGATGGGCTGGCAGCCGAATTACCAGAACGAAGGGCGCATTTACGCAAAGTATTTGCTGACGGAAAAGCCGGATGCCAGGATCGCCATCCTGTACCAGAACGATGATCTGGGTAAGGACTATCTAAAGGGATTGAAGGAGGGCCTTGGTCAAAAGGCCTCGATGATCGTGGCAGAAGAAGGCTATGAGACATCGGAGCCGACGGTTGACTCCCAAATTGTGAACCTCAAATCTTCCGGCGCCGACGTCTTCATCTCTGTTGCGCTGACCAAAGTCGCCGCGCAATCGATTCGCAAGGTTACGGAGATGGGATGGCGCCCGCTGTTCATCCTGTCCAGCATCGGGTCTTCAATCGGTACGGTGATCCAACCTGTAGGCTTCGATAAAGCGCAGGGCCTCATTTCGACGGCTTATCTGAAGGACAGTTCCGATCCACAATGGAACGACGACGAGGGTATGAAGATATTCTACGCCTTCCTTGCGAAATATGCGCCGGACGCGAACAAGACGGATTTCTTCGTCGTCTACGGCTATGGGATCGCGCAGACCATGGCAAAGGTACTGCAACAATGCGGCGACGACCTCACCCGCGAAAACGTCATGAGGCAAGCCGCCAGCCTGACGAATTTTGCGCCCGACGTGCTGCTGCCGGGAATCTCGATCAACACCAGCGCGTCGGACTTCGCTCCGATTGAACAGATGCGGATGATTTGCTTGAAAGGCGAAAAGTGGGAGCTCTTCGGGGATCTCATCAACGGCAGCGGTGAAGCGGGAAAATAGCGCTGCTGCCACGCGATCTGGCTTCCATCATCGGTCGCGAAACCCTCTTAACTGTTAGAACCGACGGCCTTCTTTCGAGAGCCGATCTTGGTTGGAACAGATGAAGAAAGCGAACCCGTGTTCTGAACTAGGGATTTCCTGCCTTGGTTCCTCGTTATGATTTCGACGTCGTGAGGTTTAGGAACGTCCCTACAGTTCTCGCAAACCACCAATATTCGGAGCGGCTTGCCGCAAGACTTGTGGAGCACGGATGCGTCCGTCGTTTCGATACCCAGCCCGCGCTTGCCCCAGTCGAACAACGTCAGAAGCACGGGACAGAGCGCCTTGCCTTTTGAAGTCAGATGGTAATCGTGCCTGGGCGGCCGGTCTTGATACTGAATACGATCGAGCAAGCCTTGTTGCACGAGCCGATCAAGCCGCGCCGTCAGCGTCGTCCGCGCGATGCCGAGGATGCGATGGAAATGATCGAATTTGGTTATTCCAGCAAAAGCGAGCCAGAGAACGAAAAAGCCCCACCGGTCGCCGATAGCCGCAAGCGTCCCGCCAACCGAGGTCGGCCTGCCGGCAGTGTATAGCTCCGGACGTGAAGAGTATCTCACTTGCACGCCGTCTTCCGGGGCAGGATCCTTGGCACTTAGGGGATTGATCGAGATGTCTTCGGCGCGAACTTCTCTCCGGCAAGCTTGACATATGGCGCAAGGATGAAGCGGCTTGTTGCATGTCTTGTGACGAAGGCGAACCGGCGGTGCGGTCTCATGCGGCAGCCACTCGTCGCCCCATTTCATCAGCGAGAGTGCGTATGGGTAGGTATCAAGCCCGCGTGCCGTCAGCCGGTACTCGTATCGGCGGGGTCGGGTCTGATAGGCTTTTTTCTTGAGAAGATCACACTCGATCAGCAGCGCGAGACGGTCGGTCAGAGTATTCCGTGCAATATTGAGGTTTCGCTGGAAATCGTCGAACCGGCGCACCCCGAAAAACGCTTCCTGATGGATGAGGAAGCTCCATGGATCTCCAATGGCCTTCAACGCATGGGAGAGTGGCGAAACCGTCGATTTCAGCCGTTTGGTCAGGAAACGTACCTCTGTCGACAATTGGATGATCGCCCTCCCAGTAGCAGACATTCACGCGTTCCAGCAATGGTTTACCAGCGATCTGAGAGCAGAATTGGACGACAGGGAGCCTGCGAAAGCCCTTTTCGATTTCAACCTTGGGACTTTGCCGCACTGTCAGCCGCTCACTCATGCCGCGTCAATGCTGCTGGCCGGGGGTAAGAACTGGCGACGGTGGTGAACGTCCGCTTTCCTCCCCAAAAGCATTCATTCCATAATCGTCCATTTGGCGAATTGAGTTCACAGCAAAATCAACTTCGCCAAACTTGCGGCTTGCCGAACGAGATCGCGGCCGCTTGAGACGTCGGCCGACTGCAGTGCGCTAAGCACTGCCCACAATAGTTCTCGCTGGATTTTCTTTGATCTCTCGGTGCGCATCGTGCACACGCCGCCTTCTAACTAATTGAAAAACTTGAACTCTCGCTCCAATCCACCAATGAGCAAGTTTGAGCTAGCCCCAGCAAACAACATCCAGCGGGTCATTGGCGCACACCGGAGATCGCGCGGGGCTACGTCGCGAAACCCACTATTGTGGAAGCGCTGTTTTCTTATCGACGAGCAGCATAGCTTGCCAGAGGGCGTCTTCGTAGCCGTCAAATACCGCCGTTTCTGCGCCATCCGTGTGCGCCTAGACTCGCCCAGTAGACCAAAGGCGCGGCGCGCTAGGCCGCGCGCGGTGGTGGGTGCCATTTGCGCCAGTGCGCCGCGATGTCGACACGCCGCGCAATCCATACCTTGGGATGACTTGCAAGCCAATCAACGGCCTTTGCCAGTCCAAAGGCGCGACCCGGATGAGCAATGATGCGGTTGTGAAGTCCGAAGCTGAGCATCCGCGGCGGATCCTCGTCGATCACGCATTGGACAGCATTTCTTATGTAGTCAAAGTACTCGTTACCCGTGGTGATGCCTTGCCGGCTGAAGCGCACGTCATTGTGCACAAGCGAATAGGGAACCACTAGTTGGTCGCGCGAGCCGACCTTCACCCAGTACGGAAGTTCGTCGTCGTAGGCGTCACTGTCGTAGGAGTATCCCGCGTCGAGCAAAATCGCTCGAGTGGAAAGCGATGGGGCATAACGCGAGTACCAACCTTCAGGGCGGCTCCCCATGCACTTGGTAATAATCTCGGTGGCAAGACGAATGTGCTCGCGTTCCGTCTCGGGGGCGAGATTTGCATGCATCTCCCATCGTAACCCATGGCCGGCGACATCCCAGCCCGCTTCGCGGATGGCTGCCGCTGCCTCGGGATTCCGCTCGAGAGCACGGGCGACGGCAAATATCGTGCAAGGGGCGTTTCGCTTGGTGAACATCCGATGCAGGCGCCAGAATCCGGCTCGGCTCCCATACATGAACATGCTTTCGGCGGCCAGGTCGCGGCCGGCAACGGCCGCGGTCGCCCCTTCTGTAAGCGCAGCCTCGGAAACGGGGTCGCCGTCCGGCACGGAATACTCGCCCCCTTCCTCGTAGTTGATCACGAAATTGACAGCGACATGCGCGCCATTCGGCCAGCGAGGATCTGGCGGCTGGCGACCGTAACCCAAGAAGTCTCGCGTACGTCCCGCCTCCCCATCAGTCATGTTTGGTTCTGCCATGATCTGCCGCAACTCCGCTAGATGGGCTTTAGAAAAGTGGTAACGCATTGACGTTCGCGAACCGGGCTGCGCTCCCCTAACCCCGGTATCGCCACGGCGTGCCGACGGCGGCGCTTTCATCAATGGTCCATTGCGGCAGCGCCAGCCCCGGCAAGACATCGGTGAATACCATGCGCACGCGAGTACCGATGCCGACCCGTTCGACCTCGGTCTTCGGCGCGAGCACGCCGTCCGGCCGCGTCAGGTTGCCGATCACGCGGAGGCCCTCCTCCTTGGTCGGCTTGCCGCTCTGCGTGTCCAGCTCGACCAACAGCACGAGATACGGCGTGTACTGCTTAAATGCCGGCTGAATGGCATGGTGGACCTCGGTGTAGGAATGCACGGTGCCGCGGCCCTCGACCGACACCCATTCCGAATCCAGCTCAGCGCACCAAGGGCACGCGGTCGACGGCGGATAGCGGAATAGCTTGCACGAGGTGCATCGTTGCAGGCGGAAATCGTGCTTCGCACAGTAGGCGAAGTAGTCGAGGTTCTCATGGTCGAGATCATTGATCTCGAGCGGCATGCCGAGATATTGCGCGGATATCATTTTCTCACCGCGTTTCCTTTACATGAATTTCGGCAGCACCTTGGTCCATAACGCCTCGGTCGACTTCATCAACTTGGCGTGCGGGACCAGCGCATTGTAGGTATAGCAGAACAACCAATCGACCGGCTGTCGTTTCATGTTGGCCTCGAGCGCGCGCGTCACGGTATCGACGGTGCCGACCAACGCGTAGCCGAGGTCGATCGATTCCTTCGCGGTCGCAAAATTCTTCGTCACCGGATCCATCAGGCCGCGGCGAAAGCCGAACGGCTCGAACCACGCCCTGCCGGAGAACCGCTCGGAGTCCTCCCACAACGCCATCGCCTCCTCGTCCGTGTCCGCGATGATGACATCGCGCAACAAACCCGTGCCTTGTCCGCGGGGCTTTCCCGACACCTCGGCATAGAGGTCGTAGAGCGGCGACGCGTAGGCCTCATGCATCGGTGGCAAGATCGCGGTGACACCCTCGCGCGCAGCCCAGCGAATGGAGTTCGGCGACGACGCGAACGGCAGGAACACCGGCGGGTACGGCTTCTGCAACGGCTTCGGTACCACGCCGACCGAGGTCAGCATGCCATTCTCGACGCCCTTGCCGTATTTTAGCGTGGTCTCGAGATCCCAAGGCGTTGCGCCGGCGGGTACCTTCCAGTACTTGCCCTGGAACGTCAGCATCTCCTCGGTCCAGCATTTCTTGATGATCTGCCAGTTCTCCTCGAACGCCTCGCGGTTGGTCTGATCGATCGCATCATGATGGTGTGGCAGGGTCCCCGAAACGCCGTGCGTCTGCTGCGCCATGACATCGACCCAGCGTCGCTGATAGCCGCGGGCGAAGCCGGCGCAGGCGCGCCCGCCGGTCATGTGATCGAGCATCGCGATGTCCTCGGCGACGCGGATCGGGTTGGCGGCCGGCAGCACGAGACCGAGCTGACCGACGCGGATGCGCTTCGTCTGCATCGCGAAGTAGAGGTCTAGCAACACGGGGTTGTTGGAAAGCTCGAAGCCCTCGATGTGGAAGTGATGCTCGGTAAAGCTCACCGAATCGTAGCCGAGGTCGTCGGCAAGTTTGACGAGTTCGGTCAACTCTTTCAACATGCGCTGGTAGAGCTCTGGCCGCGTCGCAGCCATGCCCGCCTCGATCTCGGCGCGCGAGCCGACGCTCGGCAGACAAAATATCGATGCTTTCATTTGCTTCCTTCCCGCCCGGCGCCTTGCATCAGAACCTACCCTCGCCGCATCACCATCGCGGATCCGGTGCCGGGCATCGCCCAGCCGAGATTGGCTGATAGCTCGGCGTTCCTCACTTGGCGGCAACCATCCTCACGATAATCGTAGGTGTGCTGGCGCCTGCCATCGGTCCCGATCGGACAGCTATCGTCCGCATCGTGGCGGAGCTGGCGAACATTCTCGATCACCATGGCGATGCCGTGGGTGTAGCCCTCACAGAGATGGCCACCCGATGTGTTGTTCGGCCTTTTTCCACCGAGCATTATGGTACCGTCCGACACGTAGTGGCCGCCCTCGCCCTTCTTGCAGAAGCCGTAATCCTCGAGTTGCAGCATGGCGGTGAAGGTGAAGGCGTCATAGGAGCCCGTGAAGTCGATGTCCTCCGGGCTGACGCCGGAATTCGGCCAGAGGATGTCCTTGGCGTAGTGACCGGCGACGGTGGAGATCGGCCCGACCTGGTAGTGCATGTCGACCCGCGGCTTCGAGCAGCGGCCCACCACGCCACGGATCCGCACCAGCGGCTGCTTCAGGTCTTTCGCACGCGCGGCTGTGGTCACGATGATGGCATTAGCGTTGTCTGTCTCGACGCAGCAGTCGAGCAGGTGCAGTGGCTTGCAGATCACGCGGCTGCCCACAACATCCTCCACCGTGAGGCGCTTCTTGTAGTAGGCTTTAGGATTGTTCGAGGCGTGATGGCTGTGGGCAACGCGGACATGAGCGACCTGCTCGGCGGTGGTGCCGAAGTCGTACATATGCCGCATGAAGGTCGGCGCGAACGACTGTCCGGCGCTCTGCCAGCCATAGGCGCGGCTGTGCAGCGCGTCGCCTGAAACGGGAGCTGCGGCGCGCACGCCGGTGCCACCGATCCGCACCTGCGAGAATCCGTTCATCGAGCGGAAGATCACCACCGTCTTGCACATGCCGGCCTCGATCACGCCGATCGCTATGCCGATCAACGCCTCGGTCGATGATCCCCCACCGAACACGTCCATGTAGAAATTGAGCCGGATGCCGAGGTCACCAGCGACGAATGGCGAGAACACCGAGTCGTTCGATTGATACGACAGCATGCCATCGATCTCGAAGGCTTTGAGTCCCGCATCGACCATGGCGTTGCGCACCGCGATTGTTGCGAGCGCCCGCGTCGTCATGTTCGAGCCGCGGGTGTAGGCGGTCTCGCCGACGCCGACGACGGCGTACTTGTCGCGCAAGAACTTCGGCGTAGTGGCGTCGACATCTTCTCTGGGCAGGGGCATTTCCTGAAACTCCCGATCGGATTCTTCTTTGTCGCCGGTCCTGCTCCGGGCGCAGCCAGGCGAAACTCACTATTGCTGAAGCCCTATTTTCTTATCGGAGTAGCCTAACTTGTTGCGCGCCATCTTAAAAGGCTGCCAAAGCCGCCGTTCGCGCGCGATTCCCACGCGCCTAACCTGTGTTGGACAGGTTCAAAATCCCCGGTCCACAACCCCAAATTCTTGCCATTGGTCGAGCGAGAAATCTCTAGGCTCGTGGCGTAGCAAAGCGGCGGGAATGGGCATGTGTGGTTCGAGGCAGGTGAAGCGCTCAGCCTCAAAATTCTTGTTCGATTTTTCTTCGTTAGAACCATTGGGACAGGTTGGGGGCGCGCGTCGCCCGAGAGCCGCTCGGCCGCTACCATCGAGCGTGGGAAATCCCGTAGGTTGGCCTAGGAAATAGTGGGAACGCGTAGCGGGGGAGCGACCCGAACCCCCGACATCAGCATTCTTCACCCTTACGCTGAATAGCAGCCCCCTACCCAACCGGCGACACGAAGGCAGGTGTGTTCGCCATGCCGGCAAACGAGATCAGCTTCTCGGTCGCCGGCGGCTGCCCTGCTCTCGTTAATTCGATCGCGTCGAGCCCGGCGTCAGTGTCACGCCTCGGAGCGACTGCTCAGATTTGCCGTCAATAGATTTTTCTTGATCTCCCGGTGCACACGTCGTGCACACGCAGCCTTCTAACCAATTGAAAACCTTAAACTCTCGCTCCAATCCATCATGGGGGCGACGTAAAAAAGATAGTCCTGATATTTCAATAGCTTACTCCACTATCCCAATGGGATGAAAGAAAGAACCTGTGCACTCCAAACTGGACGAAATTGCGCACGTTTGTACCCGTTTTGACCTCTCGGTGCACACGTAGCGCACACGAAAGTCGGAGTGCACACGCGTGGCGACCTTCGCGCTCATCGTACCAGGAGAGCGGCGAGGAACGCGCGTACACCACGATCTGCCGGGCCTATCCCATCGTCCGGCGCGGCAATTCGCTGATGGAGTTGCCTTGGAAATCCAGACGTTCGTGAAAGCCGTGCGCGTACCTATCAAATCCCGACGTCGCCCAAGGCAGAAGGCTGCGCTGACGACGGACGATTCCAGTCGTCCTGCCGCGGCCGCCGGCGATTAGTCCACCGTCGGGGTTTGAGCAGAACTCACCGTCGCATCCTTTCAACGATCCTGGTGGAGGAGCGACCGGCGACCAGAGGAATCAAGACGACACGGCCGCCCCGCGCCTTCACAAGATCGCCGCCGACGACCTGGTCCTCAGTATAGTCGGCGCCCTTTACCAGGACGTCAGGAGAAATTGCGTCGATCAGAGCAACGGGCGTGGGCTCATCAAAAATGACAACGAGATCGACCGCCCTTAGCGCACCAACAATGCGGGCACGATCTGTTTCGTTCTGGATCGGCCGCGTCGGTCCCTTCAACCGACGAGCAGAGGCATCCGAATTGAGGCCGACAATCAGGCGGTCCCCCGCGCGGGCCGCCTCTGAAAGAAGTTCGACGTGTCCAGCGTGAACCAGATCAAAACAACCGTTGGTAAAAACGATACGCTCTCCCCGCTGATGCCATGTCGTAGCCATTTCTACTGCGTCGGCAAAGCTCGCCAGGGCTCCCGGATGGTGGGCGGTCGCCTCTGCGCGAGCAACGGCCGCGTTGAGCTCTACCCTGCTGACGACCGCGGTGCCGAGCTTGCCGACCGCGATACCCGCCGCGAAATTCGACAGTACGGCGGCCTCTTCGATCGAACGGTCCTCTGCGATCGAGACGGCTAGCGCTGCGAGCGCCGTATCTCCGGCGCCAGAGACATCCGCGACCTCCAACGCCGATGTAGGAAAGTGCCTGATGAACTCTCCACCCTTGAGCAGCGACATGCCGGCTTCGGCACGCGTGACCAGCACCGTACCACCGAACTGAGCTAGAATCGTTTTCGCAGCAGCTTCAACCTCGGCATCGGTGCGGCAAGGCAGTCCGATAGCTGCCGACAGTTCGCTGACATTCGGCTTGATGATGTCGGCATCGCGATAGGCTTCGAAAGTGCGCCGCTTCGGATCGACGAGCACCAGCTTCCGCGCCGATTTCGCGGCGCTGACGACCTGCTCCAAAACGTAATCGCCGAACACGCCCTTCGCGTAGTCGGACACCACCACAATGTCTGCCGCGACCATGGCCGAACGGGCTGCCATGATGAGTTTTGCTTCGACATCGGGGGACGGACGCCCCACCACTTCACGATCGATACGGACAAATTGCTGCCTGCCAGCGACGACGCGGGTCTTGCTGATGGTGGGCCGATCGGGGTCAGCCACCAACCATTCCGACGATACCCCGGCGCCGGCGAGGATATCCTTGAGATCGCTGCCATCGAGGTCGCAGCCGACGGTACCGACGAGATGAACATCGCAGCCGAGCGAAACGATATTAACGGCCACGTTGGCGGCGCCGCCCGCGACCGCACGGTCGGAGCCATGGACGAGGACCGGAACAGGAGCCTCCGGAGAGATGCGATCGACCTTACCTGTAAGATAACGGTCGATCATGAGATCGCCGATCACCGCGACGACCCTTCGCGTTCCTTTGTCTAATCGCAGGCCATAGCTCTTCGACGCGTCGGACTGCATCTACTTCTCCAAGAACACCAATCCAAACCGAATACTGATCTTAACCGTCTCACAAATTCGATCCAGCCGCGAGCATATCTTACGATGCCTGCCTATGCTCAATGAAATCGGATCACAGTTAAAATCAAGGGGCAACCCGGCGGGTGGGCCGTGGGATGAGCGCGGGTTGGCAAAGTCATGACTCCGACACTCTAAAGTGGAACAAGCACGGTCAGACTGCCAAGTCCCCCCGCCCCCATACCGCCTCTGTAGCCTCAGCCACAGTCACCTTCCGAATACGGGACCGTGTGATCGCATCTCATGCCGCGAAAGCGAGGCGCACAGGGGTTCGGGAAACTCAAAGGCGGGCTCGGTCACTCGCCGGTCCGAATTGCACCGATCGTTTGTGGTCAGCATGATGACCATGGAAAGCAGCGGCGAGATGAGACGGGGCGGCCTGGTATCACGCAGATACAACTTGATCGTTATCGGCACTACATCGCTAGTGGTATCGCGTTTGTGCCTATACTCGCACGAGTGCAACGAGAGAAGGCCGTTCGCGAGCTACATTCCCCAGCGCAAGGCCGGAGTATTGACGGGTGCGTCCCAAAGGCGCTTCGTCTCCTCGTCAAGGAGCGATACCGTCGCCGAGCAACCGGCCATATCGAGGGAAGTGACAAAATTGCCGACCAGCGATCGCGCAACGATGCATTCCTGCGGCTTCGAACCGTTTGCGAACGGCGTCATACATCAGGTAAAGCTCCGAAAGCGGCGTTGCGCCGAAGCCGTTGATCAGCAGGATAGCCTCACCACGCGCCCGCTCGCCCAGATCGCCAGTGATCGCGTTGACCATCTCCGCCGCGATCTCGGCAGCCGGCCTAAGTTTGACGCGCCGGCGCCCCGGCTCGCCGTGGATGCCGACACCGACCTCCATCTCGTCGTCGGCGAGGTCGAAAGTCGGCTTGCCGGCCGCCGGCACCGTGCAGCTCGTCAGCGCGATCCCGATCGAGCGCGTGGCCGCATTGACGCGATCGCCGAGTGCTCTTCAGGGCAGCCAGGTCGCGTCCCTCTTCGGCGGCGGCGCCGACGATTTTCTCCACAATCAGCGTGCCGGCAACGCCGCGCCGTCCGGTCGAAAAGGTCGATTTCTCGACCGCGACGTCGTCATCGGTAATCACGGTCGCAATCGATTTTCCCGACATCTCGCGCGCCATGTCGAAGTTCATGACGTCGCCTTCGTAATTCTTGACGATGAACAACACGCCGCCGCCGGTGTCGGCAGCCTCGGCAGCGGCAAGAATGAGATCCGGCGTCGGCGAGGTGAAGACCTGGCCGGGACAGGCGGCATCCAGCATGCCATGCCCGACGAAACCGGCGTGAAGCGGCTCGTGTCCGGAGCCGCCGCCCGACACCAGCGCAACCTTGCCGGGCTTGAGATGCCGGCGCAGCACGAACGGTGCCTGTCTCGCCCATGCGCACGATGTCGGAATGCGCCGCGCAAAATCCGGCAAGACTTTCGCTCACCACGTCCTCGACGGCGTTGATCAGCTTCTTCATCGCGTCCTCCCCGTTTCCTGCTTGCTTCGGCGTCAGCTGTCCTCGATCAGCCTTGCAACCTTTTCCGCGAACTCGCTCAAGAGCGTGTCGAGCTTGTGGTTCTTCTGTTCGCTGCCGAGATCGGGCAGCATCAGCGTCAGGCGCCTGCTTCGCTCGCGTTCCTTCAGGAGCAAGCAGCCGCCGCGGGTGCGCGCGGTGATAGGCGTCGAGAAACCGGTCCCTTTCCTGCGCCGAGAAATGGCAGACCTGGATGATGGCGTGAACGTGCTGCGCCGGAATCGGCGTCTGATAGGCCGGGTTGGCAATCTGCGTGATGAAGCTGCGGTTCTTGCCGAGCGCCTCGGCCAGACGCTGGCGCATGCCGGACGGCCGTCGATCGAGGACATCGCGCAGGATGGCCTTGTAGGCCGCGATCAGATCCTGCGAATTGTCTGGCGTTGCTTGCGTGCTCATGCGGCCGTGCCGGAATAGCGGGCGATCGCGGCCCGCACAGGCCCGAGCGCGCCGGGTGCGACCGAAAAGGTGCGCAAGCCCTGATCGAGCAAGTGCCGCGACCTGCGCGGGATCGCCGGCGAGGTCGCCACACAGGCTGGTTTCGCGGCCAGAGCGGTCGGCATATGTCGACGACATGCCGGATCAGGTCGAAGACCGCGCGTGAAGGGCGCGCGAGATCGGCAAGCTGCGGTTCGTCCCGGCTCGCGGCCGCCACATACTGGATCAGATCGTTGCTGCCGATCGAAAAGAAGTCGGCGTCGAAATCCTCGATCGTGAGCGCCGCCGCCGGCACCTCGACCATCATGCCGAGCGGCGGCATCGTTGCCTCACTGGCCCTCGCGACGCAGCTCATCGACGGCCTGCTCGAGCAGCGCGCGGCAGCGGTCGAGCTCCTCCGGCACGGTGACCATCGGAATCATCACCTTCAGATTTCCTGCTACGGCAGCGCGCGCCAGCGCCCGCAACTGCGCGCGAAATACGTCCAGATGCCGCAGCGACAGCCGCACGCCGCGCACGCCGAGAAATGGATTGATGTCGCCGGGCTCCGTCAAACCCGCGATCGGCTTGTCGCCGCCGGCATCGAGCGTGCGGATGGTCACCGGCTTGCCGGCGGCCCATTCGACCATGCGCTTGTAGATCTGATATTGCTCCTCCTCGGTCGGCAGCTTTTCGCGGCCCTGAAACAGAAACTCGGTCCGCATCAGGCCGATGCCGTCGACATTCGGCAGGATCGATCCCGCTCAGTTCGGCGAGACCGGTGACATTGATCATGACCTGGACCGGTTCGCCGCTCGCGGTCAGCGCCGGGCCGCTGAATGAAGGACGCGGCCTTGCCGAGCCTCGGACTGCTCGGCACGGCGCTGACGATAGATCGGCCCGCTATCGCGGATCGGGATCGACAATGAGAAGCCCCGCATCGCCGTCGAGCAGCGCGTCCGCTGCCATTTTCGAGATGATCGACGTCCACGCCCACGATCATCGGCACGCCGCGCGACCTCGCGAGAATGGCGACATGGCTCGAGGGACTGCCTCGGCGCAATACCAGGCCGCCGTCGCGCCAATCGGTGGCGAGAAACATCGACGGCGGCATGTCGTCGGCCGCGACGATGACGCCCGGCGGCACGGTCTGATCGGCTTCACCGGCCAGATGCCGCAGCACGCGATCGCGCAGGTCGCGCAAGATCGGATGCGCGGGCCCGGAAATAGGGATCGTCGGCCTCCTCGTAGGAGGCGATTTCCGGATCGATCGCCGCGCTCCACGCCCGGTTGGCGACCTCGCCGTCGGCGATCAGCGCAAAGGCCGGCGCCGGCAAGATTGTCGTCTTCGAGCAGCGCGATCTGGAAAGAGAGAATGGCTTCCGCGTCGGCATCTCCCGCTTCGCCGCGCGAGCACGGCGAGATCCGCCTGCGACGCCGCAAGCGCATCGACAAGGGCCTGATGCTCCTCCGCCGCGGACCGATGCTGACGGGCATCGTGCTTCGCGGCAGCCAGACGCACGAGCGGCCCAAGCGCGATCCCGGGGGCGGCGGACCTCCCCTCGATGCGATGCGCCGCTCGATGCGTCCTATCGTCCATCCTGAAAATCTCCGTCGACCAGCGTCACCAGCGCTTCCAGCGCGGCCTTCGCATCGCTCCCCTCGGCGCGAAAATAAATCGTCGAATCCTTCGGCGCCTTGGTCGCCATGACCTTGACGATGCTCTTGGCGTCGATCCAG
Organism: uncultured Alphaproteobacteria bacterium; assembly: GCA_963713785.1. Taxonomy (GTDB): domain Bacteria; phylum Pseudomonadota; class Alphaproteobacteria; order Rhizobiales; family Xanthobacteraceae; genus Bradyrhizobium. Next base: position 54,751 of record CAVQNB010000018.1, read on the forward strand.
GGGCCGTCCGGCGACAGACCGAGATCGATCCGCGATTCAAAGGCCTTCGCAAGCTTGGTCAGCTTGACCGAGGGCCGCGCGTGCAAGCCCGACCTCATGTCGCATCAGCACCGATGCTCGATGCTTATTCATCGCGCTTGCCCCGCATCAGACCGGTGTCAGTTCTTCGGCGGTGCGACGCACCGCCTCAAGCGTCGCGCCGGACGCCGCTTCGGTCGCCGCCATCACCGCCCCCTCGACGACCGGCGCGTTGCAGACGACGACGCGGCCGCGGCGCTCTTCGGGCAACATTTCGATCGCCATCTCGCTGTTGGTTTCCGCGCCGCCGAGATCGACGAGAATGGCAACGCCGCGTCTCCGACCACGCCTGATCGATCGCCTTCATGATCGCTTCGACGCTGGTGCCCAGCCCGCCACCCGGATCGCCGCCGCACCAGCCGAGCGGCACTTCGCGGCCGACCATTTGCTCGACCATGAGCGCGGTGCCGCGGGCGACGTCCGCCGAGTGAGACACGATGACAATTCCGACATTTTCGCTCATGCAAGTCCTTCCATGACGTCTGCGACCGCGTCGACGATCAACGCGGACGATCGTGCGCCGGGGTCCATGTGACCGATGCTGCGCTCGCCCAGAAACGACGCGCGACCGCGGATCGCCCGCATCGGAATGGTTTTCTCCGCCGCCGCCCTGGCCGTCGCCTTCAGGCGCGCCGGCAAGCCGTCTCCGCCTTCGCGCAGGACTCCGAGCACGGGAAACAGCACGTCGAGCATGGTCTTTTGACCGACATCGGACTTTCCGCGCGCCTTGACCGCGTCGATCGCGGCAGCAAAGGCATCGGCGACCTGCTCGCGGCTCACCTCGTCCGTCCAGCGACTTGCCGAGCGACATGAACAATGTGCCGTAGAGCGGGCCGGACGCGCCGCCGACCTTCATGACAAGGGTGGTGCCGACGCCCTTCAGAGACTTCGCCGAGATTCTTGGCGGAGAGTTCGTCGACCGCCGCCAGCACGGCTTCGAAGCCGCGGCGCATGTTGGTGCCGTGATCGCCGTCGCCGATGGCGCGGTCGAGATCGGTCAGTTCATCGGCGCTGGCGATGACGCGCTGCGCCACGGTCTCAAACAGAAGTTTGCGGGCCTGGCGATCGATCATCATGCGTGCCCCCGCGATCCGTCGGCGCCGACCCGGTTGCCGGCCTGATCGAAATAAAGCGGTTCGGCAAACTCGAGCGAGACCTCGTCGCCTGCCTTGAGCTGCTGGGCCGGGTCCGCCAGCGTCACCAGCGAATGGGTGGCGAGCTTGAGATGAACGTGGTTCTGATCGCCGAGATGCTCCACCCAGTGGACCCGCGCGCGCGGTCCCGGACGATCCGCCGAGAGAGATCCTGATATGCTCGGTCCGCAAGCCCACGGTTTGCGCGTGCGGCGGCACGGCATCGCTGCCCAGAAGCTCCGCCGGAATGAGGTTGATGGCCGGCGTGCCGAGCCGGCTTGCCACATAGGCGCTGTTGGGCTGCTCGTAGATCTCCCGCGGGCGTGCCGAGCTGAATCAGCACCCCCTCGTTCATCACGCCGATCCGGTCCGCCATCGTCATGGCCTCGATCTGGTCGTGCGTGACATAGAGGATGGTCGTTCCCAATTCGCGCTGGATGCGCTTGAGCTCGAGGCGCAATTCCGCGCGAAGCTTGGCGTCCAGCGAGGACAGCGGCTCGTCCATCAGATAGACGGCGGGCTCGCGGACCAGCGCCCGGCCGATGGCGACCCGCTGCATCTCGCCGCCGGAAAGCGCGGTCGCCCGATTGCCGAGCTTCTGCTCGATATGAAGCAGTTCCGCCACCTGCTGGACCCGGCGGCGAATCGACTTCCTCGTTCATGCGCCGCGCCGGCGATCGCAGCGGAAAGGCCAGATTGTCGTAGACCGTCAGATGCGGATAAAGCGAATATTGCTGAAACACGAACGCGACGTCGCGCTCGGCCGGCACTTCGTCCGTGACGTCGCGTCCGCTGGATCACCACATTGCCGCGATCGGGCCGCTCCAGACCGGCGATCAGTCGCAGCGTCGTGGTCTTTCCCGCGCCGGTCGGACCAAGCAGCACGACAAATTCGCCGTCCGCGATCGAGAGCGAAAGGCCACGGACCGCCTCGACCGCGCCGAAGCTCTTGCTGACATCGACCAGCGCGACTTCAGCCACGGATGCCTCCCGCGTGAAGCGCCGAAGACAGCGCCTGTCCGCTGATGGCGTCGAACAGCGAGAGCCTGTCCGGCCGCAACGCGAGACCCACCTGTTTCGCCGACCCGAACCGCTTGCGCTGACGGCAATCGCGCCTTGACCTGGCCGTTGGCCGTGATCACGGTGACGATCTGCGTGGTGCCGAGATATTCGGCGCCGATCACGCGGCCTCGCAGCGGCGAGCTATCGGCGAACGACACATTCTCGGGCCGCACGCCGAGCGCGAACTTGCCCTCGGCACGATCCTCGAACAATTCCGGCATTTCGACCGGCGACGCCGTCGATCCTGATGCTGCGATCGCCGCGCCGCAGCGAGGTCTGGACGTCGAGAAAGCTCATCGGCGGCGCGCCGATGAAGTCGGCCACGAACATCGTATTGGGACGATCGTAGATCTCCTGCGGCGTGCCGATCTGCTCGACGCGGCCCTGATTCATGATGGCGATACGGTCCGCCATCGCCATCGCCTCGAGCTGGTCGTGGGTGATGTAGACGGTGGTGGCATCGATGCGGTCGTGCAGTTCGCGCAGCTCGCCGCACATCAACCTGCGAAACTCCGAATCGAGCGCGCCCAGCGGCTCGTCCATCAGAAACGCCTTGGGCCGGCGCACGATGGCGCGGCCGAGCGCGACGCGCTGCCGGTCGCCGCCGGAGAGCCCGCCGACCCGGCGCTCCAGCAGATGATCGATCCGCAGCAGTCTCGCCGTCTCCTCGACGCTTCGCCTGATCTCGGCGCGCGGGTAATTCTGGCATCGCAGCGGAAAGCCGATATTCTGGCGCACATTCATGTGCGGATAGAGCGCAAATAGCTGAAACACGAATGCGATGTCGCGCGCCGAGGCCGGCAAGCGCGGTGACGTCCTCGCCGTCGAGCAGGATGCGGCCGGAGGTCGGCAGTTCAAGGCCCGCGATCATGCGCAATGTCGTGGTCTTGCCGCAGCCGGAAGGTCCGAGAATGACGAAGAACGAGCCGTGATCGACCGTGAAGTTGACGCCTTTGACGGCGGCGAACGTTCCGAATGTCTTGGCGACGCTTTCGACCTTGATCTCTGCCATGGCGCTAGTCCGGAAAATGGCTGACGATCACAAACCCCAGCGTCCCGACCAGGATCGTGACGAAGGAATAGCTGTACAGGTTCAGCGAGAGCGGCTGCATCAGCATCACGACGCCAAGGCCGATCAGCGCCATCGCTGACCGTTTCGCAAGGGCCGCGGCGGAGCCAGCGCGGCCATCTCGATGCGGGGTGCGCGATCCTTTCCGTCATTTGCGCACCGCCCCGAAGGTGATGCCGCGCAACAGATGTCGGCGCAGCAGAATGGTGAAGCACAGGATCGGGATGAAGAACAGCGTCGTCGCGGCGGCGACCGCGGGCCAGTCCTGGCCGCCCTCGCCGATGATGAAGGGAATGAAGGGCGGCATGGTTTGCGCGTCGCCGCTGGTGAGCAGAACCGCGAAGGCATATTCGTTCCAGGCGAAGATCAGGCAGAAGATCGCGGTCGCCGCGATGCCGGTCGTCGCCTGCGGCAGCACCACCTTGAAGAAGGCCTGAAGGCGCGTGTAGCCGTCGACCATCGCCGCCTCTTCGTATTCGCGCGGGATTTCGTCCATGAATCCCTTCAACAGCCACACCGCCAGCGAGACGTTGACCGCGGTGTACAGCAGGATCATCCCGAGCTTGGTGTCGGTGAGCCCGAGGTTGCGGAACATCAGATAGATCGGGATCGCGACCGCGATCGGCGGCATCATCCGTGTCGACAGGATGAAGAACAGCAGATCGTCGGCGAGCGGCACGCGAAATCGCGAGAACGCATAGGCCGCGATGGTGCCGAAGCAGACCGCGAGAAAGGTCGAGCCGAAGCCGATCACCATCGAGTTGACAAAGCGCGGCACCACCTTCGATGGTCCGGCGATCACCATGTTGCGCGAGCGCACCAGGCGCTCGTACCAGGTCTGCGGCGGCGGCAGGCTGGCCAGGAATTCCGGCGTCTGCCGCGAGCGCGTCGTGAACAGGTTGACGTAGCCTTCGACCGAAGGCTCGAACAGAATCTTGGGCGGATAGGCGATCGAATCGGGCGGCGTCTTGAATCCGGTGAGGAATATCCAGAGCAGCGGCAGAATGGTCACGATCGCGTAGGTCGCGACGACGAACGACGCGATCATCTTCGACCAGCGACGACGGCTCGGCCACGGAATGTGCGGTGACGGGCGTGCTCATCGCTGCTTCACCCGATTGAGGGCTTTGACATAGATGTTGGCGGCACCAAAGACGGTGACGAAGAGAATGATCGCCAGCGCCGACGAATAGCCGGTGCGCCATTTCTCGAACGCCTCGCGCTTCAGGGTGATCGACGCAACCTCCGTGGTCGATCCCGGACCGCCCGAGGTGAGCAGGTTGACCATGTCGAACATCTTGAAGTTTTCGATCGCGCGAAAAAGGATCGCGAGCATCAGAAACGGCATCACCATCGGCAGCGTGATCGACCAGAATTGCCGCCAGGGCGATGCGCGATCGACCTCGGCCGCCTCATAGATGTAGTCCGGGATCGAGCGCAAACCGGCGAGACAGATCAGCATGACATAGGGCGTCCACATCCAGGTATCGACCATGATGATGGACCAGGGCGCCAGCGCGCACGTCGCCGATCATCTGAAACGAACTCGGATCGACGCCGGTCAAGAGCGCGACCGCGCTGTTGAACAGTCCGATCTGCGGCTGCAGCAGAAAGGTCCAGAAATTGCCGACCACCGCCGGCGACAGCATCATCGGCAACAGGATGATGGTGGTCCAGAAACTGTGACCGCGGAAGCGACGGTTGATCAGGAGCGCCAGGCCAAACCCGAGCACCAGTTCAAGCGCGATCGACCACAGCACGAAATGCGCGGTCGCCTGCATGGCGTGCCACACGTCGGGGTCGGTCAGGATGTCGCGGTAGTTGTCGAGACCGACATACGCTGATCGGCGCGTTCGGGCGATTGGCCCGATAGTTGGTGAACGAGAGCTGGATCGTCCACAGCAGCGGGAAGATGTTGATCGCCAGCAGCAGCAGCACCGACGGCGTAATGAACAGCCAGGCAATGGCTCGGTCGGACATCCCGCCGAATCGCAACGCCAGTCGGCGTGGCGTCCGGGCAACGGCCCGCTCGGCGAGAGTGCTCATGTCAGTCCTGTCGTTCACGGATCGAGACACGCTCAAGGAAGCGGTCTCCCGATGCAAAGGATCGGGAGACCTCGGTGTTGATCAGAGCTAGATCTTGCCGTCTTCCTTGAACACCTTCTGCCAATCCTTGACCAGAAGATCGAGCGCTTCCTTGCGCCGTGCCCTTGTCGGCCACGACGTAGTCATGGACGCGCTTCTGCATGTCGAGCAGCAGTTCGGCATAGGAGGGCTCCGCCCAGAAGTCCTTGACGATATCCATCGACTTCAGGAAGTCGGCGGCAAACGGCGCGCTCTTCGGGAAAGCTCGGATCGTTGAGCACCGCCTTGTGGCAGGAATAGCCGCCAAGCGCCCACCACTTCTTCTGAACGTCGGGCTGCGCGAACCATTTGATGTAGGCGAGCGCGTCGTCCCTGTGTTCCGAGTAGGAGACGACCGAGATCCCCTGCCCGCCGAGCTGGGTAAAGTGATACTTCTCCTTCGGATTGACGAAGAAGCCGATCTTGTCGCCGCCGACATTGGGATCCTTGTAGAGGCCGGGGAAGAACGCGAAGAAGTTCATCTGCATCGCGACCTGTCCGGACTTGAAGGCGTCGAGGCCCTCCGACATGTAGGCGTTGCTCATGCCGGGCGCGGTGCAGCACTTGTAGAGCGACTTGTAGAACTCCAGCCCCTTCGACCGCTTCGGGCGAATTGACGAAGCCCTCCATCTCATAGGGCTTCTTCGGATTGTCGTACTGGAAGCCCCAATCGTAGAGCACGTTGGTTACGCCCATCGTGATGCCTTCGGAGCCGCGCTCGGTATAGATATAGGCGCCGTAGACCTTCTTGCCGTCGATCTCCCTGCCCTGGAAGAACTCGGCGATCTCCTTGAGTTGATCATAGGTCTCGGGCGGAGCGAGGTCGCGGCCGTACTTCTTCTTGAACTCGGCCTGGATTTCCGGCCGCGCGAACCAGTCCTTGCGATAGGTCCAGCCGATCGCGTCGCCCATCGCCGGCAGCGCCCAGTAGTTCGGCGTGTTCTTGGGCCATTCGGAATAGCCGACCACGGTCGCCGGCATGAAATCGTCCATCGAGATTTTTTCCTTGGCGAAGAAATCGTTGAGCTTGACGTAGTGGCCGTTCTCGGCGGCGCCGCCGATCCATTGGCTGTCACCGATGATGACGTCGCAGAGCTTTCCCTTGGAATTGAGTTCGTTGAGGAACCGGTCGGCGTAGCTCGTCCACGGGACGAACTCGTATTTCATTTCAATGCCGGTTTTGGCGGTGAAGTCTTTCGAAAGCTCCACCAAGCGCGTTGGCCGGATCCCACGCCGCCCAGCACAAGGTCAATTGCTTGGTCTGGGCAACCGCCTGACCGCCGAGACACGAGGCGACAACGACCGCGGTCGCCCCCAATGCACGCATCATTTGGATCATTACAACCTCCCTGTTGTCGCAGGCGATTGCCTGCTTGTCCTGCCAATCACACTTCGCCGTTCGGCGGTCTATGCACGCAGACCTAGATCCCGCCTTCAGCGAAGGCCGCGGGAATGATGTTTAGTATTATTGTTAAGTAGAAGACTTTCACTAAACATATTTCGAGTCAATGGACGTCATCGACTTGTTTTCGCCAAGCGAAGTTGTTGCTGCAGTGCAACCGTTTTCGAACGACGCCCTGCAAGGGAGATGGAGTGGCTGAGAAGCACACCTTGTTTAGTAAATTTGGCAATGCAGCTTCTGGACCGACGGGCAAATTTGGCGCGCTTCGGTTTTTGCGTTTTTTCAGGATCGTATCCACCGCGATTGACGCTCCGACAGGAGCCAAAAAACTAAGGGCCGGCATGACGCCGGCCCTCATTCGTAATTCAGTCTGAGCTTGCTTGGACCGATTATCGGAAATCCCGGTCGCCGTCGCCGCGATCGTGATCGTGATCCCCGTCGAAATCGAACAGGTCGAACAGGTCACCGATCGCCGGCATGTTGACGGGAACGTAGGGATTGTCGTCGTCCATCCGCGGATTGGGCAGGTTGTCACGGCTGCGCGCGGTGAGCTTACCGAGATACCAGTTGCGCTCCACGAATTTCACGAACGAGGAATGTTCGTTATAGACGTGGCTGATGTGGCCGCCGCGCGAGAACGGCGAAACCGCGATCATCGGAATGCGCGGCCCGGTGCCGAAGAAGTCGACCGGCTGGATGAAGCCGGAGTCGTAATATCCGCCGCCCTCATCCACGGTGACGAAAATCGCGGTGCTTTCCCACAGCTCCTTGTTGGCTTGCGCGAGCTCGATGATGTTCTTGGCGAAGGCCTCGAACAGGTCGAACTTCGACGAGTGTCGGATGGCCGTCCATGGCGCCGTCCGGCTTGACGTAGGACACCGCCGGCAACGTGCCGTTCTTGAGGTCGTTGAACAGATCGGTGACGTCGCGCATGTGGTCGGCGCGCATCGCTGGATAGTTCAGCTGATACTCGAACGGATTGCAGATGTTGCAATAGAGACCGTCGAGCGGAGCCCCGGTGCCTGAAACGTTATAACTGCCGCCATAATATTTCCACGGGATGTTCTTGGCGGTCAGGAGATCGCCGATGCTGGTCATGGTCACCGGGGGAATCGAGCCCGTCCCGCTCGGCGTACCTTGCGGCGTCCAGGCCGGGTTGACGTTGACGGCATTATAATAGTGGCCGCCATCGCACTTGGTCTGCACCGTGTAGGGCAGCTTGCCGAGGTAGTCCTGGATCGCCTTGATTCCCGGTTGCGTCGCGTCGGAGCAATTGAACCACTGCTTGCGTACGGTGTACAGGTTCAGCGTGTTGGGCTGCGGATCGGGATTGTAGATGCTGTTCGCAGGCGGGGTCATGGCGTTGCCTTGGCCGTCGCCGAAGAACACCTGATCGGCGAAGCCGAGCGGCACGCTGTCCGGACCGGTTCCGCCCATCACCGGCTGATGATAGTTGTCGCTCATCGTGTATTGGTCGGCGAGGGCTTTCAGAAACGGCACATCGCCCTTCTGCATGTTGAAGAAGGCCATGGTCTGGCCGGTATCGTGCGGCGTGCCGCCGGGCGGGGTCGAATAGGTCGTGGTGATCGCCGACTGTAAATCGTGCAGGCAACCGGTCGGGTTGCGCCGCGACACGTGCTCGCTGTCGATCGCGCAATTCATCTGCTGGTACATCTGGAAGAACTGATGGATGGTGTCGCCGGTATAGGCGTCATAGGGCATGGTCGGGCCGGTCATCTGGAACGGTCCGGGCGGCAGCGTGTTCACGTTGGTGATGCGGGTATCCGGGCCGACATTGTTCGGCAGGCCCGTGCCGCCGGTTCCGAACAGGAACTGATCGGCCGCGGGAAGTCCGGGATCGCCGCCCGGCAGTTGGAGAATGGCGGCAGCCGGCGGGTTCTGCGCGCCGGCGAGGTCTGGCGCGGGCAGCGTCGTGTACAATGTCTTGTTGGCCGATCCGGCGCTGATGAAATATTTTCCCCCGTTCGGCGCGGACGTGATCTGGAACTGATGCGCCTTGTCGAAATTCTCGTTCGGCGAGCCGTCGCCCTTGACGATGCGTTCGGACAAGAGGTTTAACACCCGTTCGTCGTCCGACTTCGGCCTGTAGGTGGCAAACAGGTGATCAAAGCTGCGATTTTCGCCGACGATAATAATGACATGCTTGATCGGCGATGCGGTCTTGATTTGTTCAATTGTATCATCCGCGCGAACGGTTTGCGGAAGCGCAATGGCTGTGACCGATGCACCAAGCAGCAATCGGCCGAGCCTCCGCGCGAGCGAAGCTTTCAACATAAGCTCTCTCCTGTTGGATATTGTGGGGTGGTGGCAACAGGCGCGTTCATATTCCGAGTCGATGACACGCATTGTCTGATTGGGTGACGGATCGAAAACGTTCGCGCGACAACATCGCGGCCAGACCATGGCCTCGCTGGTTCGCTATGCTGATTGGCGTGATTTCGCGCGCAGCGCGCCCGAGCAACAACGATGCGAGCGATTTATTCCGACGGCGTCAGGCTTTTTCTCTCTTGCAATCCGCCGAGACTCGTCGTGTCGCGTTTCCCCCTAAGCCGATTGCGATTGTGTCAACAATCGCGCTTCAACAAGAAGTCACATTCCTTTCATCGCACTGTGACGCAGCTCTGGAAAGTTCCGCGCGGCGCTTTTCCATTTCCCATCACTGCGCCAATGCCAATCGCATTTTTCCCATATCCAACAAGGAGGCAATCTTCATGCGTTTGCCCAGAACCCTCGGTTTGGTATCCGCCCTCGCGCTCATGCTTGCCGGTGCCGGCGCCGTCGCCGAAGATCACGACGGCGACCGCGACGATTTCCGTCGCGTCCAGACCACGACGCCGATCAAGCATCTCGTGGTGATCTTCCAGGAAAACATCTCGTTCGATCATTATTTCGCTACTTATCCGAACGCACAGAACAATACAGGCGAAACGCCGTTTAAGGCGAAGAAGAACACGCCGGTTGTCAACAGCCTCGTGACGCCGCTCGACGTCAACAACCATTTCGGGCCGCTTGGGGGCGTCGATCTGCTCAACAACAATCCGAACAAGAACAATTCGGCCAACGGCACGGGCGCGGTCAATCCGTTCCGATTGTCGCCCGCGCAGGCGCTCACCGCAGATCAAGGCCACAACGAGAGCCCGGAAGAGAGCGCGTACGACAACGGCCAAATGGACCTGTTCCCTAAATTCGTTGGTACGGCTGGTCCGCCCCCGGCGGGACCTCCGGCCGCTGTCGGAACCAAGGGCCTGACGATGGGCTATTTCGATGGCAACACCACCACCGCCATCTGGAACTATGCCCAGCACTTCGCCTTGAACGACAACAATTTCACCTCGCAGTTCGGCCCCTCGACGCCGGGCGCGATCAACCTGATCTCGGGCCAAACGAACGGCCTCAATGGCATCCCGGCGACGAAGAACGTCTTCGATACCTCCACTACGCCGCCTACCCTGTTGCACACCACGCACGAAGCCTGGGGCGACGCCGCTCACAGCGTCAGCAACATCACGGTGATCGGCGATGGCGACCCGCTCGGCGACGTCTGCTCAAATGCGGCGATCGATCAGGTGCAGTTGGCCGGCAAGAACATCGGCGACCTCCTGAACGACAAGCACATTAGCTGGGGATCGTTCATGGGCGGCTTCGACCTGACGATCACCAATCCGGCGAATCCCACCGCCCCCATTCCCATCCCCAATCCCACGACGGGATGCAACCGGATCACCGCGCCGACCGCGCCGGGAACGCCGGCCTTCCTCTCGGTCGACTACATCCCGCACCACGCCTGGTTCCAGTATTATGCGTCGACCAGCAACCCGATGCATACGCGTCCGAGCTCGGTTCAGGCGATCGGACACAGCTTCATCCCCGGCACCAACGCCTCGGAGCCGGCCAACCACAATTACGACATCCACGACTTCTTCGATGCGCTTAATGCTCGCAACCTGCCGGCGGTGAGCTTCCTGAAGGCGCCCGCGTTCCAGGACGGACATGCCGGCTATTCGGACCCGCTCGACGAGCAGAACTTCCTGGTGCATGTCATCAATACGCTGCAGAAGAGCCCCGAATGGGCGGAGACCGCCGTGGTCATCCTCTACGACGACTCCGACGGCTGGTACGACCACCAGATGCCGGCGGTTGTGAACGCGTCAATGAACCCGACCGTTGACACCCTCAATGCGCCCGGCGTCTGCGATACCGGCCCGGCCCAGCAAGGCAAGCCGACCGTGGCGCCGACGCTGAACGGCAATTTCGGCGCGCCGGTCTGGGGCCGCTGCGGCTATGGTACGCGCATGCCGCTGCTCGTGGTTTCGCCGTTCGCCAAGCGTAACCATGTCGATCACACACTCACCGATCAGTCGTCGGTGCTGCGTTTCGTCGAGGACAACTGGCTGCACGGTGAGCGGATTCAGCCGGGTGGCTCATTCGACACCATTGCCGGCACGCTCGAGCATATGTTCGACTTTGACGATCGCAACGAGGATCACCCGCGCAAGCTGATCCTGGACGAGGCGACCGGCGTCGTGGTCTGGGCCTCTGGCGGTGACGACGACGATCATCGCGATCGGAACTGATCGCCGGAACGTCAACGGCACAAGGCAATACAATGCCCCCGGGGGTTCGACCCCGGGGGCATTTTCTCATGTTCATGTAGGCGTGTGATGATCGCAGCCGTCTGTCTCGCCCTGCTCTTTCTCGCGAGCGCCCTGCTCACGTGGATCGACCTGCGGCGCGGCTTTATCCCGGACTGGCTTAATCTCGCGATCGCGGTCATTGGCCTCGCCTGCGCCGTCATGCTCGACGGCTGGACAGCAGCGCTCGGCGCGGTTTGCGAGGGCATTGTCGTCGGCGTGATCGTTTGGCTATTGCGCCAGCTTTATTTCGTGTTTCGGAAATCTCACGGCCTCGGCCTCGGCGACGTCAAGCTGCTGGCGGCGTCCGGTATCTGGATTGGCATCGCCGGCGTGCCGGTGCAGCTCCTGGTCGCCTCACTCACCGCACTCGCGGCAGCCGGCGCCATGCAGCTCGCAGGGCGGACCATGACGCGGCAGACCTCAATCCCATTCGGCCCGTATCTCGCGCTCGGGCTATTGGTCACGCTGGCGCTTCAGCAAGGCGGCTGGATCAGCTAGCGCTTGCCGCCACGCTGTGGCGGCGAGTCCGCGGGCCCTTGTGTGAGCCCTTGGGTCACTGCGTTCTCGGCCTGCTGGCGCGCCTGCGAAGCTGCGCCGGTACCGGGCTGCGGCAAGCTCAAAATCGTAGTCTGCTGGTCGCGCTCCAGCGTCACCTCGCGACCCTGAACCGAACGCAATCTCCAGCCTTGATACTCCTCGCCGAGTTTCAAGCGTAGCGCTGCCTTGGTCACCTGATCGACAAAGATCCCAAAACTCTGATCGCCGCCGGCGATGGTGCCGACCAGCGAGAGTTGCGGACGCTCGACGCGCGGTGGTTTCGGCGGCGGTGGCGGCGCTTTCGCCACCGGCACCGAGGCGACGACGAGCGGCGGAGGTCGCCGCGACGATGAAAAGATCGGCCGCTCGCGCGTATTCGATAATGTCGCAAGCGGGATCGCCCAGAGCGGATTGGCGCTGGGGGTGCGCTCCGGTGCGGCGGGCGGCGGCTCCGGAGGCTTGACCACGACCGTTGCGGGAATCGCAGGCAAATCCCAGGGCGACGATGCGGATGGGACATCGGCACGGCGTGGAGCATCTGCATCAGCGTCGGCTGTGTCGGTCTGCAGCGCCGAGGTTGAGGCGGGAACGCCGAGCGCAGCCACGAGCAGAAGCGTCACCCCTGTCGCCAGCCTTCGCATCGTTTCGACCTGCGTCATTTCGCGCCCTGCCATTGTCCGGAGACCGCGAGCAGAATGCGCAGCTTGCCATCGCCCGACGCGGCGAAGCTCGCCGGCGCCTGCACCAGGAGCTGATCGACGAACAGGAACGGCATGCCGGCTTCGAGATCGTAGAGCAGTTGCTGCAAGCCCGGCTGGTCGATGTCGCAGCTCGCGATGATGGTGAGGAAGCCGGTCTTGGATTGCGTTCCCTGCAGGTCGACCTGGGACGACAGCACGTTGCCGCCGAGCCTTGGTCACCGCGGCGGTCACGCGCTGCAGCAGCGCTGCGCCGGCAACCGTCACGGTCGCACCTTCCAGAAACGGCGAGCCGGACGGCCCGGACGCCGGGAGCTTGCGCGCGGACAGCAGCCGGCTTGCGCCCTTCGAACTGCTCCAGCATGCCAGCCGAGGCTGCGACATCGGCGCGCTTGCTCAGAATATCGGTCAACGAACTGACGATTACGAACATCAGCAGTACCATCACGGCAAGGTAGATGCCGCTGCCGGCAGCGGCGCGGTCAGGAGTTTTCGCAAGGTTGCGACCTGGTTCATGATCCCGACCCGAAATACGGCGTGATGTGCGCCTCGATGTGGAACCGCTCGCCTGGATCGTTCTGGGCGCGCGTGGTCGGCGCGAAGAAGGTCGCGCGGGTGAACTGCGGCGATTGTTCGAGGAGCTTGATCAGCGACGGCGCGTCCTGCGTCAGGCCAACGACCTGCATCTTGTCGCCTTCGACCCGCAGCTCGCGTCACGTAGGTGCTGTCGGGCAGCACGCGCGAGATCGCCTCCAGCACCATGACGCTCGAAGGCGACGTCTGCTTGCGCTTCGCCAGCATCGTCTCGGCCGATCCACCAGGTCTGATCGATCCGCAGCGCTGCGCGGCGCTGCGCGATTCTGACGCGGCAGCTCTTGCTGCTCGGCGTCGAGCATGCTCCCGACGTAGGCAGCGATCGCCAGCGAGGCCGCCGCCGCAAGAGCCGCGCCGAGCAGCGTCAGGCGCAACAGTATTGGCGCGTCGATGGCCGCGCTAGCGGCTCTCGTCAACGGTCTCTCGAACACCGTGACCGGCTCCGCATCGCGAACGGCCGCGGGCACCTCGACCAGCCCTGCCACCGACGCCGCACCGAAATCCGTCGCTAGCTTGACGAGCGGCTGGATCTTTTGCGTCGAGGTCGCCGCAAGCGTCAGGGCGATGCGCTCGTTCGCGATCGGCGCAGGCGGCGTGATGCCGAACACCGCCTCGCCCGCGGTCCATGGCGTCAGGCGATCGATCTGGGCGCGGATCATGCCATCGAGAAAATCGGTCGCTTGCTTCGGAAAATCGACGGCACGGAACAGCACCTGGTCCGGTCGCATGAGGATGTCGATGCGGCTGCCGCGCAGCGCCGCCTGCCATTCCGGCGGCAGAGCCGGCTCGGGCCGGCCCTGCACGAGACGAAACGACGCCGGCGGCAGCAAGCCGCCCTTCCCCGCCGAAGTGACCCGCGCCGTGAAGCCGAAACCCTCGCCTTCCACGAACAAGATGCGCGGCCTCGGCACGATCCGCGCCGTGACGGCGCGGATGCCAGCGGCGACAGCCGAACTCCACGCTCCGAACAGGTCTTTCAGCTCCGATATCATCGCGGTCACAGTCCTATCGTCGCTTGCCGGCGCATGGTCACATCGTCTTGCCACGACAACACGCGGTAAGGGTCTTCCTCGCTGCGAAGACCGATCACGACTTCCGAGACGGTCTCTCTCCCGTTCGCGAAACGAACTCCGATCAGGATCCGGTAGGTTTGGCTCTTTTGCGTTGTCGCGCTCGATTTCGCTGCTCCGAGCTCAGCCGCGATCGCGGCCGGATCATTCGGCGATGCGGCTCGATTCATCAGAAATTGCTTGAGCGTGAGCGGCGTCATGCCGGGCAACGCCGCGATCACCTCGGGCGGCGCAGTCACCACGTCGACGCCGGAAGCGCCGCTGAACACGGTCACGAACGGCAGCGCCCGCTCGACCAGCGCCGGCGGAAGGCCGAGCACGAGGCCGAGCTCGTTGACATGGGCGAACGGCGCCTGGCGCGGTGAATAGGACCGGCCGGCGGCCCGATACAGCGCATCTTCGTTTCCCGCGGTCCCCGGTGTCGATTTGGTCCGCCAGGCAATGATGCGATCGGCATATTCTTTTGCGTCGTCCTCGGTCGCACCCAGCACGGATAATAGGCCCGCGATCAGCTCCTTCGGTGCTGAATTGAGATCGACCCGCGCCGCCTCCGTGACAAAGGAGACGGCGAGCTCCGCGCCATTCAGTCGGGTTTGAAACGAGCCCAGCGCGGGACGCGCGTCAGTGCCGGCGAGCTGCAACTGGTAGGCGGTGAGTTCAACGCCCGCCGAGACCAGCGCCTGCGCTTGCAAAGCTGCGTCGTTGACGGCGAGCGCCCGCGCCGAATTCGACAGATAGACCGAGAAGATCATCGCCAGTGCCGCGAGCCCGGCAACAAGCCACAACACGGCGACGATGATGAAGCCCTGCTCGGACGATTGTCTTGCGCCGCGGCGGATTGGCTTGATCATCACGAACCGCCCTGCTTCTGCGCCGCACCGGCGTTCTTGCCGTCATCCTTTGCGCCGTCTTTCGCATCGTCCTTGGAATCATCGGAGTTTCCGCTGCGGGCTGGCGCATCGACGTGAACCGGAGTTGCCGTCGACACCGACAATACGCGTTCGCTTCGGCCATCGCGTACCGTGAGCATGATCGCCGCCGGCAGCCTGTCGGCGTCGTGCCAGCTGTCCCGAAAGATCCGGTCTGGACCTGCATAGGAGAATGACAGCCGAAGCGGCGGCCGCAGCAGCACCACCGGATCGGAACCATGGATCTGCTCCGACGGCGAGACGCCGGGCGGGAGCGGCCCGAACGCCGCGCGCGTGCGCACCGTCACGAGACCGCCCTGATCGACGGTCTCGCTGATCCGCACCACGTCGAGCCCTACTGCGACGTTGGGACCGAGCGCCGTGCGCACGAAGGTGACGGACAGCGCCGAGCCGTCGAACAGCGGCTTGCGAGCGTCGCGATTGGGCGGCACATATTCGGCGGCCGCCAGATCCGCCGCGATCCGTTGCATCGCAATCCCGATCAGTTCGCTCTGCTGGATGCGGTCGAGCCCGCGATTCCAGCTCGGAAGCCATTGCGCGGTGATGGTGCCGAGCGCCGACAGCACGAGGCCGGTCAGCGCCAGCGCCACCAGCGCCTCGATCAGCGTAAAGCCTTCCTCGCCGCTCCGGCGGCGCGCGCACGTGTTCGTCATCGGTGCGGCCCATGCATCAGGCGGACGGTTTCAAGATCGACGGTGGCGCCTGACGGCGAACGGACGCGGATCTTGACCAGTTCTGGTAACCAGGCGGCATCGGCGCCTTCCACGATCCAGCCGCCACCCACCGGGCCGATATCGATCTGCCAGCGGAAGTCGCCGACCTGACCGGCAAGCGCACCGGGCGCAAGCTGCTTGCGCGGGGGTATCGCGGTCACAAATACCGTCTGTGCGCTTTGTATCAGCGCGACATGGTTCTCCAGCGCCCGCACGCCACGGGCGTTGGTCGACATCACCGATCCGATCGCGACAATCGATACGGCGACGATTGCGAGCGCAATCAGCACCTCGATGATGGTGAAGCCGGCATCACGCCGATCAGTTGGCAAGCGTCGGACGGGAGACAATTTCGATCCTTCCGGTCAGCCAGTTGACGCGAATTTCGTAAGTGCTGTCGAGCCGGCTCAGCGCGATCGAGCCTCCGCACGACATGCCGTCGGCAAAAAAACTGATGGTGGACAGCGCCGCGCGCTGCCGGCAGGTCTGCGGCAACAGCGCATCGAAGCGCACATCCTCGGGAATGCGGACGGTCTGCGAACTCGCGCCGGAGCGGATCGCGCGCGAACGCGCATCGACCAGCGTCGCAACGTCGGCGCGACGCCGGATCGCGGAGTTGCGATCGGCCTGCAGGAGCGTCGCCGTCTCCAGTGCATAGGCCTGCAGGCGTGAGCGCGAGGTGTGGTGCGGCAGGAACGGCAACAGCACGGCCGCAAGCATGGCGACAAGCGCGATGACGCACACCATCTCCAGGAGCGTGAAGCCGCGTTCGCGAGCTCTATTCATAGGCGTCATTCATTGACTTTATTCATTTCTAGCGCTCGTCATGGTGTCGAGCGAGATATCGGCGGCAACACCGCTGCCACCCTCCTGGCCGTCCGCGCCCAAGGACATGATGTCGTAGGCGCTGTGCTCGCCCGGCGCGCGATAGATATAAGGATTGTTCCAGGGATCGTTGGGGACGTTGCCGCCCCTCAGATAGGGTCCGTTCCAGGCGGCAACCCCGGGCGTGCGGCGAACCAGGGCCGTCAGACCCTCCGCCGACGATGGATAGCGGCCAGCATCGAGATTGAACAGATCGAGCGCGCTGGCGAAGCTCTGCATCTGGATCTTTGCCGCCTTGACCTTCGACTCGCTCAGATAGTTGAGCACGCGCGGCCCGATCAGGCCCATGATCAGGCCGATGATGGCGATCACCACCAGCATTTCGACCAGCGTGAAACCCTGTTCGCCTTGCCTGGCGTTTTGGCGGGCGCGCAGGTGGAAGATTCCAGCAGAAAGCTTTTTCGACATCGCGATGATCCTTATCTCATCCAACGAGCTGCGTGACCGACAGCAGCGCGGTCATGACCGAGACGATCAATCCACCAACCACGGCGCTGATGGAGACGATGGCGAGCGGCCCGATGACGGCGACGATCCGGTCGAGGCTGCGCTGCAATTTCGCTTCGTAGAATTCGGCGACCCGGCCCGCCAGCACCGGCAACTGTCCGGTTTCTTCGCCAAGCCGCAGCATGCGCACCGCCATCGGCGGCAGGCTGCTCGATGCCGCGAGCGCGTCCGACAACTTGCCGCCGTGCCGCACCCGATCGGCGGCCGCCGTCCAGATTTCGACGTTGCCGGTAACCGCCATGATGTCGACCAGAATGCGCAAGGTGGCGGTCAGGCTGACACCGCTGCCAAGCAGAACGCCGAGGTTACGCGTGAACAGGCTGGTCCGGTAAAATTGAAAGATCCCGGCGACCCCGGGTATCTGTGCGACCTTGCCGACGATGGCTAGCCTGGTGCCGGGCCGGCGCAGCAGCATCCAGATCGAGGCGATCAGGGCTGCGCTCGAAAGCGACAACGCGGTGCCGTTGGCGCGCATGAAATCCGAGAGGCGGATGAAGACGCTGAGCGCGGAATCCGACTTGGAGCCGAAATCCTGCAGCACCGAGGAAAACTGCGGCAGCACGAACACGATGAAGAACAGCATCACGCCGATCGCCGCGATCAGCACGAACACCGGATATTGCATTGCATCCGTCAGCTTGCGCCGCATCTGTTCGGAGCGCAAGCGCTCCGCGCTCAGCATCTCCAGCACCTGATCGAGCGTGCCGGACACCTCGCCGACCCGTGCCAACGCCACATACATCAGCGGAAACAGCGAAGGATGCGCAGCGACCGCGTCGGCAAAGCTTTCGCCGCTCAGGAGTGCTGCGCGCAATCTGCCGACCACCGGACGCAATTTGCCGACATCGGCGTCGCCAGCCAGCAGTTCGAGCGCGTCGTCGAGCCGTGCGCCAGCCTTCAGTAGTAGCGCGAGATCACGGGTAAAGGTCGTGACTTCCGCACGGCCCGGCTGATTGAAGAAACCCGGGGCGCCGGAAGCGGAAATGGCCCGCTTCTCCTCCACGGTTTCGATCGGCAGCAGGCGCAGATATTCGATGCGGGCCGCCACCTCGGTCGCCGTCGGCGCAGTTAGCGTGCCGTTGACGACCTCCCCGTTCTGCGTCAGCGCCCGGTATCGAAAACGCGGCACGCTACACCTCACCGTGTGGTGGTGACGCGGAGAATTTCCGCGGGCGAGGTCAATCCGGCGCGGCACTTGGCGATGCCGTCGTCGAGCATCGTCGTCATGCCGCCGCGGATGGCGGCCTGATCGATCTTCAGCCCATCGGTCTTTTCTCCGATCAATTCGCGCAGCTCATTGTCGAGCTCGAGCACCTCGAACACGCCGAGCCGGCCGCGATAGCCCGTGCCGCCGCAACGTTCGCATCCCGATGGAAGGTGGACGGTTTGCGCGGCCTGAAAGCCGAGCGTGGCAAGCCGCGGGTCCTCGGCGAAATCCGCTGTGGTTAACTGCTTCGACGACTTGCAGCGCTCGCAGAGCTGCCGTACCAGGCGCTGGGCGATCACCGCGCGCAACGTCGAGCGCAACAGATAACCTTCGATGCCGAGATCGAGCAGGCGCGGCACGGCGGCCGCCGCGGTCTCGGTGTGCAGCGTGGTGAGCACCAGGTGTCCTGTCAGCGCGGCGTGAACCGCGACATGGGCAGTCTCCGAATCGCGCACCTCGCCGACCATGATGACGTCGGGATCCTGGCGCACGAACGAGCGAAGAGCGGTCGCAAATGTCAGCCCGATCGCGGGCTTGATCTGCGATTGGTTGATGCCGGGGATTTCATATTCGACCGGGTCCTCGACCGTGAGAATCTTGCGGATCGGCTCGTTCAGGACCGACAGGATGGTCGCAAGCGTGGTGGTCTTGCCGCTGCCGGTCGGCCCGGTGATGACGATCATGCCATGGGGCAGCTTCAAAAGCCGCCTTAGCTTGGCTTCATCAGCGGGCGCGAAGCCGAGCTTGTCGACCACCAGCATCCCGCGATCCTTGGGCAAGATACGGATCACCGCGGATTCGCCGTGCTGGGTTGGCATGATGGCGACGCGGATATCGATGTCGGCGCGGCCGACGCGCAGCCGCGCCGCGCCGTCCTGCGGCAGCCGGCGTTCGGCGATGTTGAGGCTGGCGACGATCTTGATCCGCGAGATCACGGCCTGCGGCAGCACGCCGGTTGGCGTCGCCACCGGCCGCAATATTCCGTCGATCCTCATGCGGACGACGAGGCCGGTGGAAAACGGCTCGATGTGGATATCGCTTGCCCGCAGCTCCATGGCTTTTTCGAGGAGATCGTTGACTGCGCGCACCACGGGCGCGCCGCTGGCAAGGTCGCGCAGGCTCTCGATGTCGTCCTCGCGCAACTGCAGAAAGGCGTCCGCATCACCGTGCCCCTCGGCACTGTCACTGACAAGACGCTGGTCCAGCACGACCGTCAGATCGTCGAAGGCGGCGAGCTTGATTTCGATATTCGGCCCGAGCACGATTTCTGCCGCACGCCTTGCCGCAAGATCGGTCGGATCGGCAATGGCGAGCACGGTGCCATGATCGGCCGCCTGATAGGGAAACACTAGCGTTTCGCGCAAGAACCGCTGCGAGAAGGCTGCAACCAGCGGGGTGGCCAACAGCATGTCCTCGAGCGTCACGCGTTCGTAGTGGTAGAAGCGCGCTGCCTGATCGGCGAATTCGCTGGCCGATAGATCGGTCGCCTCCCAGATCTTGATGTGAGACGCGGCTTGCGGATTGCGCTGGAGTTCGCTTTGCGGCTGATCAGGAGGCCCGCGGTCCGCAGCCTGTTGCGCGTCCGCCGGCTTCAGGTGCCGGCCCTGTTGCAGATATTCCATGAACTGCAAAGACTGATGACCCGTCATACGTCTTCCAGTCGCATTGCTTTCAGCGGGCGGATGATGCGGCGAGGGCTTTGCCATTCGTCGCCGGAGGTAGGGTTATTGACCTCGAATGTGACACCTGTACGAAGCTCAAGCGATGCGGCTGACAGTTGCTCGCAAGACACGCCCCGTCGTCATCTCGTCATCAAAGGGCGACGCTAAATATGGCTGTCATGTTTCCCCGCTACGCATGCCAGCTTGTCCGGATCGGCCCCGCGCATGGTCCGCGACTTTGTTGCATAGAGTTGGATCGGCGAACTTATGGTGCGTGTCAGCGATCAGGGCCGATCCCGGACGGCTGCGCGCAGCGCCCTTGCGATAGCGATGGCGTTTGGTGCCGCCACCCTTCTGGTGTCTTGCAATTCGGCAACGGTTGGAACCACGGCACCGGCCGATATCGACGTGCTCGACAAGGTGCGCTCGCTGGACATTCTGCCTCGGCAGGCCCAGCCCGTGAGCGCTGTGCAGTCCAATGCCGGCGAGCGAGGCCGCGCTGCGGTATTCGAAGGTGCCGAAATTTCCGAAGTTGCGGATGTGCGGGTTGACCGCGCGGCCAGCGGTAACGGTTACGACCTGAATTTTGAAAACACGCCGGTCGCAACGGTTGCCAAGGTGGTGCTCGGCGACATCCTGAACACCGGCTACACCATCGATCCGCGCGTGCAGGGCACGGTCAGCCTGGTATCGGTGCGCCCGGTGCCGAAGTCCGACATCGTCTTCGTGCTCGAAAACGCGTTACGGCTCAGCGGCGTAGTCCTGGTCCGCGACAGCGCCGGTTATCGGCTGACGCCGCTTGGCGACGCGGTCGGTACGGGAAGAGTCGATTCCGCCGCGGCGAACCCCGAGCCGGGCTACGGCGTCTCCGTGGTACCCCTGCAATATGTATCGGCGCAGACCATCCTGAAGCTGATGGATTCGTTCGCCACCAAGCCCGGCAGCGTGCGCGCCGACACCACGCGCAACCTCCTGCTCATTCAGGGCACCGGCGCCGAGCGCCGCACCGCCGTCGAGACCGTGATGAGTTTCGATGTCGACTGGATGCGCGGTCAATCGATCGGCATCTACCCGGTCTCCAACAGCGCGCCGGAGCCGATCATCTCCGAACTGGAGAAGATCATGGATTCCGGCGAGAGCGGTCTTTCCCAGAGCGTCGTCAAATTCCAGCCGATCAGCCGGCTTAACGCCATTCTCGTGGTCAGTCGCAAGCCGGCGCTGCTGCATACCGCCTTGACCTGGATCCGGCGGCTCGATCACGCCGACACGGCGCGCAACAGCGTCCACGTCTATCGGGTCAAATATGGCGAGGCGCGCCAGATCGCGCGGGTCCTCACCGATATGTTCGTCGGGGGATCGTCAGCTTCGCTTGATAGCCTGGACAATCAGTTGGCGCCGGGATCTGGTTCAACTTCGACGTCGAGCACGGATCGCCTGTCGTTGAACGCAAACTCTGGATCGCAGACAAGCGGCTTCGGGCCGCGACCGCAATCCGGTACGTCCGGCGGCGGCCCGTCGGCGTTCGGCCAGTCCCAGTCGCCGGCGGGTGGTCCGCCCGGCACGCCCGGCACCAGCGCACTCGACAGCCGAAGCACGGGCGGCGGCGGGCAGCCGGTGCTGCAAGGGGTGCGCATCACACCCGATATCATCAACAACACGCTTTTGATCTATGCGGATCAGGCGAACTACCGGATCATCGAGGCGACCCTGCAGCAGGTCGACCAGCCGCAGCTGCAGGTGGCGATCGACGCTACGATCGCGGAAGTCACGCTTACCAACGAGTTGAGCTACGGCGTGCAGGCCTTTCTGACCAGCAAGGGTCTGGGCTTGAGGCCGGACCAAGGCTCCATCCTCAACACGCAGTCGACATCGGCGCCCGCCGCAGCCACTACCGCGGCCACCACGACGGGTACGACCGCTGCAACCGGCGCCGCGACGGCGGCCGGGACCGTAACCAACGCGTTCATCAACCGCGCCTTTCCCGGTTTCAATTTCCTGCTTGGGCAGGAGGCGCAACCGGCCGCCATTCTCGACGCCCTGCATACCGTCACCAGCGTCAAGGTCCTGTCGAATCCATCGTTGGTCGTGATCAACAATCAGGTAGCGACGCTCCAGGTCGGCGACGTAGTGCCAGTGTCGACCGGCAGCGCCACGGTGCTCACCACCAGCAACACCGTCGTCAACACCATCGACTATCGCAACACCGGCATCATCCTGCGGGTGTCGCCCCGCATCAATGTCAACGGCAATGTCAGGCTCGAGGTGGAACAGGAAATCAGCAACGTCTCGCCGGCGACGGCCGCGAGCCTGACGCCGACGGTTTCGGAGCGCCGGGTGAAAAGTTCGATTTCGGTGGCGACCGGACAGACGGTCCTGCTCGCGGGATTGATCAGCGAACAGCAAAACGGAACGCGCAACGGAATTCCGCTGCTGGATGAAATCCAGGGACTTGGTGACGCCTTTTCGCATCAGGACAAGAAGGGAACCCGCACCGAATTGATTATCTTCATCCGTCCCCAGATCATCCGCGACGGCACCGACGCCCACCACGTCGCGGAAGAATTGCGGTCGAAATTGCGTGGCAGCGTAGGAGCGAGCACCGATGATCTGGTGGTTCACACGACGCGCTGATATTGTCGCCAAGCCGCCGCGCGGAGCAAAGATGTTGTCGAGAATGATGCATCGGGTCGCCGCTGGTCTCGTTGTCATCACGTTTTGTTCCAGCCAAATGCGTCCGGCACATGCCGATACGGTCGCGCGCGCCTCGGCGGCGTATGCCAGGGGCGACTATGTCGGGGCGGTCAATCTGTTGACGCCGCTGGCGTTGCGCGGCGACGCCAACGCACAGGCCTTTCTCGGCTTCATGTACGAACAAGGATTCGGCGCGCCGCAAGCCTATGACGCCGCCGCCGAGCTTTACATCCAGGCGGCAATCAGGGGCAATCCGTTCGGCCAATGCATGCTCGGCCTGATGTATGACAAGGGCCACGGCGTGCCGCAGGATTTCATATTGGCGTACAAATGGTTGAACCTTGCGGCTGCCCGTGCTCCGAAACGGCAGCGCGAATATTATTTGCGGCTGCGCAACGCCGTGGCGTCCAAACTGTCTCCTGATCAGATTGTTGTGGGACAGCGGCTCGCTTTGCTCTGGGCACCCGGGCGGCCATAAGCGCGCGTGCTCTTCGAGCAACGAGTCCCTACAAATGTCGCGCGAGGCCGCTCAGCGTCATCGTCGTGTCAACCCTCCGCAATAACCGGCGCGTTAGATGCCCGGGGTCGGCGAAGCATGTCGCAATTGGTTCACTCAATATTCAATGATGCCGACTTTGGGAGATAACGCGATGAAACGATTGAAAGCTGCTTTTACTGCATCGGCACTGGGCGTCGCACTGCTTGGCGCCGCGACGCAGTCCGCATCTGCGGGATGTCAATTGAATTCACCCGGCGGCCAGATCAAACGGGTCGTCTACATTGTATTCGACAACGTTCACCTGCGGCGCGACAATCCGAATGTGCCGTCGGATCTCGAACAGATGCCGAACCTGCTCAACTTCCTGAAGAAGGGCGTCATCAGCGGCAATCACTTCACGCCACTGATTTCCCACACGGCCGACGACATTCTCACGGGGTTGACGGGGGTCTATGGCGATCGCCACGGCAGCCCGGTCTCGAACAGCTTCGGGATCTACAAGGCCGACAACTCCTCCGCCGTTTTCCAGACTTCCTTCGTTTACTGGACGACCACCACGGCGCAGAGCCATCCTGAAGCCGGCGAAAACCTGCCCGTTCTTGTGAACGAAAATGGAAAGAACGCGCCGGCGCCGTGGGTCGCCTATACCCGCGCTGGCTGCGACGTGGGCGCCTTCTCCTTGAATGGGCTGGCAATCGAAAACAAGACGGACATCGCAAACATCTTTGGTTCGTCCGTCGCCAGTACGGCCGCGACCCAGGATTACGAAGGCGTAGTGGTTCACTGCGCGAAGGGTAGCTCCCTGTGCAGCAACTCCTTCGCGAAGCCCGATCTTCTCCCCGACGAGCCCGGCGGCTATAGCGGTTTCTCCGCGCTTTATGGCAACATCAACGTTCAGCCGGTGATCTCGCCGAGTGGTCCGGTGACGGATCTCGATGGCATCGTGATCACCGATCCTTTCTCGAATAAGCCGGGCTTCCCCACCGACTTCGATCCTTCGGCCACGGCCTCGCTGGGCTATGCCGCAAAAATGCTCGAAGCCGGCATTCCAGTCGTCTACACTTATGTTGCCGATGCGCATGATCCGCACCATCTGGACGTTCCGAATGCGGGTGCCGGCAACCCGAACGGCGGCCATGCCTATGGTCCGGGCGAGGCGGGCTATGTCGCGGCGCTCAAGGCTTACGACCAGGCCTTTGGCAACTTCTTCAGCCGTCTCAAAGCCGAAGGCATCGACGCGAGCAACACGCTGTTCGTTGTCGTGCCGGACGAGAACGACCATTTTGTCGGCGGCAAGCCGAGCCCGGCCAACTGCGACGGGGTTACGACGCCTTGCACTTACACGAATGTCGGCGAGATCGACGTGTCGCTCGACAAGGTCCTGCTCTCGGAGCGGATGAACAGCACGCCGTTCTCGGTGCATAGCGACGACGCCCCGAACATGTACATCAACAACAATCCGGGACCGACCGACACGCTCACCCGGACCATGGAGCATGACCTCGACGCGCTGACGGCCACCAACCCGATCACCAACAAGACCGACAAGCTGTCGAAGCTGTTGGCTGACCGGGCCGAAATGAAGCTCCTGCACATGGTCACCGCGAGCCCGGCGCGCACGCCGACGTTTACCATGTTCGGCGACGACAACTATTTCTTCGAGACCGGTAACAACAACGGCTGCGCGACCAAGACCGACCCCGTGTGCGAAGCTCCCGGCTTTGCCTGGAACCACGGCGACTTCCAGAAGCAGATTACCCAAACCTGGGTTGCCTTTGCCGGCCCCGGCGTCAAGCCGCTCGGTCGCGACGACGAGGTGTTCACCGATCATGCCGATGTCCGGCCGACGCTCATGGCCCTTCTCGGCTTGAAGGACGACTATGTGCATGAAGGACGCGTCGTTGCCGAGTGGATGCACCAGAACGCGCTTCCGGACGGCATCCGCGACCGGCTGGAAAACTTCATCGAACTCGCTCAGGTGTTCAAGCAGCTTGACGCGCCGAAGGGGCAACTTGGCCGCGCCAGCCTGGTCTGGTCCAACCGCTCGGTCACCAGCACCGACAAGGTCTATGCCAGCTATCTGAAGCGGATCAGCGACATCACCGAGGATCGCGATGAACTGGCCAACCAGATCAAGACGGTGTTGAACAATGCCGAATTCCACAACCGGCCCGTTGACGAAGACGCCGAAGACGGCCTCGGTCACCGCGCGAAAGCTCTGATCGACCAAGTGACCGATCTCGCCGAACGCGATCGGGATCTACAGAATTGAGCCGCAATGGGCTCTTGTCCGAGTACTGAAACTGAAGCCCGCCGGGGTCGAACCGGCGGGCTTTTTCGCGGAAGGCTCGATGGGCCCTCCGATGAGAGAACTGCCGAACCTCATCATCAGCGCAACGGAGAAGTGGTGCGCTGACAAATTGGGTTTCGATTTCGTAATGTCGGTCCGCCCGACCTTCTTTCGGCGAATTCTAGTTCCGCGACTTTAGTGCCTGCCCGGTTCAGCGCGTGAATATCAATCGCTCGGCGCCAACACGTTCCTGCCAATGATGGCGCTCGAGTTCTGGATCCAGATGCTCCTCCACCGGCCGGCCAATGCAGAGATAGGCAATGAGTGTCCAGCTCTCCGGCACCTCGAGGATCCGACCAAGATCCTTTGGTTCGAGGATCGAAACCCAGCCCAGCCCCAGTCCCTCGGCACGCGCCGCAAGCCACAGGGTCTGGATCGCGGCAACAACCGAATATTGCAGGGTCTGGGGCATCGTCTGACGACCAAGCCCACTGCCCGCCTCCGTTGTCTCATCGGCGAAGACGGCCAGATGCACGGGAGCATCTTTGAGCCCCTCAAGCTTCAGCCTCACATATTGCGCGCGCTGTTCGCCGTCATAACATTCAAGCGCCTTCGCATTGGCGCGGACAAAACTGGACCTTACTGCTTCCCGGCATTCGGCAGATTCGACCAGCACGAACCGCCAGGGCTGGCAGTGTCCAACCGAGGGAGCGTGGCTCGCAAGTTCGAGCAGCGACTGAATCAAGGCCGGATCGACGGGATCGCGGCGAAACCGGCGGACGTCGCGGCGCCAGAGCACGAGATCACGGAACGCCTGCCGAAAGGCGGCGTCGAATCATCGCGAGATGTATCGGGCGTTTCGCTCATGGGGCCACCCGGTCGATGACATGGAAGAACGTGCCGGTTATCGAGCCTTGCCGGGTACCTTGTTCGGGCACTTCGGCGCCAGTGGCATCCCGGCAATCAACCAGCGGATCGCCGCTCGCCGACACGGTGCTCGCGTAGTGGAACTCGTGGCCGAGCATTTCCGTTCCCTCCGCACCGAGCGAACAGGCCGCGCGAAGTCGCACGCGTCGATAGCCCAGATGCAGCCTGCGGTCGGCGAACGAGGTTTCGAGCCCGAGCAGACCGGTCATTTCGTGCCTGTTGCCGTCGGCATCCTCGAGCCCGCGCCCCAGCACCATATAGCCGCCGCACTCGCCGTGGATCGGAATTGAGCGGCGCGCGAGCCTCTCGAGGCCGCTCCGGAAACGTATCGGCAGATGCCAGCACGCCGGCGTGGAGCTCCGGATACCCTCCGGGCAACCAGACGGCGTCGGCCGGTGCATCGGGAGCCTCGTCGGCCAGCGGCGAGAACGGAATGATTTCCGCGCCGGCGAGCCGCCATTGCCGAACAAGATGCGGATAGATGAAGGAAAACGCACGGTCCTGCGCCAGCGCGATGCGCTGTCCAGGCGGCGGCAGCTGAAGTCGGGCTCCATTCGATCGCCCTCATCGAGCGCAAAACCTTCGTCGGCCGCGCCGATTGCCTGATCGCGTCGAGATCGACGGCAGCATCGATGACATCTGCCAAGCATCGATGCCGGTCGATCGATCGCCGCTATCTCGCGCGCCTGGACAAGTCCGAGATGCCTGTCGGGCAAGACGAGACGATCCTCGCGCAAAATCGCGCCGAAAACTGGCATCTTGATCCGGTCGAACGCCGGCGCCATCAGCGCGAGCGTGCCGCTCGCTTGCCACGCGATTGAGAATGACGCCTGCGATATCGATGTCGTCCCGATATCGAGCGCACCCGAGCGCGACCGCGGCGGCCGTCTCGGTCTGGCCGGTCACATCGAGCACCAGCACCACCGGCCATCCAAGCAGAGCCGCCAGGTCGGCGGTCGCGCCGATCGCCGGATTGCCCGCGTGCCGCGGCGCCGTCGAACAGTCCCATCACGCCTTCGGCAATCGGAAATATCCGCATCCATCGACACTTCGTTGGCAACAGCGGCGATCAGCCCTGCGCCCATCGCCCAGCTGTCGAGGTTGAAGCTCGGTCGGCCTGCGGCGATCTCGATGAAATGCCGGATCGATATAGTCCGGACCGCACTTGAACGGCTGCACGGTTGAGCCGCGACGCCGAAGCGCTCGCAATAGCCCCAACGTCACCGTTGTTTTCCCGGCGCCCGAGCGTGGCGCCGCGATGATGAGTCCTGGCGGACTGACGGGTGAGGTCATTGCCAGCCAACCATGTTCGCAACCAGCTGCTGCCTCGCGGCAGCATTGGCGCCGACGACCACGATCGCTGGCGCGCCGATCGCTTGTGCCGCGGCATCCCAGACGGCTGTCCCAAGCCGTGTTTCGACAATGCGTTGCTCCGCTGTCGTTGAGGAACTGATGATGACAGCGGGCGTGTCATCGGCCATGCCGCCGCGTTGGAACGCGCTCATGATCTCGGACAAGTTCGCCATCGGCAAATAGACGATGATCGGCTGCCCGGTCGCCGCGAGCTTCTCCCACTCGGCCGCCGACGTGCCATCCGCAACCCGGCTTCCCGCCATCAGGATGACGGCATGGTTGGTTTCGCGCATGGTCGCCGGAATGCCGGCGAGCGACGCGGCCGCAAGCCCCGACGTGATCCCGGGAATGATCCGGAACCGAAGCCCGGCCCGCGTCAGTGCCAGCGCTTCCTCGCCACCGCGCCCAAACACAAAGGGATCGCCGCCCTTCAGGCGCAAAACACGTCGCTTCATCCGGGCACGCTCGATCAGGAGTTCGTTGATGTCGGCCTGCTGAGCCGAGGGCCTGCCGCCGCGCTTGCCGGCAAAGATCAGCTTTGCTTCTTTGCCCGCAAGTTTCAGGATACGTGGATCGACGAGGGCATCGTGAACGATGTCGGCGGCCGTCCGCAACGCGTGCAGCGCATATAATGTCAAAAGTCCGGGATCGCCCGGGCCGGCACCTGCAAGCCAGACCTCACCTGGCGGGAAATCCGGGAAATCGGGAAGGCTATCGGCAAGCGGTTTCATGGGAAAATCGTGATAAGTCTTGGCGCGCACGATCGGAACGGAATGTGAGCGACGCCGAAGATACCAACGAGACAACACCGGATCAGCCGCTCAAGCGCGGCTGGACCACCGGGACCTGCGCCGCGGCGGCCACGCGCGCCGCCTATGAAGCGCTCATAGCCGGAGAATGTCCCGATCCGGTCGAGGTGCAGCTTCCGAACGGCTCGCGCGTCAGCTTTGCGGTTGCTATTTTCGAAGCCCGCAACGACGGAGCGACCGCCGGGATTGTGAAAGACGCCGGTGACGATCCCGACGTCACGCATGGCGCCTTGATCAAGGCGACCGTCAGAGCCGGCATTCCGGGTTCTGGCGTCGTCTTCCTTGCCGGCGAAGGCGTGGGAACAATCACAAAGCCCGGCCTTCCGGTACCGCCTGGCGAGCCCGCCATCAATCCAGTCCCGCGCGAGATGATGCGAACGGCTGTTCGCGAAGTCATGGAGCGGTTTGGGGCATCCGGCGATGTCGTCGTCAAACTCTCTATACCCGGCGGCGAAGCGCTTGCCGCCAAAACGCTCAATGCGCGTCTCGGCATTGTCGGCGGACTTTCGATCCTGGGGACAACGGGGATCGTCATTCCCTATTCCTGTGCGGCCTGGATCCACTCCATTCACCGCGGCATCGATGTGGCGCGGGCGAGCGGGCTCAAGCACATCGCCGGCTCCACGGGATCGACTTCGGAGATCGGCGTACAGAAGCTGCACGGTCTTTCCGAAACCGCGCTGATCGACATGGGCGACTTCGTCGGCGGCATGCTGAAATATGCCAAACGACACCCCGTCCCGCGGGTCACCGTCGCCGGCGGCTTTGCCAAGATGACAAAGCTCGGACAAGGACTGCTCGATCTTCATTCCAAATCCGGCAGCGTCGACCGTCTCTGGCTTTCCGAACTTTTGCGGGAGGCGGACGCGCCGGCCGATCTGATAGAACTCTGCCGCGACGCGAATACGGCGTTGCTGGTGCTGCAGGAGGCCGAAAAGCGCGGGATTCCGATTGGTCAGTTCGTTGCCAAGGCGGCGTGGAAGACGGCGGCCCAGGTTCTCGATGGATCGGGCATTGCGCTGGACATCGCGGTGTTCGACCGCGAAGGCCATGCCGTTGGGCGCTGGGGATAGGGTTTTGGTCATACGCCGCCTCCCCGGAACCGCCGCTGATAGGCACTGTCGTACAGCGCGCTGTCGCGGAAATCCCGCGCCGCCAGCACCTCGCCGACGAGAATAAGCGCGGTGCGATCGATGTTGGTCTTCTCGACCTTCGCCGACGATGGTGCCGAGCGTCGCCCGGATGATCCGCTCGTCGGGCCAGCTGGCGCGAAACACCACGGCAACCGGGCAGGTCCTCGCCATAGGCGGGAATCAGTTCCGCGACGGTCTTGTCGAGCGCGTGAATGGAGAGATGGATGGCAAGCGTCGCGCGGGTCGCGGCGAACGCGGACAGGCTTTCGGTTTCGGGCATCGACGAAGCGCGTCCCGGGGTCCGGGTCAGCACGACCGATTGCGCGACTTCGGGCAACGTCAGTTCCCTGGCCAGCGCAGCGGCGGCCGCGGCAAAGGCCGGAACGCCCGGCGTGACCGTGATAGGGAATATCGAGCGCTTCGAGCCGCCGCAACTGTTCGCCGAGCGCACTCCAGATCGACAGGTCGCCGGAATGCAGACGCGCGACATCCTGGCCTTCGTCGGTCGGCTCGCTTGCATCTCGGCGATGATCTCGTCGAGCGACATCGGCGCCGTATCGATGATGCGCGCGCCGGGCGGGCAATAGTCGAGCAGCGCCTTGGGCACCAGCGAGCCGGCATAGAGGCAGACCGGGACAACTGGCGATGAGATCGCGTCCGCGCAGCGTGATGAGGTCGGGCGCGCCGGGTCCGGCGCCGATGAAATGAACCGTCACGACCCCTCACCGATGGCGATGGCACAGGTTACCTTGTTGGCCGCGACCCGCGCGCCGAGCAGCCGCGCGTTGCGGCCCGGCCGCGACCAGCGCCGACGCCTCCGCGATCGACGGAACACCCTTGATCTCCTGAACGCGCAACGAGCGCGTCAAAACCTGGTCGGCGACCCGCCCCAGATCCGCGACCGGGCATCGAACAATGGGAAGCGACAGCGATCGGGCCGCGTCCGCGATGCCGCGCTCGTCGGCTTTCGAGGTTTCGGTCGCGATCGCCGTCGAGGTTCTCGCGCGCGATGCCGAAGTTCGACAAGCGCCACGGAAATCAGACTGACAATGTCTTCGGAGGACGTTCCGCGTCCGCATCCGATGCCCGCAACGATCATGGCTTCCTCACTCGCCATTGCGTGACCGGCATCGCCGGCCGCCAGCCAGACATGGCGCCCACTCTATCGGCTCGGGCGACCTGCAGTCGAATGAGATCGCCGCCGAAATTGCTGGAAATAGCCGGCAAGCCGCGCCTCGGTCTCGAGCGACACCGCGTTGGCAACGAGACGGCCGCCGGGTTTCAGTGCCGACCACGCCGCCTCGAACACGCCGTCATCCATCATGCCGCCGCCGATAAAGACCGCATCCGGCCGGGCAAGCCCCGCGAGCGCTTGCCGGCGCGCGGCCTTGCACGATCTCAAGTTCCGGCACGCCGAGCGCCGCGGCGTTGCGGGCCGCCCGGCCGGCGCGATCGCTGCGCGCCTCGATGCCGATCGCGCGCAGCGACGGATGCTGCAGCAGCCACTCGATCGCGACCGAGCCCGCGCCAAGCCCGATATCCCAGAGCAGTTGACCGTGCAGCGGCTGCAGCGACGAAAGCGTCACCGCACGAATTTCCCGCTTCGTCAGCTGGCCGTCATGCTCGAACAAATCGTCGTCAAGGCCGGGCGCAAGGGAATGATGGCGGCGTCGGGTTCCGCGACCACCTCGATCGCGATCGTATTGAGCGGCTGGATGTCCTCGATCTCGAAATTCGAAGCCGTGGCGTGACGTACCCGCTCGCGCGCGCCGCCCATCGCCTCGAGCACGGTCATTCGCGATTGTCCCATGCGACGCGCGGCGAGAAGTTCGGCAAGCTTGCGCGGCGTCGCGCCGTCCCAGGAGAGCGCCAGGATCCGCGCGCCGGGTTGCAGGTGCCGAATAATGCCGTCGAGCGCGCGACCGTGCAGCGTGACCAGCGCGACGTCCTGCAGCGGCCAGCCCATCCTCGCGGCGGCGAGACTGAAAGCGGAGGGCTGCGGCAGGCAAACGAACTCATCGGCCGGGACAAAGGCCGCGATCTGCTTGCCGACGCCGAAATGAAAGGGATCGCCGCTCGCCAGCACCGCGACGGGACGTCCGCGATGACGCTCGATCTCGGGGAACGCGTCACTCGATGGGACTCGGCCACGCCAGACGCCGGCCCCGAATAAGTTCGTTCGCCAATTCCAGATGGCGCGCGCCGCCCACCACCAGCTCCGCCGAATGGATCAGCTGCCGGGCCACGGAGGAAAGTCCTTCCACGCCATCTTCGCCGATGCCGACGATGGACAGCCAGCGCTGCCCCGTGCAGATTGCGGGCTCAGCCATCATGGAACAAGCCCCGATGCGCGTTCTCATCCTCGGAGGTACGACGGAGGCCTCGGAGCTGGCGCGTCTGCTTGCGGCCGACCACCGCTTTGAGACGACGCTCTCGCTGGCCGGGCGCACCTCGAACCGCGGACGCAACCGGTTCGCACGCGGATCGGCGGCTTCGGCGGCGTCGACGGATCTGGCCGCATGGCTTGACGCAGGAAGCCATCGAGGCCGTCGATCGACGCAACGCATCCCTATGCCGATCAAATCTCGTCCAATGCCGTGGCCGCCTGCGAACGGCTTGCAATCCCGCTCGCCACGATCGTGCGCCCGGCCTGGCAGCCGCAGCCGGGCGACAACTGGCTGACGGTCGCGAGCGCGGAAGCCGCCGCCGATGCGCTCGGGCCGGAGCCGCGCCGGGTTTTTCTCAGCCTTGGCCGCCTCGAACTCGGCGCCTTCGCAAGCGCGCCCTCATCATCACTACATCGCGCGCACTGATCGACCCGCCGGAGGGTATCGTGCTGCCGCCCGATATCCGCTTGATATTCGATCGCGGTCCGTTCGACGAGCAGGCCGAAACGGCGCTTCTCACGCACGAGAAGATCGACGTGCTCGTCTCCAAGAATTCGGGCGGGCGCGCGACCTACGCGAAGATCGAGGCGGCGCGCAAGCTTGGCATTCCCGGTCGTGATGATCGCGCGTCCGCACAAGTCGCACGGACATGCCGTGGAAAATGCCGAGGCGCGCCGTCGACGTGGCTGGAACAGCAACTCGCTCATCGCGCAACCTCCTGTTCCGCGCGCGGCGTATAGACCCAGGGCCGATGCCCGGTTCGGGACATGAGCCGCGTTGCCGCAGCCCCAATGATGACCAGCGTGCGCATATCGGCAAGCGCCGGATCGGCTTCGGCCAGCGGTCGTGACGATGACACGCGTTTCGGGCGTCGCCGCCTTCCTGACAAACAGCACGACGGTCTGCGGCGGCTTGATCGTTCGCAACAGATCGAATGCCTGCCCAAGCTGATGCGGACGGGCTTTCGACGCAGGGTTATAGAGCGCGATGACGAAGTCACCTTCGAGCGGCGGCCCGCAGCCGTCGTTCGATGGTCTCCCATGACTTCAGATTGTCCGACAGCGAGATCGCGCAAAAATCCCCGCCGAGCGGGGCGCCGACTTCGGCGGCGGCGGCCAGCATCGCGGTTATGCCGGGCTCGACGTGAATGTCGAGTTCACGCCAGTCGGGATCGCCGCCCTCGATGGCTTCGAACACCGCCGCCGCCATCGCGAATACGCCGGGATCTCCACCCGAGACGACCGCGACCTTGCTGCCTTCGGCGGCGAGCGTGAGCGCGTGACGCGCCCGCTCGATCTCGACGCGATTGTCGGAAGCGATGACGGCGCTGACCGGGAACGGTCTCCGGAATTCGATCGAGATAGGGTCCATAGCCGACGAGATCGGTCGCGGCACGAAGCGCTCGCGTGGCGGCCGGCGTCAACAGATCGATCGATCCGGGTCCAAGACCGACAATGACGAGCGAACCGCTCACAGCCGCCTCCCCTGACCCGGGAATCAGCACCATCGAAAAATAAGGGCTGCCGACTTCAGGCCCCTCGGACAGCGGCATGATCTGCTCGCCCTGCATGGTGCCGCGCTCGACATAGATCGCGCGCGCCAGCAGGCCGGCCGCCGTCGACGGCGCGGCGGACCTTGGCGAGATTGTTGCCGACCTTCATGATGACGGCGGCGTCGGTGTCGGCGAGGCGGCGCGTCAATTGCTCTTCGCCCAAGGTCCCCGGCAACACCGAGAGGATGTCGTTGCCCCAGGTGATCGGCGCGTTGGCGCGCGTCCAGCAGCCCGACATGCCGGTGACGCCCGGCACGACCTCGATCGGGAAACACCTTATCGAGACGGCGCCAGATGTGCATGAACGAGCCGTAGAAAAACGGA
The DNA here is from genome assembly GCA_963713785.1 of uncultured Alphaproteobacteria bacterium. GTDB lineage: Bacteria > Pseudomonadota > Alphaproteobacteria > Rhizobiales > Xanthobacteraceae > Bradyrhizobium. The sequence goes on from CAVQNB010000018.1 coordinate 89,040, forward strand.
TCGCCTTCGGCCAGCAGGCCCGACGGACTTGCCTTGCCGAAGCAAGCGCCGACAGCGCTCGACGCTCTCTTCATAAAACCGGCCGATCTGTTCCTGATAAGACGGGATCTTCGGGCGGAATTTCATTGGTCACGGGGTATTCGAGCCGAAGCTCGCTCGCGGCCGGTCCCATCAAGGGATCGACGATGCCGCGCGCATTTCCTTGCAGCCCGCGCTTGGCAAAAAACGCAATCACATCGACATCGCGCACCAGTGCCGCCGCCCGCAGCGTCAGATAGCGGACATCGCCGGGTCCGACACCGATGCCGTAGAGCGTTCCCGCGCGCGCCGTTCCCGCGATCGCGTCAAGAGTCCATCATTCGCGCTCACTCGCCAGCGCATTGACCGCGGCCACCGCCATCGCGCTGCCGCCCCTGCGGCCACGCACGACAAGAAAGGGACACGCGGGTCTGCGCCGCGAGGCGCTTCCTTGGATTCGGCGGCACCGACAAAGCCGACGGGAACGCCGATGATCGCGGCGGGAGGCGGCGCGCCCTGGTCGAGCATTTCGAGCAGTCGAAACAGCGATGTCGGCGCATTGCCGATGGCGACGACGGCGCCTTCGAGATGAGGCCGCCACAGTTCCAGCGCCGCGGCCGAGCGCGTGTTGCCGATTTCGGCGGCGAGACTGCGCCACGGCGGGATCGTCGAGCGTGCAGATGACGTTGTTGTCCTGCGGCAGCCGGCTACGGGTGATGCCGTGCGCGACCATCTTCGCATCACACAGGATCGGCGCGCCCCGCAACAATGCCGCACGTGCACTCGCGGCAAATGTCGGGGACATCACGATATCGTCGGCGATATCGATCATGCCGCAGGCGTGGATGATCCTGACCACGATCTTTTCTTCGATCTCCTTGAAGCGCGGAAAGATCGGCCTCGGCGCGGATGATCGCAAACGAGTTGCGGTAGATCTCGGCCCCGTCGCGAATATAGGTGCGCAATTCAGTCATGGCCTGCACCCCTCGCCGGAAGCGAAGATAGCGCCGGGATCGGCGACGAGCTCGGCGAAAGAAACGCGCTGATTGCAGGGTGATCCTGCGCGGTTCCGTTACGAACGATGCCATATCGCCCGATCGGCGCCGACCAGCACGAGATCGGCCGCTGCGGATTTCGCGCAGCCCTTGGCGCAGCCGGAGACATGAACTGCTCCCGGCAAAGCCGAACCGGGCAGCAATGCCGCAAGCCGGCGCCCATCGCCGCGGGTGTCCAGGCTGGTCGACCGACAGGCCGGCGCGCCCGGACAGGCTTCGATGCCGAAGCAGCGGATCACGCGGATCGGTGATCAAGCCGACGGATCGAGCGACATCGAGGATCGCCTGTCCTGCCGATGCGCTGCGGCACCTGTGCGTACAGAGCGCGCCAGGGCGAAAGCCTGATCTCCTCGACGCCGAAGGCCGCCATCGCGTCCGCAAGTGTTCGAAGCTGATCGGCTCTCGACGCGGCCAAACGGCGCGGCGATACCCACGGCGAACCGGCCGCAACCCAAATCTAGCAAGCCAACGCGCACGGTCCAGCGACGCATCGGCTTTTCGCGGATCGATCGTGCAGCGGATCGAGCCGCGATCGCATCGCTGATCGGAGGGACGCTAAGCCCTCGTCGGAGAGGTCGCGCATGCGTTGCCGCGTCCCGTCAAGCGTCACCTCAAGAAAGGCGCGCGCGATTTCGATCGCTGCCGCGGCCGCCGCAGCGGGAGCGACCGAACCGAGCCACTCCGTTCCGCACTTCGTGTCGAGGCCGATCGCAACCGCAGGGCCCGTGCCATCGCGGACAGCCGCAAGACGAATGTCGGCGCGCTGCTCCGCCAGCGTCAGGATCCCGCCACCATCGACGATGAAACCAAATTTGGACGGTAGCGCCCAGAGAGAGCGCTCCGACGCAAGCATCCGCGCGAGCTCCCCGGCGATCCCGCTGATATCAAGCAGCTGCAGTCGGGTCGATGCCCGCGAGCGGACTGATCATGAGGTTGCGTACCGCCTCCGCTTCCGGTGTGGCGTCGAGAAGCCCGAGCCCACCGATGATTTCGTGCAGCCCCGGCAAAGTTTCTTCGCTAGCGCCACGGATTTGCAGGTTGGCGCGCCGCGTCAGGTCGATATGGCCGTTACCGAAACGCTGAGCCGCCTCGGCAAGAGCCATAAGTTCGTTCGGCGTGAATCTTCCGCATAGCGGGCGCACCCGCACGATCAGCCCGTCGCCGCTCCGCATCGGCCTCAATGCGCCCGGGCACCAGCCCTTCACCTCGAGTGCTGCGGCGCTCTTCACTTGGTCGCCTCCATCGAAGGAGAGCGGTTGCCCCGCGATCTTGCGACGGCGCGGTCGAGCTCGCCGGTTACCGCATTGCGCCGCGCGACCCAGAGTCCGCGGTTGAGCGCATCGCGCAGCCGGACGGCAATTGCTGCCGCGCCAGCGGAATTAGCCGCGATCATCGCGGCGAGAACCGCTTCATCCGCGATAAGGGCATCATGGGTGACGTCGAACAGATGATTTGGTACAACGCCGGTCGTTGCCGCGAAGGCATAGAGCGCATCGACGCCCTGGGCGAGTTCGGCGACGCCGCGATGACCGTGGCCAAGCATGCCCTTGATCCAGCGCGGATTGGTCAGGCGTCCCCTGACGACGCGTACGATTTCCTCACCGACCGTACGCGCTTTTGGAATTGACGGGTCGCTGGTATCGAGGTGATAGAGTTCAGCATCATTGCCGAGCAATGCCGCGGCCGCCGCAAAGCCGCCGACGAAATCGGCGACGCCGTCGCCATCAAGAAGGTCCCGCTCGCGGTCGTCTTGCGGATGGACGAGTGCATCGGCTGCAGACACACGGTTGCGAAAACTATCTGTCGCTGGCATGACCGGTTGCGCGCCCCCGTAAGCATGGGTCACCGCGGAGAGGTAGGCCTCGCCAAGATCTTCGCGCGTTCGCCAGCTGCTATCTAGTGCGACGGCCGCGGTTCCAGCACCATAGCTGCCGGGCGAGCCCCCAAAAATCCGGGCAGGATCGTCGCCCTGCCGACGCGCGCCGGCGATCGGATTATCGGCGTCATCCTCATCGAGTGCAGCGATCTTGCGAATGGCCGTGTCAAGAAGCGCGATCTGCGTCTCGAAAATATCTCTGAACAGACCGGATATTCGCAACGTCACATCGATGCGCGGCCGTTGCAGTTTCGCAAGCGGCAGAACCTCAATGCCCGTGACACGGTTGGACGAGGTATCCCAAACCGGGCGCGCGCCGAGATAGCCAAGCGCCTGCGCAAGATCGTCGCCGCCAGTCCGCAGCGATGCCGAGGCCCAAAGATCGATCACCAGCGCGCGCGGATAATCGCCGTGATCCTGCAAGTAGCGACGCACCACCTCATCGGCGGCCTTTTGGCCGATGATCGTCGCCGTCCGCGTCGGAATCGATCGCGGATCAATCGTGGTCAAATTCCTTCCCGTCGGCAAAACGTCCGCCCTGCCCCGGCTCGGCGCACCGGCGGGGCCTGGGCCGACGCGGCGTCCGTCGAGCGCCGCCAGCAGCGCCGTCTGCTCGTGTGAGGCGCTGCTCTGGACGGCGGCTGCGATCTTCTCACGCCGATCATCCGTCACCGAAGCGCCTGACGCTGCGACGATTGCTTCGACCAGCGACGCCTGCACATCACGCTCAGGCGCCCTCCCGAACACATGCAGCCGGTCGCGGATACTGAGCTCCTTGATGTCGCAGAGATGCGCGTCGAGTTTGACGATTGCCTCGCGCGCCGGCTCATCCTTTGAAAGATTGCATTCGGCGGCGAGGCCGGTTGTCCAGGCAGTGTCTATAATCGCGCTTTCAAGCAGACCAAGCCGGCGCCGATCAAGGCCTTCCGCATCGGCATATTCCTCGACCAGCGCTTCCAGCTCAGCCATCGCCCCGTGCAACCCCGCCGTGCTCAGCGGTGGCGTGAGATGGCCGACAGTCACCGCACTGAGCCGGCGCTTGGCCTGCACCGCCTCACCCGGATTATTGACGATGAAGGGATAGATCACGGGCAGCGGACCCAGCACTGCCTCGGGCCAGCACCCCGCAGAAAGCGCGAGCGCCTTGCCGGGCAGCCACTCCAGGGTGCCATGGGTTCCAAGATGAATGACGGCGTCAACCTGCGCCTGCTCTCGCAGCCAGGCATACAGCGCAACATAGGCATGGCGCGGCGGCACCGAAATGTCGTGATAGCCGGACTTGCGGTCAACCGCCGATCCGCGATCAGGCTGGAGAAAAATCAAGAGCTTTCCGGCTTCGATCTCCGGAAAAGCAAAAGCATCGTCTTCGACGGCCGGGTCGGCCGCGGCAGCGCCCCATCTATTCTCAATCTCACTCTGCAAAACCGGCGGCAAAGCCTCCAACCATCTCGCGTAAGAGCCAAGCGGAACGTCGAGGCGGGTGGAATTTCCCGCAAGCAACATCTCGACATCGGCGGCGCGCAATTGCTCCGCGCCAACATCGTAGCCTTCCGCCCGCAGAAGGTTGACGATTTGAACAATGCTTTCGACTGTGTCCAATCCCACCGCATAACCAGCACGTCCCGCGCGCGCCGGATAATCGGATAGAACCAGTGCCAGTCGGCGCTCCTTGCGCGGGGTCCGGCTCAGCTTGGCGAAGCGGCCCGCCTGGCGCGCGACAAAATCAATCCGATCGGGATGTGGCTGGTGCCTCACTGCTGCAAATTCGATTCCGGGATCGAAGTCGTCCTCGACCTTGAACGAAACGGCACGGGTCAACAACCGCCCATCCAGCTCAGGCAACACAACATTCATGGCAAGATCCGTCGGCGACAGCCCGCGCGGCGACGAAGCCCAAGCCTCCTGCGGGTTGCTTGCCAGCACCATTTGCAAGACAGGAACATCGGCGGCGTCGAGCACAGTCGTGCCGTCTTCGCGCAGCGCGGAAAATGCCGTCGCGTTGAGAATGATCGCCGGCCGCCGTGCGGCAATGAGCCGGCCGATACCTTCTGCTGCCGCGAGGTCCTTGAGACTTGAGACGGCGACCGCAACCGGCGTCAGGTTTTGCGTTTCGAGCGCGGCCATCATGGCCCGGATCGGCGCGGTGTCGGCGGCGAGCAAGCTTGCCTTGTAGAAGACGATGAGTGCAACCGGGCGCGGATCAACCGCGTTGCATAAATCGTCTAGAGGTACCGCACGTCCGTCGGCGGAAAATCCGGCAACCGGTCCGATCGGGCTGGCTTCCGTCCAGGAGATGTCGCGACCAACGAGGCTGCCGACATATCTCAAAGCCTGCCGGAGATTCTCCGGCCCGCCTTCCCTAAAAAAGTGATCCAGACGAGCCAACGTTCCCGCACTCACTGTCGAAAGTTCCCCCAGGCGTGGATCAGAGCGATCGTCGCCGGGCAAAGCGGCGAACAGGATTTTATTCTGGCGCGCGATTGAAGCGATGATCTCCAGCCCATATCGCCAATATTCGAAACCTCCGAGACAGCGGACGATCACCGCACGGGCTTGCGCGACCACCCGCTCGACATAGAGGTCTACAGACATCGGATGCTTGAGCTTCTTGAGACTGGCAAGTCTCAGCGTCGGCAGCATGCCGGCATCCGACTTCCACGCAGAAGCAAGCGCCGACAGATCGCTGTCGGCGAAAGAAAGCACGACGACTTCAGCCGGCGACTGTTCGAGATCGAGCGCGGCTTCTGCCTCGTCCAACTTCGCAACCTGGGTCGCCAGCAGATGCATGCGTGATCAACCCTGGATCAGGTTTCGAATGGCAGCCATATCGAGCCCCTTCTGGCCGATCACGACCAGACGGCTACAACGCTCCTCATCCTTGTACCAGGCACGATCGAACCGGTGCTGGATGCGGGACCCGACGCCCTGAACCAGAAGGCGCATCGGTTTGTCGGAAATCTCCACGAAACCCTTGACCCTAAGGATGTCGTGCTTTTCCGCCGCATCGGCAATTTTCGCAATCAGGGTTTGCGGCGTTTCAAAACTTCCGAGATCGATCACGAACGATTCGAAATCGTCGTGGTCGTGCTCGGCCTCATTGTCGTGATGCGAGGCGCGGTTTGCGAGATCAGCTTCCGCAGCAACGCCTAGTCCGAGCAGGATCGCGGGAGATACCCGGCCGTTCTCGACTTCAACGATCTTGACCGATCTTGAAACCACCCGTCCGATCTCGCTCGTCACCCCATGCCGCTCTTCTGCCGACATCAAATCGGCCTTGTTCAAAACGACCAGATCGGCGCAGAGCAGCTGATCTTCATAGACTTCCTCGAGCGGGTTCTCATGATCGAGCGACGTATCCGCCGCCCGTTGGCGGCTGACGGCATCCGGATCGTCCGCGAACCGTCCGGCGGCGACGGCCGCGCCGTCGACCACGGCAACAACGCCGTCGACCGTGACGCGCGAGGCGATCTCCGGCCAGTTGAACGCCTGCACCAACGGCTTTGGAAGCGCGAGGCCTGAGGTCTCGATGACGATGTGTTCCGGCGGCATCGGGTGGTCGATCAGACGCTTGAGCGCGGGGACGAAATCATCCGCCACAGTGCAGCAGATGCAGCCGTTGGACAATTCGACGATGCGCTCTTCCGGGCAGCTTTCGATGCCGCAGCTCTTGAGGATCTCGCCGTCGATGCCGATATCGCCGAATTCATTGACAATCACGGCAAGGCGGCGCCCCCCGGCATTCTCCAGGATATGGCGGACCAGCGTCGTCTTGCCGGCGCCGAGGAAGCCAGTGACGATCGTGCAAGGAACTTTTGTCAAATATGTCATCGCGAAGCTGCCTCTAAATCGGCTGTCGCCGGCTGAGCGAGCGGCGGAACCCGCGCGATCGTGTTCTTGCGGATATGGACCGGGCGCTCCCGCCAGACCGGCAACCCCTCGGCATGGGCATGGTGAAGTCTTACAAATCGAACCACGTCATCGGCATGCTGTTCGGGATCGAGAGCACCGATCACGTAGGTCCATTTGCCCGGCCCCGAGACGGCAACCGTGCAACCGCGGGTGCAGTTCGACAGGCACTCGACCGGTACGATCTCGATGTCCTGCCCGCTGTCGTCGAAGAGCTGCGACAGGGCCTTCATCAGGCGCGCGCCGGGACGCGCCTCCAGATCCTCGGTTGGCGCGTCGAGCAGTCGGCAGGTGATACAGACGAACAGTTTCGAGGCGCTTGGGTGCGGCGAGGCCGCGCTGTCGATGGATGGGGTCATGTGCTTGACGCGCTCAGACCGCGAAGCCGGCAGTGGCAGCCGTCACCGCGCCGATCAGGGCGATCAGAGCACCGGATGCCGCCATTCCTGCCCGGTTGAACCGGGGAGCGCGGTGCCGAAACCTGATCGTTGCCGCGTAAGCCGCAACGGCTATGATTGTTTGAATCGCGAGCAAACCGGCAAGATAGGCGCCAAGCGGTGATGGTTCGGCGCCGACAATGGATTCGCCGAGCGCATAGCCGTGGACAACACCTGCGGCGGCGAACAGCGCGGCAGCCGGCAACAGGCCGAGCGAAAGCCGAAGCGCGACCACGCCGCCGATCATGAGCGTCGAAAGTCCGACAAGGACCTCGGCCGCCGGAATATTAGCGCTTGCAAGATGCAGCACGACGCCGAGGATCATGGCGGCGCTGAAAGCAAGCACCGGGAGAACGCCGCGGCCGAGCAACGCTGCCAAAATGCCGACGCCGACGACGGCGGCAAAATGATCGAGTCCGATGATCGGGTGTGCGAGGCCTGACAACAGCCCTTGCATGAAGGTGACGGGAACCTTGCCACCCATCACATGGTGGGCGAGCGCAGCGGTCGGCGCGAGCATAAACGCACCCGCTGCAAGCACGCTTGTTCTTTTGAGCCAAATTTTGCTTTTGAGCAAAGTCTTCATCGCGGACCTCCGTCGTGGTGGGCTTCGTGTGCCCTGGACTGGTGCCGCTTCCGACGGGCCCAATTCGCGACGAATTTCGCCGCAGGTTGAGCCTTCAAATGACCATCGCGACGCCCCGCGCGACGGGCCGGATAACAGCTTTCCTGACGGCAGGTCTCCTGGCTCTCGGGTCTCAGCATCCGGCCACCTTCCCGGTTTCCCAGTGGTGTCTTGGCCTTCAGCTCACCGACTACAGTTGCGGGGGCAGCCGCGGCTTGAGGGCCCATGCCTTTGGAGGCTAGTGAGCCCTGACCGCGTTCCCATTCAATCCCCTTGCGGGGAACCGTCACCCGATTGATAAGGGCAAGGATCAACCCCCGTCAATCGAATTCGCCGGTTATGAACCTCCCTGTCCTGCCTCGTCTCACCTTCGTTCTCGGCGGCGCGCGGTCGGGAAAGAGCAGATATGCCGAGGAATTGGTGATGGACTGCGCGCCGCCCTGGGTCTATGTCGCCACCGCGGAAGCACATGATGACGAGATGGCGGCCCGGATTACCGAACACCGACACCGGCGCGATGGCAGGTGGCGCACCGTCGAGGCGCCGCTCGATTTGCCCGGCGCGATCGCGGCACATGCAAGTGATGGACAAGCCGTGCTGATCGATTGTCTCACGCTGTGGCTCAGCAATGTCATGCTGGCCGGCCAGGATTTGCTTGCCGAACAGCAGCGGCTGGTCACCGCCTTGCGCGATGCTGAAGGACCTGTTGTCGTCGTCTCCAATGAAGTCGGTTTTGGGATCGTTCCCGATAATGCGCTGGCGCGGAAATTTCGGGATGCGCAAGGCCGCCTCAACATGCAAGTCGCGGCCGTCGCCGACCGCGCCGTCTTGATCGCGGCAGGATTGCCGCTCATTCTGAAATAAGACAGTTCGAGGAATCCCGAAATCATGACATCCGAAACCGACGAGGAAGTTCGCCATAAGGCAAAAATGGCCAACCGCAAGGCGGTGCAGGACGCCGAGGTCGCGGGCAAGACGATTGAGAAAGGGCTGCTGATTGTCCACACCGGCAAGGGCAAGGGCAAATCGACGGCGGCCTTTGGTCTTCTGCTGCGCGCCATCGGGCGCGGCTTTCAGTGCGGCGTGGTGCAGTTCGGCAAGGGAGCCTGGCAAACCGGCGAGCGCAGCGCGATCGAGCGCTTTGGCGATCAGGTCAAATGGCACACGCTGGGCGAAGGCTTTACCTGGGAAACCCAGGATCGTGCGCGCGATGTCGCTGCCGCCGAGCGTGCATGGTCGAGAGCAACCGAGCTGATGGAGGATCCTTCGATCCGGCTGTTGATCCTCGATGAGCTCAACATCTCCTTGCGCTACGATCATCTCGACCTCACGAAGGTGCTCGCGGCCTTCGCGACCCGGCGGCCTGACTTGCACGTCGTCGTCACCGGCCGCAATGCCAAGCCCGAATTGATCGAAGCCGCCGACCTCGTGACCGAAATGATGGCGGTGAAGCATCACTTCGCGGCCGGGGTGAAGGCGCAGCCAGGCATTGAATTTTGACCCTCGCGCGCGCCATCATGCTGCAGGGTACCGGCTCCGACGTCGGCAAGTCGCTGCTTGTTGCGGGTTTGGCGCGCGCCTTCACCAATCGCGGACTTCGGGTCAGGCCTTTCAAGCCACAGAACATGTCGAATAATGCCGCCGTTACTGCAGACGGCGGTGAAATCGGAAGGGCGCAGGCGCTGCAGGCGCGGGCGGCGCGCGTAGAGCCGAGCATTCATATGAACCCGGTACTGCTGAAGCCGCAGAGCGAAACGGGCTCGCAGGTGGTCGTGCAGGGCAAAGTCGTCGGTAACGCGAAAGGGCGCGAGTATCAGGCGATGAAGCCCAGGTTGCTTAAGGCCGTGCTTGAAAGTTTTGGCCATCTTGCGCGTGAAACTGACCTCGTCCTTGTCGAAGGTGCGGGTTCGGCCTCGGAGGTGAACTTAAGAGCAGGCGACATCGCCAATATGGGCTTCGCGCGCACGGCAAGCGTGCCGATTGTGCTGATCGGTGATATCGACCGCGGCGGCGTCATCGCCAGTCTCGTTGGCACAAAGGCCGTCATCGCTGCCGAGGATGCGGCGATGATAGCAGGCTTTATCATCAACAAATTTCGCGGCGATCCGTCTCTCTTTAGCGACGGGTTGGCAACCATCGCAAGGCTCACCGGCTGGCAGCCGCTCGGTCTGGTGCCGTTCTTCGAGGCTGCCGGCCGGCTGCCTGCGGAAGACGCGCTCGGACTTGCCATCGGCCGACATCGCGATAAGAGCGACCGTAGCTTGATCGTCGTACTCGCCTATCCCCGCATTTCGAATTTTGATGACTTTGATCCGTTGCGGCTTGAACCCGGCGTCGAACTCACCTTCATCAAACCGGGAGACCCCATTCCCGGCGACGCTGCACTTGTGATCCTGCCAGGCTCCAAAGCCACCATTGCCGATCTCACCGCGCTGCGCCAAACCGGATGGGATATCGACCTCAACGCGCATGTGCGGCGCGGCGGTCATGTGCTCGGAATTTGCGGCGGGTATCAGATGCTCGGCACCCAAATATCCGATCCGGACGGGATCGAGGGACCCGCCAGCTCCGTTGCCGGTCTGGGTTTACTGAATGTCGAGACGGTGCTTCAGGGCGACAAGATGCTCCTCGATATCCTTGGCGAGAGTGCCGATGGGACGGCGCCATTCAAGGGATATGAGATGCACATTGGACGCACGACTGGCGCCGGCTGCACGAAGCCGCTGTTGCGTTTCGCCGACGGGCGAGAAGAAGGAGCGGTCGACGCCTCCGACCGCATCGCCGGTTGCTACGTTCACGGGCTCTTTTCCGACGACCGGCAGCGCGACTATTGGCTGCGTCGCGTAGCACAGCAACCTTCCGCCCTCATTTATGAGGCCGACGTCGAGGCGACGCTGGATCGCCTCGCAGACCACATCGAGCAACACGTCGACTGCAACCGTCTGCTTGAGCTCGCCCGCGCGCCGGACCTCAAAGGAGCGCCATAGCGACGGCTAGTCCCGCAACGCACGCTAATTGAATTGCGCATGCGACCCGGTATTGGCGGAGAGCGATACGAATGTCCGGGGCCCCGGCCGTCTCGCGGCCATCGCCAATCCAGTGCGCGTCGAGCATTGCTCCGTGATAGGCACGCGGGCCGGCAAGCCTCAGACCCAACGCGCCCGCCATCGCTGCCTCGGGCCATCCGGCATTCGGCGAGCGGTGTTTTGCCGCATCGCGCCATAGGGTCATGGCCGCGCCGCGGGGCGACAGCCCGGACATTGTCGCCGAGGCCAGCAGCAGCCAAAACGCGGAGAGCCTTGACGCCGGCAGATTGACGAGGTCGTCGACACGGGCTGACGCCCAGCCAAAGGCGAGATAGCGATCGGACTTGTGGCCGATCATGCTGTCGGCGGTGTTGATCGCCTTGTAGCTGAAAACACCGGGCAATCCGGCAATGAGGAGCCAGAACAGCGGTGCCACGACGCCGTCGGAAAAATTCTCGGCGAGGCTCTCGATGGCGGCGCGGCTGACACCGGCGACATCCAGATTTTGCGTATCGCGTCCGACAATCATCGACACCGCTTGACGTCCGGCCTCGATCCCCTTCTGCTCCAGCACATCGGCGACGGTGCGGACATGCGCATCGAGGCTGCGTTGGGCCAGCAGCGTGCTGGCGGCGGCTCCCAGGATGAGCATGCTCGCAAAGCCCGGGAGGAAGTGTTGCGCCAGCAGGAAGATGACCGTGCCCAACGAACCGCTGACGGCAAGCAGCAAAAACAGTGTCGCAAGGCCAAGCATGCGACGGCGTTCGAACGAGAATTCAGGACGGTTCCAAGCCTGCTCGCACCATGCTATCAGCGCCCCGATCCAGCTGACGGGATGGCCGATCCAGCGATAGAGGGCGTGCGGATATCCGAAAGCTGCTTCGATGGCGAGCGTCGTGAAAGCGAGTTCAGCGAACATGCGTGATCCGGAACACTTTAGTAATGTCTTGGGTAATGCAAGGGCTCTGCCTATCACGCTGCCAGCCGGCGCGGAACCTGTCTCGCACGGCGGCAATCTGGACGCCGCGCGAAAACGATTTCCAGGCGCGCCGGAGCCGTGGATCGATCTATCGACCGGCATCAATCCGGTCCCCTTCCCTATTCCCGAGTTGCCGGCGGAAGTCTGGTCGCGCCTGCCGATGCGCTCCGAGGAGGAGGCGTTGCTGGCCGCGGCGGCGACAAGGTACCGGGTTCGCAATTCGGAGATGATCGTTGCCGCACCGGGTACGCAGGCTTTGATCCAGCTTCTTCCCCGCCTCGTTCCGAAATCTGAAGTTGCGATACTCGGACACACCTACGAGGAGCACGAGGCCTGCTGGACGCGACAAGGACATCGTGTTTCGGTGGTGGGAGATCTCGACCAGCGCGACCACGCCGATGTTATCATCGTCGTCAATCCCGACAACCCGACCGGACGCGTAACTTCGACGAGCGCGCTTCGCGCCGTTGCATCGATGCTTGCGAAAAAGAATGGACTGCTCGTCGTCGACGAAGCCTTTGTCGACGTGCTGCCGGAAACGGCGAGTATCGCCCCGGACCTTCCCCCTGCCACGATCGTCCTGAGGTCGTTCGGCAAGACTTACGGATTGGCCGGATTGCGGCTCGGCTTCGCGATCGCGGAACATTCTCTCGCAAGCCGCATCCGCGCCGAGCTCGGACCCTGGGCCATCTCGGGGCCCGGCTTGCGCATCGGCAAGGCGGCGCTCAACGACGCGCGTTGGCTGGTCGAGGCGAAGATCCGTCTGGAGTCGGATCGGCAGCGCTTGGATGCCATGCTGGAAACTACGGGTTTTACGGTACTCGGCGGAACGCCGCTTTTTCGGCTTGTCCGTCATCGCGAGGCGATAGAGATCGTTGAGAGGTTAGGAAGCAACGGCATCCATGTTCGCGTCCTTCCCCGTGAACCGCTGTGGCTGAGATTTGGATTGCCTGCAAACGAGCAGGCATGGGAGCGTCTCTCCGCGGCGCTCTTGGCGAAGTAACAGCGCGCGCACGAGACTATTTGCATGTTCGGGAATATCCGAAGCCTGGCGTGAGTTTTTCTGCCAGAGACGAACAGGCACGATCCCAACGCAACAGAGATGCATTCTGACGTGCGGTCGTCGCAGCCATGACCCGCGCGAGAAGAAAACATGCACCCGAAGCGTATCAAATCCAATAACGCAAAATCGCTTCAGCAATTCCCGCTCGGAATTCGAGTGGCCGGACTTTCGCCGCTTACGGCGGTCGCATTGGCCATCGCCGCCTCGTTGATGCCGGCGACGGTTCACGCCCAGGAATATCCGTGGTGCCTGTCACGCGAAGGTTACCTCTATTGTTTCTATCAGACCCAGCAGCAATGTCAGTGGACGGCATCGGGCATCGGCGGCTGCGCCTTGAATCCGCGCTTGCTATTCCCGAACAAGCCGCGCGATTCCAACGCGAGCCTGGGCCGGTCCAAAAAGCCGTTGAGCTGGGCAACAGCGCCCTTCATGCCACGCGCGCAGCCGCCGCGGGTTTACTTTCGCGGTCGGCCCCGCTTGGCAAAGACCAATCCCCGTGCGTCGGCGGCGCAACGAAGCTGGCCGGCCAATTTGAGGGCCTCGTTGCGTTCGGGGCCCGGGGGCATCTGGCGGGCCAGTTCCAGGGCATCTGCCGCGACGTGGTCCCAATCAAGCCTGGCAGGCCAGCGCTGTGTTTCCTTGCTCATCGCCCCGCAGAGTCCCCGCTCCCTGAACTTGCTAAAGTCCTTGGACGGCAAGACTTTGTTAGGTCCGAGGTTATTCCCGCCTTCAGCCGGCTCCATCGATCACGAGTAGCTCAACATCCGAGATCATGGACGCAGAATTTCAGGTCGCCTCTGCGACGAGCCCGGTCTCGATATGCGGCACGGCTTCGACCAGCTCACGTGTGTAAGCGGTTTGGGGATTATCGAACAGTGCCCGGCTTTCGCCTTGCTCGACGATCCGGCCACCTCGCAGCACGATCGTCTGATCGCACATCATGCGAACAACGTTGAGGTCGTGGCTGACGAACAGGAAAGCGAGGCCGTCCTCGCGCCTCAAACGATCGAGCAGTTGCAGCACAACTGCCTGCACCGAGACGTCGAGCGCCGCTGTCGGCTCGTCCAGCACCAACAGGCGCGGCTGGCATGCGATGGCACGCGCAATCCCGACCCGGGCCTTCTGACCACCGGAGAGTTGATGCGGAAACCGAGGCAACAATTCCATAGGTAATCCAACGCGTTGCGCGCACTCCTTCACGCGTTGCCGCAGCGCGTCGCCCACCCGCATGCCAAGAAGCCGCAGAAGCGGATGGGCGATGCAGTCATAGGCGGTAAAGCGCGGGTTGAGGCTGTCGTTTGGATCCTGAAAGACAATCTGGATATCCTTGCGAAACGGTGAGCGGTGAAAATCGCGTGCCGGGATATGGCCGATCGATTGCCCCTCGAATGCGATCTCCCCCTCGCTCGGGTCGATCAAGCGGCAGATCATGCGCGATGTCGTGCTCTTGCCCGAACCGGATTCGCCGACCAGACCGACGCTCTCGCCGGCCTTTATCATCATCGAAAAGTCCGCAACCGCGGGTGTGCCCTGATCGAACCGCTTAGCGAGTTTCTGCACCTCGAGCAGCGGCGGCGTTCCCGGCGCAGGCTGCGGCTTGGGCGCAAGGCGTATCGCAACGTGCCGCCCCCGCTCCTCATCCGTCACGAGGTCCGCGATCCGGGAAGTGGCGGTGGGCGAAGCTGCAACAAGACGCCTGGTGTAGGGGTGCCGCGGCGCGCGGAACAGCGTCTTCGGCTCAGCCTCCTCGACCAGCCGGCCCTGCTCCATCACCACGACGCGGCGACAATAGCGGGCCGCGAGACCGAGATCATGGGTGATCAATATGGTCGCCATGCCGCGCTCGGCGGCAATCCTGGTCAACAAATCCATTACGACCTTCTGCGTCGTGACGTCAAGCCCGGTGGTCGGCTCGTCGGCGATCAAGAGCGCAGGGTTACAGGAAATCGCCATCGCGATCATCACGCGCTGGCACATGCCGCCGGAGAGTTCATGCGGATAGGCCGACAGGCGCTTTTCGGGATCGCGAATTTGCACGGCTCGCAACAGCCGCAGCGCCTCGGCACGCGCTTCGGCTCTCGACAATCGCTTGTGGGCCGAGATGGCATCGGCGATCTGCTCGCCGACGGCCCGAATCGGATTGAGCGCTGCGCGCGGGTTCTGGAAGATCATCGCCATCGCGGCGCCATGCAGCTCGCGGAAATCGCCTTCCGATATTTTCGTGATGTCCTGCCCGCGAAAGGAGATATTGCCGGCCGTGATCCGCCCGGCCGTGTCAAGCAGCCGCGTCACCGCAAAACCGGTGACGGATTTGCCCGAGCCGCTCTCGCCGACCAGGCCGAGCATCTCGCCCTCGCCAAGCGACAGCGTGACGCCCCGCACCGCTTCGACCAGCCCTCGTCGCGTCGAAAAGGTCACGTGCAGGTCGCTCAGCGCCAGCAGCGATTGGGTCATGTTCGCATGCGGGGGTCGAGAATATCGCGGACCCCGTCGCCGAGCAGGTTGAAACACAACACGGTGAGCATCAGCGCCAGGCCTGGAAAGGCGACCAGCCACCACTTGCCAGTCGAAATGAAGCGTGCGCCCTCCGCAACCATGATGCCCCATTCCGGCGTCGGCGGCTTGACCCCGAGCCCGATAAAGGAAAGTCCGGCCGCATTGAGGATCGCCCAGCCGAGATTGAGCGACATTTGCACCGCCATGGCCGGCAACACGTTCGGCAGCAGGAAGCGCAGCACAACCGAGATGTGGCTGTCGCCGCAAGCGCGCGCCGCTTCGACCCAGCCGACGTTGCGGCGGACATTCACCTCCGCCCGCGCAAAGCGGATGTAGAACGGCAAATTGATGATGGCGGTAGCGATGATGATGTTCTCGACCCGGTTGCCGAGTGCTGCGACCATCGCCATCGCCAGCACGAACAGCGGAAACGCCATCAGCACGTCGACGAAACGCCCGACGGCGCGATCGAGCCGGCCTCCGACGTAGCCGCAGATCGCGCCGACCACGGCGCCGATCATGAAGGATATTCCGACCGCCGAGACGGCAATCGCGAGGTCGAGCCGTGCCGCGACGATGAGGCGGCTGAACACGTCGCGTCCGAGTTGATCAGTGCCGGCGATATGTGCCGCGCTCGGCGGCATCAGCGCTTGCGGCACATCCGACACGATCGGATCATAGGGCACGACCCAAGGCCCGAAGATCGCGACCAGCGTCAGCAGGAAAACCCCGGCAGCAGCCACACCGGTGAGTGGATTGCCGCGCAGGATCCAGCCGGCATGGCGAAGCGTCGCGCCGGTCATCCGATCGTCACCCTGGGATCAGCGATGCCATAGAGAATATCCACGACGAGATTGACGATCACAAACACGCTCGCCATTAGCAGCACAAAACCCTGCACCGGCGCATAGTCGGAGGAAAGCAGCGCGTCGAGCGCATAGGAGGCAACGCCCGGCCAAGAGAACACCTTCTCCACCAGCACATTAGCGCCGAGCATGGTCGAGAACACGATACCGGCGATGGTGATGACCGGCAGGATCGCGTTGCGCAACGCATAGGTGACGACGATCCGCCACCACGGAAGGCCAACGGAACGGGCGGTGCGCACGAAATCGCTGCCCAGCGAAACCAGCATCGAGGCGCGCGTGATGCGCGCCAGCGGCGCCACCACGAACAGCGCCATGGTCAGCGCCGGCAGGATCAATTGCCTGAAAGCGGCCCACCATCCCTCGAAATCGCCTGCGAGCAGGAAGTCGATCAATAGGAAGCCGGTCCGCGATGGCGGTAGCGATGCGAAGATATCGACCCTGCCGGTCGGGTCTGGTGCCACACCCAGCAGGTAATAGAAGACATAGATCAGCAACAGGCCCGAGACGAAGGTCGGGACGCAGACGCCGAGCGCGCAGAACAACCGTACGCCATGGTCGATGACCGAGCCCGGCCTCAGCGCGGCCAGCACACCGAGCGGCACCGCCGATACCAGCGCGATCAGCAGCGCGGTGAAGGTCAGTTCCAGCGAGGCCGGCAGCCGCTCGCGCAGATCTTTCGTGACCAACTGCCCAGTCGTCATCGATCTGCCGAGATTGCCGCGGCCGACGTCATACAAATAAAGCATCAGTTGATCCGGCACCGGCTTGTTGAGGCCCATCTGCTTGCGGATGGCCTCGATCTCCTCCTTGCCGGCATTCGGGCCGGAGGCGAAGAACACCGCCGGATCGCCCGGCAGCACCCGCATCAAGAGGAAGGTGAAGACCAGCACACCAAACAGGGCCGGAAGCGACGACAAAAAGCGCCTCCCCGCCCGTATCATGGTTGCACCGAAGGCGCCCATCACGCTGACCGGCTATTTGCGGCTGAGATCGCGATAGTCGACTTGGCGGTGAAACTGATAGGTGTAGCCCTCAATCGAGGGCGCCATCACCGCATCCTGGTTAGGTTGCCAGAGCGGTATCTGCGGCATCTCGCTGAAATGGATGGCGTTGAGCTTCTTGCCGTCTTCCTCGTATTTGACCTTGTCGGGTTCAAAACGAGCTTCCTGGGCGATCGCCACCAATTCCGGGTCGTTGATCGACGAGTAGTTCCAGCGCTGATTGCCGGTGTAGAAATTGCGGTAGAAATAGTCGGTCGACGGCAGCCAGGCGACGATGCCCTCGGTGAAGAAGGGCAGCTTCTTCTCGTTGATCTGCGTTGACATCTGCGCATCCGGCAGCTTCTGGATGTCGACGGTGATGCCAATCTTGGCGAGAGACTCCTTCACCAGAGCCGCCATCGGCTCGGCGGTCGAAGCTTGGCCGACGTTGAAGCTGAACGTGGTCGAGAAGCCGTCCGCAAGGCCGGCCGCCTTCAGATAGTCCTTGGCCTTTTCGAGGTCGAGCTTGACTGGCTGTGGGATCGGATAGGCGCCGCTCGACGGCTTGCCGTCCGCCCAGCTTGCGCCGAACAGCGGCGCGCCGCGGCCGAACAGAGCCGCCTTGAACATGTCGTCGTAGGGCAGCGCATAGGCGATGGCGCGGCGCACATTGATGTTGTCGAAGGGCGGAATCTGATTGTTCATCGAAACAAAGGTGACCGCATTATACTGCGGCGTTGAAACCACCTTCAGCTTGCCCTTGGCCTCGAGCGACTGAACGTCACTCGCCTGCAAGTCGATGACGAGATCGGCGTCGCCACGTTCGACCAGGTTGGCGCGGGTCGCCGGTTCCGGCACCGACTGGTACGATGACCTTCTTGAAGAAGGCCGGCTTGTCGGCTGAGCCGCGATTCCACGCCTCGTTGCGCGCGATGATCACCTGTTCGCCCGGCTTGAAGGTTTCGATTTGATAGGCGCCGCTGCCGGCCGCGTGCTCCTTCAGCCATGCCGTCGCCCAGGGATCGTCCGCCGTCGCATGGTCCTTGGCGAGTTTGGAGTTGATGATGATCGGATAGACGGTGGCGAGATTTGGCAAGGCAAGCTTGTCCGGTTTCGGCAGCGTCACCTCGAAGGTCAAGGGATCGATCACCTTGAACTGATCGGCTGATGTCATCGACCCCGTGAGGAGCTGCGCCTTGCCGAGCACCGGCGCCGTCACGACCCGGTCAAGCGACCATTTGACGTCATCCGCGGTGACCGGCGTGCCGTCCTGGAATTTTGCGTCCTTGCGCAGGTGAAAAGTGATCTTCAACCCGTCCGGGTTGACGTCATAGGATTTCGGCGAGCTCTCCCGTGATCTTGTCGAGATCAAACACCCATTTGCCGTTGAGCTGCTTGCGGCCGAAGGAGACCAGTCGGTCATAGGTCGACAGGCTCAGCGCAAAGGATTCGCGAGTTCGAACCCGGAATATTCGGGTCGAGCGTATTGATCGATGCTCCGGTCACGTAGCGCAGCGTTTCGGCACGCGTTTGCGCCTGCACCGATCCGGCCGTGAGTGCAAACGCGATGGAGGCAACCGCTAAAAGCAGACGCCTGGATCCTGTGACGCTCATCGATCCTATTCCCTCTTTCGAGGTTTATTCTCGGGCCTCGAAACTGAAGCAAGCGATATGCCAAATGACGGGCCGGCGACGACAATCCATGTAGCTGCGGACAACCCGCTAACTCCTTGCGATTCATTACTTCTTACCCACTTCCGGCGTTTGCCGCCCGATCACCGCTTGGGGCACATCATAGGCCCTAAACGAAGCCCAATGTCGCTCGATGTCCGCGCGAAACAGCGCGCGTGTCAGCCCGTGCACGAGCTTCGGGACCGCCGTGGTCATCGCGTTGATCGACGAACCCGAGGGGCCAAAGCTCATGGTGGAGGCGATTGCAAAGACGTGAATGTCCGTAATCCACGGCGTTTTTCCGACCGTGCGCTCGACCAGCGCGTAATCGTCGGCGAGGTAGGGAAAGCGAGCCAGGCGCGGGCTCTGCTCATCCACCGGCGGCTGGTAGCGGTCGGACCAGGTGGCGATGTTGGCGGCACAATTTCGCAATTCGCGGCGGCCTATAAAATTCATGTCGATGCCGGTACCGCAGATCACGAAATCGGCTGAGAATATACCCTTTGGCGTCTGCAATTCGACACCCCGGCCTGCCTCTCTGGCGGCCTCGATCGGCGCGCCCTCATGCAGGTGAAAATTCTTGTGGCACGCGCAGCGATCATAGGTCGCTTGCGGAAACCCTTCCCGCATCTCGAGAATGGCGCGCATGAAGCGCCAGCGCCAGGCGTCATCCAAATCGCAAAAATGACGCAGGAAACCGCGGAAGGTGAGCCAGCGGTAAGGCTGGATCACCTGAATGTCGGCGCGGCGGCAGAACAGATGCACCGCTGCCGCGCCGGCCTCGATCGCTGCGGCTGCATTGTCGAAGGCCGAGGCGCCGGCGCCGATCACAGCAACCTGCTTGCCGCGCAAGCTTTCGAAATCAATCGGCTCCGCCGTATGGACGCAAAGCGACGACGGCAAATGCCGTAGGGGCTCCGGAATGGTCCAGTCGCCCATACCCTCCTGCCCCGTCGCCAGCACGATCTTGCGTGCATAGAGAATTTCGACGCCGGCAGTGCTCTGCACGGTCGCGGCGAGCAGCCCGCCCACCGCGGGCGCGATCTCAATGACCTCGCAGCCGTTGCGCACCGGGACCGCCACGACGCGCCTAAACCAGAGCAAATATTCGGCCCAAAACTCGCGCGGAATAAGATCGAGATTTTGCCAGTCTTCCTTGCCAAACCGTGCTTCGTGCCAGGATTGGTAGGTCAGGCTTGGAATGTCGAGATCGGGGCCGGTGTATTGCTTCGGGCTGCGCAGCGTGTGCATGCGGGCGTAGGTAAGCCACGGCCCTTCTCGCCCCGCGTCGGATCTATCCACGACTTGAATGTTGGTCACTTGCGAGCGCATCAACCCAAACGCCGTGGCGATGCCCGATTGCCCGGCGCCCACTATAAGCACGTCGAGCGCCGGCTTGCCGTCGGGCGCTGGCGTAGGCGCAAGCCATGCAGCCTCCGGATGGGCCGTCCTGGCCAGCTCGGCACGAACCCGGGCTTCGAGAACAGAAAGAGCGCCGCTCATGCCGCGAGCCAACCGCCATCGACCACCATCACGGTACCCGTAGCAAATGAGGACGCGTCGCTGGCAAGATGCAGCGCGGCCTCGGCCACCTCCTCCGCTTTGCCAAATCGTTTCATAGCGTGGCGATTCTTCGAAGCTTCCCGCACCGGCTCCGGGTCGGCGTGACGGGCGAAGCTGCGCTTGAGCATCGGCGTGTCGATGGCGCCCGGCGCGATCGCATTGACGCGGACGCCGTCGGTTGCGAAATCGAGCGCCATGGTCCGGGTCAGGCTGATGATCGCACCCTTGGCCGCGATATAGGCGCTGTTGTTCCTGCCGCCGGCGATTGCGAGCTGCGACGCGAGCGTGATGATCGAGCCAGAGCGCTGCCGTTGCATCTCGGGCACCGCGGCGCGCGACCAAAGCCAGGTGCCGCCGACATTGGTGCGGAACACAGAATCCCAATCGGCAGGATCGGTGTTCAAGACCGTGCCGCCGCAGGAAAATCCGGCCGCGGTCATCAGCACATCGACCCTGCCGTGACGCGCTATGATGTCGCCGACCACAGCTAGCGCGAAATCCACATCGCCGACATCGCCGACATGCATCGACGCGTCGCCCTTGGCGTCGCGGATCGCCGCTAACGCCTCCTGCAAGCCCGCGGCATCGCGATCGACCAGGGCAACGGATGCGCCTTCGTTTGCGAACAACAACGCGCTGGCACGGCCGATGCCGGAGGCTGCTCCCGTGACGATAGCGGTCCGTCCCATCAATCTCATATCAGGCCCTCTCCATGCCGTCGCCACCATAGGCTGAGATCGGTCGCCGACTCGTCGCGGCCGATCCGCGCGCGCCAACCGAACTCTTGCGCGAGGCGTGAGACCGAAAGCGGCGCCCGGTCGGCCGGACTGTGCAAGTCGATCGTCGGCGCTTCGCCGGGCTCAGTCAGCCGGCAGATGAAACCGGAATGCAACGCGGCCAATTGCTGGCCCCATTGCAGTGCCGACCATTCCACGCCGGTTGAGATGTTATAAAGCTGGTGCTTCGGCTTCGCAGCCTCGATCAGCAACGTCACTGCTTCCGCGACATCGGGCGCATAGATCCAGTCCCTGACACCCGGACGCGGCAGAATTGCTTCGCGGCCGCCTCGCAGGGCCGCAAATATCTGCGCTTGCGGGCTCAACGTGTCGCGCACCCCGGTCGCGCGCTCCCAGGGCCCGAACGCGGCGCTCAGCCGCACGCTGATGATGTCGCACGGCCAGAGCGCAGCCAAACGTGCCGCAACTTTCTCGGAAGCAAATTTGGTGATGGCATAGAGCGAAACGGGATCGCAGAAAGCTTCTTCATCGAGCGGCACGTTGCCGAACGCGCTCGTACCGTAAGCTGCCGCGGACGACAGATTGATGATGCGGCCAACGCCGGCGCGCCGCGCCGCGCTGAGGATCGGCGTCTGAGCCAGCAGGTTCACTCGGAGAATAGTCTCGGGATCGTCCGCCTCGCGCTCCGGACCGGCGGTGATGGCGGCCCCGAGAATGAGCGCGTCAAAACCCGCAGAGATCGCCTTCTCCACCGTCTGCTGATCGGTGATGTCGCCCTGGATTGCTGTCAGCCGACCGGGATGCTGCGCAAGATCCTTCTCGGCCACTGGCGGCAAGCTCGCACGGTCGAATAATGTCACCGCATCACCGCGCGCCAGCAGCGCCGAGGCGATGTTGAGCCCAACGAAGCCGGTACCGCCGAATATCAGGATTCTCATCGCAGCGGACAGCTCACAGCAGCCTCGCACCAAAATTCCGCTCGGGATCCATATCTGCCATCAGGCGTCCGGTTGGTTTCGCCGCCTCGCCTCCGCTGCGCGGCAGAAAGCGGCCGCTTCCCGCTTCGACCGAACGCTTACCGTCGGCCACAATGACGCGCCCGCGCGACAGCACGGTCGTCGGCCAACCGCGCAGCTTGCGACCGGCGAACGGCGTGTAGCCGGCGAGGTCGTGCATCATCGCGTCGCTCAGCGTGACCTCGCGCTGCGGATCCCAGATCGCGATATCCGCATCGGCACCGACCGCGATCGAGCCCTTGCGCGGATGCAGATTGTAGATCCTTGCCGGTGCGGTTGCCGTCAGCTCGACGAATTTCTCCAGCCCCAGACGGCCCCCGGAAACCATGGCGTCGAACAGCAGCGGCAAACGCACTTCCAGGCCCGGCAGGCCGTTTGCCACCTGCTTGAAATTGGGATTAGGGCCGGCACGCAATTTGCCTGTTTCGTCGAATCTATAGGGTGCGTGATCGGACGAAACGGTCTGGAGATCGCCGAGCGCAAGCGCCTGCCACAACGCCTCCTGGTCGGAGGCGCGGCGTGGCGGCGGGCTGCACATCCATTTGGCGCCTTCAGCGCCCGGCCGGTCGAGATCGTCGGCGGTGAGGAAAAGATATTGCGGGCAGGTCTCGGCGAACACCTTCAGCCCCTGCCCGCGCGCATCGCGGATCACCTTGGCGCCTTCCGCTGTCGACACATGAAAGATCATGATCGGCTGATCGATGAGCGCGGACATGCCGATCAGCCGGTTGAAAGCCTCCGCTTCCGAAATTCGCGCATGGCTGATTGCGTGGTACTTCGGGTCCGTATAACCGCGCGCCAGCAGCCTTTTCACCATCCAGGAGATGATGCCGTGGTTCTCGGCGTGCGCACAGAGCAGCGCGCCGTTGTCACGCGCGGCGAGGAGAATATCGAGCAGCGGTTCGTCGTCGATCTTCAGGAGGTCATAGGTCATGAAGATCTTGATCGAGCCATGGCCCTTCTTGATCAGCGTCGGGCAGATCCCGCTCCAGCGTTTCCCTGGTCGGGTCGGCGATGATCATGTGAAACGCATAGTCGATGACGGCGCCACGTCTTGCGAGCGCATGATAATCCTCGAGCACCTTCGGCAGTTTCATGCCGACGTGCTGGGCCGCGAACGGAATCACCGTGGTGGTGCCGCCGAAGGCTGCCGAGACGGTGGCGCTCTCGAACGTATCGGCGTTCACGATGCCAGCGGCCGACAGCTGCTCGATATGGGCATGGCTGTCGACGCCGCCAGGCAGAACCAGTTTGCCGCGCGCGTCGATCTCGCGCCGGGCACCCGGTAGGCCGCGGCCGATCGCGACGATCGTCTCCCCGGAAATGGCGACGTCGGCCTCGAACACATTGCTCACGGTCGCGATGCGCCCGCCGCGGATGATGAGGTCGTAGACGGGCTCGGTCATGGCAAACTCCCTGCTCTTGGATCGCAAGTCTTAACTTCAAGGATGGAAGCACAGATCGTGCCGTCACGCTCCCTTAACGCTCCCTTGCGTTTACGGAATAGACAGCGGATCATGCCTCACTGGATGGCATGGTCATTGCTTCTATCCCGGCTTTCACCGATGCTTCATCCCGCAGGAAAACATGATGTTCCGGCCGCGCATTCTCGTCATCAACCCCAATTCCAACCAAATCGTCACCCAAGGGTTGGAAGACACCTTGAAGCCGCTCGGCTTTGAGCGCGGACCAGAAATTGCCTGCGAGACGCTGACCGAGGGGCCGTACGGGATCGAGAGCCAGGCCGATGTCGACAGAGTGGCTGTGCCGCTGCGCCGCCTTGTCGAGAGCGACAACCGCTCGGCGGCCTTCGTCATCGCCTGCTACAGCGATCCGGGTCTGCATGTCTGCCGCGAGGGAACCGATCGGCCGGTGTTCGGCATTGCCGAATGCGGCGTGCTGACAGCTCTCGCGCGCGCCGAAACGTTTGGCGTCATTGCGATCGCCCAGCGCTCGATACGCCGCCATATCCGCTATCTCAGGCAGATGGGGTTGATGGACCGCCTCGCCGGAGAGCGGCCGCTCAACATGAGCGTGGCGGAGACGGCATCGGGCGAAGGAACGCTGGCGAAGATGATCGAGGTCGGGCGTACGCTCAAGAATGACGACGGAGCCGGCGCCATCGTGATGGGCTGTGCCGGCATGGCGCGTCATCGCAAATCGCTCGAGCAGGCCCTCGGTATTCCCGTGATCGACCCGACACAGGCGGCTGTGACCATGGCGCTTGGCACGGTGCAGTTCGCCCATCACTGACTTTCGCCGGGCGGCTTGCCTGCACCGCTAAGTGCGCGGCGGGAAATACCGGTCATCTAGGTTTCCGGCGGCGGCACCGCGCCGGTGCGGCTGGTGATCAGGCCGTAATGCTCGATGCGGCGGTGCCGGGCGAAGTCGAAGATCGTCTTCTTGCCGAACACGGTAGCGTCGAGATCGCAGGGGTGAACGAGAAGCTCGTCTTCTTCAGTCTTCGCCTCGACGACGATTTCGCCGTCCGGACCAACGACTAGGCTGCCACCGATCAGCGGGAAGCCATCCTCGACACCGGCCTTGGCGACGCACACCACCCAGGTGGAGTTTTGGTAGGCGCCGGCCTGCGCCGAAAGCCGATTGTGAAACAGCCGTTTCTCGGGCCCCTCCTCGCTTCTCTGGGAATTGACCGAGGGCGTGTTGTAGCCGATCAGCACCATCTCGACACCTTGCAGGCCCATGACGCGATAGGTCTCCGGCCAGCGGCGATCATTGCACACCGCCATGCCGAAGATACCGCCAAGCGCGCGCCAGACATTGAAGCCGAGATCGCCGGGCTCGAAGTAGCGTTTTTCCAAATGCTGGAAGGCGCGCTCGGTATCGAACTCCGAATGGCCCGGCAAATGAACCTTGCGGTATTTTCCAACAATCCTGGCGGATTTATCGGTGAGGATACAGGTGTTGAAATGATGTCCGTCCGGCGTCAGTTCGGCATAACCAAAGCTCATCGCTATCTGATATCGCGCGGCGCGCTCGAACAGAGGCCTCACTGCTGCGTTCGGCATCTCCCGCTCAAACCAGCGATCGACCTCGGCCTGATCCTCCATGTACCAGCGCGGAAAGAACGTGGTCAGCGCCAGCTCCGGATAGATGATCAGGTCGGCGCCCTTGGCTTTGGCCTCATCCATCAACGCGACCATGCGCGTGACGACGGTTTCGCGGCTGTCGGCTTTCTGGATCGGGCCCATCTGGGCGGCGGCGACGTTGATGACGCGCATGCAAAACTTCCCGGCTGGTCCTATTGGTCTCAACGGGCAGCCCGGCCCATATTTGCGACCGCAGCATCCGCCCCGCAGAGGTTAACAGCCAAGGTCGTTCTGCGGCTAGTAGGATTGGAATCACGGTTGTGTTCGCCCGGGATTCGACTATAGTCTTTGGTTCGGCTGCGGCCGCGCTACTAATTCGCAATCGTTGGTGACCAGGCCCGTCTGCTTAGGCGGGCCGTCGCCATTTCAGGGCCCATTACGATGATTCGTTCCAATCGGGTTGACCATATTCGTATAACCTCGCACCCCGCGCCGGGTGCCAAGCTCAACTTCCCGATCCGCTGGGGCGCAGCCAGCGCGCGCGAACGCGGACCGATCATCGGCACGGTATCGCGCCCGCAAGATCGCAATGTCATCGGCAGCCATGGCGGCTCCTATTCGGTTTATCGCGCGCTCGCCGTGTCGTCCGGCGCGCTCGATCCGATCCGGCGTCCGGATCTCACCAACACCCATCCCGCCGCAACCATCGGGCCGTTTCCGCAATGGGCGGATCCGCAGCGGATCGTCTCGCTCGATCCGTGGGGACATCTCGCCGCGGAAAGCTTCGCGACCGAGATCGCCGAAGGCATCGATATCCGTCCGAGCATCGCCATCACCCGCGCGCGGCTTGACCTGCCCGAACTGCAGGCGGCGATCGAAGCCGGCCGGCTCAAGCATGACGGCGAGGTGGTGCACAAGAATGGCAGCATCTCCGTGGTCAAGATCGCGATCGATCCGGTATGGTACCTGCCGGGCTTGGCCGAGCGCTTCGCAACCACCGAGAACAATCTGCGCCGGCAATTGTTCGAACAGACCGCGGGCATGTTTCCGGAGCTCGTGACCAGGCCCGACCTGCAGGTTTTTCTGCCGCCGATCGGCGGCACGACGGCCTATTTGTTCGGCGACGTCACCAAACTGCCCGACCACCGCACCAGGATCACTTGCCGCGTGCATGACGAATGCAACGGCTCCGACGTGTTCGGCTCGGATATCTGCACCTGCCGTCCCTACCTGCTGCACGGCATCGAGGAATGCGCACGCGCCGGGCAGACCGGCGGGCTCGGCATCATCATCTATAATCGCAAGGAAGGCCGCGCACTCGGCGAAGTCACAAAATTTCTGGTCTACAACGCACGCAAGCGCCAGGAAGGCGGCGATGCAGCGGCTCAATATTTCGAGCGAACCGAATGTGTCGCCGGCGTGCAGGATGCCAGGTTCCAGCAATTGATGCCGGACGTGGTGCACTGGCTCGGCTTGAAGCGCATCGATCGCTTCGTCTCCATGAGCGACATGAAGCACGATGCGCTGACCAGCCAGGGCATCGAAATCGTCGAACGCATTCCCATTCCCGACGATCTTGTGCCCGCCGACGCGCACGTGGAAATCGCAGCCAAGAAGGCCGCCGGTTATTATACGCCCGAGCCGCAAGACCCGACCAACCCGGTCGGCCGTTCGCTCGAAAAATATTGAGAGCGGCAGTGTCCCTGGCAAATCCGGAGACGTCGGCCGCTCTGTCATTGTTGAATGCCAAAGCGGTGCGCGAGCGCGCGCATCGTTTGCTCGAAATCGGCCTTGACGACGGGCTTGCGAACTTCCGAATCCAGCTCGATCGCATGGACTCTACCGTCGACCTGGTGCTGAAGACCACGCAAAGGGCGTATCCCTCCCTGGAGGTGCCGTTTCATTCGCGCTGGCGGCACCTCGTCGCGAATGGGACCAATCGCTGGGCAACGATCGCCGACCAGAAAAAGTGGCTCGATCGCGCTGCGCGCGCCCGGGCTGAATTCGATCTCGCGATCGTCAGCGTCTTCCTCGACGCCGGCGCCGGTCCATCGTGGCGCTACCATGATCCCGTCACCGGCTCAGCCGTCGGACGTTCGGAGGGCTTGGGACTGGCAAGCCTCGCCATGTTCGCCGGCGGCGCATTCTCGGCCGATCCGCTCGATCCGTTGCGGGCCGATGCCGACGTACTTGCGAACATCAGCGTTGCCGACCTGGAGCGCGGGCTACAGGTCTCGGCTGCCAACCCGTTGGTCGGCATTGAAGGCCGCGCCGACCTTTTGCGCCGTCTCGGCAGCGCTGGTCGCCTCCAAGCCGGAAATATTCGGCCGGTTCGACACACCGCGGCCCGGCGGCCTGTTCGACCGGCTGGCGATGCTGGCGGACGACCGGCGGCTCCCCGCCCCTACTATTCTGGCCGAGCTGTTGCAAGAGCTCGGGCCGATCTGGCCATCGCGGCTAACGCTCGGCGGCATCGCGCTCGGCGATTGCTGGAAGCATGCGGCGCTGACGACGGCGGACGCGACCAGCGGCTTGGTGCCGTTGCACAAGCTCTCGCAATGGCTGGCCTATTCCCTGATCGAACCGCTGCAAACCTCCGGCCTCAGTGTGACCGATATCGACGGCCTCACGGGTCTGGCCGAATACCGCAACGGCGGGCTGTTCGTCGATATCGGTGTGCTTGCGTTTCGCGATGCCGACGCTGCGCAAAAAGAGCACCAGGTGGCCTCACCGCTGGTCGTGGAGTGGCGCGCGTTGACGGTGGCGCTGCTCGACCGCGTTGCCGATGGTATGCGGCAGCCGGCTCCGGCTCGACGCCACCTCGCTGCCGCTAGCGAAGATTCTCGAGGGCGGGACCTGGGCCGCAGGCCGACTATTGGCGCGCGAGCGCCGCGCTGACGCGTCGCCTCCGGTCAAGGTCATCAGCGACGGCACGGTATTCTAGGGACCAGCAGCATGGACGGCGTTACCATCGTTGGCCATCCGCTGGTGCAGCACAAGCTGACGCTATTGCGGAAAAAAGACATTTCGACCAAGTCGTTTCGCGAGCTCCTCAAGGAGATCGGGATGCTCTTGTGTTACGAAGTCACCCATGACCTGCCGCTCGCCGATGTCGACTATCGAAACGCCGCTTGCGCGGATGAAAGCGCCGCGGATCGCCGGCAAGAAACTGGTGTTCGCGCCGGTGCTGCGGGCCGGCATGACCTTTGCGGAAGGCATGCTCGATCTGGTGCCGACCGCACGGGTCGCTCACATCGGCCTTTACCGCGAACCGCAATCCTTCGTTGCGGTGGAATATTTCTTCAAGGCGCCGAGCGATCTCAACGAGCGGCTGGTGATCGTGATCTCGCCGGTGCTGGCGACCGCGAACACCGCGGTGGCCGCGGTCGACCGACTGAAGGAGCGCGGCGCGAACGACATCCGGCTGGTATGCCTGATCGGCGCGCCCGAAGGTGTCGAGCGCATACGCGGGATCCACCCGGACGTTCCGATCTGGCTTGCGGCGATCGACGAACGGCTGGATGAAAACGCCTACATCTTGCCAGGTCTCGGCGACGCCGGCGACCGTACGTACGGCACCAAGTAAGACACAGCCTTCGTGTCCTCACTTGTCCAAGCCTCACTTGTCCAAGCCAAAGGGATCGTCGACCGAATGGGCCGGCTGGGTAAACCAGCGGGCGCCGGTTTCGGTGATGACCATGTGGTCCTCGAGGCGCACGCCGAATTCGCCGTAGATGCAGATGGTCGGCTCGTTCGAAAACGTCATGCCGGGCTTCAGCACCGTCTTGTCGCCCTTCACGAGATAGGGCCATTCGTGCACGTCGAGGCCGATGCCGTGGCCGGTGCGGTGCGGCAGGCCGGGTGTCGCATAGCCCGGGCCGAAACCGGCGCCGTTGATGACGGCGCGGGCGGCGATGTCGATGTCCTCGCAGCGGTTGCCGGGTTTGGCGGCGGCGAAGCCTGCGGCCTGCGCCGCCTTCTCCAGGTTCCAGACGTCGCGCTGGCGCCTGGTCGGTTCGCCGAACACGTAGGAGCGGGTGATGTCGGAGAGATAGCCATCGACCGGCGCACCGGTATCGATCAGGATCATGTCGCCGTCCTTGAGCGTCTGCGGATAGGGCACGCCGTGCGGATACGCCGACGCCTCGCCGAACAGCACCGCGTTGAAAGGCGGATCGCCTTCCGAACCGAGCTTGCGGTGCGCGGCAGTGAGGAATGCCTGCACTTCGGTGGTGGTGATGCCTTCGCGCATGATGCGGGCCGCGGCCTTGTGCGCTTCGAGCGTGATGTTCTTGGCGGTCTGCATCAACGCCAGTTCGTGCTCGGACTTGATCATGCGGCAACCGGCGGTCACGTCGATCGAGTTGATGAAGGTGTAGGCATTGCCGGCGCGGCGCAGTCCGTCGAATGTGAAGAACGGCGTCGCCTCGTCGACGGCGATGGTGCCGGAGGGATAGCCCAGTGCGCGCACGGTCTCGGTGACGGTCGCAGTCGGATCCTCGTCCTCCTCCCAGACGGCGATCTTGTCGCCGAACGAGAGCATGGTCTTGAGTTTCTCGACCTCGAAGGCCGGCGAGATATAGACGATCTCGCCTTTGGCCGGCAGAACCGCGCTGTGCATGCGTTCGGTGCGGCGGAACTTCAATCCGGTAAAATAGGTCATGCTCGAGGAGACATCGAGATAGAGCGCGTCGATGCCCTTCTCGCGCATGATCGTTTGCGCACGGGCGACGCGCTTGAGCCGCTCATCGACGCCGATCGGCGGCACGTCGCCGCGCATGTTCTTCATCGCGGCGAGTTGTTCCTCCGCCGTCGAGCCGCCGACACCAACAGTCATCGAAAAACCCTTCTTGATTGTCATCGCCGAAACCGGCGCTGCACCAGGATATTTGCCGTTGCCGTCAGCCCCAAGGTCGCGGTCATCAGCACGAACGCGACGGAAGCACCGAACGGCCAGTTGTTGAGCTGAAACTGTCCGTAGATCAGTGGCCCCATCATCCTGAACTTGGGACCGCCGAGCAGGACAGGGGTTGCGTAGGCGTTCATGCCGAGGATGAAGGTCAGGATGGTGCCGGCGAGGATGCCGGGCAACGACAGCGGCAACAGCACGCGACGAAACATCGTCATGGGGCCTGCGCCGAGACTGAAGGCGGCCTCCTCGACATTGCGGTTGATGCCTTCGATCACGCTCTGCAGCGTCAAAACCATATAGGGCAGATTGACGGCAATGATGCCGGCGACGACGGCGCCCTCGGTATACATGATCTGCAGCGGCTCGTTGATCGCGCCGAACTGCATCAAAGTCACGTTGAGAAAGCCCTTGGAGCCGAACAGGACCATCCACCCGGCCGCACGGACGGCGTTGCCGACGAACAGCGGCAGCACCACCAGCATGATCAGCACGTTCTTGAACCGCGACTGGGTGCGCGCAAGCACGTAGGCGAGCGGCAAACCCATCACAAGGCAAATGATGGTACAGAGCGCGGCCACCCGCAACGTCGTCCACAGCACGCCGGTATAGTAGGGATCGGAGAAGAACTTGACGTAGTTCTCGAGCGAAAACGTCTCCACCATCATGCGCCGCGGGTCGAAGCGATTGAAGCTGTAGCGAAGCAGGATCAAAAGCGGCACCAAGAGGCCCGCGGCTACGAACAAAGTCGCCGGCCCGACCAGCGTCGTGGCCGACAGCAATGACGTCGGTGTCTCCTCGGACGGGAGCTGCGTTCGGCCAGCCGCGGCCATCGGTTATCGATGCCCGCTCAGCTCTTCAACTCCTTGTCCCACCATTCCTTGAGCGCGACATCGTTTTTGGTCATGTAGTCGTAGTCGAGGTCGACGAGTTTCTTGATCTCGTCGGGGGTAAAGCCGATGCGTTGGTTGAGATCGGGCGCGACGGTCGCGTTGGTGACGGTGGGATTGTAGCCCATGTCGACGGCAAAGGCTTCCTGCGCGCTCTTCTCGAGCATGGCGTCCAGATAGGCGTAGCCGCCGTCCTTGTTGGGCGCGTTCTTCGGAATGACGAAGCCCGAGACATAGGCGAGCGTGCCTTCGGTGGGGGTGATGGCAGCCACAGGAATGCCCGCATTCTGCCATTGCACGACGCGCGCCTTCCACATCACGCCGATGCCGAATTCCTCCGACTTCAGGCCCTGGGCGAACGCCTCGTTGGTCGGATAGATCCGCATGCCAGCATTCTTGCATTCCAACAGCAGCTTCTTGCCCGGCTCGAGATCCTTGACCGTGCCGCCGCCGGCAAGTGCCGCGCAGACCATCGTATATTGATACTGGATGTCGATGATGCCGAGCTTGTTGCCGTGTTTGGGATCGAACACGTCTTTGTAACTGACAGGTGCTGCCGGGAACATCTTCGGATTGTAGACGCCGACTTTGCCCGAATAGATATGGCCGACGCCATGCGGGTATTTCATCGCCGGCAGCAGATTGCCGGCATTCTTGAGCCTGCCGTAGTCGATCGGCAGGACGGTATTGGCGTCGTGCATCTGAAACATGTTCAGTGCGGAGAGAGCCTGCACATCGGAAGTGCCACGCGGCAGCCGCTGTTCCGCGAGCATTTTCGACCGCCGTTCGGGATCGCCGGCCTGATCCTGCACCACCTCCCAGCCGTCCTTGATCAGGATCGGCTCCTCGATGTTCTTGTGCAGCAGACGGGCGTAGTCACCGCCCCAGGTGCCGACAACGATGCGGCCCTTCTCCTGCGCCGATGCCGTGCGGGGCAGGCTCGCCGCGCCGGCCAGTGCCGCCGCGCCAAGCAGGACTTCACGGCGGGTTTTCGATCGGGTCATTGTTGAACCTCCGGGCGTTGGTGAGCTGGCAGAGACATTACGATTGAAATACACGGCCTGTCGATTTGCTCCAGCCGATATGGACCTGTTCTCCGATCACCGGCAACTTCTGTTCCGGCCGGTTCTGGATCTGCACGATGACCCGTTCCTTTGGCGACAGGCGGACGTGGAGGTCGACCTGCGATCCGAGATAGGAGATGAATTCCACCGTGCCTGGAAAGCTGTTGTCCATAGCCGATCCGGAAGCCGTCATCAGCGCAAGACGTTCAGGCCGCAGCGCAAGCGAGGCGCTGCCGCTGCCCCCTCCCTCGCAGGCGACGACGAGGCCGCCGGCGGAGACGAAGCGCCCGGGGCCCTCCATGCGGCCATCGATGAAGGTAGAGCGGCCGACGAAATCCGCGACGAATTTTTCCGAAGGACGCTCGTAGAGATCCTGCTGCGAGCCGATCTGGCGGATGCGGCCCTCGCTCATGACGACGAGGCGGTCGGCCATGGTCAATGCCTCCTCTTGGTCGTGGGTCACCATCACGGTCGTCAATCCGAGTTTGCGCTGCAATTCGCGGATTTCGACACGCACATCCTGGCGCAATTTGGCGTCGAGATTGGACAGCGGCTCATCGAGCAGCAGCACGTCGGGCCGGAATACCAGCGCGCGGGCCAGCGCCACGCGCTGCTGCTGGCCGCCGGACAATTGCCGCGGCAGCCGGTCGCCGAGATGATCGAGCCGCACCAGGCGCAGCGCCTCGGTGATCTTCGGCGCCATCTCCGCCTTCGGCATGTTGCGCATCTCGAGGCCGAACGCGACGTTCTCGTTGACCGTCATGTGCGGGAACAGCGCGTAGCTCTGAAACACCAGGCCGGCGTTGCGCTTCCATGGCGGCAGCGCGGTGATGTCACGCTCGCCCAGGCGCACGCTGCCGGATGTCGGCTCGACGAAGCCGGCAACGATGCGCAATGTCGTCGTCTTGCCGCAGCCGGAGGGGCCGAGCAGGACCAGGAACTCGCCATCGGCAATGTCGAGCGAAACATCGTCAACGGCCTTGAAGTCGCCGTAGCGCTTGGTGATGACGGTCAGCTGCAGCCGCGCCATGGTCAGACCACGCGGCCGATCTTGACGAAGCGATCGGTCAGCAGCATGGCGGCGCCGATAAACAGGATCTGCAGAACCGACACCGCCGCAATGGTCGGGTCGATCTTCCATTCGAGGTATTGCAGGATCGCGATCGGCAGCGTGGTGCGGCCGGGACCGACGAGGAACAGGCTCATCTCCAGATTGCCGAACGAGGCGATGAAGCCGAACAAGGCAGCCGCGACAATGCCCGGCAGGATGGCGGGCAAGGTGATGCGCCGGAACGTGGTCAGGCGGTCGGCGCCGAGGCTTTGGGCAGCTTCCTCCACCGTGCGATCCATGCCGACGAGGCTTGCGGTGATCAGGCGCACCGTCCAGGGGATGGCGATCAAGCACGTGACCGGCGATCAGGCCGCCGAGCGAACCGAGGATCGGCCAGCCGGTCGCGATCTCGGTTTCGACATGGAAGACATAGAGCGCGATGCCGAGCACGATGCCCGGCACGATCAGCGGCAGCAGCAACAGGTTGTTCACCGCCTCGCGTCCGACGAAACGCCCGCGCACCAGGCAAACGGCGGCGGGAACGCCGAGGGCGAGCCCAATCGACGGTCGCGACGACCGCGACCTGCAGGCTGAGGAGAAATCCCGTAGACGAACCGGTCGTTGCCGGGAATGGCGCGGAACCACTTCAGCGAATAGCCTTCCGGCGGGAACGACGGAATTTCCTGCGCGAAGAACGCCAGCCAGATCACGAAGAACATCGGCAGCAGGATATAGGCCAGCGACACGCCGGCCGCGGCTCCGAGCGCGATGCGGCCGACGATGCGCGACGAGGTCCATCCGGGTACGACGGTCAAGATCGTCTCTCTTCACAAGGGTGCCTGCGATCAATTCAGCCGGTTCTTGTGCAAGCTGACCGGCCTTCATGATGAGGGAGAGATGTTTGCCTTGATCGCCAAGCAGCGCAAGGTCTTTCAGCGGATTGCCGTCGACCAGGATGGCGTCGGCAAAGGCGCCCGGCTGCAAGGTGCCCACCTTGCCCGGCATGCGCAGGACTTCGGCGCCGATCGTGGTCGCCGAGCGGATGATCTCGATCGGCGAGACGACCTCCTGGCGGATGATGAACTCCTTCGACTGGTCCCAATGCAACTCGCCCAGCAGATCGCTGCCATAGGCGACGGGAATGCCATGGCGCTTGCAGATCTCCAGCGACTTCAGCCCGCCCTGCAGCACGATTTCGTTCTTGGCGAGGCTTTCGCCGGTCATGCCGAACTGGGCGGCACGGTCTTTCATGGCGTAGTAGGTGACGAGGTTGGCGACGAGGTACATGCCCTTTTCGGCCATCAGCTTTGCCGATGCGTCGTCGATCAGATTGCCGTGCTCGATGGTGCGGACGCCGAGCCGCGCGGCGCGGGTGATGGCCTCCGCCGAGTAGGCGTGGGCGCAGACGTAGCGGCCGAAGGCGGTTGCCTCTTCCACCGCGGCGCTGACTTCGCCGTCGGAGAATTGCAGGCTGTCGAGCGGATCGTAGGGCGAGGCGACGCCGCCGGACATCATGATCTTCACATGGTCGGCGCCCTGGCGCATCTGCTCGCGCGCGGATTTGCGGACTTCGTCGGCGCCGTCGGCGATCGCGGATTTGAATTGCAGGCCGTTGCAGCAGGCGCATTCGCCGCCACGGTTGGTGCGCCGGCGCGAATCCGAATGGCCGCCGGTCGGGCCGATCGACTGGCCGGCGATATAAAGCCGCGGACCGACGATATGCCCGGTTTCGATGGCCGTCTTGATGCCCCAGTCGGCGCCGCCGGTGTCGCGCACCGTCGTGAAGCCGCGGTCGAGCATGGCGCGCAATCGCGTCGCCGCGCGCGCGGTGATCAGGGTCAGCGGCATCATCTCCATGAAGCGGACATTGACCTCGCTGTGGATGGCGTGCACGTGGCAGTCGATCAGTCCCGGCATCAAGGTGCGCTTGCCGCAGTCGATGACCGTCGCCTCGGGCGCCTTGATCGGCGTCTCGCTGAGTTCCTTGACCGTGTCGCCCTCGACCAGCAACTGATACCCGCCGCGAAGCTCGCCGAACGAGGGCTCGAGCAATTCGAAATTCCTGAACAGGATTTGGGACATTGTCGGGCTCAGTGCAGCCGGTTCTTGTGGAAGCGCCCGCCCTTCATGATGACGGATAGGTGTTTGCCTTGCCCCTGAAACAGCTTCAGATTCTGAAGCGGGTTGCCGTCGACGACCAGCAGATCGGCGAAGGCGCCCGGCTTCAGGCAGCCGATCTTGCCCTCCATGCGCACCACCTGGGCGCCGATCGTGGTGGCGGAGCGGATGATCTCGGCCGGCGACAGCACGCGCGCGCGCAGCGAAAACTCCTCCGATTGCGCCACCTGCAACTGGCCGAGCAGATCGGTGCCGTAGGCGACCGGGATGCCGTGACGCTTGCAGATTTCGAGCGACTTTAGCGCGCCGTCGATGACGAGGTCGTTCTTGGCCAGCATATCCGAACTCATGCCGTACTCGGCGGCACGCTTCTTCATCTCGAAATAGGTGACGAGATTGGCGACCAGGAACATGCCCTTCTCGGCCATCAGTTTGGCGGACGCATCGTCGATCAGATTGCCGTGCTCGATGGTGCGCACGCCGGCGTTCGCGGCGCGGGTTATGGCTTCCGGCGTGTAGGCGTGCGCGCAGACATAACGGCCGAAGGCGCGCGCCTCCTCGACCGCCGCCACCACCTCGTCCACCGAGAATTGCAGGCTATCGAGCGGATCGTAGGGTGAAGCGACGCCGCCGGACATCATGATCTTCACCTGGTCACAGCCCTGGCGCATTTCCTCGCGCACCGCGCGGCGGACTTCGGAAACGCCATCGGCGATGCCCATCGAGAATGTCAGCGCGTTGCAGCATTGACAGCGAACACCGAAATCGGTGCGGCGGCGGCCGTCGCTGTGGCCGCCGGTGGGGCCGATCGCGCGTCCGGCGATGAACAGCCGCGGCCCTGGCAGCAACCCCTTGTCGGTCGCCTCCTTCAGGCCCCAGTCGGCGCCGCCGGTGTCGCGCACGCTGGTGAAGCCGCGGTCGAGCATCTTGCGCATCAACGTGGCGGCGTGCGCGGTCATTAGCGTCAAGGGCACGCTTTCCAGATTACGGAGCACCACGTCGGACAGCACCACATGGACATGGCTGTCGATCAGGCCAGGCATCAGCGTGCGCCCGCCGCAGTCGACGACGCTGGCCTTTTCAAGCTTGATCGGCCTGGCCGAGATTTCCTTGATCGTGTCGCCTTCGACGACC
Source organism: uncultured Alphaproteobacteria bacterium (assembly GCA_963713785.1). Taxonomy (GTDB): domain Bacteria; phylum Pseudomonadota; class Alphaproteobacteria; order Rhizobiales; family Xanthobacteraceae; genus Bradyrhizobium. The sequence continues at coordinate 125,573 of CAVQNB010000018.1, forward strand.
AGCTCGTGGCCGCCGCGCAATTCGGAGGTCTCGGGATCGAGCATTTCGAAATTCTTGAAATGATAAACATCCATGGCCGGATTTTCGATCCGTTATTGCATGGATGGAAATGTCCTATGCTGACCTGCCGGCGTCAATGGGCAAGCCGCGTGGCTGATTTCGAGAGCGCTTTATCGCGGGCTAGATCACCCCCTGCTCCCGCAGCGCGCCGATGGCATCACGGTCCAATCCGAGCAGCTCGCCGAAAATCTCCGTGTTCTGCGCACCCAGCCCCTCCCCGAGCCAGCGGATCTCGCCTGGCGTCCCCGAAAGCCGCGACACCACCTCGGGCACGGCGAGTTCTCCGATACGTGATTCTGTCGCCCTGATGTTGCCGCGCGCCCGGTACTGCGGGTCTTCGAAAATATCGGCGATGCAGAAGATCAGGCTTGCCGGCACGCCGCCGTCGGTGCAGCGCGCGAGGACGGTTTGACAATCGAACGATGCGACCCAGTTTGCGACGATCTTGTTGACCTCCTTGCGCGCGGCAAGCCGCAGCTCCTTGGGGCCAAACCGCTCCACCGATGCCAGCTCGGGCTGCTCCATGGCCTCCGCCAGGCGCACGAACATCTGATCGCTGGTACAGGCAATCGCGATCCACTTTCCGTCGCTGGTCAGCGCCACACCGGTCCGATTTTTCATCTGATCGAGGATCTGTTCGGCCAAAGCATCGTCGAGGTCCATCAGGAGATCGCGGCGGCGCTGATTTCGCCGGCGCTGGCGGGCGGGCTCAAGGTCAAGGCCGGAACCACCGCGCTCGAGGTGCGGCGGACTTATAAGCTCGCGGCCGGCAAGGTCGCGCAGGTCGCGATCAACACCCATCCCGCATCGCGATTTCGCCATTCCATGACGATGCGGCGGGTCAAGGGATGATCTCGACCAACGGCCCTCCCCGTGCGAAGATCGTAGAAAACGGGAGAGGTCCATGGAGGATATCGCCGCCCGGCGCGCGGCCGACAAGCTGCTCGCCGAGCACAAGGCCAATGTGCCGTTCAAATCGCTTGGTCCGCCGGACGGGCCCGCCACGATCTCCGACGCCTACGATATCCAGGAGAAATACGTGGCGCTGCTCCACCGCGAGCTCGGCAATGCCGTGGGCTACAAGGTCGGACTGACGTCGGCACCGATGCAAGCGTTTTGCGGGATCGACCATCCCATCGCGGGTGTCGTGCTCGCAAGACGCGTCCATCAGTCAGGAACGGCCGTCCGGCGCTCGAATTTCGGGCGGCTCGGCCTGGAATTCGAAATCGCTGTCCGCATCAAATCAGACGTCCCGGCCCGTGGCACGCCCTATACGGCTGAAATGATCCAACCCCACATCGACGGCATATGCGCAGCGATCGAAATCGTCGACGATCGAAGCGCGGACTATACCAATCTCGATGTGCGTTCGCTTGTTGCGGACAATTCCTGGAACGGCGGTATCGTGCTGTCGGAATTTGCGACGCAATGGCCTGATCTTGAGGGCGTTCTCGGGCGTGCCACGAAAGACCATGTCGCAATCGGCGAAGGGCACGGACGGGACATCCTCGGACATCCCCTCAATTCAGTGGCCTGGCTTGCGACGCAGCTGGCGTCGCGGGGCGCGGGGCTGAAAGCAGGCCAGGTGGTGATGACCGGAAGCGTCATGAAAACCGTATTTCCGGTGGAAGACGCAACCTATCGCTTTGACCTCGAGCAAATCGGCGCTGTCGAAGTGCAAGTAACGTAGCCAAGCTCAGCCAAACCGGCTTTCGTACCTGGTGAGTGCGAGTTCGGCCGTATCGATCTCGGGCTTGCGGCCCGACAGCAAGTCCGTGAGCGCGCGCCCTGAGCCGCACGCCATGGTCCAGCCCAGCGTGCCGTGGCCGGTGTTGAGATGAAGGTTGGCATAGCGTGTCGCGCCGATCACCGGCGGACCGTCGGGCGTCATCGGCCGCAACCCGCTCCAGAATCTGGCCTCAGTGGGATTGCCGCCGCGCGGGAACAGGTCGGTCAGCGAGTGATCGAGTGTCGCCCGCCGCGCGGGATAGAGCCTGCTCGAATAGCCGGAAACTTCGGCGGTGCCGCCGACACGGATGCGGTCGCCGAGCCGCGTGATCGCCACCTTGTAGCTCTCATCCATCACCGTCGATACAGGCGCCGCATCGCCATCGGCGACCGGCACGGTGATCGAATAGCCCTTGACGGGATAGACCGGGATTGAAATGCCGAGCGGCCGGAGCAGCCGCGGCGACCAGCTGCCGAGCGCGACCACGTAGGCATCGGCTTGCAGCAGACCCGCGCTCGTTGCAACACCTGAAATCCCCGAAGCATCGGCGATCAGCCGCTCGATCGTGGTGTTGAAGCGGAACTGCACGCCGAGCTTCGCGGCGCGGACGGCGAGCGCCTGCGTGAACATATGGCAATCGCCGGTCTCGTCTTGCGGCAGCCGCAGGCCGCCGGCGATCTTGTGCTTCACCGCAGAGAGCGCAGGTTCCGCGCCGACACAGCCGTCGCGATCGAGCACTTCATACGGCACGCCATATTGTTTCAGCACGGCAATATCGCCGGCGGTGCCGTCGACCTGGGCCTCGGTGCGGAATAGCTGAAGCGTCCCTTGACTGCGCTCGTCGTAGTGAATCGCGGTCTCTGCGCGCAACGCGCGCAAACAATCGCGGCTGTATTCGGCGAGCGGAATCATCCGGCTCTTGTTGATGGCGTATCGCGCCGAGGTGCAATTGCGCAGCATCTTGATCAGCCACGCCCACATTGCCGGATCGAGCTTCGGCCGGATCACCAGCGGACCATGCTTCATCAACAGCCACCTGATCGCCTTGATCGGCACGCCGGGGCCGGCCCAGGGCGACGCATAACCGGGCGATACCTCGCCGGCATTGGCAAAACTGGTTTCCAGCGCGGGCTCCGCCTGGCGGTCGACGACGGTGACCTCATGTCCGCTGCGTGCGAGATAATAGGCGGTGGTCACGCCGATGACGCCGCCGCCGAGAACCAGCACCTTCACGATCGTTTGCTCCCGCTGCGGCCGCAAGCTTGATCGCCTGCGGAAATTTCCGCAAGCGAACGGCGAGAGCTAGCAACGACCTGCCGCTGGTACCCCACGTAAACACGGAAAGAGTGAACGCTGGAAGAATGCTGGAAGATCGACGGCGGCCTCGGTAGCCACCAGCTTTCGCGATTACGCGCCGGCCGCAGGCAGGCTGGCGGCAGCGATGGCGACGATCTCGGCGAGACGGCGCCGGATCCGTGACGGTGTCGCGCGCAGCAATGAATGGATCCGTCGCATGGCCAAATCTTCCTTCTGCGCCGGTGCGAAAAATCCTTCGCAAGCCTATGGCGCACAACGGAAAATGGTGTTGTCCGAAAGGCGTATCGAGACGCGCGCGAAAATAGCAATGCGCGCTTCGCAAGGCCTGCCAAAGGCAGTGGTTTTGTTGCTGTGGATGAGCCGGCCACGGCTAAAATCTTCTCCGCGGAAACTTGCGCCGGCGGCCTAGGCGGGCCTTACGCCAAATGCCCGCTCGAACCGTTTTGCGTAGTCCGGCCAGACCTCGGGGTTGATGATGCGCGGCGGCCGCTTGCCGTCGAACGCATCGAGAATCTGCTCGGCGGCGATCCGGCCCATGTTCTCCCGCGCCTCCTTGGTGACGCCTGCGGTATGCGGGCTCGCCAGCACATTGTCGAATTGCAGCAGCGGGTGTTCCGATGGCGGCGGTTCCTTGGACCAGACATCGAGGCCGGCGCCGGCGATACGCTTTTCGCGAAGCGCCTTGAGCAACGCGGCTTCGTCGTGGATGAACCCCCTCGCCGTGGTGATGAAGAAGGCATGCGGCTGCATCAGCTTGAATTCCCGCGTCCCGATCATGCCGCGACTGTCCTTGGTCAGTGGACAAGAGATCGACACGTAGTCGGAACGACGCAAGAGATCGTCGAGCTCGACCTTTTCGCCGCCGCGCGACGCCATCTCCGAGGCCGACAGATAAGGATCGTAGGCCAGCACGTTCATGCGCAAGAGACCCCGGCAAAGCTCGGCGATGCGGCGGCCGACATTGCCGAGTCCGACAATGCCGATGGTCTTGCCCTGCGCCTCGTTCCCCATCAGCGCGTTGCGATTGACGTTGGATTCGCGCCGCAGCGCGCGGTCGGCCTCGATGATGCGCTTCGACAGCGTCAACAGCATCCCGAGCGCATGCTCGGCGACCGAATTGGCGTTGCCGCCGGACTGGTTGACGACCAGCACGCCGGCCGCGGTGCAGGCCTTGACATCGACCGGGTCGAAGCCCGCGCCGTTGCTGGAGACAATCAACAGGTTCGGCGCGCGTCGCAACAGGTCCGCATCGACGTGAAAGTGGCGCGCCAACTCGTCGCGCGCAGCGCCGACCTGATAGGCGTGTGCGGCGGTGAGAATGGGCGCCGAGACGGCATCGGGGCTTTCGTTCTCCAACCGGTCGAGCCGCACATCCGCGCGCGATTTGAGGATGGCTTCATAGATCGGGTGCGCGAGATATTTGACATAGAACACGCGCTTGCTGTTGACGGACATTCAAAACCTTTCGTTACGGGAAGCCGTAGAGTTTTGCAGGATTGGAAACGAGGATGCGATGTTGCGTCGATTGGTCCGGCGTCCACGCCTGAAACAATTCGAACAGATGACCGGCATCGGGCATCTCGCCCTCGACACGCGGATGCGGCCAGTCGCCGCCCCACACCAGCCGTTCCGGATTGGCCTTGACCAGTGCTTCGTGACATGGCCGCGCGTCCGGATAGTCCGGCGCTTGCCGGCTCAGGCGATGGGCGCCCGAAAGCTTCGCCCAGCACCAGCCTTCACCGACTGCGCGCAACAGGCTCTGGAAGCCGGCCGTTCCGGTGCCGGCACCGGCATCGGTGCGGCCCATGTGATCGATCACGACCGGCAGGCCGAGTACCTTCAATGCCGGAATGGTCTCGGGCAAATCCTTGACATCAATCCAGAGCTGCAAATGCCAGCCGAGATCGGCCATCACCGGCGCGAGCCTTTCGGCAGCCGCCAGCGGAACGCCGCCGCGATAATGCAACCGGCCGTCGCGGAAGAAATGGTTGAATCGCAGGGCCCGGACGCCGTGCCTGTTCCATTCGCGCAAATCCGCCGGCGCCGTATCGGCATCCGCGACCGCGACGCCGCGCAGGCGATCGGGCCGCTGTTTGAGCGCGTCGAGCATCGCGGAATTGTCGTGGCCATGCGCACTGCCCTGCACCAGCACGCCGCGCGCGAAGCCTATTTGATCCAGCATCGCCAGATATTTTTCGAGCGGCGCGTCCGGCGGCGTGTAGCTTCGATCCTCGGCGTAAGGAAAAAGGTCCGCTGGACCGAACACATGAGCATGCGTATCGCAGGCATTGGATGGCGGCGGCACTTTGGGGCGCGTGACGTCGCGTGGCGGCAGGCAGGGCGGCGGGCGCATCATTCGGCCCTGATGCCGGCGGCCTGAATGACCGGGCCCCATTTCTCATAGTCCGCATGGATCTTGGCGTCGAAGGCTTGCGGCGAGCTGCCGATCGGCAGCGCACCGAGCTTGCCGAGCCGCTCCTTGACGGCATCGGTATTCAACGCCGCGACGAAATCATGCGAGAGTTTTGCCACGAGATCGGACGGCATACCGGCCGGCCCGAGCAGCCCCCACCACACTTCGGTGTCGTAGCCCGGCACAGCCTCGCTCATGCTCGGCACATCGGGCAGGAACGGCGCGCGCGAGGCGGTCGTCACCGCCAGCGCGCGGACGGTGCCGGCCTGAAGCTGGCCGACGGATTCGGGACCGTTGTTGAACGACATCGGAATTTGTCCGCCGAGCAGATCGTTGATCGCGGGCGCGCCGCCCTTGTAGGGGATGGCTTCGATGTCGATCTTGGCGAGGCTTTTCAAAAGCTCGCCCGCAAGATGGGTCGACGTCCCCGTCCCCGCATGCGCAAAGGACAGGCTGCCGGGCTTCGCCTTGGCCTGCGCGATGACATCGGAGATTGTCTTGAACGCCGAATCCACGCGCACCAGAAGAATATTCGGCGACGACGCGAGCAGCGAGATCGGCGTGAAGTCCTTGAAAGTGTCGTAGGGAATCTTGGGGTAGAGGAACGGATTGGTGGCATGGCCGCTGGCGACGACGATCAGCGTGTAGCCGTCCGGTGGCGCCGATACCAGCGCTTGCGAGGCGACCACGCCACCGGCACCGGGGCGGTTTTCGACCACGACGGTCTGGCCCCATTGCCGCGACACCACATCGCCGAGCGTGCGCGCCAGGATATCGACCCCGCCACCCGCCGCATATGGCACAAAAATGTGCACCGGCTTTGAGGGGAATACCGATTGAGCGGACGCGGCACCGTCAGCGGCAATGATCGTTGCAACGACGGCAACGGCCCACAACCACCTGCCCATAAGCACCCTCTCCGATATCAGTTACTTCTTGTATTGCACACCAAGCTCGCCGCGAGCATCGCCCCGCAGCGCAGATCACGGTAACCGCCGGGGCATGTTGACAATCCCGCTGATCGCGTCAAGTTCGGGTCCGCGAGACGGCATGCGACCATGTCGCAAACGAGAGCGGACAGGGAGAACAAGATGGCGGTTGCCGGGGCACAATCCTCGCCCGAAACCTGGCACGGGATCGTGCTGCAAACGCTCAAGCGCAACGAAATCCGGCTGGTGCCCTATGTTCCCGATCGTGTGCTGACCACGCTGATCAAGAATTTGCACGCCGATCCCTATTTCACCACCTTTCCTGCCGCGCGTGAGGAAGAGGCGGTCGGCATCGTCTCCGGCGCCTGGATGGGCGGCATGCGCGGCGCGGTCTTGATGCAGACCTCCGGTTTCGCGACGCTTGCCAACGTCTTGGCCTCGCTCGCCATGCCCTACCAGATCCCGCTGATCATGTTCGTGTCGGAACGCGGCACGCTCGGCGAATTCAATTACGGGCAATCGCTGGTCTGCCGCACCATGCGGCCGGTGCTGGATTCGCTGGCGATAGAACATCACACTGTCACCCGGCTCGACGAATTCGAATTCATCGCCGACCGCTCGATCAAGCAGGCCATCACCACGCAGGCGCCGGTGGCGCTGATCCTGTCGCCGCTTTTGACCGGCGGCAAAGTCTTCGACAAGTGAGCGATCGCATGACCAATACCCCTGCCCGCAACACCAAGGTGATGAACCGGTTCGATCTCACCTCGCGGCTGATCGCCAAGCTAAAGCACGAGGAAGCCGTAGTCGGCGGCATCGGCAATACCAATTTCGATCTGTGGGCCGCCGGCCATCGCCCGCAGAATTTTTACATGCTGGGCAGCATGGGACTTGCGTTCCCGATCGCACTCGGCGTCGCGCTCGCGCAGCCCAAGCGGCGGGTGTTCGCGCTCGAAGGCGACGGCTCGCTGTTGATGCAACTGGGCTCGCTCTCGACCATTGCGACACTTGCGCCGAGAAATCTCACCATGGTAGTGATGGACAACGGCGTCTACCAGATCACCGGCGCGCAGCCGACGCCGGCCGCGGCCGTGTCCGACATCGTCGCCATCGCCATAGGCTGCGGCCTTAGCAACAGCGCCTGGGCGGCAGACGAAGAGGATTTTGAGCGCCTGATCGACCAGTCGATGTCGGCCGCTGGCCCGAGCTTGATCGGCGTGCGCATCGACGACAAGCCGGGTGTCGGAACCACGCGGCGCGATCCCGTGCAGATCAGGGAGCGTTTCATGCACGGCCTTGGGGTACGGCAGCCGCTGTAAGCTCGCTCCGCGGTTGGGTTCCGTGATATCCCGCAGCCGATGATGATTCTCCTCAGATTCTTCGCCTGGCTGCTTGCCGCCGCCGTGACATTCGCGACGCTGGGGCCGGCGCGGTTGCGGCCGCATTCCATTCTCGGCCAGGACGGCGAACACGCGCTCGCCTTCGTCCTGATCGGGATTGCGTTTGGGCTTGCCTATCCGCGGCATCGGCTGTTCACCGCATGTATTTCGGTCCCGATGATCGGCGCTCTCGAACTGCTGCAACTCTTGATGCCGGGAAGACATGCCAGGCTCGAGGATTTCATCGTCGATGCAATCGCGGCCTGTGCCGGCATCATGGTTGCAGCGGTGTTTTACTGGGTGACGGTGCGGCACTGGCAGCGTTCAAACACAGGCGCGTCTTGATCGAAAGAACCGCGGGGCGTTCCGACAATTTCGGCATGATCTGAAGTCCTCAGGCCGGTTGTAGCTCATCGGCGCGCGTCGGCGTCGCATCAAGCGGCAAATCGAGCAGTTCCTCGAACTCGACGATGTTGTCGATTTCGGCGCCCATCGCGATGTTGGTGACGCGCTCGAGGATGAACTCGACCACGACAGGCACCTGGTAGCGCACCATCCATTCGCGGGCGGTGGCGAACGCTGCCGGTGCGTGGTTCGGGTCGGTGACGCGAATCGCCTTGCAGCCGAGGCCTTCGGCCACCGTGACATGATCGACGCCGTAGACGCCGAGTTCGGGCGCGTTGATGTTTTCGAACGACAACTGCACCTGATAATCCATGTCGAAGCCGCGCTGCGCCTGGCGGATCAATCCTAGGTAGGAATTGTTCACGACGACATGGATGTAGGGCAATTTGAACTGGGCGCCGACCGCGAGTTCCTCGATCAGGAACTGGAAATCATAATCGCCCGACAGCGCGACGATCTCGCGATCAGGATCGGCGGCGCGCACGCCGAGCGCGGCCGGCAGCGTCCAGCCCAGCGGACCGGCCTGCCCGGCATTGATCCAGTTGCGCGGGCGATAGACACCGAGGAATTGCGCGCCGGCAATCTGCGACAGTCCGATCACGCTGACGTAGCAGGTGTCGCGGCCGAACGCCCGGTTCATCTCTTCATAGACGCGCTGCGGCTTGATCGGTACGTCGTCGAAATGGCTCTTGCGCAGCATCGAGCGCTTGCGGTCCTGGCATGCCGCCGGCCAGGCCTGGCGCTCCTTGAGCTTGCCGGATTTGCGCCACTCCTTGGCGACCGTGACGAACAGCTCAAGCGCGGCCTTGGCGTCGGAGACGATGCCGAGATCGGGATTGAAGACGCGCCCGATCTGGGTCGGCTCGATGTCGACATGCACGAAGCTGCGCCCTTGCGTGTAGGTCTCGATCGAACCGGTGTGGCGGTTGGCCCAGCGGTTGCCGATGCCGAGCACGAAGTCGGATTGCAGCATGGTGGCGTTGCCGTAGCGATGGCTGGTCTGCAGGCCGACCATCCCGGCCATCAGAACGTGATCATCGGGAATGGCGCCCCAGCCCATCAGCGTCGGCACCACCGGAACGTTGACGGTTTCGGCGAAGGCGACCAGCAGATCGGATGCGTCGGCATTGATGACGCCGCCGCCCGCCACGATCAGCGGACGCTCAGCGGCATTGAGCATGGCAAGCGCTTTCTCGATCTGCTTGCGGGTGGCAGCGGGCTTGTAGACCGGCAACGGCGAATAGGTCTCGTCGTCGAATTCGATCTCGGCAAGCTGCACGTCGAGCGGCAGGTCGATCAGCACCGGACCGGGACGTCCCGATCGCATGACGTGGAAGGCCTGGCTGAACACGCGTGGCACCAGCGCCGGTTCGCGCACGGTCATGGCCCATTTGGTCACGGGCTTTGCGATCGCTTCGATATCGACCGCCTGAAAGTCTTCCTTGTAGAGGCGCGCCCGCGGCGCCTGTCCGGTGATGCAGAGGATCGGGATCGAATCCGCGATCGCCGAATAGAGCCCCGTGATCATGTCGGTGCCGGCCGGGCCCGAGGTGCCGATGCAGACCCCGATATTGCCGGCCTTCGCGCGGGTATAGCCCTCCGCCATGTGGGAAGCACCTTCGACGTGGCGGGCCAGGATATGGCGGATCGAGCCGCGCTTCTTCAGCGCGGAATAAAGCGGATTGATCGCGGCACCGGGAACGCCGAAGGCGCAAGTAACGCCTTCCTTCTCCAGGATCCGCACGGCAGCATCGATTGCCCGCATCTTCGCCATTGTTCGCCTCGCTGGGTTGCTCGACGTGATGATCGCTGCAACGACAAACGGTCTCAACGACATTGAATTTGTTTCCCGCGATGTGGAATGAATGTTGAAAAGGGTACGAGATCAGATGGTTGGATCGGCCGTACGATGAGACGTTGCGAGCCGCGCGCGGGCGGACACGACTTCCCGCCCCGCGGCACGATACGCCCGAGTGATGCATGAACCTTGTCCCTCAAGAAATCACAAGGGCGCAGGGAATGCCGGGTGTCCGATGCACCCGCAGCCCGCGTGCGAAATTTGAAAGCACACGGTAGTCACCACAGGTTCACCAGCATCATCCGGCATTCCCTGCACAATGGTTTTAACGGCTTATTCCGCGCTCTCCCCGGCGACGAATTCGTCTTGTCACCGTCATCGGCGGATTGACGGCTTTGCCGGACCCGGTCGGGCCCGCAAAACCTCCGCCGACTTGACACCAGCAACGGGTGCCAGGACCACACGGCTTCACCGTACGCCGCAACGTCGATCGTCTGCGCGCCGTTATCGCTCACGAGCCGAAGCCCGCCCTGCGATACGTCACGCGCCCGACGCTGCCGCGTCCACCGCATCCCGTCCCAACGTTCGTGACGATGGCCAACGCCCCTCTTTCGGGACGGGACGGGACGAGTTTGTAGAGATGATTTGCCCGACGGGCAAAGTGGAAAATTTTTGCAAGAGGGGCTGGACAGGCAAATCGGTGATTTGCCCGTCGGGCAAAATCACTGGAGGATTGCGCGGCGGATTGCCGTGTCTTAACGACCAATAGGCAAACAGATTTGGAAAAATGATCCGAGAAGTCCGACACAAATTGAATACAAGAGGAAATGATAGTTTAACAATCATCGACCTAAAATCGGCGCCCGCATCGTGCCCAGGCAGCCATAAGGCAGTTCGGTGAGCGCAGATTGGCCGCGTGGCCTGATCATCCTGATCACTTTTTTGATTGTACTGACCATGTTTGTTTGGGGTGCTGTCGAAAACAACCGGAACCCCAGCTCTGAAAAGCTGAAGCGTGTCACGATATCTTTCGTGGTGCCCTACGTCGTCTTCCTGGTTGTCGCCGCGTTTTTCAATAACTGAAACGCACTTGCTGCCAGCTTCGTCCTGTCTCCGTGACGCCTTTGCATTCTGTGAACTGGATCATAGTGACTCCCGCTTAAGTTGCGTTACCAATTTGAGCCGGACATTTTTCGGCATCTCACAATCCCGTTACGGAAAGGAGCACTGCAATGCCAGCCAGCTTTGTATTTGGCGGGATCACCGTTGCCCCGGGGCGCCAGACCTGGTGGTTCACATTCAGTTGGCCGCCAGGACAACATCCCAACAAAGGACCGGTCTTCTGCATGGCATCGCCCAACCATCCCGCCGACCGCGTAGACATAAAGCTAGTGATTGAGGACTACGCCCAAGCCCGCTCAACAGAAGGGCCTGTGTACTATTACGGGCTTATCTCCAACCTAGGTACGGAAACGGTCGGAGCAAGAATGATGGGGGTCTACTTTCCGGAATTTCAGTCCGATTGGGAGATGTGAACATGAAAATTACGGTCATCGCTGACAAAAATGGCCACGTCGTCGGCACTTACCGCAAACCCGCGGAGGTTCGCAGAGGCCATCCCACTTTTCAGATACATGGCGGGCCGGATCACACCGTTCATGAACTCGATTTGCCTGATGAATACGAGAAGGTCGCGTCCGCGGAGGATCTGCATAAGCGGCTGAGGGAGCATCTCTCAAAGGCGTCACCGAAACGGTAGCTCAATCCAAACTGCCCACTACCTCGAAATAGGCCGCCTCAGTGGCGGCCTGTTTTCGTTTGGCGCCAGAGTCCAACACGGTAGCAGCCTCCTCACGCGGCACCAGGATATCAAACTGCAGCGTTTCGGACTCGGTGGCAAGACACCGTTTCCTATGAGCGAAGCGTCAGGTACTCATCCCGCTTGCTGAGAACTGTCTTGATCGTCGCCACGATTTCAGGCATCGCAGCCAAGCGAAGTCGAGCGCCGGCGTACCCCAACGCTCCACAACGCTGGATTTAGCAGGACCAGGGAGACCAACATGCCTTACGCCACGACGGATGATGGGGTGCGCCTGTATTTCGAGGAAACAGGATCGGGCAGTCCCGTGATCCTGGTTCATGAATTTGCCGGCGATTTGCGCAGCCATGAGCCGCAGATGCGCCATTTCGGCAAACGTTATCGCACCATCGCCTTCAATGCGCGCGGCTTCCCTCCGTCGGACGTCCCCGAGCATGTCTCTTCTTATTCGCAGACCCGCGCCGCCGACGATATCCTCGCCGTGCTCGATCACACCGGCGAGCGAAAGGCGCATATCGTCGGACTTTCGATGGGCGGCTTCGCGACGCTGCATTTCGGTCTGCGTCATCCGCAGCGGGCGCGATCGCTGTGCATCGGCGGCTGCGGTTACGGCGCCGAACCCGACAAGCGCGAAACCTTCCGGGCCGAAGCCGAAATGATCGCCGGCATGATAAGGACCGAAGGCATGGCGGCTTTTGCCGAACGTTATGCCTACGGGCCGACCCGCGTTCAGTATGAAAACAAGGACCCGCGCGGCCACGCCGAGTTCAAGAGAATGTTGGCGGAACATTCCGCCGCAGGATCCGCCAATACGCAGCAGGGCGTGCAGAAGGAGCGGCCGTCGCTTTATGCGCTGGTCGAGGAAATGCGACGTATCAGCGTGCCGACGCTCATCATCACCGGTGATGAAGATTGGCCATGCCTTTTGCCGGGCATCCTCATGAAACAGAGCATCCCTTCGGCGGCGCTCGCGGTGATACCGAACGCGGGCCACGCGATCAATATCGAAGAGCCGGATGAATACAACCGGATCGTCGGCGATTTCCTCGCGCAGGTCGAAAGCGGGCGCTGGCCAAGCCGCGATCCACGCGCCGTCAGCGCATCCATTACGGGAATGAAGGACGCGTAGCGTAACGCGCCGCGTTCTGCGCGAGAGCAATCGCCTCGATGGCAACGAACACGCCGGGCAGGTCGGCGCCGAAACCGACCATTGTCCGGACCGGCTTCGCTCCGGTAAAAAACTCGGCATACGACCCAAAGGCGGACTTTGCCGCACACCGCAAAGCGAGCCGTCTCGCCACTATCTTGCCTCCAAGCGAGATCGATGTGATCCAGCATAGGAGGCGGCTGGTCGCCCCACTCGACAGCGCATGACGCTACCCTGTATTTGAACCCGGGCCAGACTGCCGATAAAGTGCAGCGGCAGCGCCGACCTCAAACCGGTGGTGTATAGGGGCGGCACGTAGCCGCAGCTTGGTTCGAACGTTAGTTTTCCTTTGTGAGCAATCCCGCAAAGATCAGGCATATGACGAATGGCTTCTTTTAACGGGGCACGATACACGGAGCTGGTCCAATGACCGCGTCCAGCGCGCCATCCAACGTGCCTCTCGTGCCCCAGCCGGTGGCTCAGGCTTTGACTCGTGCCGCGATCTTTCTGGTCGCGACGATCAACCCCGCCGGCGCCAGTCGCGCGGCAGTCCGGTCGTTTTGCGGCGACCTCTCGGGGCTGTTACGTGCAGTCGGCTTCCGCGATATTGAGGCAAACCTTTCCTGCGTGATGGGGATCGGATCCGACGCATGGGACAGGCTCTTTGGGCAACCGCGGCCGGCAGAACTGCATCCTTTCCGGGAAATCAAGGCCGGCTCGCGCCATGCCGTTGCTACGCCTGGCGATCTCCTCTTTCACATTCGCGCCAAGCGCATGGATCTCTGTTTCGAGCTGGCCGATTCAAATCATGGCCCGGCTCGGCGATGCGGTTTCGCCGGTCGACGAAGTGCATGGCTTTCGTTATTTCGACGACCGCGATCTGATCGGCTTTGTCGACGGGACGGAAAACCCGACCGGGCAAGCCGCGATCGATGCCGCTTATGTAGGGCCCGAAGACGCCGTGTTCGCCGGCGGCAGCTACGTGATCGTGCAAAAATACCTGCACGATCTGGCCGGCTGGAATGCGCTGTCCACTGAAGCTCAGGAGCGTATTATCGGCCGCACCAAGCTTTCCGACATCGAGCTCGATGATGCCGTGAAACCGCCTTACGCCCACAACGCGCTCGCCAAGGTCGTGGTGGATGGCAGGGAAATCAAGATCATCCGCGACAACATGCCGTTCGGCCGCGCGGCCGAGAAGGAGTTCGGCACCTATTTCATCGGTTACGCGCGTTCGCCGCGAACGATCGAGCAGATGTTGGAAAATATGTTCGTAGGTCAGCCTCCCGGCAACTACGATCGTTTGCTCGATTTCAGCGTTGCCAAGACCGGCAATCTGTTCTTCGTGCCATCAGCGACTTTCCTGGAAAATATCACGGACGACGATCCGGCCGCGGGAGTTTCGGACGATCCTGCCGTTCCAGCGCCAAAGCCGGCTCTGAGACGCGAGGGTTCGCTCGACATTGGTTCGCTTAAAGGAGACCCTGCCTCATGAATAATCTTCACCGCGAGCTTGCCCCGATATCCGACGCGGCCTGGTCAGAGATCGAGGAGGAAACGTCGCGCACCATCAAGCGCTACCTTGCCGGGCGGCGCGTCGTCGACGTGCAGGGACCGGGTGGAATTGCTCTTTCCGCGATCGGCACCGGCCATCTGCGCAATGTCGCAGCGCCGGGAGACGGAATCCTGGCGCGACAGCGTGAGGTCAAGCCGCTGGTCGAACTGCGCGTTCCCTTCGAACTCGATCGCCAGCAGATCGATGACGTGGAGCGTGGCGCCAACGATTCGGATTGGCAGCCGGCGAAGGATGCCGCACGGCTGTTGGCCTTTGCAGAGGACCGGGCGATCTTCGAGGGCTACGCCGCCGCAGGCATCGGCGGCATCCGCGAGGGAACCAGCAATCCGGTCCTGACCCTTCCGCCCGATGTGCGCGCCTATCCCGACGTCGTTGCCCAGGCGCTCAGTCAATTGCGACTCGAGGGCGTCAACGGTCCCTATTCAGTGTTGCTGGGTGCCGACGCCTACACGGCTTTGAGCGAGACCAGCGATCACGGCTATCCGGTCCTGCGGCACATCAAAGCCCTCGTGGACGGCGAGATCATCTGGGCGCCGGCGATCAACGGCGCATTCGCGCTGACGACGCGCGGCGGCGATTTCGGTTTGTATATCGGCGAGGATATGTCGATCGGCTATTCAAGTCACGACGATAAAACGGTCCGCCTCTACCTTCAGGAGACATTTACTTTCCTCCTGCTGACGACAGAAGCCTCCGTTGCGCTGACTACCAACGACAGCAAAGCCAAACCCTGATTTCGGGTTATGGACAAAGCTGACGAACCGTCGCTTTGGCGAATGACCGTTGTCGAGCGAACGGCGAACATCAAACATTTGCCGCTGGAGCTCTACTTCAACCGGGGAACGAGGCGCGTCGCATTCTCGTGGCCAACGGCATCGAGATCTCCGGCCGACAATCCGAGCTTCTGCAACTCGGCGAATTGGCCAAGACCGAAATAGGGGTAGTCGGTGCCGTAAGTGATCTGCGAGATCGGTACGAGCTTCATCAGCGCGGCCATCGACGGCGCGAAGGTCGAATTCGCGGTGTCGTAATGAAGCCGTCGAAGTTCGCCTTCGATCCCCTCGGGCGCGAATTCCTTCAGGTTCGGCCGCGAACCGTAAAATGCGTTGATCCGCCCGGCCATCATCGGAATCGTGCCGCCGGCGTGCGAGAACAGCCATTGTATGTCGCGGAAGCGCGCGAATGAGCCGCTCAGCAGCAGGCTTGTCACCGTCCGCGTGGTGTCGTGCGGAACTTCGATCACCGCCGGAAAGGTGCCGACGCTGAGCGCGCTGCAGCAGCTTGCGACCAGCGGATGCACGTAGACGACCGCCTTACGGCGGTTGAGCTCCTCGAGCACCGGCTTGTAGGCCGGATTGCCGAGCCATTTGTCGCCGTAACTGCTCTGCAAGCCGATCCCGTCGGCCTTCAGGGTATCGAAGGCATATTCGATTTCCTTGAGAGTGGCATCGACGTCCAGCATCGACAGCGTCGCGAACAGGCCGAAGCGAGCCGGATGGTCGCGCATCATTTCGGCCGCATATTCATTGCATGCGCGGGCGAGCCGGCCCGCTTCCGCTGGTCCAACGTCGAACCACACGCCGGGGGTGGAGGCGATCGACAGGATGCCTGCACGTACGCCGTTTTGATCCATGCCCTCGATCACCCCGCTGGGGGTCCAGGCGACCTGACCGGGGAAGTGCGGCTGCTTGCGCGCGTCTTCGTAATCAAGCCAGAGTTTTTGATATTCGGGCGGATAAAAATGCAGATGGGTATCGATCAGCGCCGGCTTTGTCTGTCCGCGCGCCGCGAAGGTCGGGACCAGTGAGGCTGCGCCAAGGGCGCCGAGCCCCGCGAGGAAGCCGCGCCGTGACAACGATGGGCCACAACAGCTACAGCAGAAGTGATGCAATCGCGATCTCGGATCTCTGGTGTTCACCTTGCGCTCCCCGCATGACGTCTTAACGGAACTAAGGGCTGTAGCGCTCGGATAGTCAACACGTTTTGCCAGCTCCGACGGTCTTCGCGGTCACCAGCCGTGATGGCGATCTGGAAGCAGAAATCCGGTGATCGAATGATCCGCCGATCTGGTTCGGCAGACTCCACAGATTTGGCGCTGACGCGCGTACGCGAGATCATCCTTGAGTTCAGCATTGCGTGCGGTGCACTGCGACGTTGCATCAAAGTGAGGCTCGATTTACTTTCGCACGCGCCATACGGAGATTTTGTGCGTGGGGTCGAGGTCGAGCGGCTCGAGAAAGTCGGGCGTTTCGCCCCGGCCGAGGCGCGCCGCTAGTCCGTCCGGCGCGAGCTTGACAAGATCTCGATCAGGCGCCGAACAGGTTACCAGGTAGTCGACCTGACGATCCGATAAAATCTGACGCGCAGCCGGTAGCGGCGCCAGCATCAGCTTGAGCATCGTGACCATACCGTCATTGTTGCGATGGTATGGTGCAGCAAAAACCTCATGATCGGTTTCCGCGAGGATTGCCGGTCCGAGGTCGATCGGCGCCATCACGCGTCCCCTGGGAAGTTGCGTCAGGGGGGCGACATCGGACACGGTCTGGCACGTTGACGCATCCGGTTCGGCGATCATCATCTGCGGCCTGAAGATCAAGTCGATCAGCGGCTTCACCGAAAGGCCCAAGGCTGCAAAACTCGCCGGTGACGCGGCGAGTGCCAAAAGCAACAAGTTTCGTCCAGACGCAAGCGTCGGCCACAGAATGGCCAGGCTTGCAGCAAAAAGCGGAGCTGCCACCATCGATGCCGGCGCCGTGCCCCGCATTTCCCAAACGCCAAGTCCGATCAGCGCGGCCAACGTCATCAGGCCAAGGATCCAGCGGAACCGTCCAAGCGGATTGCACCGGATCAGCGCCGCCGCGGCGAAGCCCATCGTCATCAGCGGAAACCCGTAGAAGCCGAGGACTTTTTGCGGCGTGAGCTGCAGTATCGTGATGAGCGACATGGATTCGGTGACCTTGTCGACCCAAAACGATACGACGAGCGGGTCGAGGTGGCCGTAGGGCGACGCAATGCAGCCCGCAAACTGCGAGAGGAACGCGCCAACCAAAACGACCGCTGATGCCGTTCCCGTAGCCAGACGCAGGCGCAGCGAAGAGTGGTAGCGATCAATCCCGGCCACGATCATCAAGCTTATGCCGCCGCCGACGGCCAAGAGCAGTATGGGCCCACCGAAGGTGTCGCAGACCGGCGACGCCAGCGAAGACAGTGAAAGCAAAGCGGATGCGAGCACCAGCGATGATGCCGCCAGCGCCATCCCAAAGGCGCCGATTTGTCGCGAGACGGATTCACCGCGCCAGATCAAAAGGCCGAATATGGCGAGACTTATCGCCGCGATCGCGGGTAGCATTTCAATGCCGATCGCCAGCGATAGCGATGCCACCACCCCGCCGAGGGCAGCCTTCACCGCGCTCTGCTCGATCTGTGAGGTCAGCAAGACCAAAGCGAGCAACAAATCGATCTGCGCGTTGTGGTGATCGATCGCACCTGGCCGGAAGTGGATCAGCGCTGGCGCGAATAGAACGGCCAGCACCGCCGCCGCCATCTGCGCGTTGGTGACGCCATTGCTCATCTGCCGGGCAATCGCCGCGACCAACACAAGCGCGGCTGCAAACAGCAGCAAAGGCCAAAGAAATAGCGTCGCGATTTCCGCACCGTGCGTTCCAAGCAGAGGCCTCAGCAATACGATCAGCGCGGCCAAGGGCAGGTCGATCACGCGCGACCAGTGCATCGACGCGCCAGGCGGATCCAATCGATGCTGGAACAGATCGAACCAGCCTTGCCCATTGATCAGGTCGCGAACCTCGACGAGCCGCATGGCATCGTCCGTAGACATGGCATCGAGGACGCCGCCTCTGATCGCGGGCAACGCAATTGCGACCGCTGCCGCAAGCCACAGCAGTGGCATCAAGACGCCTGGATTCGCGCCGAGTGGCTGTTTCAGCGCTGCCCTGCCTGAGGTCGAACTGAGATCGGACATGGCTTCCTCATCACCATTGAGGGGCGACAATAGAAAAGGACGGCTGCGCAAACGGGCTGGCTGGGATTGACCGAGGCCGAAGGTTCTTGATCGCGCGAAGGGGCTTTTGATCAGGCGCAAACGTCGTGCCAGTGTGCACCGGCACCCGTTAAACAAGTCCTATGCGATCATTGCCATTCGCTCCGCCGCACCGGGGAAACCGGGACCGGGGCGCCAAATGCGGTCCATATTTACCTAGACCAGAGCAGAAAGTGGCAACGATTTGCGCCCATAATCCCTGGCTGGGGCGGCGGACGGCTGTGGAATCGGGCCCCGCTTTCATCCCAGGTCAATGCTGAAGGTAAGTCGGATATGGCGCGCATAGGCACTCGAGCGGAGGTGTGGTTTTGCAACGTGATTGCTTCGTTTGCGCGCTACGTCGTCGAACGAACGCTACCCGAATCCGTTCCCATGCTGATGCGCCGCGATGCCGTCATCGACTCTTTCAACTACGCAAAAGAAAATATGCAGGATGCCTATTCGTTTCTGGATCGATTTGACGGTCTCAGTCTTTCGATCAAGGAGGCAAGGAGGAGATTTCCTTCCCGCAACCTTGTGCTGGAGTTTGGCGTCTACAAAGCTGGAATGATCAACTACCAGGCGAGGAAATTTCCCGAGTTGAATTTTGTCGGATTCGACAGTTTTCAAGGCTTGCAGGAACAATGGAGCGGCTATGGCTCCGGAAAAAACCTTTGACCTTGGCGGCAAGCTGCCGGGGGTTCGGCGCAATGTCGGGTTGATCAAAGGATGGTTCGCAGAGTCGGCGCCGCGCTGGAAAGCGCAAAATCCTGCCGCCGGTATCCCGCTTGTGGCGCATGTCGACTGCGACACTTACGCCGCAACGGTCGACGTGCTGGAACTCTGTTCCGACTACGTTGAGCACGGTCTTGTCATTCATTTTGACGACTACTTCGGGTTTCCCAATTGGAGAACTGGCGGATTCAAGGCGCTGCAGGAAATCTCGGAAAAACGGCGATGGCGCCTAACCTATCTGTCCTATGGGACAAAAGAGGCGGCGGTTCTGGCGGAAATGCGTGACTGACGTGGTTGTGCCCAGGCGCATGGCGTCTCACGGCGCGGTCACGCGAGATCGTGCAACGAACGTTGACGCTTCATTAACGCTTTGAGAGATGCTTCCGCGGACGGCGATAAGCCCGACGTTAACGAAGCTCTGCGCAAATGCGGTCCAAGAACTTAAGGGATCGCGCCGCGCATGAGCTTTGATGCAGACATTTTCGTGATCGGTGCCGGGCCCGCCGGCCTCACCACCGCTTACTGCCTGACCAAGGAAACGCCGTCTGTCATCGTGATCGAGAAAGACCCGCTCTACGTCGGCGGCATCAGCCGCACCGTGCGGCACGGCAATTTCCTGTTCGACGTTGGCGGCCACCGGTTTTTCTCCAAGGCAAAGGAAGTCGTCGACCTCTGGCACGAGATCCTGCCCAACGACTTCATCACGCGGCGGCGGCTGTCGCGCATCTATTACGGCGAAAAATTCTATTCCTATCCGTTGAGCGCATTCCAGGCGCTGCGCAATCTCGGGATCTTCACCAGCGCCGCCTGCGTGCTGTCCTACGCCTATGCCAAGGCATTTCCGGTCCCCTCGCCTCGCAGCTTCCATGATTGGGTGCGCAACCGGTTCGGCGAGCGCCTGTTTCAGATTTTCTTCAAAACCTACACCGAGAAGGTGTGGGGCATGTCATGCGACGAAATCTCCGCCGATTGGGCGGCACAGCGCATCAAAGGGCTGGACCTTCGCGTCGCGGTCGTGAACGCGCTGAAACACTCGTTCGGGCGCAGGTCGAACGCCGCTGCGGCCGGCGGCGATGTCGTAAAGACGCTGATCGAGACGTTCCAATATCCGCGCAAGGGTCCCGGCATGATGTGGGAAGCCGCAGCGTCGAAGATTACCGAGCGCGGCGGCCGGATCCTGATGGGTCGTGAGCTGGTCGAACTCGCCTATGACGGCGTCCAGAAGCTCTGGCGCATCGAGGTCGCGACCGCCGACGGAAAACGCGAGAGCTATACCGCACGCCATGTCGTGAATTCGGCACCGGTGCGCGAACTGGTGCAGAAACTCGCGCCGAAGCCCATCTCGCTCCTGAATGCGCGCGAGCTGCGCTACCGCGATTTCCTCACTGTCGCGCTGATGATCAACAAACCAGAGATATTTGCCGACAACTGGATCTATATCCACGACCCGAGTGTGAAAGTCGGCCGCGTGCAGAACTTCGGTTCGTGGTCGCCCGAGATGGCGCCGGCCGGCACGACCTGTCTCGGTCTCGAGTATTTCTGTTTCGAGGGCGACGGCCTGTGGACGATGTCCGACGAGGACCTGATCGCGCTTGCCACGCAAGAGATCACCAAAGTCGGTTTGGCCTCAGCGGCTGATGTGAGCGACGGCTGCGTGGTGCGTCAGCCCAAGGCCTATCCGGTCTATGACGACGCCTATCGCGACCACATGGCGATGATCCGGCTCGACCTCGAGCAAAGCTATCCGAGCCTGCATCTGATAGGCCGAAACGGAATGCACAAATACAATAATCAGGATCACGCCATGATGACCGGCATGATGACGGCGCGCAACATTCTGGCCGGCGAGCGCATCTACGACATATGGCAGGTCAATGAGGACGCGGAATACCACGAAGCGGGAGCATCGAGCGCGCAGGTAGCGCTTGCGAGCGAGCGCCTGGTGCCGCTCAGAGCGAGCACAAGAGCAGCCTGAATCCTTACGCCAGCAGGCTCACGCGCGCACCACCTTCGGCACCACGCCGCCGAGCGCAACCGTCAGTTCATGCGCCACCTCGCGCACGGCCTTGCCAAGCGCCGGCAAGCGCGCGTCGGTCACGCGGCTCGTCATGCCGGAGACGGAGATTGCGGCCAGCGGCTCGCTGCAATCGTTGTAGACCACAGCCGCAACGCAGCGCAGCCCCATGCAGGCTTCCTCGTCATCGACGGAGTAACCTTGATGGCGGATCCGCTCCAGCTCCCTGAACAGGTCGCTCGGCCGCACGATCGATTTTTCCGTCAGGCGCGGCATGCCGTGATGGCGGATGATCGCGTTGACGTCCTCGTCCGAATAGGTCGCGAGCACCGCCTTGCCGACGCCGGAGGCCACCATCGCGACGCGGCCGCCGACCTTGGTAAGCGAACGCATGATCTCGCGGCTTTCCATGCGGGTCAGCACGATGATCTTTTCATCGTCGACCACGGCGAGATTGGCGGTTTCCCGGGTCTGGTCGCGCAGCTTGCGCAGATACGGCATGGCCTGCGCCACGAAATTGCGGCGGCGGGCGAAGGTTGCCCCGACCGAAAAGCTCTGCGCGCCGACATGCCATTTCGATTCGGTGCGGTCGAAGTGCACAAAGCGGCGTTTTTCCAGCGTCGTCAGCAGCCGGTGCGCGGTCGAGGTCGAGAGCCCGGTGCGGACCGCAAGGTCGCTCAGCCGGTAGCCCTCATCGTCCTCGGCCAGCGTCTCGATGATCTGGAGCGCGCGGTCGACCGACTGGACCCCGCCGTCCCGCGGCTCGGGATCCGGATGAGACTTCGGCTCGATAGCCTTGTGCCGGATCACATTTCGCCTCATCGCGACCTGCGTTCATCCGTGGGGTGAAGCCGTATTTGCTGATCTGCTCGCGAGAGTCCGCTCGTCACACAGTACGTAAGCCTTGATGCCGTTCCGGCTGACCGGAGCGACATCTTGTTCGATCGTTCAGAGCAGGCCCGCGCCGCGCGCCCATTTGTATTTTGCGCCGAGCACCTCGACCGGCAGCTCGGTCGAATAGGCATAGGCCGGGATGCCGTTCTGGTAGAGATATTCGGCGGCCTCCTCGACCTCGACGTCGCCGGCGAGCGAGGCGACCATCGGCTTCACAAAGCCTTTGGCATCCATCTCCTTCTTCACCTCGACCATGTTGCGGGCGAACACCATCGGCGGCGTCACGATGGTGTGCCAATAGCCGAGGATCAGCGAATGGATGCGCTCATCGGTTAGTCCGAGCTTGACGGTGTTGACATAGGTGATCGGCGGCTCGCCGCCGGTGATATCCACAGGATTTCCGGCCGCGCCGAACGGCGGTATGAATTTGCGGAAAGCCGCATCCAGATCTGGCGGCATCGCCATCAGGGACAGGCCGTTGTCGACCACCGAGTCCGACAGCAGCACGCCCGAGCCGCCCGCGCCGGTGATGATCAGCACGTTCTCGCCCTTCGGCGTCGGCAGCACCGGCATGCCGCGGGCGAATTCGAGCAATTGCCTCAAGCTGCGGGCGCGGATCACGCCGGACTGCTTGAACACATCCTCGTAAATCTTGTCGTTGCCGGCGAGCGCGCCGGTGTGCGACGAGGCCGCCTTCGCGCCGGCCGAGGTGCGACCCGCCTTCAGGACCACCACCGGCTTCTTCTTCGAGACGCGCTTGGCGGCTTCCGCGAAGGCGCGGCCGTCTTTCAAGTCTTCGCAGTGCTGCGCGATGATCGTGGTGTTCGGGTCCTGCTCGAAGAAGGCGAGCAGATCGTCCTCGTCGATATCGGACTTGTTGCCGAGGCCGACGATCGCGGACACGCCCATCTTGGCCGAGCGCGAGAAGCCGATGATCGCCATGCCGATGCCGCCGGATTGCGACGACAGCGCCGCGTGGCCCTTGACGTCGTAGGCGGTGCAGAAGGTGGCGCAGAGGTTGGCCGGGGTATAGTAGAAGCCGTAGATATTCGGCCCCATCAGGCGGACGTTGTACTTGTTGCCGATTTCGACGATTTCAGCCTGCAGTTCGGGCGCGCCGGCTTCGGCAAAGCCGGAGGGAATAAGAACGGCGCCGGGAATTTTCTTCTCGCCGCATTCGACGAGCGCGCCGGCGACGAATTTTGCGGGGATCGCGAACACCGCGGTGTCGATCACGCCCAGGCACGTCCTTGACACTCTTGTAGGCCTTGTAGCCCAGGATTTCGGCCGCCTTCGGATGGATCGGATAGATCTCGCCCTTGTAGCCGCCGTTGATCAGGTTCTTCATCACCGAGTTGCCGATCTTGCCGTCTTCGGCGGAGGCGCCGATCACGGCAACCGCCTTCGGCTGCATGATGCGGTTCATCGCGGTGACGATTTCCTCGTTCGAACGCGGCGCCGGGCGCGGCTTGTAATCGAAGTCGACGACGATGCGCACGTCGGCGGCAATCGCGTCCTTGTTGGTGGCGAACACCGGGTTGAGATCGAGCTCGATGATTTCGGGGAAATCGCTGACGAGCTGCGACACCTTGACGATGACATCGGCGAGCGCTTCGCGGCTGACGGGGTCGCCGCCGCGCACGCCCTTCAACATGTCGTGAGCCTGGATGCCGTCGAGCATCGAGAGCGCGTCCGCTTTGGTCGCGGGCGCGAGGCGGAAAGTAATGTCTTTCAAAATCTCAACCAGCACGCCGCCAAGGCCGAAGGCGACGAGCTTGCCGAATGAACCGTCGGTGATGGAGCCGACGATCACCTCGGTACCGCCGGTCAGCATCTGCTGAACCTGAATGCCTTCGATCTTGGCATTGGCCTTGTACTTCTTGGCGTTGGCGAGAATGGTCTCGTAGCTCTTTTCAGCCTCAGCGGCGGACTTGACGCCGACCACGACACCGCCGGCCTCGGTCTTGTGGAGGATGTCCGGCGAGACGATTTTCATCACCACCGGAAAGCCCATGCCGGTTGCGATCTTTGCGGCCTCGGCGGCCGATTTGGCCACGGCTTCCTTGGGGACCGGAATTCCGTAGGCGTCGCAAACCAGTTTGCCTTCGGGCGCCGTCAGGCTGGTGCGTTTGTCCGCCTTGACTTGATCGAGTACCTTGCGGACCGCGTCTTTGGAATTTGACATTGGTTTCCTCCTGGGGCGCTATTTTATGGCATTTGGTATGCCAGAGAACAGATTGTCAAGACAAGCCATTAATTAGAAACGCTTAAAACACGGGCATCTTGACAGTCTGGCATCTGGTATGCCAAAAATCGAGTAGACATTCTTCTGTTAAAAGGCGTCTCCGGTTCAGGAGGAGACACGTTGTGCCGATGCAGAAACTAACCAAGGCGTTGCCCAATATGGCCGAGGCAGAAATCGCTATCGTCCGCATTGCCCCGGAGACGAGCTTCAAGAACAAGGCCTATGAGGCCTTGAAGGAAGCTATTCTCAAAATGGACATCTATGCGACGCCCGATCCCGTGATGCTCGACGAGCGCGCGCTCTCCGAACGCCTCGGCGTCAGCCGCACGCCGATCCGCGAAGCGATCGCGATGCTGGAGCAGGACGGTTTCGTGAAAACCGTTCCGCGCCGCGGCATCGTCGTGGTGCGCCGAACCAAGAACGAGATCGTCGACATGATCCGTGCCTGGGCCGCGCTCGAGAGCATGGCGGCGCGGCTGATCACGACCACCGCGCGCAAAAAGGACATCACGGCGCTGCGCGACTTCTTCAAGAATTTCGGCAGTGACCGCCTGCCGCAGGATCATATCGAGGAATATTCCAAGGCCAACATCGCCTTCCATCAGGCGCTGCTCTCGCTTTCGGAGTCCCCGGTGCTGGTCGACATGACCAACGATATCCTGCTGCATGTGCGCGGCTACCGCCAGCTCACGATCGGACGCGTTGAGCGCATCATGGCCTCGCTGCCCGAGCATCTCGGAATCATCGAAGCCCTTGAAGAGCGTGATACCGAGCTTGCCGAGAAGCGTGCGCGCGATCACACGCTGGGCCTTGCCGCCTATGTCGAGGCGCACGGCCAGGAGCTGTTTTAGCCAATACGATTTTCACAACAGAAGACGATCAACTCGTCCTCGAAGAGACGACCAGGGAGAACAGGCCCATGTTCAACACCGCGACCAAGGCCGACCAGTCGGTCGACCAGCAGGAGCTGACGGACGGCTTTCATCTCGTCATCGACGCGCTGAAGCTCAACGGCATCAACACCATCTACGGCGTGCCGGGCATTCCGATCACCGACCTCGGCCGCATGGCGCAGGCCGCAGGCATCCGCGTCATCTCGTTCCGCCACGAGCAGAACGCCGGCAATGCGGCGGCGATCGCCGGCTTCCTGACCAGGAAGCCCGGCGTCTGCCTCACCGTATCGGCCCCGGGCTTCCTCAACGGCCTGACGGCGCTTGCCAACGCCACCACCAACTGTTTCCCGATGATCCTGATCTCCGGCTCGTCCGAGCGCGAGATCGTCGACCTGCAGCAGGGCGACTATGAGGAGATGGATCAGCTTGCGATCGCAAAGCCGCTCTGCAAGGCGGCGTTCCGCGTGCTGCATGCCGCCGATATCGGCATTGGCCTTGCGCGTGCGATCCGCGCCGCGGTGTCGGGACGTCCGGGCGGCGTCTATCTCGATTTGCCCGCCAAGCTTTTTTCCCAGGTGATGAACGCGGAGGCCGGCGCGAAGTCGCTGGTCAAGGTGATCGACGCCGCTCCCGCGCAAATCCCCGCCCCGTCCGCCGTCAAGCGTGCGCTGGAGGTGCTCAAAGGCGCAAAGCGCCCGCTCATCATCCTCGGCAAGGGCGCGGCCTATGCGCAGGCCGACGACGATATCCGCGCGCTGGTCGAAAAGAGCGGCGTCCCCTTCCTTCCCATGAGCATGGCCAAGGGGCTGTTGCCCGACCTGCATCCGCAATGCGCGGGCGCTGCGCGCTCGACCGTGCTGAAGGATGCCGACGTCGTGATGCTGATCGGCGCCCGCCTCAACTGGCTGTTGTCGCACGGCAAGGGCAAGACCTGGGGCGAAGCGCCCAAGAAATTCATCCAGATCGACATCGAGCCGAAGGAAATGGATTCCAATGTCGAGATCGCGGCCCCCGTGGTCGGCGATATCGGCTCCTGCGTGACCGCGCTGCTCGAGGCAATGGGCGGCAACTGGCCGGCGGCGCCGGCCGACTGGGTCAACGCCGTTAAAGCAAAGCGTGAAGAAAACATCGCCAAGATGGCGCCGCGGCTGATGAACAACAAGGCGCCGATGGACTATCACGGTGCGCTCGGCGCGCTCAGAACCATCATCAAGGAGCGGCCTGACGCCATCCTGGTCAATGAGGGCGCCAACACGCTGGATCTCGCGCGCGGCGTGATTGACATGTACAAGCCGCGCAAGCGGCTCGATGTCGGCACCTGGGGCGTGATGGGCATCGGCATGGGCTTTGCCATTGCGGCTGCCATCGAAACCGGCAAGCCGGTGCTCGCCGTCGAAGGCGACTCCGCCTTCGGCTTCTCCGGCATGGAGGTCGAGACCGTCTGCCGCTACAATTTGCCGGTCTGCGTTGTCATCTTCAACAATGACGGCATCTACCGCGGCACCGACGTCAATCCGACCGGCGGTGCCGACGTTGCCCCGACCGTCTTCGTCAAGGGATCGCGCTACGACAAGATGATGGAGGCGTTCGGCGGCGTCGGCGTCAACACGACCACGCCGGACGAATTGAAGCGCGCCGTCAACGCCGCGATGGATTCGGGCAAGCCGACCCTGATCAACGCGGTGATCGATCCGGGGTCCGGCTCCGAGAGCGGGCGCATCGGCAATCTCAATCCGCAAAGCATTCTGAAAAAGAAATAACGGCCACTTCCCCGCGGGGTCGCAAGCCGTCCCCGCGTCCATTCCCTCCTGCACGCGCGGTGCAGATACGATACGGAGCAACGACGATGACCAAGGCGCTGACGGGCGTTCGCATTCTCGATTTCACCCACGTCCAATCGGGACCGACCTGTACGCAACTACTGGCCTGGTTTGGCGCCGATGTGATCAAGGTCGAGCGCCCCGGCGTCGGCGACATCACCCGTGGCCAGCTGCAGGACAAACCGAATGTCGACAGCCTGTATTTCACCATGCTCAACCACAACAAGCGCTCGATCACGCTCGACACCAAGAACCCCAAGGGCAAGGAAGTCCTGACTGCGCTGATCAAGAACTGCGATGTGCTGGTGGAGAATTTCGGCCCCGGCGTGCTCGACCGCATGGGCTTCCCCTGGGAGAAGATCCACAGCATCAATCCGAAGATGATTGTGGCCTCGATCAAGGGCTTCGGTCCCGGACCTTACGAAGACTGCAAGGTCTACGAGAACGTCGCGCAATGCACGGGCGGTTCGGCATCGACCACCGGCTTTCGTGATGGCCTGCCGCTCGTGACCGGCGCGCAGATCGGCGACAGCGGCACCGGGCTGCATCTTGGGCTCGGCATTGTCGCCGCACTCTACCAGCGCACCATGACCGGACAAGGTCAGCGCGTCACCGTGGCGATGCAGGACGGCGTGCTGAACTTGGCGCGCGTCAAGCTGCGCGACCAGCAGCGCCTCGCCCATGGCCCGCTCACGGAATACAGCCAGTACGGCGAAGGCATTCCGTTCGGAGACGCCGTGCCGCGCGCCGGCAATGATTCTGGCGGCGGTCAGCCCGGCCGCATCCTCAAATGCAAGGGCTGGGAGACCGATCCCAACGCCTACATCTATTTCATCACGCAGGCGGCGGTGTGGGAGAAGATTTGCGACGCCATCGGCGAGCCCAGCTGGAAGACGCATCCCGATTACGCCAAGCCCGCTGCCCGGCTGACGCGGCTGAACGAAATCTTCGGGCGCATCGAGCAGTGGACGATGACCAAGACCAAGTTCGAGGCGATGGATATCCTCAACAAGGACGACATCCCCTGCGGCCCGATCCTGTCGATGAAGGAGTTGATCGAGGATCAATCGTTGCACGCCACCGGCACGGTGGTCGAGGTCGATCACCCGACCCGCGGCAAATATTTTTCGGTCGGCAACCCCATCAAGCTCTCCGACAGCCCGAGCGACGTGCTCCGCTCGCCGCTGCTCGGCGAACACACCGACGAGATCCTGCGCCAGGTCTTGGGTTTTACCGACCATCAGGTCGCGGAAATCCACGATTCCGGTGCGCTGGACCCGCCGCGCAAGCAGGCAGCTGAATAACCGCCGCTATCTCAGGTTGGAACTACCCCAAAAGCCGCCGGTTTCCGGCGGCTTTTTCATTGATCGTGAACGCTAATCACTGCATTTATGTTGCGTTGCAAACAGAGTTATGCTGCTATGCAAACAAACGTGTTGAGTGTGGTATCTGGTATACATAGATTGTTTTTTGAAAACAGACAGCGTTCCGCTGCTCCATAAAGAGAGACCATCATGTCCAAGATTGCTTCCGTCGCCCTCGCGCCCTCCGGCACCCTGTTCACCCGCCTGTTTGTGGCTATCGACCGCCTCCTGCTGGCATATGCCGAGATGGAGATCCGCAACGGCGACATTCCCCGCTCCGGTATCTGATCGGATTGCCGATCAGCGCTTCTGAGGCTGATTTATCAGCTTGGGCGTAAGCTCTAGTCTCGAAAATGGCCCCGGATTTCGGGGCCATTTTTGTTCGCCGCACTCGTTTTTCTGAGGAGTCAGAGAAGGCGGCAACGGCAGAGAGCTGTCCCAGGCAAGACAGGGCTCCCCCGCCGCCACGCACAAATGGGGCCTGCCGGTAAAATCGATCTTGCTTATTGGAATAATATATACCAGAATTTCCGAAGTGCAGCGCTTGGGTGGACCAGCGACCCCGTGTGGGTCGATTCAAATAATAGCGCGCCTTGGAGGAAACCATGATTGCTACCGCAGGAAGTGCGCCTACTCAGGCACCGTCCAACGGCTTTCGCTGGATGCAACTCATCATCGGCGTCATCTGCATGATGATGATCGCCAATCTCCAATATGGCTGGACTTATTTCGTCGGCCCGATGGCGAAAGCGAACTCCTGGGACATCGCAGGCATCCAGGTCGCCTTCAGCATTTTTGTCGCGCTCGAAACCTGGCTGACCCCGCTTGAAGGATGGATCGTCGACTCGCTCGGTCAACGCGGCCCGAAGCTGATGGTCGCGGCGGGTGGTGTTTTTGTCGCCCTCGGCTGGCTTATCAACGCTAAAGCTGCGTCGCTCGAGGCGCTCTACGCCGGCGCCGTGGTGTCGGGTATTGGAGCGGGCGGCATCTATGCAACATGCGTCGGCAATGCCGTTAAATGGTTTCCCGATCGTCGCGGCCTTGCCGTTGGCCTGACCGCGGCCGGATTTGGTGCCGGCGCCGCCGTCACCGTGATTCCGATTCAACAAATGATTGCCTCGATCGGATATGCGGACACTTTCTTCTGGTTCGCAATTGGCCAGGGCGTCATCATCTTCGTGCTGGCATGGCTGCTCCGTCCGCCGCTGCCCGGCGAGGTGCCGACTGGCTCCGCCGTCAAGGTTTTGCAGTCAAAGACCAGCAGCACGCCGGGCCAGATGCTTGCGTCTCCCGTGTTCTGGCTGCTCTACATCATGTTCATCTTGGTGTCCGCGAGCGGATTGATGGTTGCGGCGCAAATCGCGCTGATAGCCAAGGATTACGGTGTCGCGCAGACCGTCATCCTTTTCGGTGCCAGCACGCTGATCGTGGCCGGCATCATCGACAACCTCGCGAACGGCGGCGCACGGCCGTTTTTCGGATGGGTGTCGGATCAGATCGGGCGCGAGTACACCATGGCGATCGCCTTTTCTGCCGGAGGCATCGCCTATTGGCTGCTCGGTTCGGCGGGAACGACGCCGTGGACCTTCGTGATCTGCGCGGCGCTGATCTTCTTTACGTGGGGTGAGATCTTCAGCCTTTTCCCCTCGACCTGCACCGATATGTTCGGCCCGAAATACGCTACAACGAACACCAGCTTGCTCTACACTGCGAAGGGCTTGTCGGCATTCGTCGTGCCTCTGGCGAACATCTTGAAGAACTACACGGGCAATTGGCATGCGGTGTTCGCCGTGGCCGCCGCCATGAACTTAATCGTGGTGGCAATGGCATTGTTCGTGGTGCGCCCGATGCGAATCTCGATCAGGGCTTCCGAGGACAAGCACACGGTCGGACAGCCGGCCGAATAGCCGCAACGCTACATACGACTTGGCAAATTCGCCGACGCGAAAGAGGCGCACGCGTGCGCGCGGGATGTCAAACATCAAGCCCGGGGCTTGCGAACGGCCTCATCAAGAAACGACTCCAGCCCCGCAATACACTGGAGATCGCGGTAGACCCGGTGTTTGTTGGCCGCAATCGCGGAAGATACATTCGTCCTCCTCGCGTCGCTGCGGCCGAGCATGCTCGCAATCGAGACATACTCATCGAGCGTGCGCGCCGTCGTGCCTTGAACATCCATCATGTTCAGGATCGCGGCTGCGTGGCGGCCGCGCATCATCTCGCCCGCCAGGGTGACGACCGGAATATTGTGAGCAAGGCTTTCCAGGATCGAGTTGCAGCCGGACCAACCGATGCTGTCCAGCACGACGTCGCACTGGCCGATGGCGGCCGCAAATCGATCCGGCGCGAGCCGCGGCAGGAAAACGCAGTGGTCTTTTGCGTCAAGACCAGCGGCGCCAAAGGCGCGATCAAGCCGGAGCTTGAACAGCTCGGTGACGCCCCTGCCGCCTCCGAACTCGATAAAGGCGAACTGGCAACCCGGTATCTCAGCCGCGATGCGCGCGAAAACCTCGTCGAACTGCGGCAGATATTTTGGCAACGATTGCGCGCACCAATAGACCACCGCATCCGGCCGCAGCTCGAGTTCCGCCCGGTCGATTTCGACCGACGCGACGTCGACGGGCTCGTAATAGATCGACAGATTGGGCAGGCGAACGAGGTTTTCGGAATAGTGCGCGGCGGCGTCCGGCGGCTCCATCAGATCGCTGCTGACGAAGTAATCGATCGTTGGAAATCCGCTAGTGACCGGATGTCCCCAGGACGCGCATTGAACCGCGGCTAGTCGCTGAGCGGCGAGCTGCGCCGAAACCTTGTCCATTCCAATCTCGGGAAACAGCAGAACGTGCGGCGCATCGTCCAGGATCGTGCGCCGCCAGCCATCGAGCGAGAGCGGCCCTTGGACGAATCGATCGCATAGCGCAGCCGCTATGGCGGTCTCGCCGTCCCGCTCAACGCCCGTGTGATAGCCGAAGACGCGAAATCGATCGCGGTCGAGCATCTTGAGCCATCCCTTGATCGGAATCTTCCAGTTCGAGTGCTGGCGGAAAAATCCGCTGACGATGCCGAGCCTGATCGGCTCGTGCGGCGCCGGAGCGTTTGGCAACATGGCCGGCTCGTATCTGGCGGCCATGATCTTGCAAACCAGCGAACCGTACGCGGTTTGAAGCTCGCGATCGTCAAGGCCCTGATAGGGCAGATAGAACGGCTGATGCGAGCCGATCGCCTCGGCAAGCGCTGCGGGAACGCCTGCTGCCGCGACATCCGCGCTCAGTTGCGCCAAGCCGGTTCGCATAGGCGTCGCGTCGTCTCGCGATTTCGGAAGTGTCCCGGTATAGCGCCGGCAGCTCCGCCATGCACAGCGCGAGCTCGGCTTCGAGGAAATCCGGCTTGAGCGCGAACGCCTGCGCGAAATGCGCTCTCGCTTCCGCAATCCTGGTCTCGCCGCGCAGCGCCACGCCGCAATTATAATGCGCCATGAAGGAGTTCGGGTCGATCCTGAGCGCCGCCTCGTATTGCGCGATCGCCTCCTCGCGCCGGCCGACGGCTGCGCAGAATATTGCCGAGATTGTTGCGCGCGCCGGCACTGTCCGGACGCAGCGCGACCGCGCGTTCGGCATGCGCCAGCGCTTCCGGCAGGCGATCGGTGTCCTGAAGCAAGGCGGCAAGATGGAGGTGGGCATCGACAAAATCCGGCCGCAGCGAAATGGCGCTGCGGTAATGCGTCTCGGCGTCCGACCCTTGCGGCCGGCCAGTTCGCAGCACCGAGGCCAGATTGAAATGCGCGAGCGGAGAATCCGGCATGCTCTTTCAGCACCAGTTCGAACTGCATCAGCGCTTCGTCGATGCGCCCGAGCGAGCGCAATCCCCGCCCAAGATTGTTGCGCGCCTCGTGATATCCGGGGTTAAGCGCCACCGCTCGTTCGAAGCAGGGCAACGCTTCCGCAAACGATCCGTTCGCGGCGAGAATGACGCCGCTGTCGTTGTGGGCTTCGGCGAAATTCGGATCGAGCATCACGGCACGGCCGACCAGCGAGGCCGCATCGGGGCGTCTGCAACTGATGTGCGACCACGCCCAGCAGGTGAAACGCGCGCGCGTTGTTGCGGATCGCTATCGCAGACCAGCCGATAGAGGCGCTCGGCGTCGGCCAGACGGCCGGCGCGATGGTGAGCCATCGCGGCTGCGAGCGTCTGTTCCGAACGGCCGGCGGTACTCATCGCGATTGCCGAAAGCGAGGCCCCTCGTTCGACCTCAGTCGCACGACCGGTAGCGCCCGAGACCCAGATCTATCTCGCAGGGACTGCCATAGACCCAGACCGGCTGATCGCAGGGCAGCGCCCGCGTTGACCGATACGTCGTGTCGCACGCAATGTTGTGGGCGGGATGCAGCACCAGCGTCGGACCGTCATAGGGCGCAGGCGGAACGGGCGAGGTCTCATCCCGGACAACATGGGCGTGGTGATGATGCTTTCGCGCCTTATAGGCCGTCGGCCAATCCGTTGCTGGTGCCGAGGGCGAGAATGGCCGCCAGCGTGACGATGGTTCGCATCAGATCGTTGTCCCCTTGTCAGTTCAGGCGCTCTCGATTGCAAAAGGTGCCGGCGCCTTTCGCGGAAAGCCAAGTTTGCCACATCCGCACGTAGGCCGCCTCGATATTTCCGGTCAATTTTGACCGGATCGAACAAGGCACTAGCGTCACGGTTGGTCAGCCAGCTTTTGCCGCAGCGCGATCAGGCGCGGCGGATCGCGCGCCAGCGCCAGCGCCGTCCGCTCGTATTCTTCGAGCGATGCCGCGACCAGTTCCGGCATGCCGACCGCCGTCAGCAGGCTGCCCGCGACACGGCCCGCGAACGTATCTGCCGCAGCAGGTCAGCACCGGCAATCCGGCCCACAGTGCGTCGCTCGCCGTGGTATGCGCGTTGCAGGGCAAGGTGTCGAGAAACAGGTCGGCATGCCGGTGACGCCCGAGATGTTCGGCCGGTCGCAACGCGCGGCGCAAAGATCAGCCGCTCCGCCTCGACGCCGCGTTTCTCGGCCTCCGAACGCAGATTAGCTTTCACCAACTCGTTCGCTCTCGAGCAGCCACAACACGCTGCCGGGCACCGCGCAAAGCAGGCGCATCCAGATGTCGAAAAATGCCGGCGATATCTTGTAGCTGTTGTTGAAGCTGCAAAAGACGAGCCCCTCTGCCGGCAGTCCGCAATCCTGCCGCGACGTCCTGGCGCTCGCCACCTCTCGCCTTCTGTCGTTCACCTGATAGCAGCCGGGAAGATGGACCAGCTTCTCCGAAAAGAACGGCTGCTGGCTCGCTGGAACGACGAACGGGTCGACGATGATGTAGTCGATGAAATCCGCGCCCATGGTGGCGGGATATCCGAGATAGCTCACCTGCACCGGCGCCGGGCGATAGGCCGATATCGCCGGCCGCGCGTGATGGGTATAGCCCTTGAGATCGACCAGGATGTCGATCCCGTCCGCATGAATGCGTTGCGCGGCGTCGCGGTGCGACAGCGGCGCGAATGTCGACGAAGCGGTCGAACGCGCGATGCAAGCCGCGCGCGCATCGGACTGTGGTCGTCGGGACCGTAGGAATAGGCGAACGACCTCGAAACGATCGCGATCATGGCGTTCGAACAATTCGGCCATCAGCTGCGCGGTGGCGTGCTGATGAAAATCGCCGGAGAGATAGCCGAGACGAATGCGTCCTCGCTCGGCGGCAACGTCGTGCGCGAAGACGGTCTTGCGACGGCGGTCTGATCGGCGCGATCCATTGCCGCGCGCAGATCAGTTGATCCGACGGCGGACGCCGGCGTCGAGAACAGGTAGAACGGCGGAACGCGAACCCCCCGCCGCACCATGTCGACCAGCCTTGTCCTGATTCGTCTTCGTACATCATCCCACGCGCAGGCCAGTGCGCGATGATACACGAGCTGGCTGAACGCGTCGGCATAATCGGGCCGAAGCCGCAAGGCGTTTCGGTAGGCCGCGATCGCGTCCGTGAGATTGCCGAGTTCGCGCCAGGCGTTTCCCAGATTGTAAGACGGCCTCGGGGAAATCCGGCCTGTGCGCCAGCGCCTGCTCGAACGCCGCCCGCGCTTCGTTAGGCCGCGCTTCCGCCAGCAGCGCCGTTCCCATGATTGTTGCAGGCATCGGCGTGGGCCGGCATTCGCTGCAGCAGCCGGCGGTAAAGCTCGATCGCGTCGCCGGCGCGTCCGAGTTCCTGAAGCACGATGCCGGCATTGTTGATCGCATCGGCGTAATCGCTCCGAAGCCTGATCGGCCCGGCCGTAAGCCGCCAGCGCCTCTTCCAGTCGGGCCTGCTGCTGCAGCACCGTGGCGCGATTGTAAAACGCCTCGGCGTAGTCCGGCTTCAGCTTGATGGCTTTATCGAAAGCCGCCAGCGCCTGCGTCGAGCAGACCCTGGTCCTTCAAGACCGTTCCGAGATTGTTGTGGACGACGGCAATCGCGGGATTGAGCGAGATGACCCGCCGATAGGCCGCTTCGGCGGCGTCGAGCTCATGCTGCTGATGCAGCACCGCGCCGAGATTGAATTGGGCTTCCGCGTAGGCCGGCCGCAGCGCGACCGCCTCGCGATAGGCCGATGCCGCCTGGTCGAGCCGGCCCTGCATCTGAAGCAGCACGCCGACGTTGTTGTGGGCTTCGGCATAATCGCGCTCTCGCCTTGATGGCGGACCGATAGGACGCCATCGCCTCGTCGAGGTTGCCCTGCTGCCGCGAGCGCGTTGCCGAGCGCGAAATAGGCTTCGGCATAGTTCGGATTGAGTTTGATGGCATGCCGGTGCGCGGCGATGGCGTCGGCCAGCCTGCCCTGCTGCTGCAGCACCGATCCAAGATTGTTGTGACCGGCCGGATAATTCGGCCTGCAGCTTGATCTCTCGCGAAACAGCCGTTCGGCCGCCGCGAGATCGCCCTGCTGGGCCGCGATGATCGCAAGGTTGCCATATGCCGCGGCGTTGGCGGGATCAATTTTCAGGACCGAAGCATAAAGCCGCTTCGCATCCGCGATCGCTGCCCCGGCGTTGCGCCGCCAGGGCATCTTCCAACAACTGCTCCGGTGTCGAATGTCCCACGGCGTCGTTCGTTCTCAGGAATCCGCAGCATTCAATCGGGCTGCCGATAGTTGGTGTATTGGATATCGAAACTCGTCGCACCATAAAGCTTCACATAGACGATCGGACCGGCAAGCTTGACTTCGTCGATCGAGCGCGGCCCCTTGAACAAGGTGCCGTCATTCTCATGGCCGGCGGCATAGATGACGGCCTGCCCGGTCGGCGGCGTCAGCGTCACGATCATGGTCACCGCGGTTGCCGATTCCGGAATGTATTTCGAGACGTTGACCTCGATCGGCGCCGGCTCGACCGGCGCTTCGGGCGGGACTTCGGCCTGCTGCAACTTGCACAATGGCTGGCGGCGGTTGCATGTCCATGGTCTGGCTCCCTGTAACACTGCAGTCTACTCAGGTGCCGGCAACGCTGAAGATCACAGGTCATTCGACATTTCCGAGGCGATTGATCCGCAATCGAAACAATCGTTCAAGACGGAAAAGGGGGACTCGTCACCAAGTCCCCCCTTCATCCGTATTCGGTTGGCGCTCAGAAGTTGAACGTCATGCCCGTGGTCGCAGCTCTGATGGTCGCGCCGCCGATCGTGTCGTTGACGGCATCGCGAGAGCAGACCTGATAGCCATGGCCGCTCGCACCAAGACAGTAGTGCGCGCCCGGACCTTGCGTGAGCTCGGAGGCGACGACGTACCAGCTGGCCCAGTTGTTGAAGTAGTAACGGGCGCCGATCGCATACTGGCTGGCGGAATCGTCGAACAGGTTCGCCTGCAATGGTCGTGCCAGGCGGCGCAAGGCACCGGATCGTTGACGCTCAACATCGCCGGGTTGCCGGGAGTCTTGAAGGCGTGGGCATAGGACGCGCTCAAGGCCCACTTCCCGATGCACTGGGTGGCGCTCGCAAACACGCCATCGCGCGAACGCTCGTTGAAGGGCTGTTCGATCGGGGTCACCTCACGCCGCATCCACTCGTAGAAGGCGTTCAGCTGAAGATCGCCGATGCCATCGTTGAAGTGATAGCCGCCGCCGATCTTCGCGGCCCATTCGTTGTGAACGCCGGTGAAGACCTGAGAGCCATCGGCCAGGAAGACCGGAGCGATCAAGCCCGGTTCAAGCCCGTCGTCGCCGTGACGGTTGACACTCTCATGCAGCTCGTAGGCGGCGATCGCGGTGAACGGACCGTTCTTGTAGGTCAGAGCCGCGCTGTAGGCATTGCCGTAGGAACCGTCGGTGCAGCCGTTGCCGCCGATGTTGCCCGGAACCGCGCCGCTGGTGTTGGGGAAGTTGCTGCCGCTGCCGCGCGCCGACGCGCCGTTACATTGAAAATAGTCGCCGTAGGCATAGTCGCTGTTGTCCTCGGAATAGTTCTGGCCGGGCGAGAACAACGCGCTGAACTGGAAGCCATTGAAGATCGGCAATTCGTACCAGACCGCGTGGTCCATGCGCCAATCGAACTCGGCCCGGTTGTCGCCGCCGGTATTGCCCATGATCGAATTATAATCGCCGAGCGTTCGCGAGAACGGATCCATGGCCGACGGTGGACTTCTTGTAGGGCGTATCGCTCTTGCCGGCCTTGATGGCGCCCCATGGCCCCTCCAGCCCCACGAAGCTGTCGCGCGTCCCAAGCGCGGCGCGCTCGGTTGGGGCTGACGCGATATCGACCTGGGATTCCAATTGCGCCACGACCGCCATGCCGTCCCAGCCATACGGCGCGAGGTTATGCCTGACGCGAATGCCGAAACTCGAAATATTGCTCGCGATTGCCGAGTTTCGTTCCCTGATCGAAAACCGACGGATTGAAGATGTCCCCGGATACATCGATCGATCCGTAGAGCGTGACGGTCGTGTTATCGATCAACGGTCCCAGCGGACCCGCCTTGACCGGGATGCCGCCAATGGTCGGGCCGGGTGGCGGCGTGGGCGACGTCGCGACGGCGCCGTGCAGCACCGGATTGCCCTTGAACTTGCTTGGATCAGTTACCGGCGCCGCGGCGACCGGTGCCGCAGCGCGTGCAGACTTCGCTGCGGACAGGCTTCGGACTTTCGCTCGCAGCTCGGCGTTTTCTTTTTCGATCTTGTCGAGACGCGCCATCACGTCGTCGAGCGTCGCCGATCGCGCCGCGCCGCTGAACGAGAACAGGCAGAGAGCGGCGCAGGCCGTCCCCGAAAGAAGTCTATTTCTCATGGTGTTTCCCCACGTTCGAAGCTGTTTTCAACTTCCGAGCGAAGGGAGCGTATTGTATACCAGATGCCAATAGAAAGGGCTGGCAATGGCTTTAATGAAATATTCGTAACCTGTCACAAAAATGGTACATGGATACTTCTGCACTGCAGCATTTTGTCGCAGCTCGCATCAAATTGATACACCTTTGAGTTGCGGGTGGATTTGTCCACGAATTTGCTGGCATGCATCAGATGTAAAAGCGAAAGGTACCGGGCGCCCCCCGAATTCATACAATCTATAATTGTCGTACTGTCGCGGCGATTTTCGCTGTTGCGAAAGAATGGAACCTTCGCCTGGTCAGTCGGCCCAAGGCGTTTCGCCGCGCCCGATGCGCGCCGAGATTTCCGCCTGAAACGCCGGCGGACCGAATGCGAACCATTCTTCTTCGATCTGGTAGATCAGCAGGCGCTTGTTTTCGGAGTTGAACTTCATCAGCCAGTCCAGCGCCTTTTTCTTGGGACGCTGGCCGGCGGCAACGACGACGTCGACCGGCAGACCGTGCCATGTGAAATTCGCTGCCAGCATGATCATGTCGGATTTGTCCGGACGCATCCAATCCGGCAGCGGACTTGCTGGCAATCAGCCATCCGCAGACGAATTCGCGGCAGGGATGCTGCGGGCGTTCGCTGTAAATCGAGCATTGGTGTCCGACGCTGAACGGACAGGGGCTTCCAGGCCGGATCCGATGCCCACGCACCTCGATTTGCAGCCAGCCGTCGCAACATGCCGTGCAGCTTCCGCAGCTTCGCTCGCCTTTCTGCTGCATCGGCTTAACCGCGCCTGCTCACCTGATTCCTCGAGCCCCGCTATATCAGATTTCGGTCGGGCCGACGGGTGACGCCTGCATACAGTATACAACGCCCGTGCAGAAGGCGCTCCTGGCGACCGGCCGTTTGCAGGGGTTTGGCTCGTCAAAAGTCGAGAACGTCAGTATTGCTGGCGTTTTCTGGCCGCCCGACGTGCTCTAAATCTTTTTTGAGGCAAATTGACAATTGGCATAATGTATACCACACTCTTGCTCATTGAGACACCTAGCCGCTGATCATAGGAGGTTGCCATGCAAGTCGGAGACATCCTGCGCAAGAAGACATCGCGTGTTGTGACGGTTCGCATGAACGAGACTGTCGCCATTGCCGCGCAGCTGATGCGCGCCAACAACATCAGCGCGCTCGTGGTCAAGGATGTTGTGCGCTCCGAAGGCAATACCGCGGTCGGCATGTTCACCGAGCGTGACGTCGTTCGCGCGATCGCCGAACACGGCGCCGCCGGCGTCAACCTCAAGGTCTCGCAGTTGATCTCGGTGCAGCAACTGGTCGCCTGCAGTTCGACCGATTCACTCGAGCACGTGCGGCACCTCATGAACAAGCACCACATCCGCCATCTGCCGGTGATCGACAATTACAGCCTGATCAACGTCATCAGCATGCGCGACGTCTCGTCGGCCTTCGATACAGGCCGCGGCCGCAGCGGCGCCCGCCGCCGCCTGAACCAACAAGCTGCTGCAATATTTACCACCCGGCCTTCGAGATCGGCTCGACATCCGGGAAGCGAGCCCTGCTGACATTTTGCAACCCTGACTTCGAGAGAATTTTTATGAAGATCTGCATCTACGGCGCCGGCGCGATCGGCGGATATCTCGGCGTCCAGCTCGCGCGCGCGGGCGCGGACGTCAGCCTGGTTGCCCGCGGGCCGCATCTGGCCGCGATGCGCGCAGGCGGATTGAAGCTTTTGATCGGCGGTGACGAGCACGTCGTTCCGGTGCGGTGCACCGATAGCCCGGCAGAGCTCGGCCCGCAGGACTTTGTCATCATCTGCCTGAAGGCCCATTCCATCACCGGCGTGCTGCATCAAATGCAGCCGCTGCTCGGTCCGCACACGCGCGTCGTCACCGCGGTCAACGGCATCCCCTATTGGTATTTCCACAAGCACGGCGGACGCTTTGAGGGTTCGACGCTCGAGAGCATCGACCCCGGCGGCCGGCAATGGCGCGAGCTGACGCCTGAGCGCGCCATCGGCTGCATCGTCTATCCCGCGACCGAAATCGAGGCGCCCGGCGTGATCCGCCACGTCTATGGCGACCGTTTCCCGCTCGGCGAGCCGTCGGGCGAAACCAGCGCCGACGTGCAGCGGCTTTCCGATGCCTTTGCCAAGGCCGGCATGCAGGCGCCGATCCTCGATCGCATCCGCGACGAGATCTGGCTGAAGCTATGGGGCAATGTCTGCCTCAACCCGATCTCGGCGCTCACCCACGCAACCCTTGACGTGATCTGCTCCGATCCGACCACGCGCGCGCTGTCGAAGGCGATCATGCTGGAGAGCCAGGCGATCGCCGAAACTTTTGGCGTAAAGTTCCGGGTCGATGTCGAGCGCCGCATCGAAGGCGCGCGCAAGGTCGGCGCGCACAAGACCTCGATGCTGCAGGATCTCGAGCGCGGACGCCCGATGGAGATCGATCCGCTGGTGACGGTGGTGCAGGAAATGGGACGGCTGACGGGGATACCGACCCCTGCCCTCGATACGGTGCTGGCGCTGGTCGCCCAGCGTGCCAAGATCGCCGGGCTTTACGACAATGTCGTTCCCGCCCCAGCGAAAGCCCCTGCTTTTGCCTGATCGCCCTGCCATGACCCACTGGGTTCGTTTTCGCCACCAGGGCGCGATCGGCTTTGGAACGCTCACGCGATCCGAGATCGATGTGCACGACGGCGAATTGTTCGGTACATCCCGGCCAAGCGGCCGTCGCCTCGCTTTGTCCGATGTCGAATTACTGGCTCCCACCGAGCCGTCGAAGATCATCGCGCTGTGGAACAATTTTCACGCACTGGCCGCCAAGCTGAACCAGCCGGAGCCACCCGAGCCGCTGTATCTCCTGAAGGCGACGACCACCGTTGCCGCGCCGGGCGCCGTGATCCGACGTCCTGCATCCTATGACGGCAAGACCACCTATGAGGGTGAGCTTGGCATTGTCATCGGAAAGACCTGCAGTGCAGTCTCGGCCGAGGAAGCCGATGGCTTTATCTTCGGCTATACCTGCGTCAACGACATCACTGCCAACGACATCCTCAACCGCGACCCGACCTTTGCCCAATGGGCGCGCGCCAAGGGCATCGATGGATACGGGCCGTTCGGTCCCGTCGTCGTCTCCGGCATCGATCCAGCAAGTCTTGTCGTGCGTACCATCCTCAACGGAGCGGAACGTCAGAACTACCCCATCGCCGACATGATCTTCAGCGTGCAGCAACTCGTCAGCAAAATCTCGCACGACATGACGCTGTTGCCCGGCGACCTGATCGCTTGCGGAACATCGGTCGGCGTCGGCGTCATGAAGGAGCCGGTCAACACGGTCACCATCACGATCGCCGGTATCGGCGAACTCACCAACGAATTCCGGCAGTAGGCGGCGTCACCTAAGTCCTGCGGCGTGTACTCATAAATTCGGATTGGTCGGCCGATGTCCGCTTTGAAGCGCATCGCGGACTCAACCCGGACATCGCTGATCTGCCATGTGCAGAAGTGAGGATGGGTCTATTCGATCACCTCGTCGGCGCGGGAAAGTAGCGAGGGTGGCACGTTCAGTCCGAGCGCCTTGGCGGTCTTGAGATTGATGACCAACTCGAACTTACTTGGTTGCAGAACTGGCAGATCGGCGGGCTTTGCGCCTTTTAGAATTTTCCCGACATAACCTCCCATCTGACGATATATTTCGACGAAGCTCGCCCCATAACTGGCGAGCCCGCCGGAAGCTGCATATGTGCTGGTATAATAGATTGTCGGTACCGAATGACGCGCCGCAAGCGCGATGATCTGAGTCCGGCTGCTTTGAAAAAGCGGATCGGGGATCAGCAGCAGTGCACCGATTTTCAATTCGGGAAGAGCTGTGAAGGCAGCATCAATTTCTTCCCGATTGCTTGCGTGCAAAATGTGGACCTCCTTGCGCTTGGCGCGCAATGCCTGTTGGGTAATGTCGCTATCGATGGCGGATTGAGGATTATTTGGGTTAAGCAGCATTGCAACGGCGGAAACATGGGGCAAGAGTTCAAACGTCATCTCTACGCGCTTGGGGCCGAGTTCGCTTGCGATGCTGGTCGCACCCGTTACGTTACCCCCGGGCCGATTGAGGCTTGCGACTAGACCGCTAACGACGGGATCGTCGCCAATAACGAACACAATGGGGATCGTCGCTGTTGCACCTTTCGCTACCAATGGTGGGACGTCGCCACCGCCTGTCAGTAGCACCGCGACCGGACGCCGAACAAGTTCGAGCACAAGTGCCGGTATACGCTCAAGATGCCCATCCGCCCACCGATACTCGATGGAGACTGTCTGCCCTTCGACGTGGCCCGCATCTTTCAATCCTTGACTGAATGCAGCCACAAAGCTCGCGTTTGGCTTGGCTTCTCCAGTATGGACAAATCCAACTATTGGAATTGGTTGCTGTGCACGCGCCGCAAGCGGCCAGGCAGCCGCCGCACTGCTAACCAGTGTGATGAACTCGCGGCGTTGCATGTGCCCCCGAATAGCAGGATTGTGCAATGACCCAGCCTACCACCCTGCGTTCGGGCGGCGAATGAAAAATGGAGCCAGCCGATCAGGGCAATGCCTGTTCTGGGTCCAATCGCGTCGATTTTGCCATGTCGCCGGGATGCCTGATCAACGGATGATCTCGGAAATCCCGGACACTATGCGGAATTGTCCATCACGCGGGAAACAAAGGTCGCCTTTTGCATAATTGCGTTGCCCAGATGATCGCCGCCCCGGTAGACTTTTTCGGTGGCTAACGGCATCCTGCCCTCTGAAAAATCCCAGACAAAAAAACAACGCGCGAAGGCGGGGAAACAGAGGGCAGACATGATCAAAACGCGATTTACCGAACTCGTCGGCGTCGAACACCCGATCGTGCAGGGCGGCATGCAATGGGTCGGCCGCGCCGAGCTGGTCGCGGCGGTCGCCAATGCCGGCGCGCTCGGCTTCATCACCGCGCTGACGCAGCCGACGCCGGAGGATCTGACCAAGGAAATCGCGCGCTGCCGCGGCCTGACCGACAAGCCGTTCGGCGTCAATCTGACCATCCTGCCCTCGATCAAGCCGCCGCCCTACGCGGAATATCGCCAGGCCATCATCGAGAGCGGCATCAAGATCGTCGAGACCGCCGGCAACAAGCCGCAGGAGCATGTCACCGAATTCAAGAAGCACGGCATCAAGGTCGTGCACAAATGCACCAGCGTCCGCCACGCGCTGTCGGCCGAGCGCATGGGGGTCGACGCGATCTCGATCGACGGCTTTGAATGCGCCGGCCATCCCGGCGAGGACGATACGCCCGGCCTGATCCTGATCCCGGTCGCCGCCGACAAGGTGAAGATCCCGATGATCGCCTCGGGCGGCTTCGGCGACGGCCGCGGCCTGGTCGCGGCGCTGGCGCTGGGCGCCGAGGGCATCAACATGGGCACGCGCTTCATGTGCACCAAGGAGAGCCCGATCCACCAGCTGATCAAGGAAAAGATCGTCGCCAATGACGAGCGCGAGACCGAGCTGATCTTCCGCACCATGCGCAACACCTCGCGCGTCGCCAAGAACGCGGTCTCGCACC
The DNA here is from genome assembly GCA_963713785.1 of uncultured Alphaproteobacteria bacterium. GTDB lineage: Bacteria > Pseudomonadota > Alphaproteobacteria > Rhizobiales > Xanthobacteraceae > Bradyrhizobium. The sequence continues at coordinate 169,032 of CAVQNB010000018.1, forward strand.
AAGGTCGTCGCCATGGAAAAGGAAGGCGCGACCTTCGAGCAGGTCCGCGATCTCGTCGCCGGCGCGCGCGGCAAGATGGTCTACGCGACCGGCGATGCCGACGAAGGCATCTGGTCCGCCGGGCAGGTGCAGGGATTGATCCACGATATCCCGAGCTGCGCCGAACTGGTGTCGCGCATCATGCGCGACGCCGAAGCCATCATTCAGAAGCCGGCTCGAAGGCATGATGTCCGGCGCGCGCCGCCAAGCCGCGGAATAAGCGGCCTCACCGCCAACCAACAGAGAATGATCGCCATGAAGGCCTATGTCTACGGCGCCAACGGCGCTGAAATCACCGACGTCGCAAAGCCCTCGCCGAAGGGCACGCAGGTGCTGGTCCGCGTGCGCGCCTGCGGCCTCAATCGCGCCGACCTCGGCATGACCAAGGGCCACGCCCATGGCGCGCCGGCGGCGTCGGCACCGTGCTCGGCATGGAATGGGCCGGCGAAGTCGCCGAGCTTGGCCCCGACGCCAAGGGCGTCAAGGTCGGCGACAGGATCATGGGCTCGGGCGGCGCCGCGTTCGCGGAATACACGCTGGCCGATCACGGCCGGCTGTTCCGCACGCCGTCGAACATGAATTTCGAGGAAGCCGCCACGCTGCCCGTCGCGCTCGCCACCATGCACAACGCGGTCGTGACCAACGGCGCGCTGCAGCCGGGCCAGACCGTGCTGATCCAGGGCGCCAGCTCCGGCGTCGGCCTGATGGCGATGCAGATCGCAAAGCTCAAGGGCGCGAAGCTCGTGATCGGCTCTTCGACCGATGCGATGCGCCGCGGCCGGCTGAAGGAATTCGGCGCCGATCTGGCGGTCGATTCCAGCGATCCCGGCTGGGTCGATCAGGTGCTGAAGGCGACCGGCGGCGAAGGCGTCGACCTGATCGTCGATCAGGTCTCGGGCAAGGTCGCGAGCCAGAATCTCAAGGCCACCAAGATCAAGGGCCGCATCGTCAATGTCGGCAGGCTCGGCGGCACCCATGCCGATTTCAACTTCGACCTGCACGCCGCGCGCCGCATCAACTATATCGGCGTCACCTTCCGCACCCGCTCGATCGAGGAAATCCGCGAGATCTTCGACGAAGTCCGCAAGGACATCTGGCCGGCGGTGGAATCGCGCAAACTGCAATTGCCGATCGACAAGGTGTTCGCGTTCGACGATATCGGCAAGGCGTTCGAGCACATGGAAGCCAACAAGCATCTCGGCAAGATCGTCGTGACGCTTTGATGAAGGGCTTGCTGAAAATTAGAACAATTCGCAAGTAACGGCTGCTGCAAATGAGTGGCGATTGCGCATCCGATCAGCGCTTTTATGTTGCATGAGGGCTGCTACACCGGCGCCCATGGGCGCTCCCGTTCACAACGTCAAATCCCGCGTCGCTGCGATTTCGATCGTTCGCCAGCGCCGGCATGGCGACCGCCAAATTCGTGGTCGGCATCGCCGATCGGCAGTCTCGCGCTGATTTCCGAGGCCCTGCACTCTTCGGTCGATGTGGTCGCGACCATCGTCACCTGGATGGTGGTGCGGGTTTCCGACCTCCCGGCGGATGAGGAGCATCATTACGGCCACGGCAAACTCGAAAGCCTGTCGGCGCTCGGCGTTATCGCGATGCTCTATGTGCTGTCGGGCGGCATTCTGGTCGCATCCTGGAGCCGCCTGCGCGAAGGCGCGCCGCCGCCGACGATGTCGGCGATCCCGTTCATCGTGCTGTTGATCGACATCGCCGTGAATTTCTGGCGCGCGCGCGCGCTGCACCGCGCAGCGCGCAAGACACCAAGAGCCAGGCGCTGGCCGCCGATGCGCTGCATTTCGCATCCGACGTGCTCGGCTCGGTCGCCGTCATTATCGGGCTCGCGCTGTCGGGACTGGGTTATCGCCTGGGGCGACGCCGCCGCCGCCATCGCGGTCGCGATAGTGATCGCGTCGCTGGGCCTGCGGCTGGCGCGCTCCACGGTCGAAACCCTGCTCGACCGCGCGCCCGAAGGCGCATCGGAGAAAGCCGACGCGGCGATCAGGGCGGTGCCCGGCGTGGTCGGTGTCGAGCGGCTGCGGGTCCGGATGGTCGGCCCGACGCATTTCGTCGACGCCATCGTGCAGGTGCCGCGCACCTATCCGATCGACCGCGTCGACGACATCAAGCGCAAGGCGCAGGAGGCAGTCGGCGCCGCGCTCGACGATGCCGACCTCACCTTCACCGCGGTGCCGGTCGCGCGCAACAATGAGAGCGTACGCGAACGCATCATGGTGATCGCGCGCAATTCCGGCCTCGCCGTCCACCACGTCACCGTGCATGATCTCGGCGGCAAGCTCATCGTCGGCATCGACCTCGAGGTCGACGGCGACATGACGCTGACCGCCGCCCACGACATCGCCCACGATCTGGAACGCAGCATCCGCGACGAATTCGGCGAGGACGTCGAGGTCGACACCCATATCGAGCCGCTGGAACCGGAGCTGCCGCTCGGCACCGACGCCGCGCCCGATCGCGTCGAGACCATCAAGGCAACGCTGTCGCGGCTTTGCCGCCGACGGCGCGATCCACGACATCCATAACGTGCGGGTGCGCGATACCGAAGCCGGCGAAATCGTGAACTTCCATTGCCGCGCCGCGCCGTCGATGAGCGTGATCAAGGTGCACGAGAACGTCGACGAGATCGAGCGCGCGCTTGCGCCGCGCGTTCCCGACCGTCAAGCGCGTGATCAGTCACGCCGAGCCGCCGCATACGTAGGGTTACGTAGGTTACTGCCGCGTTCTCGTTTCGGACTCACTCTCGGATTTCACGATTTCGCGTTGGATAAGCATTTATTTGGCTTTAACGAATCGTTGACTCTCGACAGCCCGCAAAAACTGGATTCAAATCGCAGTGATTCGGAAGCGACGTGGGGTTCTTTCGAGCGGGTAGAGAATCCGGTGGGGGTCTAAGGCATGGCGCGCGCGCATGCAGCGAACGCGTGCGTCCAATCCGATTCGATCAAGGGATTGGCGCAATCGATCGCGAAACCGGCCTATCATAGGCTATTGATTGCGGAGCCGGCGCTGCGCCGCGCCGTGCCCACCCTCATCATTGCGTTCCTGATCACCATCTGCCTCGGCGCCTTCGTTCAGGTGGTTGACCAGAACCGGCAAAAGCGCGCCGCCAGCAAGCGCGACCTGGCGGCATTGGCCGATATGCTTTCCGAGCGCATCGACCGGATCGCGACCGCGCGGCAGACCCGGCTTGCCAATATCGAGCGTCTGCAAACGCTTTTGCCCGATCTTATTCCGTCATGGGGCTTCGCCGCCGGCCGCCATGTCATCGTCACCGGCGGCGTCGACCGCCGCATCCTGGCCCGCGTTCCCGTCGAATCCAGTCTCGCCGAAGGCGATCGCATCCTCGACGAGATCTCTACCGCGCAATTGATCGCCGCGCCAAACCTGCAGGGCGACGCCGGCGACATGACGCTGCCGAACGGCAACGGCGCGCTCGCGATCGCGCGCCTCATCAAGTCGCTGCCCGGTCAGGTTATCGTCATCCAGGAAAGGGTCGACCCGCTATGGGGATCGGATGCCGCGCTGTCGGTGACGCTATCGGCGACGACCGGTTTTGTCGTGCTGATCCTCGGCTTTGCCTTCCATTGGCAATCGACCCGCGCCCGCGAGGGCGACCTCATCAATGATGCGGTCCGCGGGCGGATCGATACTGCGCTCAATCGCGGCCGCTGCGGATTATGGGACTGGGACCTGTCGCGGGGCCGCATCTTCTGGTCGCAGTCGATGTTCACGATACTTGGTCTGGAAAACCGCAGCGATCTTTTGACCTTCGGCGAGGTCAATTCGCTGGTGAATTACGATGATATCGATCTGTTCCAGATCGCCGACCAGCTGATCTCCTCCGAGATCGATCACATCGATCAGACCTTTCGCATGCGGCATGTCGACGGCCACTGGATCTGGCTGCGCGTTCGCTGCGAACTCAGCCAGGGCGCCAACGATTCAAGCTTGCACCTGATCGGGATTGCGGTCGACATCACCGAGCAGAAGAGCCTCGCCGAGAAGACCGTCGAGGCCGATTTGCGGCTGCGCGACGCGATCGAGACCATCCCGGAAGCTTTCGTGCTGTGGGATGCGAGCGACCGGCTGGTGCTGTGCAATTCGCACTTCCAGAAGCTGCACCGGCTGCCGGACTCGGCTGTGACTCCCGGAACCTCCTACGAGACCGTCATCGAAGTCGGCAGCATGCCGGAGGTCAGGACCCGGCTGCACGAAACCGCCAATCAGGCACCGGGCGCGCGGACCTTCGAGGCGCAGCTCGAAGACGGCAGCTGGCTGCATATCAGCGAACGCCGCACCAAGGACGGCGGCTATGTCTCGGTGGGTACCGACATCACCCGCATCAAGGAGCACGAGCAGAAACTGGTCGACAACGATATGCGCCTGCGCGCCACCGTCATCGATCTGAAACGCTCGCAGGCTGCGCTCGAGCGTCAGGCGGTCGAACTCGCCGACCTCGCCGAGAAATACTCCAGGGAAAAAACCCGCGCCGAGGAAGCCAACCAGACCAAATCGAAATTCCTGGCCAATATGAGCCACGAACTGCGTACGCCGCTGAACGCTATCATCGGCTTCTCCGAGATCATGGAGAGCGGCATGTTCGGCAAGCTCGGCTCGGAGAAATATCAGGAGTACTGCCACGACATCCTGACCAGCGGCCATTATCTCCTGGAAGTCATCAACGACATCCTCGACATGTCCAAGATCGAGGCCGGACGGATGAAGCTCGACATGGAGCCGCTCGATCTCTCCAAGACGCTCGCGGAATCGCTGCGCGTGGTGACGGGCCGCGCCCACGACAAGCACCTCGTGATCGACGCGAATATCGAACAGGCGATTTCGGTGGTGGCGGACCGCCGCGCCACCAAGCAGATTCTGGTCAATCTGTTGTCCAATGCGGTGAAATTCACGCCTGACGGCGGCAAGGTCGTTGTCCGCACCCGATTGCTCGGCGACAACATCGTGCTGACGATTGCCGACACCGGTATCGGCATTGCCGCGCATTCGCTGGCGCGGCTCGGACGGCCGTTCGAACAGGTCGAAAGCCAGCTCACCAAGACCTATCACGGTTCGGGGTTGGGGCTCGCGATCGCGCGGTCGCTGACCCATCTGCACGGCGGTTCGATGCGATTGCGCTCGAAACTCGGCGCCGGCACCGTGGTGTGCGTCTCACTGCCGCGCGATCCGCGCAACGCCAGGGCCGGAATATCGGCGGCGGCCTGATTCCCTTACGACCTGAGCGTCGGCGCTACTTCCCGCGCGACATGCACCAGTGCCGCGATCAGCGGCGTCATCGGATCGCGCTGCGGGATAACCATCCCGATGCTGTAATCGACCACGGGATCGACGATCGGGATGCTGCGGACCGTGTCGGCGAGCCCCAGCGTCTCCGCAAGCTTCGCCGGCATCACGCTGGCCCACCGCCCGGTCTTGACATGCGTATACAGAACGAGCAGCGAATTCGACGTCAGCGTCGGCGTCGCCTCGGCGCCGACCGAGCGCAGCGCGCGATCGATGATGCGCCGGTTCTGCATGTCCGGCGTCAGCAGGCATAACGGCACCTGCCCCACTTCCTTCCAGGTGACGGAATCGCGATCGCCGAACATGGCATCCGGCGAGGTCAAGAGCCGATAGCTTTCATTGTAAAGCGGGATAGTGCGAACCTTGCCGATCGGCTCGTTCTCGATATAGGTCAGCCCGGCATCGACCTCGAGATTTTCGAGCAGGCCGAGCACGTCGGCCGAGGTACAGGAGACGACGCGAAAGCGCACGTCCGGATGACGCGCGCGAAACGGCGTCGTCAGCGACGCCACCATGCCGAGCACGGTCGGGATCGCCGCGATCTTGATTTCGCCGGAGAGCTTGTCCTTGAGCGAGTTGATCTCCTGCCGCATCGCGCGGGCGTCGCCGACGATGCGCCTCGCCCAATCTAGCGCCCGCTCGCCCTCGGGCGTAAAGCCCTGGAAGCGCGAGCCGCGCTGCACCAGCATCACGCCCAAGAATTCCTCGAGCTGTTTGAGGCTCGTCGACATCGTCGGTTGGGTGACGCCGCAGGCCTCCGCCGCCCGCCCGAAATGCCGCTCCTTGGCGAGCGCCAGCAGAAGTTCAAGCTTGTCGATCAAGCAGCAAGACCTTTCGAAGAACCGGTTAACCCTGTGATAAGTATCACGGCCCTCGCCGTCCCCCTACGCCAAAAAACGCCGCCAGCACGCGTGCTTTTGACGCTGATCATATTTTTATATCGCCTCATTTCGCACGCCTATCGATCGCTTTTCCCTATCGCAGCATGAGACAGCTTTATTGATGTTTTGAGCCATTCCAATACTGAATCGGAAGAACAAAAACTTTCCGATCGAGTACGCCAATGACTGCGCCTTACGAACCCTGGGATGAGACACGCGGCGCCGAGATCATCGCCGAGCACGCGCGCCTCGAAGGCGCGACGCTGGTGATCCTGCACGCGCTGCAGGAAGCGTTCGGCTATGTGCCGGAGCCTGCAATTCCGATGGTCGCTTCCGCGCTCAACCTCTCGCGCGCCGAGGCCTATGGCGTGTTCACCTTCTATCACGATTTTCGCAAGCTGCCGGCCGGCCGTCATGTACTAAAACTGTGCCGCGCCGAGGCTTGCCAGGCCGCCGGCGGCGATGCGCTGGCGGCGCGCGCGGAAGCCAAGCTCGGCGTTGCGATCGGCAACACGACGGCGGACGAGCGCGTCACGCTGGAACCGATCTATTGCCTCGGACTGTGCGCGACCGCGCCGTCGGCGATGCTGGATGGGCGCGTCGTGGGACGGCTCAATGAGGCGCGCATCGATGCGCTGGTCGCGGAGGCGCAGCGATGACCCTTCGGATATTTGTACCGCGCGATGCCGGCGCCGTTGCGGTCGGGGCCGATGAAGTCGCATTGGTGCTCGGGCTCGCCGCTGACAAGCGCGGCATCGCCGTCGAAATCATCAGAACCGGCTCGCGCGGGCTGTACTGGCTGGAGCCGATGGTTGAAGTCGCGACGCCTCAAGGCCGCATCGCGTTCGGCCCGGTGACCGAATTTGACGCTGGTTCCGTGCTCGATGCGATCACCTCCGGTGGCAGCCATCCGCTGCGGCTGGGCATCACCGAAGAAATTCCCTGGCTGAAGCGGCAGACCCGCCTCACCTTCGCGCGCTGCGGCGTGATCGACCCGCGATCGGTCGACGATTACCGCGCCCATAGCGGCTACAAGGGCCTGGAACGGGCGCTGACGCTCGGCTCCGACACCATCCTCGCCAAAGTGACAACATCAGGGCTGCGCGGCCGCGGCGGCGCCGGTTTTCCGACCGGCATCAAATGGAAGACGGTCGCGCAGGCGAATGCCGACCGCAAATACATCGTCTGCAACGCCGACGAAGGCGATAGCGGCACGTTTGCCGACCGCATGATCATGGAAGGTGATCCCTTCGTGGTGATCGAGGGCATGACGATCGCGAGTATCGCGGTCGGCGCCAGCAAGGGCTACATCTATATCCGCTCCGAATACCCGCATGCAGTTGTAGCGATGAATGCGGCGATCGCGGCCGCGGGGCGTGCCGGCTATCTCGGCGCCGACATCGGCGGCTCCGGCCACAGTTTTGAACTCGAGGTACGCGTCGGTGCCGGCGCCTACGTCTGCGGCGAAGAGACCTCGCTCCTGGAAAGCCTGGAGGGCCGCCGCGGCATTGTGCGCGCAAAACCGCCGCTTCCGGCACACAAGGGCCTGTTCGGCAAGCCGACCGTGATCAACAACGTGCTGTCGTTTGCGGCGATCCCCTTCATCCTCGCGGGCGGCGCCAAGGCTTATGCCGATTTCGGCATCGGAAGATCGCGCGGCACGATGCCGGTCCAACTCGCCGGCAACGTCCGATATGGCGGTCTGTTCGAGACCGCCTTCGGCATCACGCTCGGCGAACTCGTCGACGATATCGGCGGCGGCACGTTTAGCGGGCGTCCGGTGCGCGCGGTGCAGGTCGGTGGTCCGCTCGGCGCCTATTTCCCCCGCGCGTTGTTCGATACGTCGTTCGACTACGAGGCCTTTGCGGCGCGCGACGGCTTGATCGGCCATGGCGGCATCGTCGTGTTCGATGACAGCGTCGACATGGCCAGGCAGGCGCGCTTTGCGATGGAATTCTGCGCGGTGGAATCCTGCGGCAAGTGCACGCCGTGCCGGATCGGTTCGACCCGCGGCGTCGAGACCATCGACAAGATCCGCCGCGGCGAACGCGTCGTCGACAATATCGCCGTCGTCGAAGACCTCTGCAACACCATGAAGTTCGGCTCGCTCTGCGCGCTCGGCGGCTTCACGCCCTACCCCGTCATGAGCGCGCTGAAACATTTTCGGGAAGATTTCGGCCCCGTACCGACCCATCTCGAGGCAGCGGAATAAAGGACAACAGCCATGTCGCTGATGGAGGAAACCGATTTCGGTACGCCACGCTCCAGGTCCGAGGTCATGGTGACGCTGACCATCGATGGTCAAAGCATCACGGTGCCCGAGGGCACCTCGATCATGCGTGCGGCAATGGAAGCCGGCACGCAAATCCCAAAGCTTTGCGCGACCGACATGGTCGACGCCTTCGGCTCCTGCCGGCTGTGCCTGATCGAGATCGAGGGCCGCGCCGGGACGCCGGCGTCCTGCACGACGCCCGTCATGAACGGCCTCGTGGTCCACACCCAGAGCGAGCGGCTGAAGAAGCTGCGCAAGGGCGTGATGGAGCTTTATAGCTCCGACCATCCGCTGGATTGTTTGACCTGCGCCGCCAACGGCGATTGCGAGTTGCAGGACATGGCGGGCGCGGTCGGCCTGCGCGACGTGCGCTATGGCTATGAGGGCGACAACCACGTGTTCGCCAAGACGCAAGGCAAGGTCGGCGGCGAGGTCAACGCGGCCTGGATGCCGAAAGACGATTCCAATCCCTACTTCACCTACGATCCATCGAAATGCATCGTCTGCTCGCGCTGCGTCCGCGCCTGCGAGGAAGTGCAAGGCACCTTCGCGCTGACGATTTCCGGACGCGGTTTTGACAGCCGCGTCTCGCCCGGCATGAGCGAGAGTTTTCTCGGCTCCGAATGCGTGTCCTGCGGCGCCTGCGTGCAGGCCTGCCCGACCGCGACGCTCACGGAAAAATCCGTGATCGAAATCGGCCAGCCCGAGCATTCTGTCGTCACGACCTGCGCCTATTGCGGCGTCGGCTGCGCCTTCAAGGCGGAGATGCGCGGCGAGGAAGTCGTGCGCATGGTGCCGTACAAGGACGGCAAGGCCAATCGCGGGCATTCCTGCGTCAAGGGACGCTTTGCGTGGGGCTATACCACCCACAAGGAACGGATTCTGAAACCCATGATCCGGGAGGAGATCAGCGAGCCGTGGCGCGAGGTGTCCTGGGAGGAAGCCTTCAGCTTCGCCGCCGGCAAAATCAAACGCATTCAGCAGAAATACGGCCGCGACGCCGTGGGCGGCATCACCTCGTCCCGCTGCACCAACGAAGAGACCTATCTGGTGCAGAAGCTGGTCCGCGCCGGCTTCGGCAACAACAACGTCGATACCTGCGCCCGCGTCTGTCATTCGCCGACCGGCTACGGCCTTGCGACGACGTTCGGCACCTCGGCCGGCACCCAGGATTTCGATTCGGTCGAACATAGCGACGTCGTCATGGTGATCGGCGCCAACCCGGCGTCCGCCCATCCGGTGTTCGCCTCCCGCCTGAAGAAGCGTCTGCGCCAGGGCGCCAGGCTGATCGTACTCGATCCGCGGCGCACCGAGATGGTGGAATCGCCGCATCTCAAGGCGCAGCACCTGCCGCTGCTGCCCGGCACCAATGTCGCCGTCCTCACCGCGATCGCGCATGTCATCGTCACCGAGGGCCTTGTCGATGAAGCCTTCGTGCGCGAGCGCTGCAACTGGAGCGAGTTCGAGGATTGGGCCGCCTTCGTCGCGCTGCCGAAAAACAGCCCGGAATCGACCGCGATCATGACCGGCGTTGACCCTGCGGAATTGCGCGCGGCGGCGCGGCTGTTCGCAACTGGCGGCAATGGCGCGATCTATTACGGCCTTGGCGTCACCGAACACAGCCAGGGCTCGACCACGGTGATCGCGATCGCCAACCTCGCGATGGCGACCGGCAATATCGGCCGCCCCGGCGTCGGCGTGAATCCGCTGCGCGGCCAGAACAACGTTCAAGGCTCCTGCGACATGGGCTCGTTCCCGCACGAATTGCCCGGCTATCGCCATATCTCGGGAGAAGCGGTGCGCGATCAATTCGAGGCGGTGTGGAACGTTAAGCTCAATGCGGAGCCGGGCCTGCGCATCCCCAACATGTTCGACGCCGCGATCGAAGGCAGCTTCATGGGCCTTTATGTGCAGGGCGAAGACATCCTGCAATCCGATCCCAACACCAAGCACGTGGTGGCCGCGCTGTCGTCGATGGAATGCGTCATCGTCCACGACCTCTTCCTCAACGAGACCGCGAACTACGCCCATGTCTTCCTGCCCGGCTCGACATTCCTGGAGAAGGACGGCACTTTCACCAATGCCGAGCGGCGCATCCAGCGTGTCCGTAAGGTCATGACCCCGCGCAATGGGCTCGCCGACTGGGAGGTGACGATCGGGCTTGCCAAGGCGATGGGCTTTGACATGCATTACGATCATCCCTCGCAGATCATGGACGAGATCGCGGCGCTAACGCCGACCTTTGCCGGCGTCTCCTACGAAAAGCTCGACGAGCTCGGCTCGGTGCAATGGCCCTGTAACGAGAAGGCGCCGGAGGGCACGCCGGTGATGCATATCGGCGGCTTCGTGCGCGGCAAGGGCAAGTTCGTCATCACCGAATATATTCCGACCGATGAGCGCACCGGGCCGCGCTATCCACTGCTGCTGACGACCGGGCGCATCCTCAGCCAGTACAATGTCGGCGCCCAGACCCGCCGCACCGAAAATGTCGTCTGGCACAGCGAGGACCGCCTGGAAATCCATCCGCACGATGCCGAACAGCGCGGCGTGCGCGACGGCGATTGGGTGCGGCTCGCAAGCCGCGCTGGCGAAACGACGTTACGCGCTGAGATCACCGACCGCGTCGCGCCCGGCGTGGTCTACACCACCTTCCACCACCCGGACACCCAGGCCAACGTCATCACCACGGAATATTCGGACTGGGCCACCAACTGCCCGGAATACAAGGTCACCGCGGTGCAGATCTCGCCCTCGAACGGCCCGTCCGACTGGCAGAAGGCCTATGACGAACAGGCCCGCCATTCGCGCCGGATCGCGCCGTCGGTGGAAGCCGCGGAGTGACGATGCGCGATCCGGTCCGTAAAGCTTTTCGCCAGGTCTGGCGCCACGGCGTCGGCAATGCCGGCACGCGAATGATTCCGCAAGAGACCGCGATTGCGTTGACTTATAATGGCGGCACTTACGCGGTGATGATGGGCACGCCGCAGGACTTGCGGGATTTTGCCGTCGGTTTCAGTCTCAGCGAAGGCATCGTGCCATCGCCCGATGACATTGTTTCGCTTGATATTGTCGATCTCGACGACGGCATCGAACTGCGGATGTGGCTCAGCCCTTCGAAAGCCGCACTCATCAGCGAGCGGCGGCGGCATATCGCAGGTCCCACCGGCTGCGGCATCTGCGGCATCGATTCCATCGCCGCGGCCATTCGTCCCGCCGCTGTGGTCGCTCACGGCCGTTCGTTCTCGCCGCGCGAGATCATGGCGGCGATGGCGGCCATCGCGCCGCTGCAACAGATCAACATCGAAACCCGCGCGGTGCATGCGGCCGCGTTCTTTACTCCGGTTCGCGGCATCATCGCGTTGCGCGAAGACGTCGGACGCCACAACGCGCTCGACAAGCTTGCTGGCGCGCTGGCGCAGGAAAAGGTCGCCACCAGCGAAGGCATGGTGCTCCTGACCAGCCGCGTCTCGGTCGAGATGGTGCAGAAGACGGCGGCGATCGGCGCGCCGCTGATGGTCGCTGTGTCGGCACCGACGGCGCTCGCGGTGCGGATGGCGGATGCCGCAGGGATCACGCTTGTCGCCATCGCGCGATCGGACGGGTTTGAGGTGTTCACGCATCCGGAACGGATTGCGTCGGAACAAAAAACCAGCGCCCTGGAGGCCGCCGATGTCGCCTGATCGCCTCATCTATATGGCCAACCAGATCGGAAAATTCTTTCACAGCCAGGGCCACGACAAGGCCCTGGCGGGCATCGCCGAACACATCAAGAAATTCTGGGACCCGCGCATGCGCAAGGCGATCTTCGCTCATCTCGACGCCGGTGGCGCGGGCCTCGATCCTGACGTCCGCGACGCCATCGCGACGCTTAGGAAGACTCAGCCAACCACCACCTGAAACACCCGCCGCACCTCGGTCTGGGTCTCCTTGCACCCGCGCCTCCAGCGACGAAAAATCCGGCGCGTCGCCGGCCCGCGCCATGACCCGCAACAGATCTTCGCCCGCGGTCTCCGGATTGAACTTTTCGCTGACGCAGAGCCGCAGGATCTGCGTCAGGTCGTGATAGAGGCGCGCCGCCGAACGCAGGATTTCCGCCGCGGATTGCGGCAGCACGCCGAGCCGCGCGGCGTTGTCGAGCACCTGCAGCGTATTGACGTCGAGAATGTCCGGCTTGTCGGCGGCGTGAACGAGCTGCAGATATTGCGCGATGAAATCGATATCGACCATGCCGCCGGCGGCATATTTCAGGTCCCAGATATCGTCCTCGCCCTTCTCCAGCGCGACCGCGCGGCGCATGTCCGCGACATCGGTGGCGACGCCGGCGGCGTCGCGCGGCCGCGTCAGCACCTCGCGAATGATGTTCTCGATTCTGACGCGAAACTCCGGCGACGCCGAAATCACCCGCGCGCGGGTCAGCGCCATGTGCTCCCAGGTCCAGGCCTCGCGCTCCTGGTATTCGGCGAACGACTCGAGGTGCGAGGCCACCGGCCCGGCCCGGCCCGAGGGACGCAGCCGCATATCGACCTCGTAGAGCACGCCGTAATTGGTCCGCGTCGTGAATGCGCTGATCAGCCGCTGGGTGAAGCGCGCGAAATAATGCGCGCCGTGCAGCGATCGCGCGCCGTCGGAATCCGGATGTTCGTGATCGAAATCATAGAGCAGGATCAGATCGAGATCGGACGACGCGGTCATCTCGCGGCTGCCGAGCCTGCCCATCGCCAGGATCGCGGTCTCCTGGCCCTTGATCCGGCCGTGCTGGGCCGCGAACCGATCGGTCACGAGGCCATGCACGGTATGGACGATGCCCTCGGCGACGTCGGCAAAGGCGACGCTGGCCTGCTGGGCGGAGACCGTGCCGGACAGGATACGCGTGCCGATCAGGAACAGGCTTTCCTGGCCGAACAGGCGCAGGCGGTCGAGAAACTCTTCGTAGGAATTCGCGTCCCCCAGGGTCGCCGCGAGCCGCGCCGACAATTCGCGCTGGTCCGGCATCGCGCCGAAGAAGCGCGGATCGATCAACCCGTCCATGATCTGCGGCTGCCGCGCCAGCATGTCGCCAAGCCGCGGCGCGGCGCCGAGGATCAGCGCCACCAGCGCGACGAGGTCGCGGTTCTGGCTGAGCAGCGAAATCAGCCGCCCGCCGCGCTGCAGCGCCTGCAGGAAGCGGTCGAACGCCGCCACCGCGTTGTCGGGCTCCTCGGCGTCGGCGAGGCCGTCGATCAGCGCCGGAACGAACTCGACAAAGGCGTTCCGCGTCGATTCCATCCTGAACACGCGATAGTCGCCGACCATCCATTGCTGCACGGTCTTCGCCACCATGATCGGCTTCTTGAAGCCGAGCGCGGCCAGATGTTCGATCAGTCGCGGATCGTCCGGACCGGCGCCGTAATCGACGGCCGGCAGTTTCGCGGTGCCGGTCGGATCGCCCTCGAACAGCTTGCCGTAATGCCCCTGCACGATGTTGAGATGGCCGAGCAGATCCTTGGCGAACGCGGCGCGGTCTGTCATAGCCGAAAAAGCGCGCGAAGCGCTCCACCGCCTCGCTATCGTCGGGCAGCGTGTGGGTCTGCTCGTCGGCGACCATCTGCAGCCGGTGTTCGACCCGCCGCAGGAATTCGTAGGCCGCGGCGAGTTCGTCGCGCGCCTCGAAGGTGATCCAGTTGCTCGACGCCAGCACATTCAGCGCCTCCAGCGTCGGCCGCACCCGCAATTCGGGATGCCGGCCGCCGGCGATCAATTGCTGGGTCTGCGCGAAGAACTCGATTTCGCGGATGCCGCCGCGCCCGATCTTGACGTTGTGGCCCTCGACCGCGATTTCGCTCTGGCCGCGAAAGGTCTGCATCTGCCGCTTCATGTCGTGCACGTCGGCAAGCGCCGCGAAATCCAGATGCTTGCGCCAGACGAACGGCGCGATCTCCGCGACCAGCGCCTCGCCGGCCTTGGGGTCGCCGGCGCAGGGCCGCGCCTTGATCATGGCGGCGCGTTCCCAGGTCCGCCCTTCCCGCTCGTAATAATGCAGCGCCGAGCGCGGTCGAGATCGCCACCTGCGTCGAGGCCGGATCCGGCCGCAGCCGCAGGTCGACGCGGAACACGTAGCCGTCGCCGGTGCGCTGCTGCAACAGCCGCGACAGCGCCTGCGTGACGCGCACGAAGAACGGCTGCGGCTCGATATCGGGCGCCAGCGTCGGCGCCGTCGGCATCGAAGAACACGATCAGATCGATGTCGCTGGAATAATTCAGCTCGCCCGCGCCCATCTTGCCCATCGCGAGCACGACCAGGCCGCTGTCGTCCTCGGGTCGATCGGGGTTCGGCGGCGACAGCCGCCCGCGCGCGGCTTCCTGCCGCAGCAAATAGCGCAGCGCCGATTGCACCGAGGCGACCGCAAGGTCGGTCAGCGCCGCCGTCACCCGCATCACCGGCCAGACGCCGCCGATGTCGCACAGCGCAATCAGCAGCGCCGCTTCCGATTTCATGCGGCGGAGCAACTGCATCACTTCGGCTTCGCTCGATGCCGCCAATCACCTCGCGGCAGGTCTTTTCGATCAGCTGCGCCAGATGCGCGCTCCGGCTCGCATTCGAGCAGCCGGATCAGCGCGCGCGGCGTCGGCGCGAACCAGATCGAACAGATAGGGCGAGGCTTCGGCGATGCCCGAGCAGAATGGTCTTGGCGAGCGGAAATCGGTCGACAAGATCGTCGATCGCAGCCGCCTGCTCCGGCTCGAGATCGGCGAGCCAGTCCGTCAGACGTTGCTCGGCTTTGTCGGGAGCGGACACATGCGGTCCGTCCACGAACCGCGCGGCCAGACAATGTCGGTCCGCGTCGCCCTTCGCGGATGAGATCATGCCACCTTCTGTGGCACATCCTGCGTTTGAGCCGCAAGCCTGTCACCGGCGCCCGCCAGCGCCGGGATCGCCAGCGTCGCGCGTCAAGCCCGGATTGGCGTCACTCGAGCCTGAGATCGCCGCCATGCAGCGTCGCCACCGCCGACGCCAGGCTCAATCCGAGACCGGAACCCGGCTGGGTGCGGCTTGCCTCCAGCCGCACGAATCGCTCCACCGCATGCTTGCGATCGGCTTCCGGAATTCCCGGGCCATGATCGGTGACGCTGAGCAGCACCTGATCGCCGTCGCGCCGCGCCTCGATCAGGATCTCCTTGGCGTCGCATGCGACCGCGTCGGCGCCGAGCGGCTGCGCGGCGGCGACGGGCTTGCCGTATTTGATCGCATTCTCGACCAGATTGGCCAGCGCCTGGCTGATCAATTCGCGATTGCCGTGAAGCGGCGCCGGCGCGGTCTTGACGCGCAGGGTCATGCCGTCGTCTTCGGCGAGCGGCTCGTAGAGTTCGTGAATGCCGTTGGCGACGTCGGCGGCGTCGAAGTCGTCCATATTGCCGCGCGCCTGCCCGGACTCGGCGCGCGCGATCATCAACAGCGCGTTGAAGGTCCGGATCAGGCCGTCGGATTCCTCGATGGTCCGTTCCAGCGCGGCGCGGTATTCGGCCTCGTTGCCGGATTTCGCCAGCGCCTCTTCGGCGCGATTGCGCAACCGCGTCAGCGGCGTCTTCAGATCGTGGGCGATATTGTCGGAGACTTCCTTCAGGCCCATCATCAGGGCTTCGATCCGCTCCAGCATGGCGTTGAGGTTTTCCGCCAGGCGATCGAGTTCGTCGCCGCTGCGCCCGACCGGCAGCCGCCCGCTGAGATCGCCCGCCATGATGCGCTGGGTGGTGCCGGTCATGGCATCGATCCGCCGCAGCACGCGCCGCGCGACAAAGATGCCGCCGCCGAGGCCGAGCACGACCACGATCAGGATCGACCATTGCGCGGCCTTGGCGACGATGCCGAACAGCCGCCGGCGTTCCTCCAGATCGCGCCCGATCAGCAGCCGGAAGCCGCTGGTCAGTTCGGTGACGCGCACCAGCGCGCGGTGATCGGCGGTGTCCTGGTCGTCGAGCCGCCGATAGGCGGTCTCGGACCAGCCGGTGGTCGCCCATCACGCCCGGCGCCAGCGAGCCGACATTGCCGGCGATGGCCTGCCCCGTCGGCGTGGTCACGAGATAGAGATTGGCGCCGGGCCGCAGCGCCCGGTTCTCGATGGTGAAGACCAGGCCGCGCAAGCCCGCGCCGCCCGAAAATGTCGCTGATCTCGCCGGTTTCCGCGTTCACCGTGGTGGTGATCTGTTCGGTGATCAGCCGGCGCGTGTTCCAGGCGAAATAGCCCAGCAGCGAGGCGGCAAACAGCGCGAACAAAAACAGATAGACCAGCGTCAGCCGGAACGCCGTGGTGCGGATCAGCTTACCGAATGCCGTCACGGATCATGTATCCCGCGCCGCGAATGGTGTGCAGCAGCGGCCGCTCGAAGCCCTTGTCGATCTTGGAGCGCAGCCGCGAAATATGCACGTCGATGACATTGGTCTGCGGATCGAAATGATAGTCCCAGACGTTTTCCAGCAGCATGGTTCGCGTCACCACCTGCCCGGCGTGCTTCATCAGATATTCCAGCAGCCGGAACTCGCGCGGCTGCAGCGTCAATTCGTCCTTGCCGCGCGCGACCCGGTGCGACAGCCGATCGAGCTCGAGATCGCCGACGCGATAGGTGGTTTCCTCGGCCGGGCCGCCATGGCGGCGCGACAGCACCTCGACCCGCGCCAGCAGTTCGGCGAACGAATAGGGCTTCGGCAGGTAATCGTCGCCGCCGGCGCGCAGGCCCTTGATGCGGTCGTCGACCTGGCCGAGCGCCGAGAGAATCAGCACCGGCGTGCGATTGCCCTTCTCGCGCAGCGTGCCGATCAGCGACAGGCCGTCGCGCTTCGGCAGCATGCGGTCGATCACCAGCACGTCGTAGTCGCCGCTTTCGGCGAGCGCCAGCCCCTCCTCGCCGTCGCCGGCGAGATCGGCGACGTAACCGACTTCGCGAAACGCCTTCACCAGATAGTCGGCGGACTCGCGGTCGTCTTCGATGATCAAGAGGCGCATCTGGGGGTCGGTTGCGGTCAAGTGGAGTCAGCCTTCTGTCACCATGGCGCGGTCGGCATCCTCATGCAAGGCGACCGCGACGCCTGCTCCGTTAAGCGAAAAAAGCGGGCGGTGAAGCTGGGGGGACCTCACCGCCCTTTGACCTTCCGACGGAGGGGGGCGTATTCCACCGGAAGGTAACTGGAGGGAGCGGGCTTTTGACCCGCCCCCCGGAAAGAGCCGTCGGCGGGGGCGACTAATGCCGGCGACACCCTCCATCTCGTCAAACGTCCGATGCTTCAGCCCTTCGCCAGCGGGCACCGCGACGAAGCGCGACGACCCGCCGCTCTTGACCCGCATCAGAACGCTGTTCTTGTTGTCGGTGCGCGCGGCATTGATCGCTTCGCGCACGTCGCCGGCATTGGCGACGCTCTTTCCGCGCGACTTCGAGAATGACGTCGCCTTCCTTGAAGCCGCGCTCGGCCGCCGCGCTCTTCGGATCGACCTCGGTGACGACGACGCCGTCCTTGCCGGCGCCGGCAACGCTGTTGGCGGGCGCGACCGTCAGGCCGAGCTTCGGCACGTCGGTGCCGCGGGTCGCGCCGCCCTTGTCGCCATTGTCGTTGTCGGCCTTGGCCTCCAGCGTGTTCGGCAACTGGCCGAGCGTGAGGTTGACGACCTTGTCCTGGCCCTTGTGCAGCACGTTGAGCTTCACCGCGTTGCCGGGCGCAAGACCGCCGATGGTGCGGGCGAGTTCGCGGGCATCCTTGACCGTCTCGCCGTTCACCGCGGTGATCACGTCGCCGGATTCGATGCCGGCCTTGGCCGCCGGACCGTTGGCCTGCGGTTCCGCAACCAGCGCGCCTTCCGCCTTCTTCAGGCCGAGGCTGTCGGCGATGTCGGCGCGTGACCGGCTGAATCTGGACGCCGATCCAGCCGCGGCTGACCGCGCCCTTGTCCTTGAGCTGGGCGATCACGCTCTTCACGGTCGATGCCGGGATCGAGAACGCGATGCCGACGCTGCCGCCGGACGGCGAATAGATCGCGGTGTTGACGCCGATCACCTCGCCTTCGGTGTTGAAGGCCGGGCCGCCGGAGTTGCCCTTGTTCACGGGCGCGTCGATCTGGATGAAATCGTCATACGGACCGTTGCCGATGTCGCGGCCGCTGGCCGAGACGATGCCGGCCGTGACGGTGCCGCCGAGACCGAACGGATTGCCGACCGCGAGCACCCAGTCACCGATCCGCGGCTTGCCGTCGGAAAGCTTGGCGAACGGGAAGTTCGAGCCGCCCTCGACCTTGATCAGCGCAAGGTCGGTGCGCGCGTCGGTGCCGATCACCTTGGCGCTGTAGGTCTTGCCGTCGTCGGTCGTCACTTCGACCTTGTCGGCGCCGTCGACCACGTGGTTGTTGGTGACGGCATAGCCGTCGGCGGAGATGAAGAAGCCGGAGCCCTGGCCGGTCACCGCATGCCGCGCCGCGCGGTCCGCCGCGCAGGCCCGGCGGCAGGCCATCGGGTCCGCCGAAGCGGCGGAAGAAGCGCTCCATCGGCGAGCCCGGCTGGAACGGCGAGGATCTTCGTCGCCGCTGTCGTCCTTGGCGAGCCTTCTCGTTGATGTTGACCTTGACCGAAATCACCGACGGCTTCACGCGCTCGACGATGTCGGCAAAGCCGACCGGCTGCGCGACCTTGCGGACTTCGTTGTTGACCTGCGCGTGCGCCGGGCTGCTGAAGATGATCAACCGGGCCGTGCGACGGGCCGAAGCCATAGACGGCAACGCCGAGGCCGGCGACGACGGAGGCCATCAGCGCCAATCTTGCGCGCGGAGAACAGCGAACGGCGGGGCGCCTGATAGGACGGAAGCGACGAAAGATCGGTCGGACGGTCGGTCATATAGAATTCTCCAGAGCCTGAATCGAGTGGTGCGGGGCGCAGGCAGCACTTGATGGCTCTGAACATGGGGTATTTCCGCCTTACAGCGCGCTGGCGGCGGAATTAAACTTTTGTAATGAACGGGTCGAACCAATGCGGCAGTTTATCGCAGGGCGACCAAATTCGGTCCAGGCAAAACGGCCCGGGAAAACGCGTCCAGCGGAAACCGTTCGCGCTAGGCCGGGCTGCTCCGGCGAGCGGTTCCGCTGCCGATCAGCCGTTGCCAGCCGCGCTTCTTCTTCCGCGCGTCAATCTCGACCTCGGCCGGATCTTCGCCCGCAGGCGCGATTTCGCGCGCCGCCGGCCATGCGCCCACAGCGCGAGCCCGCCTCCGGCCAGCGCCAGCGGCGGCAACAGCCACAGCAGCAAGGTGTGGCGTTCGAACCGCGGCTTCAGCAGCACGAACTCGCCATAGCGCGCCACCAGGAAATCGATCACCTGCGCATCGCTGTCGCCGGCCGCGATCCGCTCGCGCACCAAGCAGCCGCAGATCGCGCGCCAGCGGCGCCTCGAAATCGTCGATCGACTGGTTCTGGCACACCATGCAGCGCAGTTCGCGCGACAGATCGCGCGCCCGCGCCTCCTTGACCGGATCCGCCATGATCTCGTCGGGCTGCACGGCGTAAGCGGCTGGCGATGCAATCACCGCAAGGGCGAACAGGCCGGCAAGGAAAAACCTCATCTGCTTCACTCCGCCGCCTGCAATCCGCGCAGCGCCTTGGCAGGCTTCGGCGCGCCGACGCGCAGCCGCCGGTCCGACAGCGACAGCACGCCGCCGAACGCCATCAGCACCGGGCCGAACCAGATCAGCAGCACCAGCGGCTTGTGATAGATCCGCACCGCGATCGCGCCGTCGCCGGCGACTCGCCGAGCGAGATATAGAGCTGGCTAACGCCGCGCGTCAGCAGCGCGGCCTCGGTGGTGGCGCCCCGCGCGAGTGGTGAAATTGCGCTTCGACGGCGTCATGACGGCAAGGCGACTCGCCGTCGAGGCTGACCGTGAACTGCGCCACCATTTCGCGAAAATTCGGCCCCTGCCGCTGCGATCACACCGTCGAGCTTCAAATCGTAGCCCGCGATCTTGGCGACGATCGTCGGGCTTCATCGGTCGCGATATGTTCGCTGTTCCAGGTGGTCTCGCAGACGATCCCGATCAGGGCGATGCCGACGCCGGCATGCGCGAACGCCGTGCCCCAGGTCGAGCGCGGCAGTCCGCTCGCGCGCCGCACGCGGTTGCCGAGCGGCACGCGGAACAGGCCGGTGCGCTCGGCGAGGTCGCTCAGCGCGCCGGCGATGACGAAGACCGCCAAGCCCGATGCGCGAGCGGCGCCAGCGCGCCGCCGCCGCCCGTCCACGCCCACACCAGCGCAAGCGCGATCAGCGCCGCAGCGCCGGCCGCGATCAGGCGCTGCGCCGCGCCGAGCAGATCGCCGCGCTTCCAGGCCAGCAGCGGCCCGAACGGCACCGCGATCATCAACGGCACGAACAGCGGCCCGAAGGTGAGATTGAAGAACGGCGCGCCGACCGAGATCTTGTCGCCGGTCAGGACTTCCAGCGCCAGCGGATAGAGCGTGCCGATGAACACGGTCGCGCAGGCGGTCGTGAGGAACAGATTGTTGAGCACCAGCGCGCCCTCGCGCGAGATCGGCGCGAACAGCCCGCCCTGCTTCAGCGCCGACGCGCGCCAGGCGTACAGCGACAGACTGCCGCCGATGAAGATGCACGAGGATCAGCAGGATGAACACGCCGCGCGTCGGGTCGGTGGCGAAGGCGTGCACCGAGGTCAGCACGCCCGAGCGCACCAGGAAGGTGCCGAGCAGCGACAGCGAGAAGGTCAGGATCGAGAGCAGGATGGTCCAGACCTTCAGCGCGTTGCGCTTTTCCATCACCACCGCCGAATGCAGCAGCGCGGTGCCGGCGAGCCACGGCATCAGCGAGGCGTTCTCGACCGGGTCCCAGAACCACCAGCCGCCCCAGCCGAGCTCGTAATAGGCCCAGTAGGAGCCCATCGCGATGCCGAGCGTGAGGAATATCCAGGCCACCAGCGTCCACGGCCGCACCCAGCGCGCCCAGGCCGCGTCGATCCGGCCTTCGATCAGCGCGGCGATCGCGAAGGAAAACGAGATCGAGAAGCCGACATAGCCGAGATAGAGCATCGGCGGATGCACGGCGAGGCCGATGTCCTGCAGCACCGGATTGAGGTCGCGGCCCTCGATCGGCGGATCGGCGATGCGCAGGAACGGATTCGAGGTGATCAGGATGAACAGATAGAACGCGCTGCGCGATCCAGGCCTGCACCGCCAGCACATGGGCGCGCAGCGACAGCGGCAGATTGTTGCCGAACACCGCGACCAGGCCGCCGAACAGCGCCAGGATCGACACCCACAGCAGCATCGAGCCTTCGTGGTTGCCCCACACGCCGGTGATCTTGTAGATCAGCGGCTTCAGCGAATGCGAATTCTCGAACACGTTGACGACCGAGAAAGTCCGAGGTGACATGTAGCGTGACCAGCGCCGCGAACGACAAGCGCCACGAACAGCAATTGCGCGAGCGCGGTCGAGCGCGCGACATTCATCAGCGCGGGATCGCGCCAGCCGCGCGCCCAGGATCGGCACCGTCGACTGGATCAGCGCCAGCGCGAGCGCCAGCACCAGCGCGTAATGTCCGGCTTCCGCGATCATTGCTTGGCCCCCTGCGCCGCGCCTTGCGCGGCTTGGGACACGCCGGCATTGGCCTTGGCGCCGTACTCGTCCTTCCAGTGCCCCTGCTTCTTCAGCGCGTCGGCGACATCCTTGGGCATGTAGTTCTCGTCGTGCTTGGCGAGCACGGTGTCGGCCCGGAACACGCCGGAGGCGTCGAGCGCGCCTTCGGCGACGACGCCCTGCCCTTCGCGGAACAGGTCCGGCAGGATGCCCTTGTAGGTGACCGGCAGCTCGGCGCTGCCGTCGGCGACCTCGAAGCGTGACGGCGAGGTTGTCGCCGCGCACCAGCGTACCCGGCTGCACCAGGCCGCCGAGCCGGAAGCGTCTGCCGGGCAGGATATGTTTCTCGGCGACCATGGTCGGCGTCGAGAAGAACACGATGGAATCGCGCATGCGCGTTGAGCACCAGCGCGGCCGCAACCGCGAGCACCGCGAGCGAGCCGCCGATGATCGTCAAACGCCGCTGCTTGCGCGTCATGCGTCGCCTCTGACTTCGCGCATGATGTCGTCCGAAAACCGCTTCACACTTTCGGCATCATGCTCATCCATCGAGCCCGAGATTCTTCAGGCCCTCGTTGAGTTGGCGCAACCGCTCGGCATCGTTGGCAACGGCCTGGCGGGCATCGGTCGAGCGCGCTTTTCGCCTTGTCGCGGTCGCCCATCACCATATAGGCCCGCACCAGCCGCAGCCATCCATCGACGTCGTCACCATTTTGTTTCAATCGGGTGGCGAGGCGATCGACCATGCCACGGATCATCGCGCTTCGGTCAGTCTCGCTCATGTCCTTTGCCGCGGCCATCGCATCGTCCGACAGCGCGGGCGCCGGCAACGCCGCCAACCCGCGCCAATGCCGCCTGCACCAGCGGACGCCACGGCGCATCCGCCGGCGCCTTCGCAAGCATCGCGCGCCAGATCGAGGCGGCCTCGGCGGTGCGGCCATCCTGCTCGGCGGCGAGCCCCAGGAAGTAGCTCGCCTTGACGTCGTCGGCATCCAGCGCGATGGCGCGTTCGAATTCGGCCTTGGCTTCGGACGTGACGACGCCGCCGGCAGCGCCCGCAATCGCTTCGCCGAGATCGGCGCGCCGCTCCGCGCTTTCGCCGTTATAAGTGATCGAATTGCGATAGGCCCGCACCGCGTCGTCATAGCGGCCAAGCCGCACCAATACCGGCGCCAGCACGTTCCAGCCGCGGCCGTCGGTCGGATTTTTTTCCAGATGCTGCTCGACCTGCGCCACCAGATTGTCGAGCGACTGGGTGCGATCGGGTACGCGGCTGCGCCTGGCAAGCGGAAAATCGGCTAGCCGAGGCGAGCCGAGCGGCAGGTAGATTGCAACGGCAAGGACCGGCAGTCCAACCAGGGCTACGACGGCCGCCACGCGGCGCCATCCGAGGCTTGATCGGATGGCCGGCTGGCGCTCGCTGTCCGCGGCGGCCAGCAATCGGCGGCTGATCTCGACGCGCGCCGCTTCCGCCTCCGGAGGGCCGATCAGGCCCGTGGCGACGTCGCGGTCGATCTCGGCGAGTTGATCCTTGTAGACGGTCGCCTCCCTGCCGTCGCTTGGTGGTCGGTTACCGCGGCCGAGCGGCCAGAGCACGGCGAAGATCGCCGCGGCCGTCATCAGCGCGAACACAAACCACAATGTCATCGAGCGGGTTCCGGCGGCGCCTCGCAAGCGCCGATGCGCCGCTTTACACCACGACCGCCGAAGCCCGGCAATTGACAAATCACAATTCGCCGGCATCGGCAGCAATGCCGAAAGCTCAATAGATTTATATGGTTAGTCGATCCGAAATTCGACGCTTTGCGCCACCTGCTGACCGTGCCCGTTCAAGGCCCGGAGATAGTACGTCCCCGACTTGATCGAGTCCGGCAACCTGATCCGGAGCGAGCCGTTCGGGCGCCGGAGATGAAATCGTGGTGACCGGATCGGCCAATGGCTCGCCGCTCGACTTGTCGACCAGGACGACCTTCGCCCTGATCATCAGGTTCCGATAGGTGGCCGAAATGACGCGGTTCTCGAGTTCGACGAAATTAATGGAAGCATTCATGCGCGGGAAATTGATCAATGGATTTGCGCGCGGAACCGTACGTTCCCGTCTCGCGACGGTCAACCGCAAATTGCAGATACAATTTTATTCAATTTTTCAGCTGGCTCGCGACGATTTGCGTTCGCCGGTCAGCGCGTTTTCGGCCGCCCGGCTCATCAGCGACGCGTAGTCGTGACCGAACAGCACCTCGCAGAAGCGAATGGCGGCCGAGACCTGCATCTGCCGGTAAGGCGCGCGTCCTGAAGATCGCCGCTGCGCAGCGATTGCACCAGCGCCTCGGTGGACTGCTCGACATATTGCTGCAGGTCGGAATAGGTCCGCAGCGTGACCTCGTTGATCGCAAGTTCGCTGGCATAGGTGCGGCACACCGCGACGAAATCGATCAGCGCGGCGGTCTCGTCGACCTCGGAACTGTCGACCCTGGCGCCGGCGGAGATGTCCTTGTCGGGGCGCTGGCGCAGGAGGCGCCGGACACGGCCGGGCACGCTGTCGATTTCCGACTGCAGGGCGTTGGAGATATCGGCCCGGATCGACGGCGAGTTGCCGGCCCCAGGCAGAATCGTTGCGCAGATCGAGTTCGGTGCGCAGGCCGCGCACGCCGTCATGAAGCGTCTTGAGATGTTCGGCGACGTTTTCGAAGTGGCCGCGCCTGATGTCGATCCGCAGGCTCGCCGCCAGCACGGACAGATCGTGCAGGGCGATGGTGACGGCGATGCCGTAGGGCGTCGCGGCAACGCGGAGTTCGTCGTCGGACGCCGCCATCCTGATGGCGAGGCGGATGATCTGCCACGGCGCGGTCAGCCGCTGCATGACCAGCGACAGCGCGAACGGCAGCAATTGCGGGCGTCTGCAGCGAGGGAACGTTGAGCGCCTCGATGACGGAGGCGATCTGGGAATCGCCAAAGATGCGCAGGAAGCTGGGAAGCCGGGTGCCAAGGCCATCGAGCGCCTCGCGGGCCTGCAAGACCGAACCGATCGGCAGCAGGTCCTCGATCGACATCGGGCGGACCGATGCGGGCCAGCGCGCGTTGCACGTCGCCACCGGGTCCAGGTGTGACTACTCTTGAGAACGGCGTCTGCCGCGGCGAGCTGCAACTTGCGGACCGCGGGCTCAACTTCATGCGCAGCGCCGGTTTCGCGGATCTTGATCAGCGCCGCCTCGAAGTCGCGCGCCTGCTCGGGCGCGCCGTCGCGCAGCAGCCATTGCCACACCGGCAGCAGCGAGGCGCGGCGGATCTGGCCCGGCCGTGCCGCGAACATTGCCGTCGACCAGGAACGGCTCGAGCGGACGGAACAACAGCCGCGCCGGATCGTCGGTGCGCGAGACGCGTCGTCTTCGTCTTCGTCTTCGGCGCCGCGCACGATCTTGCGCAATTGTTCGAGCACGAAGTTGGCGACGGTCACGTCTTCGCCGCGCTCGATGGCGCGCTCGAACTCCCGCATCAGCAGCGCCTGCGACTGCGGCGGAAGCTGTGCGAGATATTCCCTCAGCCGCTCGATCGATGTCTGGCTCATGCGCCCGGTATGCATGCTTGTGTCGCGCGGACGGCAAAATGCGCGTCCACGCGGTCATCATAGAAGCCGCCGGCGTTAAGAAGTCGTTTAGGAATAATGCATTCGGCGAGGCTCGGTACCTGCCGGACCGAGTCCCAGGATCGAGACCTCACACCCCCGGCAGCACCAGTTCCGCCCGCAGACCGCCGATCGGCGCGTTGCCGAGCGAAAGGCTGCCGCCATAGAGGGCGGCGAGATCGATCACGATCGACAGCCCCAGCCCGGAGCCCGGCTTGAACTCGTCCAGCCGCTGGCCGCGGCGCGAGACCTGCGCGCGCTCGGCCGCCGAGAGCCCGCGCCCGTCATCGTCGACGATGATCCGCAGCATCGGAGCGGCGCCGGGCTCGGCCGGCCGTTCCACCAGCACCTCGATGAATACGCGCGAGGCCGCCCATTTGCAGGCGTTGTCGACGAGGTTGCCGGCCATCTCCTCGAGATCCTGCCGCTCGCCGCGAAATCTTGCCTGCGGGTCGGCCTCGACCTCGATGAGCGATGCCGCGGTCGCGATGGATCTTCTCCATGGTCCGGCGCAACGCCTCGATCGCGGGCGCGACCTCGGTGACGGTGCCGATGATGGTGAGACGCGCGGCGATGCGCGCGCGCTCCAGATGATGCGCGACCTGGTCGCGCATCACGTCGGTCTGCTCCAGAACCTTGTTCGCGAACGGATCGGCGCCATGCGCGGAGGCCTCGTTGACGATGACCGACAGCGGCGTCTTGATGGCGTGCGCGAGATTGCCGACATGGGTGCGGGCGCGCTCGACGATTTCGCGGTTGGCGTCGATCAGCGCGTTGGTCTCGCGCGCCAGCGGCGCGATCTCGACCGGAAATTCGCCCTCCAGCCGCTCGGCGCGGCCGGAGCGGATATCGGCGATCGATTCCGAAATGCGCTTCAGCGGCGCAAGGCCAAAGCGGACCTGGAAGATCGTGGTCAGCAGCAGCACGATGCCGAGCGCGGCGAAGGTGCCGCCGAGGTAATAATCGAAGCTGCGCGTTTCGTCGAAAATCTCGGTGGCGTCGCCGGCCACGCTGACCAGGAATTTGCCGTCGGCGCCGAGATCGACCGGCCGTTCCACCATGCGCAGGTTCTGGCCCTCCGGGCCCTCGACATAGCCGAGGCGGATGCCGGCCGCGGTCAGTTCGACGCCGTGATCTTCGAGCTTCGGCAGCTTCTTGTCCCACAGCGAGCGCGACGCGCGCACCTCGGGCTTTTCGGAATCGGTGCGGGTGATCTGCCAGTACCAGCCGGACAGCGGCAGTTCGAACAGCGGCTCGCCGAGCGACTGGAACTGGTGGTCGGGCGGCTCGTCGGGGGTCGCGACTTCGGCGATCAGGGTGCGCAGATAGAGATTGAGGCGGCGGTCGAAGGCGCGTTCGGTGGCGTCGCGGTAGACCGACGACAGCACGATCCCGGTGATGACGCAGGATCACCACCACCCATGCGGTCGCGGACAGGAACAGCCGGGTGGCGAGCGAG
Source organism: uncultured Alphaproteobacteria bacterium (assembly GCA_963713785.1). Lineage (GTDB taxonomy): Bacteria > Pseudomonadota > Alphaproteobacteria > Rhizobiales > Xanthobacteraceae > Bradyrhizobium. Next base: position 196,226 of record CAVQNB010000018.1, read on the forward strand.
CTGCCGCGCATCAGCACATGATCCCGAAAAGCTCTCCGCGGGCCAAGGCCCGATCGATGGATTGCCGGACGTCCGGCCCACAACAAAATCGAGCCGAAGCATGAGGCCCGAGCAACAATCGAAGGGCCGATCAAGCGCCCGGCGTCGGCGGCGTCAGCAGATAGCCGAGCCCGCGCACGGTCTGGATGATATCGACGTCCAGCTTCTTGCGGATGCGGCCGACGAACACTTCGATGGTGTTGGAGTCGCGGTCGAAGTCCTGGTCGTAGAGATGCTCGACCAGTTCGGTGCGCGACACCACGCGCCCGGTGTGGTGCATCAGATAGGCCA
>CAVQNB010000019.1:0-25295 GCA_963713785.1 uncultured Alphaproteobacteria bacterium
CGTTGGCCATCGAGGGCCAGCCGCCGCCATGCACGAAGTCGTCATAGCTCGCCTTGGTCGGCGCAAAAGTGTTGGTCTCGTGCAGGAAGCCGCCGACGGCGATGCGTGTCATCTATCAAGGTCTCAGCCAAAGCTTGCTGCGCGCGACGTTAGACGAGGCGTGATCGGAAGTGCAAGCAGTGAAGCAATTCCGTTTTGCATGCCGCGTGGGCGCGCGCGTGACGTCGCGCCGCAACGTCAGCAAGGCTGCATCAGTTTGCGACCGCGCCGGAAGAAACCGGCCGAAAATTGGCGAAATCCCAGCCGCGTCCGGGCGCGGCTTCCAGCAGCGCGCGGGTATAGGCCTCTTTCGGATGGGCAAGCACTTGCGCGGCCGGACCCTGTTCCACAATCCGGCCGTGCTGCATCACGGCGACATCGTCGCAGATTTGCGCCGCGACGCGCAGATCGTGGGTGATGAACAACAGCGCGATGCCGAGCCGGCCTTGGATCTCGTCGAGCAGCTCGAGGACCTGGGCCTGCACCGACACGTCGAGCGCGGAGACCGCTTCATCCGCCACCAGCACATCGGGATCAAGCGCGAGCGCGCGGGCAATCGCGATGCGCTGGCGCTGGCCGCCGGAGAATTGATGCGGATAGCGCGAGATCGCATCCAGCGGCAGGTCGACCAGTTCCAACAGCTCGCGCGCCCTCTCCAGGGCTTGCGCGCGCGGCATGCCGTAATTGATCGGGCCCTCGGCGATGGTCTCGCCGATCGAGATGCGCGGATTGAGCGATCGATAGGGGTCCTGGAAAATGATCTGGATTTTCTTGCGGTGCGGTTGCAGAAGCCGGCGCGACAGCTCGGAGATTTCGCGTCCTGCAAGGCGAACGCCGCCCGATGTCGGATCGATCAGGCGGACGATGCAACGCGCCACCGTCGATTTGCCGGATCCGCTTTCGCCGACGATGCCGAGCGTGCGGCCCTTGCGAAGCGTCAGCGTCACGTCCTTGGCGGCTGCGACCTCGCGGGTTTTGCCGAACAGCGAGTGCTCGCGATAGACCTTGCCGAGCTCGTTGGCCTCCAGCACCACCGGCTCTTTCGAATCGGCGCGCGGGGCGCGGGGCACCAGGCTCGGCACCGAAGAGAGCAGGTTGCGGGTATATTCCATCGCAGGCCGGCGCAGGATGGTATCGAGCGCGCCGGTCTCGACCAGTCGCCCCTGTCGCATGACGGCGACGCGATCGGCGATCTCGGCGACCACGCCCATGTCGTGGGTGATGAACAACACCGCGGTGCCGTGATCGCGCTGCAAGTCGCGGATCAGCGTGAGGATCTGCTTCTGCGTGGTGACATCGAGCGCGGTGGTCGGCTCATCGGCGATCAACAATCTTGGTTCGAGCACCAGCGCCATCGCGATCATGATGCGCTGGCGCTGGCCGCCGGAGAGCCGGTGCGGGTAGGAGGCGAAGATGCGTTCCACTTCAGGAAGCCGCACCTGCTCCATCATCTCGAGGATGCGCTTCTTCCTGGTGCGCGCGTCGAGATCGGTGTGGGCGCACAATACCTCGTCGATCTGGCGGCCGACCGGCACCACCGGATTGAGCGCCGTCATCGGTTCCTGGAAAATCATCGCCATGGTGGTGGCGCGCAATTGCCGCAAGCGGCGGTCGCTCGCGGTGAGCAGTTCTTCGCCGACCAGCTTGATGCTGCCCCCGGAGGGCACCAGCGAGCCCTTTTGCAACAGGCCCATCACGGTCAGCGAGGTCACGGATTTGCCGGATCCGCTTTCGCCGACCAGGCACAGCGTCTCGGATTCTGCAACCTGCAACGAAACGCCGTCGAGGATGCGCGGCGCCTTCGCGCCCTTGCCGAGGGAAACGATGAGATTGTCGATGTCGAGAACGACGTTTGTCATGTCATCGCTCTCCACGGTCATTCCGGGATGGTGCGTTAGCACCAGACCCGGATTCTCGAGATTCCGGGTTCGACGCTTCGCATCGCCCCGGAATGACGATGTTGCTACGTCGCTCGGCTCCTCGCAACATCGTCACTTGCCGCCCTCCCGCTGCTTCATGCGCGGATCGAGCGCGTCGCGTGCGGCATCGCCGATCAGATTGACGCTGAGGATTGCAACCGACAGCAACAGGCCCGGCCAGAAGATCAGTGACGGCTTGATCTGAAAATAGGCGCGCCCCTCGGCCATGATGTTGCCCCAGGTCGGCGTTTCCGTGCTGATGCCGGCGCCGAGGAACGACAGGATCGCCTCGGTGAGGATGGCGGAAGCGCAGACGTAGGTGCCTTGCACGATCAGCGGCGCAACCGTGTTCGGCATCAGATGCCGCCACATGATCTTAGGCAGGCTTGAGCCGAGCGAGATCGCGGCTTCCACATAGGGTTCTTCCCGCGCCGAAAGCACGACCGAGCGCACCAGCCGCGCCACGCGGGGAATCTCCGGGATCGTGATCGCGACCAGCACGGTCGCGAGACTTGCGCCCGACAGTGACACCACCGCGACCGCCAGCAGGACGCTCGGGATCGCCATCAGCCCGTCCATCACCCGCATCATCACGGCGTCGACCCATTTGAAAAAGCCGGAGACGAGGCCGATCACGAGCCCGATGCCGATCGCCAGGATCGCGGTGCCAATCCCGATCAGAAGCGAAATGCGACCGCCATAGATGATGCGTGACAGGAGATCGCGGCCGTAGCCGTCGGTGCCGAGCAAAAATTGCGCGCTGGATGGTTTCAGCCGCTGCGCCGGCGCCAGCAGCAACGGATCGTGCGGCGCGATCAGCGGCGCCAGCGCGGCGATCGCGATGATCAGCGACAATAAGATCGTGGCGACCGCGATGATCGGCGTCGCCGTGAGAAATCCGAGCCGCAGCCGCAAAGGCGTGGTGATCGGGATCGACGGTTCGGGAAGGGTTTCGATCGCCATCAGTGCCTCAGTAACGAATTCTGGGATCGAGCAGGGTGTAGGCGACGTCGATCAGGAGATTGACCATCACATAGATCAGCGAGGTCAGGAGGATCATTGCCTGAATCACCGGATAGTCGCGCGCCAGCACGGCATCGACGGTGAGGCGTCCGACGCCCGGCAGATTGAACACGCTTTCGGTGACGACGACGCCCGAGATCAGAAGCGCAAAGCCATTGCCGATCACGGTGATCACGGGCACGGCGGCGTTGCGCAGGGCGTGGCGCAGCAGCACGGCGACCTCGCCGATGCCCTTGGCGCGCGCGGTGCGGACATAGTCCTCGCCGAGCACGTCCAGCATCGAGGCACGCGTCATGCGGGCGATCAGGGCGACATAGATAAAGGACAGGGTGAAGGTCGGCAAAATGATGCGCTCGAGGAACGGACCAAAGCCGGACAAGATGCTGCGAAAACCCTGCACCGGCAGCCAGCGCAGGTCGAGCGCGAAAATCTGGATCAGCAAATAGCCGATCACGAATACCGGCACCGAGAAGCCGAGCACCGACAGGCCCATCACGAAGCGGTCGATCCAGGTGCCGTGCTTCCATGCCGCGATGACGCCGAGCGGCACGGCAATCAGGATCGAAAGGATGATGGTCGACAACGCGATCGAGATCGAAGGCTCGACGCGCTGGCCGATCATCTGCAGCACCGGCACGTTCGAGATCAGCGACACCCCGAGATCGCCATGCAGGAGTTTTCCGACCCAGGTGAAGAACTGGGTGTAGAGCGGTTCGTGCAATCCGAGCGAGACGCGGATGCGCTCAAGCTGCTCGGGCGTCGCATTGTCGCCGGCCAGGATCGCGGCAGGATCGCCGGGGGTGAGCCGTAGCAGGAGGAACACGAACAGCGCGACCACGCCCATCACGGGGACGGCGGCAAGCACGCGGCGAAGCAGATATCCGAGCATGATGTCGTCAGTGCCTCAGCAAAAACTCAGGCTTCCAACACGCAAGTGTGAATGCATTTGCATATCTCTACAAATCCAACGTTTTGCGGATTTCGGCAGATTTTTGCCGTCCGAAACGCTGCAAGCCCCGTGCCACGCAAGCATAATGCAAATCTCGGCAGCTCAGGCCGAGTGGTTCTCGCCGACCGACATGGCGCAGATGCGCGACAGATGCACATAAGGCAATCCGGTCTCGGTCGCCCAGGCGTTGAACTGCGCCTGCACCTTGGCGAGGTCGCCCTTCGACTTCACTTCGGTTGCGATATCCAGCCCCGCCTCGCGCAGGCACGCTACCACGTCCTGCGAGGTCACAAATCCGTCCCAGCCGACGAAGCGCAAAAACATCTGCCCGGTATTGCCGCCGAGCCGGCTGCCGCGCTTGGCGAGGAGATCAAGCAACCCGACTTCGTCGGCGGAGGGCCACGTTGTCAGGAACTTGCCGAAAGAGCCATGCTCCTTCGCGATCTCCTGCACAAAGGCGGCATTCTCGCGCACCGAGGAGATCTTTGCGCCATTGCGAACGATGCGCGTGTCCTTCAACAGGCCGTCCCAATAATCGTCGGGCTGAAACGTCAATTTGGCGGGCTTGAAGCCGAGGAATGCCTCCTCGAATCCTGGCCATTTCGCTTCGATCACGCTCCAGGCAAAACCTGCGGAAAACACCCGCTGGGTCATCTCGGCAAGAATGCGGTCGTCCGAAAGTTTTGCCAACGCTTTAGCGTCCGGCTTGCGCGGCAGCAGTTTTTTCAATGCCTCCGGCCCGCCCTTGCGTTTCTCGGCCCGGGCGCGAATGGCCTTGAACGGGATGGCGCGAGAATGGTTGGGCGCTTTTGGCATAGGCTTCGGATTTCACTCCAGCGTTGCCAACAGTCCGGCCATCAGGCGGCCACGTTCGGCGAGGCTTTCGACCACGATGTGTTCGTTGAGCGTATGCGGATCGGCGCCGCGTGGCCCGAGGCCATCCAGCGTCGGAATTCCCATCGCGCCGGTGAAGTTGGCATCCGAGCCGCCGCCGGCGCTGCCATGCGGCAGCTCCATGCCGATCTGCTTGGCGAGGTCGCGTGCCTTCTCGTAGAGCGCCATGGTGCCGGCGTTCGGCTCCCACACCGGGCGGGTGACGCCGCGCGTCACCTGGAACGTCACGTCATTGGCGGTGCCTGACAAAGCCAGCATCCGCTCGACGCCGCGGTCGAGATCGGCCTGACGTTTGGCCATGCTTAGCGCCTCGCCGGTGCAGGTGGTGGCAACGCAGTTGACCCATTGGCCGCCGTGCACGATGCCGACGGAGAAGGTGCAGTCCTCCGTGGTCATGCTGTCGATCTCGATGATCCGCCGCGCCATTTCCCGGATCGCCGAACGACCGGAGGAAAGGTTGGCGCCGGCATGGCTCGGCTTGCCGGTGGCTTCCAGGTTGAAACGCGCGATCGCATAACGTCCGGTGACCACGCCGTTATTGGCGCGGCCCGGTTCCGGCACCAGCACATATTTGTTGCGTGCCGCCTCCGCCTCGATGATGTCTCGCGTCGAGGGCGTGCCGACCTCTTCATCGGGTGTGAACAGAACGGTGATCGGCAGGGGCGTGGTGAAGGACGCGCGGGCCAGTTGCCTGATGGCTTCGAGCGACAAATAGCTGCCGCCCTTCATGTCGTAGATGCCGGGGCCGAAACATTTGTCGCCCTCGCGGCGGAACGACAGTTTCTCGAGCGTACCTGTGGGGTGCACGGTGTCGAAATGCCCGGCGATCAAAATTCCCGGCTCGCCTTGTCTGGGATGCGGGAAGCGCGCACGGACGCAGCCGCCAAATCCCTGCCGGCCGGCGATGCGTTCGACGGTCGCGCCCATGATCGCCATATCGCGCGCGGCGAGATCGAGCATGCGGTCGACCGCCGCGGCGTCCCAGGTCGGGCTTTCGCATTCCACCCAGCCGCGCAGGCCCTGCAACATCGCATCGGAATCAAAGGGAAGGTTGGCGGGATTCATCGAAGGCTCTCTCGACTTGTAAACAAACGATATTTGTCTTGCGCGGCCTACGAGATGGATCGGCGAAGAATTTGTAAAGGGAAAGATTTGCGCGAAACTTGCATGGGTCGGATCAGTCAAATCGCGATTGACGGGCGAGGCGCTTGGTGCAAGGCTCAACAAGGCTCAAATAGCCAAGATTTACAGCGTGTTAGTGCGCCCAAATAACGAACTGGATGCATAATCAATCAGCGGGCTTTGACCAGTTTCACGTCAGGAGACATCGCATGTTCCACTTCTCGCGCTGGAAGCATCAAAAGCTAGCTTCAGCCCTGTCGGCGACCCTCTCGGTCTTGGCGCTTTCAGTCTTGGCGCTCTCGGCCGCGCTGACATCGCAGGCGTTCGCGGCCGGCAAGACCATCACCGCGGTGATGCATTCCGACCTGCGCGTCATCGATCCCGGTTTCACCACGGCCTATATCACGCGCGATCATGGCTACATGGTCTATGACACGCTGCTCGCAACCGATTCCAATTTCAAGGTCCAGCCGCAGATGGCGGACTGGAAGATCTCCGACGACAAGCTCACTTACACCTTCACGCTGCGCGATGGCCTCAAATGGCACGACGGCACGCCGGTGACGGCGGAAGATTGCGTGGCCTCGCTGAAGCGCTGGGGCAAGAACGACAATATGGGCCAGAAGCTGATGGATTTCACCGCCAGCATCGAGGCCACCGACGCCAAGACCATCACGCTGAAACTCAAGGAGCCGTACGGCCTGGTGCTGGAATCGATCGGCAAGCCGTCGTCCTATGTGCCGTTCATGATGCCCAAGCGGCTCGCCGAAACGCCGCCGGGTCAGCAGATTCCGGAGCAGATCGGCTCCGGCCCGTTCAAATTCGTCAAGGCCGAGTTCCAGCCCGGCGTGAAGGCGGTCTATGAGAAGAACGCCGACTATGTGCCGCGCAAGGAGCCGGCAAGCTGGACTGCCGGCGGCAAGGTGGTGAAGGTCGACCGCGTCGAATGGATCACGATGGCGGATGCGCAGACCGCGGTGAACGCGCTGCAGTCCGGCGACATCGATTTCATGGAGAATCCGCCGTTCGACCTGATGCCGGTGTTGGAGGCAAATCCGGACCTGAAGGTCGAGACGCTGAACAAGTTCGGCTTCCAGACGCTTGGACGGATGAATTTCCTTCTGCCGCCGTTCGACGACGTCAAGGTTCGCCGCGCCGCCTTGCTGGCGATGAACCAGAAGGACGTGCTCGATGCGCTGGTCGGCAATCCCAAATATTACCAGACTTGTGGTGCGTTCTTCATCTGCGACACGCCGCTGGCGACCGATGAGGGTTCGGGTTCGCTGATAAAGGGCGGCAGCATGGCGGAGGCGAAGAAAGCGCTCGCCGAATCCGGCTATGATGGCACACCGGTCGTGATCATGGCGCCCGGCGATGTCGTGACCTTGAAGGCGCAGCCGATCGTCGCCGCCCAGCAGCTGCGCGACGCCGGGTTCAAGGTCGATGTGCAGGCGACCGACTGGCAGACGGTGGTGAGCCGCCGCACCATCCAGAAGCCGGTGAAGGAGGGCGGCTGGAACATGTTCTTCACCAACTGGGTCGCCGCCGACGTGATGAACCCAGTGGTCAATTTCTCGATCGGCGGGCGAGGCAAGAACGGTGGCTGGTTCGGCTGGGCGGAAGACGCCAAGATCGAACAGTTGAAGGATGCCTATGCGCGGTCGTCCTCGCCGGAGGAGCAGAAGAAGCTCGCCGCCGACATCCAGAAGGAAGCCTATGACCAGGTGATCTACGTCCCGCTTGGGCAATTCCTCATCCCGAGCGCCTGGCGGAAATCGCTCACTGGTGTGCTCGACGGCCCGGCAACGCCACTCTTCTGGAACATCGACAAGTCGGAGTAGGGGCAAGCCGCGCAGTTTGCGCTGAACTATCGCCTCGTTTGAAGTGTGAGAAACGGCGCCGCAGTAAGCGGCGCCGTTTTCGCTCATCGCCGGATTGCCGGTTCCTTGGCGCGCACCGTGCCGGCCGGTCGCAAAATCGCCGTCAAATTTGCTGATTGATGTCCGCCAATTCGGTTATCCTGCAATCCGGTCCCGCCGGCAGGGCCGAGGGCGGTTCCGGGTTCCTCCAGGAAGGTTGCAAAAATGCTTCTCGCAAGCCGGTTTGCTGCTGCCGCGACAGCTTTGTTCGTTTTCGTCGACAGTGGATTCGCCGGCCGAAGCGGCGTCTGGCAGCTGCGCCGACGCGGCGGAGCTCACGGTCTTGCCCTCGCCGATCGCGCCGTGGAAGGGCGCGCCGCTGCGCGTCATGGTCGTCACCGAAAAGCCGCTCGAGGGCGTGCTTTCGCTGATCGCGCCCGATGGAAGCGTCGCGGCCAAATCGGCCGACCGGCACGGCGGGGCGCCGTATTCCTGGTTCGCCGAGGTCGCCGAGCCGGCCGCGGGCACCTGGCACGCGACGCTGGCGCTCGACCACCCGACGGCGGATTGCAGCGCGATCACACGCGACATCGCGGTGAGCGCCCGCAAGCCGGATCCTCCGCCGACGCCGTCGGGAGCTTTCTGGCAGGTGCGCAACAGCTGGAACCAGCACGACGGAAACCCTGTTTTCGGCGTGGATCGAGAAGCTGTTCGACGCGCCGCCCGATCAGGATCTGTCCTGGAAGGCGTGGCACGAAGTGCTGCGCGACCGATCGCGCAATTTCCTGTTCAACTATCTCGGTCGCGGCGAAGACAATGCGCAGACGGGCCTTCGCCCCGACTGCGCCGACTTCGTCTACTTCCTGCGCGCCTATTTCGCCTACAAGATGGGGCTGCCGTTCGGCTATTCGAATTGCTCGCGCGGCATCGGCGGCAGGCCGCCCAAGTGCTACCAGTGGTTCGACATGGAGCATCCCGAGGTCACGCGTCCGCCGCCGCCGCCCGAACAGGAGGTCGCATCGGCTACCCCCGCCGCTGCCACGCCGCCGGCGCCAACGCCGGCGCTTCTGGGGCAGTTGTTTGGTCGGCCGCAGCCGGCCGACATGCCGGACCCGCCGCTCGCCACCGTGCCGGCGCCGAAGCCGCAAGCCGAAGCGCCCGACGACGTTCGGCGAATATCTGCGGGACGTCGGCGACGTCGTGCATAGCGGCACCGTGCGCGTGGCGGCGAGCGACGACAACACCGATTTCTACACTGTCGCGCTGACGCAGCAGACGCTGCGCCCGGGCACGGTGTACGCCGATCCCTACGGCCACGTGCTGATGCTGGTGCATCGCGTGCCGGAGTTGAACGGCACGCCCGGCGTCTTCCTCGCCGTCGACGCCGAGCCCGACGGATCGATCACGCGAAAGCGGTTCTGGCGCGGCAATTTCCTGTTCGTGCACGATCCCGCGCTCGGCAGCCCCGGCTTCAAGCACTTCCGGCCGATCGTGCGCGACAAAGAACGGCGCGTTGCGGCGGCTGGCCAACGCCGAAATCACCAATAATCCGCAGTACGGCGATTTTTCGCTCGATCAGTCGCAGATGAGCGCCGAGGATTTTTACGATCGCATGGATGATGTGATGTCGCCCGAGCCGCTCGATCCCGTGAAAGCGATGACGGACGCCATCGCGAGCCTTAACGAACAGGTGAAGACGCGCGTCACCTCGGTCGAGAACGGACGAAAATATCAGGAAAAGGCAGGCCGGCGAGACCGCGATGCCGAACGGCCCCTCGATCTTCGAGACCATCGGGACGCCTGGGAGGACTACTCCACGCCGGCGCGCGATTTCCGGCTGCTGATCGCGATCGACGTGGTGCGCGGATTTCCCGATCGCGTCGCGCGGCGCGCGGCGCGCTACGCGATGCCGAGCGGCAAGAGCGTCGAGGACGTGAAGAGCGAATTGCAGGGCGTGCTCGCCTCCGAGCTTGCCTCGCGCAAGATATCCTATACGCGCAGCGACGGCTCGCAGTGGACGCTGTCGCTCAAGGACGTCCTCGATCGGGCGGCGGATTTCGAGATGGCCTATAACCCGAACGACTGCGTCGAGTTGCGGTGGGGCGCGCCCGAGAACAGCGAGGAGGCATCGACCTGCAAGCGGCATGCGCCGCAGGCGCAGCGCGCCAAGATGTCGTCGGAGTACCGCACCTGGTTCCGCGAGCGGCACTGGCCGACGCACACGTAGCAACCTTCTACAACAAACGTTTTCCGGATGAGATGACGCGGCTCGGCCGCGGCACGCCGGCGCCTTGCCATGGCGCAACGATCTGGCTTGACATACGCGTAAGCCATGACTTACCGTTAGCCATGGCTTACGGAAATGCATTGGCAGTGCTGGCGGACCCGACGCGGCGAAAGGTGTTCGAGCGTCTGCGCGGCGGGCCGCGTCCGGTCAATGTGCTGGCGGCCGGACTGCCGGTGTCACGACCAGCGGTGTCGCAGCATTTGAAAGTCCTGAAGGATGCGGGGCTGGTCGAGGAGCGCAGCGAGGGCGTGCGCCGCATCTATTCGTTGCGCCGCGAGGGGCTTTTGGAATTGCGCGCCTGGCTCGACAGTTTTTGGGGCGACGCGCTCGAGGCATTCAGGCTGGAGGCTGAAAGATCCAATCCCACCAGGAAGAGGAACAAATGAACGAGACAGTTGTCATTGCGCCGGTGCGCAAAACCGTTCACGTCAGAGCGCCGATTGATCACGCTTTCGAAGTCTTCACTAGCGGCCTGACGCGCTGGTGGCCGCATGATCATGGCGTCGGCAAACAGCCGATCAAGAAGGTGTTGCTGGAGCCGCGGCTTGGCGGACGCTGGCTCGAGATTTCCGAAGACGGCACCGAGACCCCGGTCGCCACCATCACGGTGTGGGAGCCGCCGCACCGGCTGGTGCTGCTCTGGCAGATCAACGCGCAGTGGAAGCCGGACGCCGCGATGAAGTCGGAGGTCGATGTGCGCTTTGCGGCGGACGGCCCCGACGCAACCAATGTCGAGCTCACCCATCACAAATTCGAAACGATGGGCGCCGAGGCGGGCGCTTCGATGCGCAAGGATGTCGACGGCGGCTGGCCCGGTCTGCTGGAGCGCTTTGTGAAGGAAGCGGAGCTGGGCAAAAGCTGAAGTCGAGAGATCAACCGCTGGTACAGGAGATCGTCATGTCGGAATTCACCGTTCATTCCGTTCCCGGCAGCCCGTTTGGGCGCGCGGTGTTGGCCACCCTGCAAGAGAAGGGCGTAGCTTACCGGTTTTCGACCGTTGCACTTGGCACCTTGCGCTCGCCGGAACATCTCGCCCGTCATCCGTTTGGCCGGGTGCCGGTGCTGGAGCACGGCGCCTTCATGCTTTACGAGACGCAAGCCATCCTTCGCTACCTCGATCGCGTGCTGCCGCAGCCGGCGCTGACGCCAACAGATCCCACACGCGCCGCGCGAATGGACCAGGTGATGAATATCAACGACTGGTACCTGTTTCATGGCGTCGGCAACGTCATCGTGTTCCACCGCGTGATCGGTCCGCGCGTGATGGGGCTTGCGCCGGACGAGGCGGCGATCGCGGCCGCGATGCCGAAGGCGCTGACCGCCTTCAATGAGCTCGCGCACCTGCTCGGCGAAAAGCCCTATTTCGCCGGCGACGCGCTGTCGCTCGCCGACCTCATGCTCGCGCCGCCGGTCGAATTCTTCGCGATGATCCCGGAATGGTCATCGCTTGGCGCGCCGCATCCCAATCTGGTGGCGTGGCTTGCGCGCATGCAGGAACGGCCCAGCATCAAGGCGACGACGTGGGAGCGGGTGTCGGAGCTCGCGCAGGCGGCGTGACGGCGCGGTGTGATCGGGCGAGCCAAAATTCTGTCAGATCGGGTGAGCCTGCAAATGCTCCAGCAATAATTCGCTGACCCGCTCCGGCGCCTGGTCCGCCGCGAAATGGCCGACGCCGCAAAACACCTCGAAACGATAGGGCGCGGCGATGAAGTCGACCGTGCCTTCGGCGGCCGGCCGGCCGACGGTATCGTCGGCGTCGCCCCAGATATAGAGCGTCGGCACCCGGATCGGGCCGAGGGGTCCGCGGATCGCGCCGCGCGCGCGATACCAGGCCAGTGCTGCTTCCATCGCGCCCTTGTTGCCGAGCACAGAAAGATGTTCCGCGATCGCCGCCTGCGGCATACCGTTGGCCGCAAGCCGCTCGCGCAGCCATTTGGCGTCATCGGCCAGCACGACATCGGCAGCGCCGGGTTCGAGAAAGGCCTTGTGATGCCGCGAGCGGTGCGCCTGATCGCCGTCAGGCATTTGCAGCGCGCGGTTGAAGGAATTCGGATGCGGCCGCGACAGCACGGTGAGCGAAGCGATCCTTAGCGGATAACGATCGGCGAGCGCCCAGGCGATGCTGCCGCCCCAATCGTGACCGACCAGATGAAAGCGGGCGTCGCCATAGCCTGACGCCTCAACGATCGCCATCGCATCGTCCATCAGGCGGTCGATGTGGTAGTTCGATGCATCGCGCGGATCGGGACGGGCACCGGGCGAATAACCGCGCTGGCTCGGCGCGATGGCGCGATAGCCCATGTCGCCTAACGCCGTCACCTGCGCGCGCCAGCAATGCATCGATTCGGCAAAGCCGTGCAGCAGCAGCACCAGCGGCGCGCCGCGCTCGCCTGCGAGAAGGGCGTCGAAGGTGAGGTGAGGGGCGGTGGTGATTTTTTCGGGTGAGGGCATCGGACAACTCTAGGCGAGTCTTGTTTAGGCTGATCTTGGCATGTTGCCGATAAGTGGTGCGGGCGGTGGGACTCGAACCCACACGACGTTGCCATCGAGGGATTTTAAGTCCCTTGCGTCTACCAGTTCCGCCACGTCCGCGACTTTGATTTCCATATCCTTTTCGCCCTGTACCTGCAAATGTTAGACAGCAAATCCCTCGCGGTTTAACTGAACAAACTTTTCCCGCAGCATGCGAGAGCTCTGACGATGTCCGCAATTTGAGTGCAATCCGGAAGTCGTTTACTCCGGGCGGCCTTTTTCTCATGTCGCCAGTTTGGTGACGGTCTTCGATTTCGGAGGTGATCCGGCAGCGGACTTTGTGCGAATGCGCATGGAGCCCCCTTTTGGATGATCGATTTCGAACGAATTTGTCCTTCGCACCAGATCGCTTAGCTTGCGAAAGCCGAATGTTCTCGGATCGAAGTCGGAAGCTAGGTTGGCAAGCTGTTTTCCAACTTCGCCCAGAGGCACCCACCCGTCTTCGCTTTCCATCTGTGTGATGACCTTCATAATGATGGGCGTAGCTGCGCTAGGGGGCTGAAGAGGTTTTGAAGTTGAGGCGGCATCTTGACTGTTCGCAGCACCGGTAAGCAGGTTCTCGGTGTACACGAACCTTCGACAGGCCTGCCGGAAGCTCTCCGGAGTTTTCTGCTCACCGAACCCAAAGACATCGATGCCTTGCTCACGGATGCGGGCGGCAAGGCGGGTAAAATCACTGTCCGAGGAAACCAGACAAAATCCATCGAACCGACCGCTATGAAGCAGGTCCATTGCATCGATGACCAACGTGATGTCGGATGCATTCTTTCCGGTGGTGTAGGCAAACTGCTGTTGAGGTATGATGGCATGTTTCGATAGCGTATCGGCCCAGCCCTTAGAGCGAGGATTGGAGAAGTCGCCGTATATGCGGCGAACGCTTGCCTCCCCGATCTTCGCAATCTCCTCGAAAAGTCCATCCACGATCTTGGCGGAAGCATTGTCCGCGTCAATTAGAACAGCGAGACGAGGCGAGCGGAGTTCAGAAGGCATGACGTATCCCCACGATAGATGGTGAAGTAAGCAGAAAATCTGGAGACGGCGATGGTGTTGGGTCAGCCAGCCAAATGGGCGCGTTCATCGGCTGTCTCAGGCACAGGATGTTTGTTGTCGCGCGATCGCCTCAAATGCTTCCTCCATCCGGCCGTTCACCCGCCGGGTAACAACAACCATGTCCATCATCGTCCCCTCTGCTATTTGAGCCAATGATCCTAGGCTATGACCCGCCGCGCACCAACTTGCCAGACTATGTTTCGTGCTATGTGTTGCGACCATCAAGAAGAGGGGACCCACTAATGTTCATTGCCATGAACCGCTTTCGCGTTGCCAAGGGGTCTGAAGCAGCCTTCGAGCAGGTCTGGATGTCGCGCGACAGCCATCTGGAAAAAGTCCCGGGATTTGTAGAGTTTCACCTTCTCAAAGGCCCCGAAGCCGAAGACCATACGCTCTACGCCTCCCACACAATCTGGGAAAACCGCGCGACCTTTGAAGCGTGGACAAGATCAGAGGCGTTCCGTGCAGCACATAATCGGGCAGGGGATAACAAGCCGCTGTATCTGGATCACCCACAGTTCGAGGGGTTCGAGGTGCGCCAGACGGTGGGACGCGGCAGGACAGCATGACGCTCATATGCCGAGCAGCGTGCGAGAACTCTGGCGATGTCCGTTGTTAGGGGCAATCCGGAAGTCTTCTACTCCGGGCGAGTATTTCGCATTTTGACCCTTTGCAGGCATGCCCGATAATGAGGTGGTCAGGCCAGTCGCTCACAACCGGGAGAGAAGCTCCGCCTTCTTAGCTGCGAATTCTTCCGATGAGAGAATGCCTTTCTTGTGCAATTCGGCCAGCCGCTCGATTTTGGCGAAGAGGTCCGTTTCCTGGGCACTGTCGGGCCGATAAGGCTCGCTAACAGGCGCCACCCGTGGTTCCGGAGCCTTGGTTTGCAGGCCGTCCACCGAGACGACCGGCAGAGTTGAGACGCTAACTGTCCCATGCTGGCTGGTAAGGGTAATTGAGCCGGCGCGCCCCTGCTGCTGAGAGACGCCGCTGATCTGGTGATCTAGGGTGTCGTAGACGGTCACGTGTCCATTCAGCTCTATTGCTAATCGACGCTTTTGGTTGAAATAGGCATAGCGGATTTGGTTCTGCGCGCCAGTCCCGTTGGGGAACCCTAGTTCGGCTGGCCACCATTGACCCGACGCTCGGCCGGGTGTCTCTGGTACGAATAGGCTGACCGAACCTGTATCTAAGACGTCGTGGCCGCCCTCCTGCTGGCCGCCACCCTGTCTCTGTGACTGTGACTGAAGGCCCTCCGGGAATGGCACGAAGGGTTGCATAGCCAAGATTTGTGACAGCTCGGAACACAAGCCGTCGACCTTCGCCTTGAGGCCGTGATTGAACATGTCGCCGACCATCGTCATGCCACCCGGCATCCACTGCCCGGCACCACCCAGTTCACGATGGTCAAACTGCGCCATCGTGCCTTTGCTGTTCATGAGGGCCTGCAACAAAGTCGTCACCGCGTCGGTACTGACTCCATAATGCTGAGCCAGATCGTTCATTTTCTGCAAGCCTTGGTCGGTTAGGCGGGGCAAGGGGTTGTTCCTTAGCGGCGGGAAGATATGACTAGCCGCGCATAGTAGAAACCGAGTCCGTTACCAGGGCAAGAACGGACATGACGCGGTTTTGCGCCATGTGGCAGTTGGACCCGAACCTGACCAATGTCGAACCACGGAAGTGGGCGGCTGACCGCCAAAACGTCGCGATTGACCAAACGAGACATTCGCAGATTGGATACTTGCTATGTTTATCCCGGGCCGGACTTTGGACCCTCGAACGTGATTCCTTCTTGCGCGATTGTGCTCATGGTGGCGGCGAGCCCGGCAATCGACAATGTGTGCCGATAGAAGTTTGGAAAATCCCGCGTGCTCGGCATAAGCCTGAGGCCTAGGCGGCCGAACACGAAGAGATGAAGGTCGGCGACACTGAAGTCTGCTCCGGTGACCCACTTTCTGTTTGCGATCTGCCTATCGATGTAAGCGAATTCGTTGGCCAGTTGTGTCGCCGCCGCCTGTTCGACCGAGCCGATACAAGCGGCGTCGGCAAAGCGCTCCGCCCGCCAGAGCCGACCGAGCGCGGGATGGACTGTACTTGCAAGATACGCCATCCAGCGTAGGGCTTCGTATCGTTCCCGCGTTCCAACATCTGGCAATAGCCGTCGGTCTGGAGCCATGTCCGCGATGTAACACAGCACGGCAGGCACCTCTGTGATCGTGTCGTGATCTGGAGTCACAAGTGCGGGCACGCGACCGAGCGGATTGATGGCGAGATAACTCGGGTCCGTCTCCTTCCCGCGCTCGACGCGAATGGCCTCATAGGGCAGCCCGCTGAGCTCAAGTGCAATATGCGGCGCAAGGGCGCACGAACCGGCGAGGTAGTACAGTTTCATTGTGTGCTCCTTATCGGTTCTAGGTAGACCGAATGGGTCAGGCCCGGGTTTCGGCACGCCGCTTTGAGATCAAGCTACTCCAATGGAGCAAGGGCGTGGAGAGGCGCGATGTCCGGGTCTGGCACGAGACATGCCGCGGGACCGTGAGAATGTCCGTTTGTCGGGGTAGACCGGAAGTGGCCAGCGCACGGTCAGATCGACGCTGATGACCCGCAACGGTCATTCGACGTGGCCGCAACTTAGACTGTAATCGACGACGGGCGATTTATATCTACCAGCCGCTAGTCCGGCGGTCGCTGCAAAGTTGCCGACGGGGGTTCGCCGAACAATTCGCGATAGGCAACTGCGAAGCGACCTAGCTCCCAGAAGCCATGGTCGGTGGCCATTCGCGTCACGTTGGTCGAACGATGATCTGCAAGCAAGAGCGCGCGGTGGACAAGGTGCATTCTGCGCAAGGCGAGGTAGCGGATCGGCCCCATTCCAAGGTGCTCTTCGCAGGCAGCTCGGAGGGTCCGTTCGGCTGCGCCGACGGCTGCGCAAATTTCCGTCAAGTAGAACGGCGTATTGGGGTTCGCTTCCAAGAATTCTTCAAAGCGCACGACGATCGCCTCGTGGCGTTGACCGCCATATGACGTTGTCGAAACAGTACCCTCGGTCAGACATCTCACCATCAGGTGGATTGCCTTCTGTTCGAGAGCCCGAACCACTTCAGGTAACTCGAAAAGTTTGGGCGTCGTTTCGGCGATTGTTCCGACCATCTTATGTAGGTTTAACAGCCGCATCATTAAGTCGGAACTTGGCCGCACAACGCTCTTAAACGACGGTAATGCGAATTGGCTACCGGTCATGGCTTGGCAAGCAGCATCAAAATCTTCCTGTGGTAGGGACATGCCACCAGAACGGCAATCTCCTTCCCATCTCACGTGCATCGCGTCAGTGTTGACGACGATGTCATGTGGAGAAAGTTCCTGCCCACGATAATAGATCGCTGGCTGACGAACTTCGGTGAGAAAACCGATTACTTTACGATTGGGCGTTACCGCCCCGGTCTGAATTTGCGGTAGTTCACAGTGAAAACTCTGCATCCAGAGTTGGTTCATGGTTATCTGCGTCAGTTCGGCTCGGAATTTCCCTCTCTTCGTGGGATAGACCTCCCAGTCCGCACCACGGATCGCCGCCTGATAGTGCAGTGGATCGTCGAAGGCGAGAACTCTACTCCAAGGCACTTTCCAATCTCCACTAGGTGTTGTTTGGCTCGTGCGTCGCGCGCGAGAGTATACGCCCTATCCTCAAAGACAAAATCGGCGAGGACTATGCAAAAACGGCAGCAATATGAGAATTTGGAAGAGCTTGCCGCATATGCATAGCTCCAGGTGACATGAGTGTGACAGGCTCCTCCTAGCGGGATCACAAATCATCCGGGAACGCCTCGGGCCAGCATTGGTTGGGAATCGACCAAATCGATTGCCGGAGGGCTGCGATGCAAGAGGAACAGTTGACCGTCGACCAGTGCGACGAACTAGCGAAAGCTACTGCGTGAGGATGCTGCTCGCTTACCGGACGGACCGGAGAGGGAGAACCTGTTGCAGCTGGCGGAGGGCTACCGCCTCCTTGCCGACATGAAAAGGATGGTTCTTCGCAAAGTGAATTGATCGTGTCCAATGCGCCAATGATGTCGGTTGTTGGCACGGAACGGACCACCAGCGATGTCCGCAGTTCGGTCGCTATCGGGAGAAAAGCGGACATGAGCCGAGCGGCCATTTCGGTAGCGAAGGACCCATAGCGGTAATTCGAGAAGGGTGCTCTAAACGCATTGTTTCGCTATCATGTGCACAGGAACGAGTAGGACGCCATCATGGACCTCGGAGGGTGGCTACGAAACCTCGGTCTCGAGCAGTATGAGGCGGCATTTCATGAGAACGCAATCGACGACACGGTGCTCCCGAGCTTGACGGCTGAGGACTTGAAGGAGTTGGGCGTCGGTCTTGTCGGGCATCGCCGCAAGCTGCTCGACGCTATCGCGAACCTGCGCGCTGAAGGAAGCGCAAAAGCGACGTCCCCCAACTCTCTTCTAACAATCGATGAGTCCCGTGCTGATACTGCCGAGCGCCGCCACGTCACGGTGATGTTCTCCGACCTGGTCGGTTCGACGTCACTTTCTGCTCGGATGGACCCCGAGGACCTCCGCGAGGTCATCTCGGCGTATCAGAAATGCGTCGCCGAGACCGTGCGCCGCTTCGGCGGGTTTGTGGCGAAATACATGGGAGACGGCGTACTCGTGTATTTCGGCTATCCTCAAGCACATGAGGACGACGCTGACCGGGCGGTGCGGGCGGGACTGGAACTGATCGGTGCAGTGACCGAGCTCAGGATGCGAGCCTCCCTGCAAACCCGTGTCGGCATTGCGACCGGGCTCGTTGTTGTTGGCGAATTGATCGGATCGGGGGAGTCGCAGGAGCGTGGCATTGTCGGCGAGACGCCGAACCTTGCTGCGCGCCTGCAGGGAATAGCCCAGCCGAACATGGTGGTCATTGCCGACGCAACGCGTAAGCTCCTCGGCAATCTCTTCGAGTTCGAGGGCCTCGGACCAACGAACCTCAAGGGCATCCCCGGGCCGGTTCGCGCCTGGGCCGTGTTGGGGGCGAGGCCGATGGCCAGCCGTTTCGAGGCGATGCAGACCACCCTCCTAACCGCCCTCGTCGGACGGGAAGAAGAAAATGAATTGTTGATGCGGCGCTGGTCGAAGGCAAAAGCCGGCGAAGGCCAGGTGGTGCTCCTTTCCGGCGAGCCAGGAATCGGCAAATCGCGGCTCACGGCCGCGCTTCTGGAGCGCCTCGCCCCCGAGCCGCACACGCGGATGCGCTATTTCTGCTCACCGCAACATACCGTCAGCGCACTTTACCCGATCATCAGCCGTATTGAACGTTCCGCCGGAATGGCGCGCGACGACAGCATCCAAGCAAAGCTCGACAAGCTCGACGCGCTGCTTGCTCCGACCGCGACTTCAAGAGAGGACGGCGCGCTATTCGCCGAGCTGCTGTCGCTTCCCAATGACGGACGCTATTCCACGCTTGACCTCAACTCCGGAACAACGCCGCCAAAGAACGCTCGAAACGCTCATTTTGCAAATGCAGGCCCTGACGCGCTCTACTCCGGTACTCATGATCTTCGAGGATGCGCATTGGGCTGATCCGACAAGCCTCGAACTGTTCGATCGGATCGTGGGCCGGATTCAGGCGTTGCGCGTGCTGCTCGTCGTGACGTTCCGGCCAGAATTTGAGCCGCGCTGGATCGGGCGGCCACATGTGACCGCCCTGACGCTTAACCGGCTTACGGACCGCGACACCGGCGCAATCATCGACCGGCTCGTCGGCAACACGTTTCTTCCGGAGAACATCCGGCGGGACATCCTCGAACGGACCGACGGGATTCCGCTGTTCATCGAGGAAATGACCAAGGCGGTGCTGGAGGCAGGCAGCGAGGCGGCGGCTGAGCAGACGCTTGCCGCTGTTCCATCACCTGCCATGGCGGTCCCCGCAAGCTTGCACGCCTCACTGATGGCGCGGCTCGATAGGCTGGGATCGGCAAAAGAGGTCGCGCAGATTGGGGCCGTGATCGGGAGGGAGTTTTCTCATGCCCTGCTGGTGGCTGTGTTGCACGGGGAGCTGGAATCGTCCGTCGATCGACTCGTTGCTGCAGGCTTGCTATTTCGGCAGGGCGTGCCGCCTAACGCGACCTATCTCTTCAAGCACGCCCTGGTGCAGGACGCAGCCTACGGCACCCTGCTGCGCGAGCCGCGACGCAAGCTTCATGCACGCATCGCCGAAACTCTGGAAAGCCAGTTCGCGGAAGTCGCCGAAACCCAACCCGAACTATTGGCACGTCACTGTACCGAGGCAGGCCTGATCGAAAAGGCGGCGCGCCTTTGGGGCAAGGCTGGACAACGGTCGCTTGCGCGCTCCGCGCTGGTCGAGGCGTCAGAGCAGTTGGCCCGCGCTCTTGCCCAAATTGCGACACTGCCCGGCAGGCCAGCGCTGCGTCGCGAAGAGATCAAGCTTCAAGTCGAACTCATAACGCCACTTATGCATATCAAAGGCTTTGCGGCGCCGGAAACCACCGCAGCTGCGGAGCGCGCACGCTTGCTGATCGAACAAGCTGAATCAGTAGGAGAATCTCTGGACGATCCCCTCCTCTTATTTTCCGTACTGTATGGCTTTTGGAGCGCCAGCTATCTTGCATTCAACGGGGACGCGATGCGCGAGCATGCGGCACAGTTCTTGACTTTGGCTGAGAAGCAAGGAGCGGCCGGCACGCTTTTGGTCGGTCATCGCCTGGTGGCGACGTCGTCGATCTATACGGGGGAGTCGGCTGGAGCCCTGGCGCACCTTGATCGGGCATTGGCTCTCTACGATCCCGTAGTGCACCGTCCGTTGTCCACGCGTTTTGGTCAAGATGTCCGTGTGGCGACCCTGTTTTATAGGTCGTGGGCTCTGTGGATACTCGGCTATCCGGAAGCTGCGATGGCGGATGCGGAGCGCGCTATCGGTGAAGCTCGCGAGACCGATCAAGCAGCCACGTTAATGGCCACGCTATGCCTTACAGGGCTGACCTACATCCTGTGCGGGAACTACGATCAAGCAAATGCGCTATCCGACGAAGTCGTCCCCTTGGCCGACGCCAAGGGCGCCGCACTATGGAAGGCGTGGGGAACGATGCATCGAGGTTGCGTATTGGCCCTGACCGACAAATCCTTGGACGCGGTTCAAGTCATGACCTCTGGACTCGACGCTTGGCGTTCAACAGGAGCAACAGTCCTCATGCCCTGCTGGTTATTAAACTTGGCATCGGCCTATGCGCGCCTCGGGCAAATCGATGACGCCTGGCGTTGCATTTCGGATGCGATGAAAGCCGTGGAAACGACCAAGGAAACCATGTTCGACGCCGAGCTCAATCGCGTGGCAGGCGAAATTGCATTGCTGTCGCCCAACGTAGACGAGGAGAAAGCGCGAGTGTATTTCGAACGCGCGCTCGCGGTTGCGCGTGCCCAGCAAGCAAAATCGTGGGAGCTGCGGGCAGCGATGAGCATGGCCCGGCTGTTCCGTGATCAAGGTAAGGGGCAAACGGCGCGTGAGCTTCTCGCGCCTGTCTACGATTGGTTCACCCAAGGTTTCGATACGCTCGACCTCAGGCAGGCCAAGGCCTTGCTCGGCGAGCTAGTTTAAACAGGGCCTATCGAATACTCTAGCGACTTCCGCTTTTGTGAATTTTTCAGACATGCCGAAGCAGTCGCGACATGTCTGTTGTTGGCACCTTTGAGACATGCCGGGGCGATCTGGCGATGTCCGTTGATAGGGGCAGACCGGAAGTAACCGGCAGAAGGTCAAGCGTCGCTTATGACCCACAACAGCAATCGGTTCACGTGGGTCCGTGCTCCTCAAGAAGACGCAATATCTTGTTTTGCTGCGCCTTCGCCTCAGTTGATCCCGAACCGCGCTTGCCAGTGTTCTGATTTGCGAGAAGCATCGGTGTCGAGCCGTTGCTATTTGGAGCACGCGGGTCGGCACCGCCATCGATGAGCGCCTTCACTGCAACCGCGCAGCGATTGCGCACTGCGCGGTGCAGCGGCGCGACCCCGCTCTTGTCGACCGCATTTGGATCAGCTCCGGCTCGAATGAGCCTGGCTATGATCTTCGCCTGGGCGCTTTGATCCCATGCCGACAAGCCAGGCCCGCCATCAACGGCGTAGTGAAGGGGTTCCGCGCCTCGTCTATTCCTCGCTCGAATGTCGGCGCCCCTGGCGATCAACTCGTCTACAATGCGAGTTCGATATGCTGCCGCCGCCATGTGCAGGGCGGTATCGCCCTCGTACATGTAGTGCAGAATCTGTTCGAAAAAGTTACGTTTAGGAGATTGCCGAGTTGCGCCATGACCAGCGCGCGCTTGTGCCAAGAGCGGCAAAGCATCAAGCAATCCAATGGCGGTCACGTCGTCTCCGGCGACGATGGCCTCCACGCAAGCCCTGAATGGGTCACCCTGGATGTTATCGGCCGTCAATCGCTTACTCCCTTTAGTTAGTAGGGCAAACATAAAGGCGGAGTGCGAATGGACTAGTATACTCGGCTCGGCGGCGATGTCTATTGTTGGCAGATTTTGTTGCAGAAATCGACATACCGACGGCGCGGGACGGCTGGTGCATTTTTTTGAAGCCATCCGTTGTCACCCGCTGGATTGTGCGGGCGACTTACGCTCGACTTTACTGACGCTTGCAACGCTTACGCAGCGCACGCAGGGGCGATTGGTGGTGGCCGGGCGACCAGCTTGGCAAGCCTGCGAAGGTTCTGCGCAATCGCTGCCCACGTGAACTCGAACTGGGCGCCGCATGGCCCGCGCAATCGCAGCCGGCCGAGCCGCAGGATACGCTTCAAGTGCGCAAACAGCATTTCGACACGTTTCCTGTCGCGGGATGATTGCTTGAACGCCTCGGTCTTGGCCAGCGCCCGGGCAACGTCGCGAGCTTCCTCGTAGATACTGCGCGGGATTTTGCGGACGGATGCCTTTGGACAGCATTGTGCCTTGAGCAGGCAACCACGACAGTCACGCGCTTTTGCCCGATAGAGAAGTGTCTCCCCATCATTGACCAGCTTGCCCGTCGTCGTGAGGATCTTGTTCGCCGGGCAGATGTACACGTTACGGTCCTTGTCGAAGGTGAAGTCCTCCCGACTGAAGGTCCCATCCTCGCGTTTCGACTTGTCGATCACCGGGATGTGCGGAGCGATGTCCTTGTCTTTGACAAGCCAGTTGAGGTTCGCTCCTGAACCGTAGGCGGTATCGCCCGCAAGCCGCTCAGGCTTGATATCGAAGCGCTCCTGTGTCCGCTCAATCATCGTCCTCGACGCGCCGACCTCCGCCTGGCGGATGGCGCGCGAAGCCTCGACATCCATGATGATGCCAACCTTCACATCGATCAGATAATTGTCGGAATATGCGAAAAATGCTGGTCCGCGCATCGCGCCGGTCCATTGCGCGGCCGGATCGGATGGCGAGACGAACTTCGGCGTCACTTGGGTGGCAGCGCCGAAAGCCGCGTCGTCGAGGGTTGCCATATACTCCTTCACAGCTCGGCTTGCGGTCTCAGGATCGTGCTCCCTAATCCACTCCGAGCCCGGGATCGACCGCTGCTTGTTAGCGTCCGCTACGATCAGGCTCGCATCGACCGCAAACTCCTTGCCTCCGACCAGTCCGGCCGAAATACATGCCTCAACGACACGCTCAAAGACCCGGCGGAAAATGTCGTTGTCACGAAACCGCTCATTGCGGGCCCGCGAGAACACCGAATGGTCCGGAATCTTGTCTTCGATGCTCAAGCCGCAAAACCAGCGGTACGCCAGATTGACCCTGACCTCGCGACAGAGCAATCGCTCCGAGCGCAGGCCGAAGGCGTAGCCGAGGATTAGCATCCGGATCATCAGAACCGGATCGATCGAGGGGCGGCCGAGCGCCGGATAATGCGGCGAAAGCTCGCCATAGACCCACGACAGATCAAGCACCGCTGAAATCGCGCGCACCTGGTGATCGTCCGGTACCACCTCTTCAAGGCAGAACGAATAAAACAGCTGCCCTTGATCCCGCTCCAACCGACCCATCATCGCCCGTTCCCGCCGCTGACCGCGTCAACGTCAGGAAATCATTGTTCGCGGAAGCCTTCAACGGACTTCTGCAACAAAATCTGCACGAAGCTGCCGTTCCGGGATGTCCGCTATCCGGTCGCAACCGGGGGTAACAACAACGGCACTGGGGTCATCATTCCAGGCGTTGGGAACATTGTGGTCACCAACAACAATCGCTGGATCACGACAGTGGCTGCCCGCTTCGGCTTTGCAGTCGATCACTGGCTGTTCTACGGCAAGGCTGGCGGCGGCTGGATCGGTAACAACAACCTGACCGTCACCAACGTCACGACGGGTGTGTCGCTCACCTGCGGTACCTTCACCAACTGCGGCAACAACACCGGCGGTTGGCTCGTAGGCGCTGGCGTCGAATATGCGTTCACGAACAATTGGACGGTCAAGGCCGAGTACGATTATCTCGGCTTGGGCAACCGGACTTTGTTGATTCCTGGCACCGCCCCGTTCCTTGCCGGCGATACGTTTACCTCCAACAACCGCAATATCCAGACGGTGAAATTTGGGGTCAACTACCTGTTCAATTGGGGCGCACCGGTTGCCGCCAGATACTAATCACTGAATCCACTTTTGACTTCGGCGATCATAAGGGCTCCCGTGCAAGAACCGGAGCCCGATCTATTTTACCTGCGACGTCACTCCAAACTCGCCGTGTTTTTCGACCTAAGGAGGCTAGGCCATGAAATGTAGCAAGCGGTCGTTTGCCGTCGTCTCTGTACTCTTCGCACTCCTTTTGTCATTGAGTACGGGAACACTCAATGCGCGTGACGCCGATCTCGACAGTTTCACCTTTGCGGTGGCTCAGACTGCCAATCAGCAATGCATAAATACCTGCCGTGCGCGATATCGCGACTGCCTGTCCTTGAAGCAAATACCATCCTCCGAGTGTCGGGGCATTTACCAGGATTGCACCCGCTACACTTGTAATGCTGGTCCAGCTGGTCAACCGTCTTGGTCAGGGTTTCCGAAGTAATTGATCGCGAAGGCCACCCGCGCTTCTCGCCCGTGCTGGCGAGGTGATCGAGTAAGCCTACTTCCCGCTGTGGCACAAACCGGTGGTTGGAGGGTGGGCAGAGCATGTCCGCTCTGCCCGGGTATTTCAGACATCGACTTGTTCCGCTATTGCCAAGGCGTCATCGACCTCGATGCCGAGATACCTGACTGTGCTTTCGATCTTGGTATGTCCGAGCAGTCATAAGTCATAATGCACCTCGGCTTAACTCGTTGAAAGTCAAAGACCCGCTGCGTGGTATTTTGTGTTAGCGGAGGCTTCCGACGCTTTCCCTTAGCGAAACCTGCCAAGTCCTCGGCCCTGATCACCCAAGGCGCGCCCGCGCAAGCTTGTCGACCTTTGATGTCGCCGCGGCGGAGCATACGCAACGCCGTCATGTTGCAGACGCCGATGAGTTTTGCTGCCGCTTCGAGCGTAATCTCGCCGCGCTCTGCCCACTCGCCGTCGCGGAAGACGGCGATGTCGTGGTGATTGCGGAAGCCGCGCACGCGCTCTTGCGTCCAGGCATTGCCGTGCCCGGTCTCGACGCCAGTGC
>CAVQNB010000020.1:0-26720 GCA_963713785.1 uncultured Alphaproteobacteria bacterium
TCTGGCGGTTAGGACGCGGCCCCCTCAAGGCTGAAACAGGGGGTCGATTCCCCCAGGGAGCGCCAATCGGCGCCATGTGACTGGAGAAAAAATGGCAAAAATGGAATCAGCTAGCGACTAATATAAAAAGGCAGAAGACCTTGTCAGTTGTTGAACGAAACGGACATGCCGACTGCATTACGCGATGTCCGCTCTCAGGGCAGGGGCAAAGCGGAAAACATGTGCTCGCCTTCGCGCCAGCGCCTCGCTAGGTCCGCCAATGACAGTGAAGCGAACATCGTCCAGCTGGTGCCAAATGGGATCTCCGCAGCCAAGGATTGGATTGCAAAGCAGCAGTTGATTGCAGTTGCCGACTGGTCGACCAGGTTTTACGATCGAAATCATAGCGGTCACAATTGCAGCCCTTCCGAGTTTATTGCGTGCGGCACCCGATCGACATCGCGACCATGTTTGCAGCCCTTTGGTTGTTGGGGTCCATGGTGCTCGACTATCTGACGCCCAAGGAATTGACGGTTTACATGATCGCCGCAGCCAGCGCCCCGGCGGTGATCGGTACCGCGCTTTGTTATTATTTGAAATTTCCCAAGATCGATTTCGTGTTGATATTGGCGACGCTTTGGTTGGTTGCGGCGCTGACCATCGAATGGATCTCGCCGGTGCCGTTGCCCGGTTTCCTGATTGGTGCGGCAGTAGCGCCGGCGTTGATCGTCGGCGCAATCTTGCACTGGCATCGTTACCGCTCGTGCGAGCGTCCACGCGGATGACGGCGTGCCTTCGGTTCGCAACTCTTGCCTCACTCCACGAGCTGCACATCCACGGCGACGCCGAGCTTTTGTTTGCGCGAGCCGACGATGATGCCGTCGACCGGGGAGACGTCGGAAAAATCGCGTCCGACCGCAAGCTCGATGTGATCGTTTTCGACCAGGAGGTCGTTGGTCGGGTCGAAGCCGATCCAGCCAAGCTCCGCGCCGCACCACAGCGAGACCCAGGCATGGGTGGCGTCCGCGCCCTGCAGGCGCGGCTTGCCGGGCGGCGGGATGGTCCTGAGATAGCCGGAGACATAGGCCGCCGGCAGCCCGAGCCCGCGCAGGCCCGCGATCATCAGATGGGCAAAATCCTGGCACACGCCGTGGCGCTTCTCGAACACTTCCACAAGGGGGGTAGAGATGACGGTTGCCTTCGGATCGTATCTGAACTGGTTGCGGATCCGGTGCATCAGGTCGACCGCGCCGGCCAGCACCCCTCCGCCCGGAGGAAAGCTCGCGGCGGCGTAAGCGGTGACCGGCGCCAGCACCGGCACCAGCGGGCTCGCGAAGATATAGCCGATCGGCGACGAAGGCCCCAGGCTCGTCGCCTCAAACGCGACGTCGCGGACGGTCTCCCGGGAAGGACTCGGCGCCGCGCGGCCAGGGGCAAGGCGGGCGACCTTGACCCGCGAGCGGGAATTGATGCGCAGATGGCGATGCGGGGTTTCGATCAGCACGCTCTCGGTGTGGGTGCCGAAGAAATCATAGCGCGCGGTGCGGTCCGCAGGCCGCGGCCTGATCTCCACGCTGTGCGAGACCAGCTCCTGTCCGTCACCGCTCTTCGGCTCCAGCCGCAGCGAGCAACGCGCGAAGCTCACCGGATGTTCGTAGGCATAGGTGGTGAGGTGACGGATGTCGTAGATCACGCGAGGCCCGTCAGCTTTTCCGGCCGGCTCGCATTGGGTCCGTGCGGGAAATAATGCAGGCCGATGGCCTCCGCCAAGGCCAGCAGATCCTGCTCCAGCGCAAACAATGTCTTGACCTCGAGCGTCTCGGCTTCCGCGGTCGCGAGCGTCGCCTGCAGCGCCACCGCAAGGCGCTGCGGCCGCTCGATCAAGCCGTGCTCCTTCAGGCTTGGCAGCGCTGCGATATGATCGTTCAGCGCCTGGACCTGGAACGCCGCCGAGCGCGGATTATAAGGGTCAAGCACGGCGAGATCGCGTACCGGCGCCAGCAACGGCCCAACCAGATAACGCGAGCGATAGGTGATCTGGCAATCCACCAGCGTCAGCAGCACGTCGAGGTCCTCGTCGCCGGCCTCGTCATAGGCGAACTGGCGCGCAAAGCGCATGGTGTTGATGGCGCGCTCGGCGCGGCGGCCCATGTCGAGGAAGCGCCAGCCGGCGGCGCGGTTCATGTTTTCCTGCGCAAGCCCCGCGAA
This sequence comes from uncultured Alphaproteobacteria bacterium, assembly GCA_963713785.1. Classification (GTDB taxonomy): domain Bacteria; phylum Pseudomonadota; class Alphaproteobacteria; order Rhizobiales; family Xanthobacteraceae; genus Bradyrhizobium. Next base: position 2,188 of record CAVQNB010000020.1, read on the forward strand.
ACTCGCTAACTCCTGCAAGGTCAGTTCGGCGGCGCTGACGACGCCGTCGTCGTCCTCGACCTCCTCCGCCAGCCGTTCCACCATTTCGGTGATGACCTGCCAGGCGTCGGGCGACAGCCGCTCACGCAACGAGGTCGCGGTGCGCTGGGCCGCGCGCACCAAGGACAGCGCGGAGCCAAATCTCTCCGGGCTCTGTAGCGCTTCGGCGACGATCCTGGCCGGCTGCGCCCGTGCGGCGAGCGAGGTTGCACCCCAGGTCACGAGAAGGCGCTGAATGCGCTCGACGGAGTGCAAGGCCGTTGACGGCCCCTTGCCGGGATCGCGCGTCGGCGTCCCCAGCGCCCGTATCAGCCGCAGCGTCGCCTCGGCGCGCTCGAGATAGCGGCCGAGCCAGAACAGATTGTCGGCGGCGCGGCTTGGAACGACGCCTGCGATGCGCCTGATACGTACCGTGTCGACCGCCGGCAGCAGCGTCGCGCTAGAGACCGCCTTGTCGGAGACCACCCAGACATCGGCTGCCCGCGCGCCGTCGCCCATCGACACCGCGCGGGCGTCGAGCTGCTCGGCGATCCGGCAGAAGCCGCCGGGCATGATGGCCCAGCCGTTCTCCGTTGCGGCCGCGAACACCCGCAGCACGAACGGGCGCGGCGTGATCCGCCCCTGATCCCATACCGGCATAGTCGACAGCCGCACCAGCTCCTGGCCGACAAAGTCGATGCCGCGCTCGTTGATCGCAGCCTTCAGCCGTTCGCGCTCCGCTGGCGGCAATTCGCCCGCCAGCACCGGGCCGTTGCTGGCAAAGCCGGGCACCGCCCGCCCATAGGCGCCTTCGATTGCGATCTCATCGAGCCGCGACAGCACTGCCTCCCGGGCAGCCTTCTGGCCGCACCACCAGGTCGCGATATGCGGCATCTTCAGATCCTCGCCGAGGAAGCGGCGGCTCAGGCTTGGCAGGAAACCCAACAGCGCGCGGGCCTCGAGCACGCCCGAGCCCGGCATGTTGGCGACCACCACACCATTTTTGCGCAAAACATCGATCAGCCCGGGGACGCCGAGATGCGAGGAGGCGTCGAGCTCCAAGGGATCGAGAAAATTGGAATCCACCCGGCGCAAGAGCACATCGAGCCGCTTTAGCCCGGCGACGGTGCGGATATGGATGCGATCGCCGGAGACGGCGAGATCGTCGCCCTCGACCAGCAGGAAACCGAGATAGCGCGCCAGCGTCGCATGCTCGAAATAGGTCTCGCTGAAGCTGCCGGGCGTCAAAAGCCCGATGCGCGGCTCGTCGCGATCGGCGCTGCCGCGAAGGCTATCGCGGAACGCCTCGAAGAAGGGCGCGACGCGCTCGACATTCATCGATTTGTAGAGCGAGGCAAACGCGCGCGACAGCACCAGGCGGTTCTCCAGCGCGTAGCCGGCGCCCGACGGCGCCTGCGTGCGGTCGCCGAGCACCCACCAGCGGCCGTCAGGTCCGCGGCCCACGTCGGCGGCATAGAGGCTCAAATACCGTCCGCCGGGCGGTTTGACGCCGCACACCGGCCGCAGATATTCGGTGCTACCAGCGATCGCCGCAGCAGGTATCGCGCCCTCGGCGACCAGGCGGCCCTCGCCGTAGAGATCGCGCAGCACAAGCTCCGATAGTTGCGCGCGCTGGGCGATGCCTGCGGTCAATTGCTGCCAATCGGATTCCCCAATCAAGAGCGGCAAATGGCTCAGCGGCCACAGCCGGTCGGCGCTTTCGCCTGGCGCGCGATAGGTGACGCCGGCCTCGCGCAGATGCCGGTCGGCGGCGCCAAACCGCCGCTCGATATCGCCGGGCGAAAGGGTGGCGAAGGCATCGAAAAACCGGCTCCAGACCGCGCGCGGCGTGCCGTCCTGGGCGATAAACTCGTCGGGAATTCCCGGCAGGCGGACATAATCGCGCGTCCATTGCGCGGCGCGCCGGTGGGCGGGGCGGGTCTTGCTCCCCTGCGTTGCTGCCTCGCCGGCCTGTTCCGCCATCTCCGACTCTCCCGCGCCTCCAGCTCTATTTCATTGCAGGAGCGGCGTTCTCAAGTCGAGGGTCAAGGGAAATTCAATTGTGCGTTCTTCGCGCGGCGGATCGATCTTGCCGGGGGTGTGGCCGTGATCCTGAAAGCGGGCGAGCCGGCGCGCCTCGGCCTCATAGGAATTGACCGGTTTTGTCTCGTAATTGCGCCCGCCGGGATGGACGACGTGATAGACGCAGCCGCCGAGCGAGCGGCCGTTCCAGGTATCGATCAAATCAAATGTCAGGGGCGCGTGCACGGGGATGGTCGGATGCAGGCCCGAGTGCGGCTGCCAGGCCTTGAAGCGGACGCCTGCCACCGCCTCGCCGGAGCGGCCGGTCGCCGTCATCGGCACGCGTCTTCCGTTGCAGCTGACGACGTGGCGGCCCTCGACAAATCCCTCGCACTTGACCTGGAGCCGCTCCACCGAACTATCGACATAGCGCACGGTGCCGCCGGCCGACCCCTCCTCGCCCAAGACATGCCAGGGCTCCAGCGCCTGGCGCAATTCCAGCGCGACGCCGCCATGATGCACCCGGCCGAAGGCGGGAAACCGAAACTCGAGCTGGGCGAGATACCATTCCGGTGCAAAATCGTAGCCGGATTGCTTCAGCTCAAAGAGCACGTCGAGAAAATCCTCCCAGAGGAAATGCGGCAGCATGAAACGGTCATGCAGCGTGGTGCCCCAGCGCACGAATTTGCCGTCCTGCGGCTCACGCCAGAGCTTTGCGATCAGCGCGCGGACCAGCAATTGCTGGGCGAGCGACATCCGCGGGTCCGGCGGCATTTCGAGCGCGCGGAATTCAACCAGCCCGAGCCGGCCGGTCGCGCCATCGGGCGAATAGAGCTTGTCGATGCAGATTTCGGCGCGATGGGTGTTGCCGGTGATATCGACCAGGATGTGCCGGAACAGCCGGTCGACCAGCCATAGCGGGATTTCGCCGCCCGGCGGCGGCACTTTCGAGATCGCGATCTCGAGCTCATAGAGCCCGTCATGGCGCGCCTCGTCGATGCGTGGTGCCTGGCTGGTCGGGCCGATGAACATGCCGGAGAACAGATACGACAGCGACGGATGCCGCTGCCAGTACAGCACGAGACTCTTTAACAGATCGGGACGGCGCAGGAACGGCGAATCCTTTGGCGTAGAGCCGCCGACCACCACATGATTGCCGCCACCGGTGCCGGTGTGCCGGCCGTCGACCAGGTACTTGTTGGCGCCTAGCCGGATCTTTGCTGCGTCCTCGTAAAGGCCAAAGGTGATATCGACCGCCTCGCGCCAGCTTTTCGCCGGCTGGATGTTGACCTCGATCACGCCGGGATCGGGCGTCACCTTGATCACCTCGACCCGCGGATCGAAAGGCGGAGCATAGCCCTCGATGTGGACCTGCAGCTGCATTTCCTCAGCGGTCGCTTCAACCGCGGTCACCAACTCGAGGTAATCCTCGAGTTTTTCCACCGGCGGCATGAAGGCGCAGAGCACGCCGTCGCGGATTTCGATCGACATCGCGGTGCGCACGCCGCCGGATCGCGGCTGCTGTTCCTGCACCTCCTGATGCGGAGCGCTTGGGGCCGCCGAAGTTTGATCATAGACCGGCAGATCCTCACGCGGCTCCAGCGGATCCTGCTCGACCGTGTACGGGTAATCGTCGGGAGGAATATACGGCAGCGAGGAGATCGGCAGCCGCAGGCCGAGCGGGGAATTGCCCGGCATCAGGAACAGATTGCCGCGCCGAAGTTTCCAGCGCTCGCTCTTCCAGCGTCCGGCATCCGCATTCCAGCGCTGGATCGGCAGCACGAAACCCTTCGGCGTGTTGAGCCCGGTATCGAACACCCGCGCCATGCGCGCGCGCTCCTCCGGATCGGACAATTTGGAATCGGATGGGTCGACATTCGGCGGCAGGCCGGCTTCCTTCTGCAGCCAGTGTCCGGGATCTTCGAACGCCGGCATGATGAATTCGGAATCGACGCCCAGCCTCTTCGCGGCACCTTCCGCCAGACGCTCGGCATCTTCGATTTGAGCCTTGCGCGGGTTTTCGATCTTGGCGATCAGATCGGAATTCTTCCAGATCGGCACGCCGTCCTTGCGCCAGTAGAGACCGAAGGCCCAGCGCGGCAGGCTCTCGCCCGGGTACCATTTGCCCTGGCCGTAATGCAAAAGACCGCCCGGCGCAAAGCGCGTCCGCAAGCGGCGGATAAGGTCGTCGGCCAGTGCCCGCTTGGTCGGGCCGACGGCCGCGATATTCCATTCCGCCGATTCCATGTCGTCGATGGAGACAAAGGTCGGCTCGCCGCCCATGGTCAGGCGCACGTCATGCGCCCTAAGGTCGGCATCGACCTGCTCGCCAAGCGCGTCGAGCCGCGCCCAGGATTGATCCGAGAACGGCCGGGTGATGCGCGGCGCCTCGCGGATGCGCTTGACGCTCATCTCGAAGCCGAACTCGACATTGGCCGAGCCGGCGCTGCCCGAGATCGGCGCCGCCGAGCGGTAATGCGGCGTGGCGGCGACCGGGATATGGCCCTCCCCGGTCATCATGCCTGAGGTGACGTCGAACCCGATCCAGCCGGCACCGGGCAGATAGACTTCGGCCCAGGCGTGCAAATCGGTGAAATCGCTTTCGACCTCGCGCGGCCCCTCGACCGGATCGATGTCGGGGCGCAGCTGGATCAGATAGCCGGAGACGAAACGGGCGGCGAGCCCGAGATGCCGCAACGCCTGGATCAACAGCCACGCCGAGTCGCGGCAGGACCCGGCGCCGGAGGCCAGCGTCTCCTCCGGCGTCTGAACACCCGGCTCCATCCGGATGATATAGCGAATCTTTTTCTGAAGTTTCGCGTTCAGATCGACCAGGAAATCGACGGTGGAGTCCGCCTCGCGCGGAATCTCCTTCAAGTAAGCCGAAAACAACGGCCCGGGCTCCGATGTCGCCAGATACGGCGCGAGCTCAGCCTTCAGCCCATCGGGGTACTGGAACGGAAAACTATAGGCGTAAGGCTCGACAAAGAAATCGAAGGGGTTGACGACGATCATCTCCGCCGTGAAATCGACTTCGATCTTGAGCTCGGTCGCCTTCTCCGGAAACACATAGCGCGCCAGCCAGTTGCCCTGCGGGTCCTGCTGCCAGTTCACGAAATGATTTGAGGGCATGACCTTGAGCGAATAGCTCAGGATCGGCGTGCGCGTATGCGGCGCCGGGCGCAGGCGGATGGTTTGCGGGCCGAGGTCGATCGGACGGTCGTATTTGTAGTGCGTAACGTGGTGTAGTGCGACAAAGATCGACACAGGCTGATAACTCCAGCAGCTTTTTTAAGCAGAACACTGGTTCCGGCTGACATCAAGCACTAACAACGGGCAGCGGATGCCTATGGGGAGAGCGCCTTAGGGTGTTCCGTCTCCGCGTCATCCTGCCCCAGCCACCTCTCAAATCCCCTGCTTGCGACACCCATCAACCCGTGGTTGATTGTTCGTGGCCGCGCCTGGCACCGGATGCGCAAAGGGAATTGCTCCATGAGTTTCCTGGTCGAGCTGGATCGAGGCGCCTTTCCAGACCATGCCCTCGCCGCCTTGGTTCCAACTTCGCAATTCAAGCTCGACAATGCGCGGGCCATGATGTGGCTGTCGCAGCTCGCTTATGAGACGGGCGACCGGCCCAAGGTCGAGAGCATCCTCAATGCCTGGCATTTGACGATGCATGCATTCGCGAGCAACGATCCCGTCACAGGTCTGCCGCCGCGCAGTGCCTGCGTCGTCGTTGCCGGAGGCACTGGCGCGACATTTGTTGCATTTTCCGGCACTGATCCGCTCAAGATCGAGGACTGGATCACGGATTTCAGTGCTGCGCCGTCGGCAAGCGGTCTCCACAGCGGTTTTCAGGACGCGGTCGAAACGGTCTGGCCGCTCATCAAAACGGCGATCGAGAATCGCCCGGCCTCCGAACGGAAGCTGTTCTTTACCGGACATAGCCTGGGCGGGGCGCTGGCGATCGTCGCGGCGGGACGCGCGAACAGCGAGCTGAACGTTCAGGCGATGGCCGTCTATACGTTCGGCAGCCCAAGGACCGGCGGCCAGGTTTTCTTCGACAGCTATACGCCGCAACTCGGTAACCTGACGTTCCGCCTCGTTCACGGTACCGACATCGTGCCAACCGTCCCATTTTCGCTGGTGGACAAATTTCGCCATGTCGGACGGTCGCTGCAATGTCCGACCGACGGCCGCTTTGACGAACAGACAACCATGGCCGCGGCCGAGGAAGACAATCCGAATCTTGTCGGAGATGCGCGCCTGAGCGGGCTTGCCGACATCAGTGCGCTGGCGGCTTTGCGACCTGCTCACGCTCTCGGCCCGGGACCGCTTGATCAGCTTGCCGGGATTTTGCCGCGAATAGTGCGCGATCACGTGCCGAAAAATTACTTCCGCGCGCTATCCATTACGCTTCCTTAGAGGCTGTCCTTCGCGTCGGCACTCACATCGTCGCGCCAAGCACCCAGGGCGCGAATTCGGCGCCGCCGAAGTCAAAGCTCTCGCTCTTGGTCGGCTGGCCGGAAGCCGTCTTCAGCATGAGATCAAAGATCCGCTCGCCGCATTGCTGCACGCTCTCCTCGCCGTCGAGGATGGTGCCGCAATTGACGTCCATGTCGTCTTCCATGCGCTTGTACATCGGCGTGTTGGTCGCAAGTTTTATGGAGGGCGCGGGCTTGCAGCCGAACACGCTGCCGCGCCCGGTGGTGAAGCAGACGAGATTGGCGCCGCCCGCGACCTGGCCGGTCGCCGCCACCGGGTCGTAGCCGGGCGTATCCATGAACACAAAACCCTTTTTTGTCACCGGTTCAGCGTAGTTCAGCACGTCGACCAGATTGGTGCTGCCGGCTTTCGCCATTGCGCCGAGCGATTTTTCCAGGATGGTCGTGAGACCGCCGGCCTTGTTGCCGGGGCTCGGATTGGCATTCATCTCGGCGCCTTCGCGCGCGGTGTATTCTTCCCACCAGCGCATCAGGGAGACCAGTTTTTCGCCGACCTCGCGGCTGACGGCGCGGCGGGTCAACAGATGTTCGGCGCCGTAGGTCTCCGGCGTCTCGGAGAGGATCACGGTGCCGCCGTGACGTACCAGAAGATCGCTCGCCGCGCCCAGTGCCGGATTGGCGGAGACGCCGGAATAGCCATCCGAGCCGCCGCATTGAAGCGCCACCGTCAATTCACTCGCCGCGACCTTTTCGCGCTTCACTTTGTTGGCGTCGGTCAGCGCCTCGCGCACGAAGGCGACACCGGCTTCCACCGTCTTGCGGGTGCCGCCGACTTCCTGGATGTCCATCGCGCGCAGGCGGCCGGCGAGCTTCTGCTCCTGCATCAAGCCGCCGATCTGGTTGACCTCGCAGCCGAGGCCCAGCACCACGACGGCGGAGAAATTCGCGTGCCGCGCATAGCCGCCGAGCGTGCGCCGTAACAGAGTGAGCGGCTCGTCCTGCGTCATGCCGCAGCCGCTCTTGTGCGTCAGCGCCACCACGCCGTCGACATTGGGAAAATCGGCCAGCGGATTGTCGCCGCTGAACGGATTTTTCTTGAAGACATCGGCGACGAGGCCAGCGACGTGGGCGCTGCAATTCACCGAGGTGAGGATGCCGATATAGTTGCGGGTCGCGACCCGTCCGTCCGGGCGGCGGATGCCGTCGAACGTCGCAGGCCAATCGAAATTCGGCACCGGCTTGACGTCGACGCCGAACGCATAGTCCTTGGCGAAGTCGCCCATGCCGCAATTCTGGGTGTGGACGTGCTGGCCCGGCGAAATCGGCGCCGTGGCAAAGCCGATGATCTGGCCGTAGCGCCGGATCGGCTCGCCCACGGCAATCGGCTTGATCGCGACCTTATGCCCTGCCGGAATGCGCTCGCTCGTCGTCACGCCGTCGGCCACCACTAGGCCGGGCGGCAGGCTCGAGCGCGCGATCAGCACGCCGTCGTCAGGATGCAAGCGGATGACGGGTGCCGGGGCCATGGGAGTCTCCTTTTTCTCGCTTTGACCTCTCCCCGTTCTTTGCGGGGAGAGGTCGGATTGCGTTAGCAATCCGGGTGAGGGGCAAGGCACAATGTCAAACGCTATCACTGAATTCGCGGATAGAGTGGCCCCTCACCCCAACCCTCTCCCCGCGAAGAGCGGGGCGAGGGAGAAGTAAAGTTACGCCTTGCCGCCGGATTCCTTGCGGGTCTGCGCGATCTGCATCTTGGCGTAGGTCGCCATCAGGCCGCTTTCGTTCGACAAGGTCACGAGCTTGAAGCCCATGTTGATCGCGCGCACGGCGCCATCGGCGCCACTGCAATGGATGCCCGGATAGAGGCCGCGCTTGCCGCATTCTTTCACGATCTTCTCGTAGATCTTAAGGATCTCCGGCTCCTCGCGGTCGAGCTTCGGCACCAACCCATAGGAGAAGCCGAGATCGGAGGGGCCGATATAGACGCCGTTGATGCCCTCGACATCGAGGATCTGCTCCATGTTACCGACCGCGGTCTTGGTCTCCATCATCGGCAGCAACACGATCTCTTCGTTCGCGGTCTGCTGATAGGTGCCGGCCGAACCATACATGCCGGAACGGATCGGGCCGTTCGAGCGGGTGCCCTTCGGCGGATATTTGCTGTAAGCGACCAGATTTTCAGCTTCCTGCCTGGTGTTGATCATCGGGCAGATCACGCCATAGGCGCCGCCGTCCAAAACCTTGCCGATGATGCCGGGCTCGTTCCAGGGCACGCGGACCATCGGCGTCACCGGATGGCCATGCATCGCCTGGAAGCATTGCACCATCGAATGGTAGTCCTGCACGCCGTGTTGCATGTCGACGGTGACGCTGTCGAAACCGCATTGCGCGATCACTTCGGCGGAAAAGCCCGAGGGAATTGCAAGCCATGCATTGACGACCGCTTTGCCCGAGGCCCAGACTTTCTTGACATTGTTAGCCATTGATCGCGTTTCCTCTGTTGTTTCTCAAAATGCGGTCTCTCAAGATAGTTGGGCCTAGCTGACGGCCCGCTGGATGCTGACTTCGCTGACGCCCACCTCGCGCGCGGTATTCACTATCGCCGCCCAGGTATCGTCGGGCAAGGGTATCCCGTTTTTGGTGCGTTCGGCGCGCATTTTCCGCTCGGGATCGCCGGGGACCAGCACGTTCTCGACGCCGGCAACCGGCTTGGTCGCCCTGATGAAGTCGACATAGCGCGAGATCTCGCCGTCGAAGAAATGGCTGGGGTCGACGACCTCTGGATCGACATAGAAGGCCAGCATGCCGTTGGCAAAACGCCGGTCCGGCGCGGTCGCGCCGGTACCCGTCAGCGCGCCGCCGAGCAACTCGCAGATGAACGCAAGCCCCGAGCCCTTGTGCTCGCCGAAGGCGCGGATCGCGCCAGTTCCCTTGGTATGATCGCGCGCGCCCTCCGCGCTGTAAGGCCCGTACAACACGGGCGGATCTTCACTCAACGTGCCGTCGCCATCGATCAGCGCGCCCTTCGGCAATTTCTTGCCGCCGCGGCTTGCGACCAGCACCTTGCCTTCGGCGACGATCGAGGTCGCGAAATCGAGCACGATCGGATCCTGTCCCTGGCGCGGAATGCCGACGCAATAAGGCGCGGTCGATAGCCGCTTCTGGACGCCGCCAAACGGCGCCACCAGCAGCGAGCCCGCCGCGTTGACGAAATGCACCGACACCAGCCCTTCGCTAGCGGCCATCTCGGCCCAGTCACCGACCCTGCCGATGTGGCCGGCGTTGCGTAACGCGATCGCGGCCAGCCCCGCCTTCTTGCACTTCTCGATGCCGATCTTCACAGCCTGCGGCGTCACGGTCTGGCCATAGCCGAACTTGCCGTCGATCACCGCAAGCGACGGCGTGTCGACGATAACATCGACTTTCTGATCGGGAACGACGGAACCCGTCTTTTTCCACCTGATGTAGACGGGCACGCGGATCACGCCGTGGCTGTCATGTCCGGTGAGATTGGCGGTGGTGAGGTAAGTCGCGATGCGCCTCGCCTCTTCGGGCGAGGATTCCGAATGGGAGAATACTTCGGCGACGAAATCGATCAGTCTCTGAACTTGTACAGTAACCATCTGTGGATTTTCGGCCTCTCACTCGTCACTGACTGACCAAAATCAGTGCAGCGCGTTCCATCCTGACGCCGATTTTTACTGACCGGCTTGGCCGGCACTTTGAGCGAAAAATCGCGCTGATGTCCATGGCTTAAGCCTGGATGGCATCATGCAAAATTGCCTACGCGTCATCTTCCATTTCGCCGGCAGTTCCGAGCCCCGCGAGGCTCGCCTCCAGCGCGCCCAGCATGGCTTGCAACTCGCCGAGTTTGCGGGCGCCGTAGCGTTTGGTGATTTCGGCGTAAATGGCTTCGGATGAGGGCGCGACGACTTCCATCAGCTTCAGCCCCTTGTCGGAGATCGACACCACTGCCCGCCGCAAATCGGCCTTGTCGGTCCGGCGCTCGATCAAATGACGCGCTTCGAGATCGCGCAGAATCCGCGACAGGCTCGGCCCGAGCAGGAATGCCACCCGCGCCAGCTCCGTGACCTCGATCGTATCGATCGCGGCGAGCGCGCGCAGGATGCGCCATTGCTGCTCGGTCAGCCCATGCTGGCGCAGCGAGGGACGGAATTGGCGCATCACCGCTTCACGCGCGCGCAATAGCGACATCGGCAGCGAGCGCGAGAATTCGCGCATCGGCACCCGCCGGGCCGCCGGCGTGTTCGATGCGGAACCTTTGGCCGATTTACTAGCTGGTCCACTAGCTGATTTCTTCCGCGCCATTCAATCACCCGTCATCGATCGCGCGCTCTAAGTTTGCACTGCAACAAGCGGCAATAGGGTTTGCGCCGATAAGCTTAACATGTTAATCAAATTCCGCACCCTGTATTTTTTTGCCGATCCCGCAGGACCTTTCAAGTGGCCCTTTCGAGAGAAGAAATCCGTAGCTGTGCCGAGCGCCTCGATCGGGCCGAAAAGACTCGCACGCAGATAAGGCAGCTCTCGCTCGAATACCCCGGGATTACAATCGAGGACGCCTATGCGATCCAGAAAGCGTGGATCGCGATCAAGGTCGCCGCGGGACGCGTCGTCAAGGGCCACAAGATCGGTCTGACCTCGAAGGCGATGCAGAGCGCACTCAATATCGACGAGCCCGATTCCGGCATCTTGCTCGACGACATGTTCTTTGCCGATGGCGGGCTGGTGCCGTCCGACCGCTTCATCGCGACGCGGGTGGAAGCGGAACTTGCCTTCATCATGGCAAAGCGCCTGACCGGGCCCGGTTGCACGATGTTCGACGTACTCAACGCCACCGATTTCGTCGTGCCCGCGCTGGAGATTCTCGACACCAGGATCGAGCGGGTCGATGCCGCAACGAAGTCGACACGAAAGATCTTCGATACGATTGCTGACAATGCGGCGAACGCCGGCATCGTGCTCGGCGGCCGGCCGCTCCGCCCGCTGGATGCCGATCTGCGCTGGATCGGCGCCTTGTGTTTCCGCAACGGCCAGTTGGAAGAAACCGGGCTTGCCGCGGGCGTGCTCAATCATCCCGCGACCGGCGTCGCCTGGCTCGCCAACAAGATCGCGAGCCACGGATTAGCGCTCGAACCGGGCCAGGTCGTGCTGGCGGGCTCCTTCATCCGCCCGATCGAGACCCGCAAGGGCGACACAATTCAAGCCGACTATGGTCCCTATGGTTCGGTGAGCTGTTACTTCGCTTGATCTGCATTAAAGAATCGCAGGAGTGATCCCGCCATGCCGCATTTCACCATCGAATATTCTGCCAATCTCGATGCCCGCATCGATATGGCAAAAGTCGTCGAGGTCGTGCGCAAGGCCGCGGTCGAGACCGGCATCTTCCCGCTCGGCGGCATTCGCGTCCGCGCGGTCAGGTGCGAGCACTATGCGATCGCCGACGGAAACCCGCAGCTCGGCTTCCTCGACATGGTGCTGCGGCTTGGCGAGGGCCGCGACCTCGCCACCCGCAAGAAAGCCGGCGAGCATATCTTTAAAGTCCTGTCCGCTTTTCTCGATCCGGTATTCGCGCAAAGCAAGTTCGCGCTGTCGTTCGACATGCAGATCAACGACAAGGAAACCAGCTGGAAACGCAACAACATCCACGAAGCGTTGAAAGTGGAGGCGGCGCATGGATAAGGTCACGCCGAAGGACATGTTTCAGGCCAACCGCGACCGCGCCGCGCCGCTGCTCAAGCAACTCACGGCCGACGGCATCGGCCACATGATCGACGGCAAGATCGTGCCGTCGATCTCGGGCGAAACGTTCGAGACCAAATCCCCGATCGACGGCGCGATGCTGGCAACCGTCGCGCGCGGCAACGCGGAGGATATCGACCGCGCCGCGACCGCGGCCGCGCTCGCCTTCAAATCCTGGCGCGACATGTCGGCGACGATGCGCAAGAAATTGCTGCATCGGGTCGCGGATGCCATCGAGGACCGCGCCGACGATATCGCCGTGCTCGAATGCATCGACACCGGCCAGGCCCACCGCTTCATGGCCAAGGCCGCGATCCGCGCCGCGGAAAATTTTCGCTTCTTCGCCGACAAATGCACGGAAGCGCGCGACGGCCTGAACATGCCGAGCGAGCGAGCACTGGAACGTCTCGACGCGCGTGCCGATCGGCCCGGTCGGCGTGATCACGCCGTGGAATACGCCGTTCATGCTCTCGACCTGGAAGATCGCGCCAGCGCTGGCCGCCGGCTGCACGGTCGTGCACAAGCCGGCCGAATGGTCGCCGGTGACCGCCGACCTGCTGGCGAAGCTTGTCAAACAGGCCGGCGTGCCCGATGGCGTGCTCAACACCGTGCACGGCATCGGCGAGGAAGCCGGCAAGGCGCTGACCGAGCATCCCGCCATCAAGGCGATCGGCTTTGTCGGCGAAAGCGCGACGGGCTCGGCGATCATGGCGCAGGGCGCGCCGACCTTGAAGCGCGTGCATTTCGAGCTCGGCGGCAAGAACCCGGTGATCGTGTTCGACGATGCCGATCTCGACCGCGCGCTCGATGCGGTCGTGTTCATGATCTACTCGCTCAACGGCGAGCGCTGCACCTCGTCGAGCCGGCTTCTGATCCAGCAAGGCATCGCTGAAAAATTCATCGAGAAGCTGACCGCGCGCGTGAAGGCGCTGAAGGTCGGGCACCCGCTCGATCCCGCGACCGAAATCGGCCCGCTGATCCACGAGCGGCATCTGGCAAAAGTCTGCGCCTATTTCGACGTCGCGCGAAAGGACGGCGCGGTGATCGCGGTCGGCGGCAAGACCGCATGACGGGCCCGGCGGCGGACATTATGTGCAGCCGACGCTGGTCACCGGCGCGCATGCCAAGATGCGCGTGGCGCAGGAGGAGGTGTTCGGCCCGTTCCTCACGGTGATCCCGTTCCGCGACGAGAATGATGCGATCGAGATCGCCAATGCCGTGCAGTATGGCCTGACCGGCTATGTCTGGACCGGCGACATGGGCCGCGCGCTGCGCGTCGCGGACGCGCTGGAAGCCGGCATGATCTGGCTCAATTCCGAAAACGTCCGCCATCTGCCGACGCCGTTCGGCGGCATGAAATCCTCCGGCATCGGCCGCGACGGCGGCGACTATTCATTCGACTTCTACATGGAAACCAAGCACGTCTCGCTGGCGCGCGGGACGCACAAGATTCAGAGTGGAAGCCGTCATCCGGGGCGCGATCTGAAGGCTGAACGCGGACTCTGGTCCGGACGCACACGAACGCCTCCATCAGAATGACAACTAACAGGAAACACATGCCCGTTCCGCAACACGTCTTCGATCCGCCCTTCAACATCATCAGGAGCAGCCACGCCGTGCTCGACGTGACCGACCTGAATGCCAGCCGCGAATTCTATGAGAACACGGTCGGACTGCATGTCGAGGATCGCGACGACGAGCGCGGTTTATCTGCGCGGCAGCGAGGAGCATCAGCATCACTCGCTGGTGCTGCGCAAGGCGCCAACCGCCGCCTGCAACCGGCTGGGCTTCAAGGTCGGCAATGACGGCGACCTCGACAAGGCGGCCGCGTTCTTCTCCGAGAACGGCATCGCCTGCGCCTTCGCCGAACAGCCGTTCCAGGGCCGCACGCTGCAATTCACCGATCCCTTCGGCTTCCAGATCGAGCTCTATGCCTCCATGGAGAAGCGCCCGCATCTGTTGCGCCGCTACGATCTCTACAAGGGCTGCCACCCGCAGCGGCTCGACCATTTCAACGTGTTCGCGGCCGAGGTGCAGGACACGATGGATTTCTATGCCCGGCTCGGCTTCCGGCTCACCGAATATGCCGAGGAAGACGGGCCGAACGGACGCATCGCCGCCGCCTGGCTGCATCGCAAGGGCAATGTGCACGATTTCGCCATCACCAACGGCAAGGGCCCTCGCCTGCACCACTTTGCGTACTGGGTGCCGACCGCGATGAACATTCTGCATCTCTGCGACGTGATGGCCTCAAGCGGGTTTTTGAAGAACATCGAGCGCGGCCCCGGCCGCCACGGCATCTCGAACGCGTTCTTCCTCTATATCCGCGATCCCGACGGCCATCGGCTCGAGCTCTACACCAGCGACTATTTTACGATGGACCATGACCACGAGCCGATGCGCTGGTCGCTGAAAGACCCGCGGCGGCAGACGCTGTGGGGCGCGCCCGCACCGCGTTCCTGGTTCGAGCAGGGTTCGCCGTTTCCAGGACAAAAGGTGCGCGACCCGCTGTTTGTCGCCGACGTCACCATCGCTGACTAGGATTGGCCGCGATGAAAGAACTCGCGGTCGCACTCGGTTTGGCTTTATGCCATGATGACAGCAGCAGAGGCCGCAGAACTCAAGCTGATCGCCGGCGGCTCGCTCGCCGGCTTGTTTAAGGAGCTCGGCCCGCAATTCGAGAAGGCCACCGGCCACAGGCTTGCCATCCACTTCGATTCCACGCCGAACATCTCAGCGCGCGTCAATTCGGGCACGCCGTTCGATGTCGTCGTGGTGCCGATCGATGTCTTCAAGGACGCGACCGCGAAGGCCCACTTCGTGCCCGGGTCCGACCATCGATATCGCCCGCGTCGGCTATGGCGTCATCGTGCGCGCCGGCGCGCCCAAGCCCGACATTTCGCACGCCAGACGCCTTCAAGAAAGCGCTGCTCGACGCACAAGTCGGTCGCCTCCGTGCCGGCGAGCGCGGCCGGCGCCTATATCGCAAAGGTTTACGAACGCCTCGGCATCGGCGAGGAGATGAAGGCCAAGACCAGGGCGCAGCAGGCTCCGACCGCGATCGCGCCGGCCGTCGCCAAGGGCGAGGCTGAGCTCGGCATTTTCCTCACCAACGTGTTGATCGCCCCCGACGTCGAGCTTGCCGGCCCCTTCCCGGCCGATTTGCAGCAGGAACTGGTCTTCACCGCAGCGGTCGCCGCCGACACAAAAGAAACCGACGCCGCCAAAGCCTTGATCGATTACTTGAAGACCCCGGCCGCCGATCGCCGTGATCAAGGCCGCCGGCATGACGCCCGGCTGAACAGGACATTTCATGACCTCACCGCGCATCGCAACCTATTCCGTCGAACGGCACGACCAGATACGGCGCCATGACCGACGGCGGCATCGTCGATCTCTCCGCACGCTTCGGCAAGGACTATCCGACGCTGCGCGAGGTGATCGCCGCCGGCGCACTGACGAAACTGGCCGAGGATGCGGCGCGGCGCGCGCCGGATCATGCGCTCGACGCGATCACCTGGCTGCCGCCGATTCCGCAGCCGGAAAAGATCATCTGCATCGGCGTCAACTATCCCGATCGCAACGCCGAATACAAAGACGGCTCGGACGCGCCGAAATATCCGAGCATGTTCATGCGCACGCCGCGCTCCTTTGTCGGCCACAACGCGCCGCTGGTGCGCCCGCGCGCCTCGACGCAGCTCGATTATGAAGGCGAAGTGGTGCTGGTGATCGGCAAGGCCGGCCGGCACATCCCGCGAGAGCGCGGCGCTCGATCACATCGCCGCGGTGACGCTGTGCAATGAAGGCACCATCCGCGACTGGGTGCGGCACGCGAAATTCAATGTGACGCAGGGCAAGAATTTCGATTCCACCGGCAGCCTCGGTCCGTGGCTCGTGCCTTACACCGAGTGAAGCGCAGATCGCCGACATCAGGCTGACCACGCGGGTCAATGGCGAGACGCGGCAGGACGACCGCACCTCGCGGCTGATCTTCGGCTTCCGCTATCTGATCAACTACATCTCGACCTTCACGACGCTGGTGCCCGGCGACGTCATCGTCACGGGAACGCCGACCGGCGCCGGCGCGCGGTTCGATCCGCCGCGCTACCTCAAGCCCGGCGACGTCGTCGAGGTCGAGGCCGACGGCATCGGCGTGCTGCGCAATGGCGTGGTCGACGAAGTCCTGTGAACAATCGCGAGCGATGGGACAAAGCAATGACTTCCATGACCGGCGGCGAAGCGATCGTCAGCGGCCTTGTCGCGCACGGCGTCGACACCGTGTTCGGCCTGCCCGGCGCGCAGATCTACGGCCTGTTCGACGCCTTCCAGCAGGCGCAGCTGAAGGTGATCGGCGCGCGGCACGAGCAGGCCTGCGGCTACATGGCCTATGGCTATGCGCGCTCGACCGGCAGGCCCGGCGTGTTCAGCGTGGTGCCCGGCCCCGGCGTGCTCAATGCCGGCGCTGCGCTGCTTGACCGCATTCGGATCGAACGAGCCGGTGCTGTGCCTGACCGGCCAGGTGCCGACGGCGTTTCTCGGCAAGGGCCGCGGCCATCTGCACGAGATGCCGGACCAGCTCGCGACGCTGCGCACGTTCGTGAAATGGGCCGAGCGCATCGAATATCCCGATATCGCGCCGGCGATGGTCTCGCGCGCCTTCCAGGAAATGCTGTCGGGCCGCCGCGGTCCGGTCTCGCTGGAAATGCCCTGGGACGTGTTCACCCAGCGCGCCGAAGTCGGCCCGTCAAAACCGTTCGATCCGTTGCCGCGCGCCGCAGCCCGATCCCGACCGCATCAAGGCCGCCGCAGCGCTGATCGCAGGCAGCAAGACGCCGATGATCTTTGTCGGCAGCGGCGCCATCGATGCGCGCGAGGAAATTCTCGAACTGGCGGAAATGATCGACGCGCCGGTGGTGGCGTTCCGCAGCGGCCGCGGCATCGTCTCCAACGCGCATGAACTCGGGACTGACCATGGCGGCGGCCTACCGGCTGTGGCCGACGACCGATCTGATGATCGGGATCGGCACGCGGCTGGAATTGCCGACGATGTCGCGCTGGCCGTATCGCCCCGACGGCCTGAAATCGGTTCGCATCGATATCGATCCGTCGGAAATGCGCCGCTACACGCCCGATGTCGCCGTGGTCGCCGATGCGCAAGGCCGGCACCGCGCGAGCTGCTCGCGGCCGTGCAGCAAGGCCGGCTACCGCAAGACCAGCGGCCGCCGCGCCGCGATCCGCGAGGCCACGGCGGCCGCACATGCAGGAAATCCAGAAGGTCCAGCCGCAGATGGCGTATCTGAACATTCTGCGCGAGGTGCTGCCGCCTAACGCCATCGTCACCGACGAATTGTCGCAGGTCGGCTTCGCCTCCTGGTACGGCTTTCCGATCTACGAGCCGCGCACCTTCATCACCTCGGGCTATCAGGGCACGCTCGGCTCGGGCTTTCCGACCGCGCTCGGCGCCAAGGTCGCGCAATCCCGACCGGCCGGTGGTCGCGATCACCGGCGACGGCGGCTTCATGTTCGGCGTGCAGGAACTTGCCACCGCCGTGCAGTTCAAGATCGGCGTGGTGACGCTGGTGTTCAACAACAACGCCTACGGCAATGTGCGGCGCGACCAGCGCCAGCGCTTCGACGGCCGCGTGGTGGCCTCCGACCTGGTCAATCCGGATTTCGTCAAACTCGCGGAATCCTTCGGCGTTGGAGCCGCGCGCGTCACCTCGCCCGATCACTTCCGTCCCACGCTGGAAAAGGCGCTGGCGGATGGCGGTCCATATCTGATCGCGATCGAGGTGCCCAGGGATTCGGAAGTCACGCCGTGGACGTTCATCCATCCGGCGAAGCCCTGACGTCTTGGGACGGCTGCGAGAACCGGCTGACCGGCATGACGTCGCATCCTGCGTGCTCGCACCCTGCTGCCCGGACGCGCAATCACCAGAAGACCGGCGCCGGCGACCGACCAGCAGGCCACCGGCGCCCAGTGCAACAGCGGCGCGTATTCGGGCAGCTTTTGCAGGCCGCCGGCGACCGCGGCCATCCGCGCAAAGGTCGCGAGCGCCAGCGCGGAAAACACCAGGCCCGTCACCTTGCCTTCGGCGCCGCTGTCGCCGATCGCCAGCGCCGCCGAGATCGCGCTCATCAGCATGCAGCCCCAGGCCGCGCCGGCGACGAATTGCGCCACGATCAGCGTATTGAGGCCGCCGGCGAGTCTCCGCGCCAAGGATCGCCAGCGCGCCCAAGCAGTCCGGCCGCGCCCATCACGATCAGCCCGCCGCGGTGCTTGACGACGACGCTCGCCGGAAACATCGCGATGTTGAAGCCGATCCAGAACACCGGCATCAGCCATTGCAGATCGTCGGCTTGGCGAAGCGCAGATAGAACGGCGCGCTGTTGATGGAGAAATGCAGTTGATAGCCGAGCGCGAGAATGACCATCGAGGCGATGAAGATCACCGGCACCGTGCCGAGCGGCTTTGCCGGCGCGGCTGGTCTGGCCGGCTGCATCGTCGCGCGAGATCGCGCTCGACCCGGACAGCGCCAGCGCCGTGATCAGCAGCACCACGCTGGAGATCACGAACGGCAGCCGCGCGTCGTGTTTGCGCAGCACGACGCCGAGATAGGGCGACACCGCGCCGGCCAGACCATAGCCGAGCATGGCCAGCGCCGACAGAAACGGAATTTGCGGCTTGGCGCGATGCTTGCCGAGCAAGGTCAGCGGCGGCGCGCGCAGCGCCGACGACGTGATCGCCCAGATCACGATCAGCGCGATGAACCAGAGCTTGCGCGCTCGTGCCGGTGCCGGCGACAAACGGCAGTGCGACGAAGGCGGCGCAGGAGATCGCGGTCAACACGCCGACGAACAGGCCGAGCCGGCCGACAAATCGGCGCGATCCTGTCGGCGGCAATCCCCATCGCGGTGTCGGTGATGGTGAAGATCGCCTGATCCATCATCAGGATCAGGATCACGGCCGACGGCGCGATCCCGACCTCGGCGGCAAGTTTCGGCAGATAGATGACATAGGTGGTCCAGCCCAGCGTGAACACCAGTTGCAGGATGCGCGAGATAGACGCCGGTGCGATTGGCGCCGCGTGCCGATGTCAGTCGTCGTCAAGCTCCGTCGTGGTCATGCCGCGAGCATAGACCAGGGGCAAACTTGGATGGGAAGCAGACGAAACCGCGTCAGCTGCGCCTTGCGGAACGTCAGATTGATGCGCTGGCGGCCCAGCAGCGCGTGCTCGCCGTCGGCGAGCGGCGCGACGCCGTGAAAGACCAGCCGCGACGGGCCGCCCCACACCACGACGTCGCCATGCTCCAGCCGATAGCGCCGCGGCTTGTCGGCGCGCTTCAGCCCGCCGAACAGGAAGATCGCAGGCAGGCCCAGCGACACCGAGACGATCGGCGCGTCGAAATCGCTGCTCGTCCTTGTCCTGATGCAGCGACATCCGCGCGCCCGGCTCGTAGCGGTTGATCAGGCAGGCATCCGGCGAAAAGCCGGCAAAGCCGCCTTGCGCCGCCGCCTGCCCGGCCAGCTCGCGAAAGATCGGCGGCATCGCCGGCCAGGGCTTTCCGGAGTCGGGATCGACGCCGTCATAGCGATAGCCGGTGCGATCGGTGACCCAGCCGACGCTGCCGCAATTGGTCATCGCCACCGACATCTGGTGGCCGCCCGGCGTCACCATGTGGCGGAACGGCGCCTGTTCCGCGATATCGCGCAGTGCAGCGATCAGCTCGCGCTCGACCGGCCGCGCGAAACCGCGCAGCAGCACGGCGCCCTCCGCGATCTGCTCCCGCGCCGGGCGGACCTCGGCAACTATCAAACAAATCCAGCCGGTCATTTCGCATCGTGAAAGATCACGCCGACGGTATGACGATGGCCGGAGCGCAACCGGCTGACGCCATGGCGCAGGTTAACGCGATAGATGCCGCGCGTCCCCTGCACCGGGCGGTGATGCACGGCAAAGGCGACCGCATCGCCCTGCTTAAGCGGCACCACTTCGGCGCGCGACTGCATGCGCGGCCGCTGCTCGGTCAGCACGAATTCGCCGCCCGTGAAATCGCGGCCCGGTTCCGACAGCAGGATCGCGACCTGCAGCGGGAACACGTGCTCGCCGTAGAGGTCCTGATGCAGGCAATTGTAGTCGCCGGCTCCATATTGCAGCAGCAGCGGCGTCGGCCGGGTCTGGCCGGCTGCATGGCAGCGCTTCAGGAACGCTTCGTGGCGCTCGGGATAGCGGATATCGATGCCCATCGCCTCGTTCCAGCGATTGGCGACGTCTCGAAGCCGCGCATAGAGCGCCGGCCGCAACTGCGCGATCAGATCCGGCAGCGGATAGGCAAAATATTTGTACTCGCCGCGGCCAAAGCCGTGGCGGCCCATCACGATCCGGCTGCGGAAATGCTCGTCGTCAGGATAGAGCGCGGCGAGCGCGCGGCATTCATCGGGCGTGAGCAGTGCTTTCAGGACCGCGCAACCCTGCGCGTCGAGATCGGTCCGGCCTGCGCCCAGTCGATCGCGTCGACGCGCGCGGCGATGTCGGATGAAGGACGCCGGGCGGATGGTTCTGGCTGCGGCTTCATGCGCGATTTCGCAGTCGGGCGTTCGCCACCCGATTTCCGAACTCGCAGATTGCGGCAAAGGTTCGCAAGGCCGCCGACATTCCACGCACCGGTTCGATGTTCCGCTTCGCCCGAATACGACGTCAGCCCAGCACCGGCAGCGCGATCACGTCATAGCCGTGGCGGATGATGCGCTTCAGCACGGGGTCTTCGAGCTCGAACTCGAACCGGCTCGCCGGGCGGATGCCGCCGATGGCCGCAAAGGTGCCGCCGAACATGGCGCAACCGTCGGGCAGTTTGCCGTCGGCAAAACCGCGTCGCGAGCAGTTCCTCGACCGGCAGCATGGCATCGAGCGTGCCCTCCTGGTACAGCACGCGCTTGCCATCGATCCAGGCAAACGAGCGCAGGATCATCCGGTCCCAGTGGCCGATGACGTCTTCAAGCTCCCACAACACGGGCGCGATCGACTTGTCGCACATCTGCTTGGAGACCGTGACGCTGTAGCTCTCGACCTTGCGGTCGGTGTGATCGGAGCCGAGCGCCGACGAAGATGCGGCCCTGCCAGCCGATCAGCACGAACTCGACCTCGCCGCTGGAATCGCTCGCCGCAGACCTCGATGCTGTCCTCGTGGGTCAGCCGCCGCGCCGAGACGCGGTAGTAGATCGGCGTCGTCGCGCGGCCGCGCGATACCGATCGCCTCGAGTTCGGCGATGTGCTTGTCGCGCGCGACCGGATCGCGGCCGGTCCAGCCGGCGATGCACGGCCTGATCGATCGGCAGCGTCAGCGGCGTCGGTGCGCCCTTGGCGTCGATGGTGAAGGTGAGATCAAACACGGATCGCCTCCTCCATTGCGGCGGCGAGCTCGAAGATGCGGCGATCCGATCCGCCGGATGCGGCGAGCATCAGCCCGACCGGCACCTCGCCTTCGCGATGGGCCGGCAGCGAGATCGCGCAGCCGTCGATCATGTTGATCAGCGTGCAGTTGCGCAAGCGACGCAGGTTCGCCGCGGCGAAGGCCTTGTCGTCGGCGAGATCGGCGATGCGCGGCGGCGTGTTGGCGGTGGTCGGCATGACCAGCGCGTCATAGGGCGCAAGCCGCACGTCGGCGCGCGCGATCAGCGAACGCCGCGCGTTCAGCAGATCGATATAGTCGGCGGCGCTGATGGCTTCGCCGCGCAGGATGCGCACGCGAGACGCGGGGATCGTAGACGTCGCCCTGGCTGACGATCAGATAGCGATGCCAGGCATAGCTTTCCGCCGCGGCAAACCCGCCCTTGGCGTTCATCACGCCGACATCGAGGAATTCCGGCACCGCGATCCGCTCGATCAGCGCGCCCTGGCGCGACAGCGTCTCCAGCGCGCGCTCGAAGGTCTCGCGCCACCGCGTCGTCGAGTTCGTCGAGCGCGACCGTGGTCGGCACCGCCAGCCGCATGCCCTTGATCGGGCGCGGCTGCAGCGGCTGCGACCGGCTCGTCGGCCAGCACGGCATCGAGCACGGCGCAGCACGCGACCGTGCGCGCCAGCGGCCCAAAACTGTCGAGCGTGAACGACAGCGGCACGCCGCCCTCGAGCGGCACGCGCCGCTGCGTCGGCTTGAAGCCGACGATGCCGTTATAGGCGGCCGGAATCCGGCAGGAGCCGCCGGTGTCGGTGCCGAGCGCGCCATACGCCATGCGGTCGGCGACCGAGACCGCCGCGCCCGAGGACGAGCCGCCGGGCACATGGCCGACGCTGCGCTGCCAGGCGCTCTTCGGCGTGCCGTAATGCGGATTGATGCCGATGCCGGAATAGGCGAATTCGGTCATGTTGGTGCGGCCGATCACGACAAAGCCGGCCCGGCGCAGCCGCGCCACCACCGGCGCATCGGCTTCCGCCGGCGCCGAATCCTCCAGCGCCCGCGAGCCGGCGCGGGTCACCTGCCCCTTGATGTCGAACAGGTCCTTGATCGAGACGGGAATGCCGGCAAAGCGCGACGGCGCGGCCTTGGCCTTGCGCAGCCGGTCCATCGCGTCGGCGGCTTCGATGGCGGCTTCCTTGTCGACATGGATGAAGGTCCGCTCGCCCTCGCCCGAGGGGTCGGCGATCCGGGCGAGGCATTCCTCGACGAGCTTGCGGGCGCTGGTGCGGCCATTTTCGAGATCATCGGCCAAGGCGGCAAGCGTTGGAGTGTTTTTCATGGTTATCGTCCACTCTCTCCGTCATGGCCGGGCATAGTAGCCTGCCTTGCGCAGACTACGTACACTTGTCTGCGCTCCCGGCCATCCATGTTCTTCTCTACCGATGTATCCCCAAGGACGTGGATGCGCGGGACAACCCGGGCATGACGACTATGGATGCATGGCGATTATGGATCGAATGTCATCTTCGATTTCCAGATCGAGCAGCGCCGAACTCAGCGATTTGCCATGCGCATCGAGCGCGAGCGAGCGCGTCACGCCGCCGCCGAGCGCTCCGGTCATGACGAAATTCAGCGCCGAAATGTTGGGCAGCTCATAGCGGACCACCTCGCCTTCGACAACGCCCGAGAAATGCGCCTTCACCCGTGCGCTGGTGACCTGCGCAAGCAGCAGCGGATAGTGTTTCGCGTCATAGGCAATCACGGAGATATTGGACGTGTTGCCCTTGTCGCCGGTCCGGGAATGGGCGATTTCGCGCAGCTTCACGTCACGCTCCCGAAAAATCGCACCTGCGGTTTTGCAAGTTCGCGCGCCAGCAGCACCGACGCCACCGCAACCACGTCGCGCGCCGATTTGAAGGCGCCGCCCCCGGCGGCCGGGCCATTGGTATAGAGCGTCTCGACCTCGTTGCCGATCCGCACAGCTTCGCGCAAGTTTTCGGTGCGGCCGGTGACGCGGACGCGCACCTCGTAGGGCTCACGATGGGGTTCTTGGGCACGCGCGGAGACCTGCGCCCCATGCAGCGAGTCGACGCCGATCAGATCGAAGCGCAATTCGCTTGCGGTAACGCCGGTCAGCTTCAGCCGCTCGCGGACGATCTCGAGCGCCAGTCTTCCGCGCGCCAGCGCACCCGGACCCGCGTAGGAAATCTGGCCCTCGCCGATAAAACTGTCGACATAGCCGACCGAGACCTTCAGCGTGCCGGTGCGTTTGGCTGCCGCGCCCGCCGCTGACGCGCACGCGATCGGGCGCGATCTCCTCGACCCTCACTTGCGAGAAATCCGCCACCACGTCGGGCTGGATATATCGTCTGGGATCGTGCACCTCGTAGAGCAGTTGCTCCTTGCAGGTCTGCGCGGTCACCGCACCGCCGGAGCCCCTGACCTTGGTGATGACCAGCGCAGCCGTCCTCGCCGACCTCGCCGATCGGGAAGCCGAGCCGCGCCAGATCAGGGATATCCTTATAGGGAGGATCGGCAAAATAGCCGCCGGTGATTTGCCCGGCGCATTCCAGCAGGTGCCCGGCGACGGTGCCCTGCCCCAGCAGATTCCAGTCGTCCATCGCCCAGCCGAAGGCATGGATCATCGGCGCCAGGAACAGCGCGGGATCCGACGCTCGCCCGGTGATCACGACATCGGCGCCGCCGCGCAAGGCTTCCGCCATCGGCTCGGCGCCGAGATAGGCGTTGGCCGACAACAGGCGGTTGCCAAGCTTTCTGATGGTGCCGTCGAATTCCATGATCGGCAGATCGCCTTGCTTGCAGGCGTCGAGCACGTCATCGCCAACAACCGCTGCTATCTTCAGCGACGAAAGCCCGAGCGATCTAGC
>CAVQNB010000021.1:0-62324 GCA_963713785.1 uncultured Alphaproteobacteria bacterium
CCGCAGATGGAGTAACGGGCCGGCGCCCTCCAGCAAGCCGCGCTAGCTACGGCGCTGTTTGATGGCGCGCGTCGCGCGGCTTGCTTGGAAGCGAGGCGGTCGTCCCTCACACTGATGGTGTAACGGAGTTGAGGATGGACCTCGCTCCAAGCATCGAGGAGAGACGACCATGGAGCATTATGCCGGAATTGACGTGTCATTGGAATGCTCAAACGTGTGCGTTGTGGACACCAGCGGCAAGATCGTTCGAGAAGCCAAGGTGGCGAGCGAACCGGCGGCGCTGATCGACTGGTTCGGTTCGCTCGGGTTTGAGCTCGCCAGGATCGGACTTGAGGCTGGGCCACTGTCGCAATGGCTCTATGCGGCCATAAAGGAGGCTGGCCTTGCAGTCGAACTTCTGGAGACGCGGCACGTGAGCGATGCCTTCAAGGCGATGCCGGTGAAGTCGGACCGCAACGACGCCCGTAAGATCGCGCAACTGATGCGGCTCGGCTGGTTCCGGCCGGTGCACTGCAAGTCGATGAGTGCACAGGAGATCCGCGCAATGCTGACGGCGCGCAAGCTGATCCAGACCAAGCTTCAGGACGTCGAGAACAGCCTGCGCGGGATCTTGCGCGGCTTCGGGCTAAAGGTCGGCAAGACGACGAAGCGCAGCTTTGCGTCGCGGATCAGCGAGCTGGTGGTCGGCCATCCGGCCCTTGAGACAATCGCTGCGGCGATGCTCGCGGTTCACATGGCGCTGCTGCGCGAGTTCAACGGTCTTGAGAAGCGGGTGCGGACGATGTCGCTTTTGGATGCCAAGGCCAGGCTCTTAATGTCGACGCCGGCGGTCGGGCCGATCGTCTCGCTGACCTTTGCCTGCGCGGTCGATGATCCCTCCCGATTCACCTCATCGAAGCAGGCCGGGCCGCATTTCGGGTTGACGCCGAAGAAGTATCAGTCCGGCGAGACCGACTACACCGGCCGCATCAGCAAGCACGGTGACGCGTCCGTGCGCGAGGCGCTTTACGAGGCCGCCCACATCATGCTGACCAAGCCGATCAAGGGCTGCTCGGAACTCAAAAGCTGGACCATGCGGATCGCCCGCCGCGCCGGCACCAACAAGGCCAAGGTGGCGCTGGCGCGCAAGCTCGCCGTGATTATGCTCCGCATGCTGAAGGATAATGCGCTGTTCAATCCGGCTGCCAAGGCCGCAACGGCCTAAAAACACGGAGGACAAACGGGTTTCGGGCGGGCCCCCACACCAGGCTCCCCGAAGCGAAGTCCCTTCGCCGGGACGATGGAACAGGTCAGGCCGTCACGCGAGTTGTCGACACATCCAACGATGTGATCACGCTTTCCGCAGATTGGCCGACCGGTTCCTCTTATGAACCCCATCAGGCGACGGCCCTGCGCCGATCCCGAACAGAAGCAAGTGCCCGGCGAGTGGATAACGCAAAAAGGGATTGACTAACCAAGGCCCGTTACAGAAGCCTCGCGTGCGAAATGAATAAAAGCACACGAGCGTAATCACCACAGGTTCACCGGAAAACCCGGCCTTCCCTGCGCAATGGTTTTAACGGTTACTTCGTGCTCTCCCCGGTGACCGGGCTTTATTGCCACCGTCGCCTGCAGGTCATCACCCGCAAACTTGACGCCAGCGTCGGGGCGTCAGGACCACACGACTTCGCCGTCCGCGTTGAGCTGCGCCCGTCTTGCGCTGCCACCGCGTCCACCGCATCCCGTCCCGCGTCCGTGACGTTCGCGAAACGCCCCTCTGTGGGACGAGACGGCGGGGAGCAGGCTCAAGCCCAAGTCAGTGCGCGTGGGGTGGAGGACAAGGTGGCATATCGCGCAGGAACTGATAGCGGCCGTGTCCCTTGATCGCGGCCAGGTCGTGCGAGACCAGCCCGCGCGGCCGTTCGATGGTGACCTCGACACTGTCTTGCGAGAAATCGAGCACCGTGACGCCGCAACGGCCATCGCCGCCATAATCGTGCGCGCCGGCAAAGGCCACGGCAGGTACCCACAGATGCCGCTGGCCGCCGAATGTGCGGTCACGATGTTGGTGCAGGTGACCGCTGACGATCAGACGCACGTCGGACCGATTGAGTTTGTCGGGCAGTCGCTGCCGAGCCGACGGCACCATGCACGACGGACTCACGACATCGTCGGTTGGACCTTCGAGGAAGAGAGGCTTGTGCAGGAACAGCGCGGTGGGCCGTCCGGCAGCACCCAACTGCTCGTCGAGCCACTGATCTTGTGCGCGTTCCCGCGCGAGGCCCGAGCCAAAAAGCTGGGCGTTGACACCGACCAAGCGCCAGCCTCCAGCATTCAGGACCCAGCGATCCGTGCCAAAAGAGCTGTCCCATCGTGCGAGCCGATCTGCATCGATGATCTGGTCGGGGTCCTGGCCGGGTGGCTCGTCGCCGACATCATGGTTGCCAGGCAGGGCCATGACACGCGTGCGCAGGTTCCCCAGCGCGGTGGCTGCAAAGGCGATCTCGGCGTCACTGTCAGGTCCGTTGATCGCCAGGTCGCCATTGACGATCACCGCATCGGCCTTTGCCGCGTCGGCAAACTCGCGCGCCACGCACCAGTTCTCCCAGAAGAATCCGTGTGTCGGCGAAAGGTGGATGTCCGAAAGGACGACGATGCGGGCCACGGTGGCTCCTAACCCTGTACGAGCAGGCTAGAACACCGAGGCAACAGTGATGTGAATGCTATCGCCATTGAGGTCGGCTCGGGGGATATCGCTTTACTGTGACGGTCGGCCAGCCACTTCTGACTTTACCTCAACTCCGGACCTGTCGCCGCATCGCGCCAACCGACGCGGTGTGGCAAATGGCGGCGTTATAAACATTATGCGGCAAGTTCGTCGTCGCTATTGACTATATCCGTTACGGATATATCATGGCGGCATGAGCAAGCCGAAACCGCCGCTGCCGCTGACGCCCGCCGTGTTCCACATCCTACTCGCCCTGTTCGGCGAGGAGCGCCACGGCTACGACATCATGCAGCAGGTCAAGGCGGATTCGGGCGATGCGGTGAAAATGGGCCCGGGAACGCTGTACGGCTCGCTCGACCGCATGATCGAGGCGGGCCTGGTCGCGAAGGGCAAGACTCAGGATCCGCGCCGGATCTACTACCGGCTTACGGCGCTCGGCCAGACCACGTTGCGCGCGGAAACCGAGCGGCTATCCCGCGTGGCCCTCGTTGCACGCCGCCAGCTAGGGAGTGCGTGACGCCATGACGCGCCCCGCGCCACAGAAGCAGTCCCGGTCGCTGCGCCTCTACGCGCGGCTGCTGCAACTCTACTCGCCGGCATTCCTGCAACGGCATCGCGCGGAGATGCTGCAAAACTTCGCCGATCTCGAAGACGCGGCGGCGTCGAAAACGGCGCTCTGGCTGCTGATAGGAAAGGACCTGACCATGAGCCTCATTCCGGAGTTTTTCGCGTCGCGGCTTGGCAGATACTTCATCAGTGTCGTCGTCGCGTGGCTGTTGCTGTTCGTGATCGGGTATTTCCGCTACGGCAGCACGCCCGGCTATCCCGCTTTGCATGTCTTCGGAGGCTTTTTGCCCGGCATGCTGGCCATCTACGTCGCGACGCGTCTCAACGAAACGCCGCAAAACAGCGCGTACGTGATCGGTGGCCTTGTCGCGTCGATCGTGCTGTTCTCGATCGGGTATTTGCGCTTCACCAGCACGCACAACCATCCGATCTTGCAGGTCTTTGGAGGCTTTCTGCTCGGCATGCTGTCCATGTACATCGCGACGCGTCTCTACGGAACACCGCAAAACAGCTCACACTCTTAGAAGTGTTAGATACGAACTTCAGGCCGCACCAAGATTTGTGGCCGCCAACGCCGCAAAGGTCAGAATCAAGAAAAACTCGGTTTGAACAAATGTCTTCCGGGCTACCTCATTGACGCCCGGATTGCGGCGGCGGGCCGAACGCGCTAGCGCCCTTTGCCGCGCATCTCGTCCCACCAGGGACAGACACCCGCCATGCGTTGGTAGTTGCCGTCCATGACCTGAACCGGGGCGCGACGCGTACCGATATCCGGCGCGGCTGGAGGCGGCGCGCCGATGTCCTCAAATAGCCCCTTGTGGCCCCAGAAGCTGCCGACGCCGCTCATCTCCGCAGGCGACGCTGCATCGTCGACCTCCTTGCCGCCCCAGCCGCACTCTATGTAGATCTCGGACGGCGTGCGCATGTAATACGACGTCATCAGGTCGTTCGAGTGGCGGCCGAGCGTAGCGACGATTTTCTCCGGATTACGCTGTAGGAGGTCGTAGCCCTGGCCGACATCGTCAAGCTGATAGTACTCGACGAGCAGGTGATGCATGCTGCGCACCGGTGCCGCAACGAGAGCGACGCTGTGGTGGCGCGCGTTGACGTGCATGAAATAAGCCTTCAACGGGGCGACAATGAAGTCGCTGATGCGAAAGCCGAGTAGGTCCTTGTAGAAGGCCAGGGCAGCATCGATGTCAGGCACGGTCAGCAGAGTATGACCCATCCCTTGCGGGCCGGTGCGGAAACCGGAAATGTCGCGGGCGGGCTTGAAGGTCGTATCGGCGATTTGGGCGCCATGAAAGGCTTCCAGGCGGTTGCCGGCGGGGTCGGCAAAGGAGATCAGGCTCGCCACGCAACGCTGGTCAGCCAGCGCGGCGGGCTCGCGTTTTACGGCGATGCCGGCGGCTTCAAGGCGGCCGGCGAGCGAATCGAGTGCCGCAGCATTGGCAACCTCCCAGCCGAAGATCTGCGTGCCCGGCTCGATTGCGCGGTCGACAAACAGGCGCTGCTTGCGGTCATCCATGCGGAACGCGCGCATTGAACTGGCGCGGTCCACGGACTGCATGCCGACCGTCGATTTGGCGAAGGTGGCCCAATCGTCGAGGTTCGATGTTCCCAAACCAAGATAGCCAAAGGCCTGGATTTCCATGTTCGTTCCTTCCGCGTTGCCCGGCAAGCGTAGGAGCCGGCTAGCGCAATTGCAATTGGAGTATTGGGACGGCTGCACAATAGCGCTGCCCGCGCGAATATAAGGCCTACGTCGGAAGGACAATCAGGATCGACTACATGATTCTCAAGGAAGACATTACTGTTTGGGTGCGAGGGCGCGACCGGCCCACAGGTTGTTCTTTGTTGCACGCGATGCAGGCTCCGTGCTGGTGCATACGCACGACGGATGCATCGATCGTCTCCACCGCGCCATCGTTAGCGACGGCCGGTGCTTCCGTGTTCTGGTCCAGATACACGCTTTCGGCACCATAGCGGACATGGCCGGACCTGCTCCTGGCTCGCCCCTGTCGCGAATGACCCAAGTGTATGGACCTGCCGGTCTTCCGCTTGAATGTCGGCTTTTCGGGACACAGTTGACTTCGGCCAACTGATTCGCAGCGCGCCCTTACGCGACCTGACCTTGGCCGCAGAATCGCCTGCGCCTCCTGCCGACTAAAGAGGAGAGCCGCCGCGCCGTTCGGCTGCACTGAGAGTGGCCCGCCGGAATCCAGGACGGTATCGCCATGCGATCCCATATTCTTCCATCATACGGCCATTCTTTAGACAAGACTGCAGAGGGTGTCGGCGGCTGGTCGACCCGACGGATAGTCGACCGTCACCATCGGACGACATTGGACGGAAAAGGAGACGCCAATGAACTCCACACCCACTCCAAGCGCAATTGAACCCCACAATGCCCTAATCGCGCGCGCCGATGAACAACTCGCGCACACCTACGAACAGATCGCGCGCGCTGATGGAGAGCTCGCGCGTTTGAGTGAACAGCTTGCAAAAATGGAGCGCGATGCCGCGCGCCCGCCTTCGGCCGGACCTGGCCCGCAATTGCCGTCCAGAGGGCCGGCGCTCCGGACCGTCGTCAGCCAACTAGAGCGCGATGCCGCGCGCCGCCCACCTTCGGCCGGATCTGGCCCGCAATTACCGCCCAGAAGGCCGGCGCTCCGGGCCCTCGTCGGCTTACCACTGGCGGCGTGCATCGTTGTCGCTGCCCTGGTCTTGCAGTCGTCCTATGGCGGCGGGGCCAAGCCGGTTGTCGCCCGTTGGGCGCCGCAGCTCGTTTCAACTCCATCATCGCCGCCGGAAAATGCGCCGCTTCCCGCGCAGCCCACTCCATCCATTGTTCAAGCGGCCGCGGCGGAGGCAGCACCACCGCAAGCAACGCCCGTGGCTCAGACCGCACCGCAAAACGCCGCACCGACAGCTACCGCAGCGCTTCCCGATCACGCACAGTTGCTGCAAACGATGGCGCGCGATCTCGCGAATCTGGAGCGAAACATCGAACAGCTCAAGGCGAACCAGCAACAAATAGCCAGCGACAATTCAAAAGCCATTGCGGAGCTCAAGGCGAGCCAGGAAGAGATAAAACGCGTGCTCGCGAGGGTTTCCGAGCAGAGCCTGCCCAAGACGTCACCGCCTCCGACGCAGCCGACTTCGACCTTGCGCAGGCCCGAGCGGACGCTTCAGTCTCCGTACGCGAGAGCGCGGCCTCGAATCCCAAGGGAATGGATCTACGATGAATGGTAGCCGTCGATGCGGTGATCATCGAAGTCTTGTTCTGCAACAACGCCTCGATGCGATACATCTTCAAAGGCGAGAAACCTGCCAATCTGCCAGCGCTGGCACCAACAAAGTTCCAGCTGGCAATTAACCTCAAGACCGCCAAAGCACTCGGATTAACAGTTCCATCATCGCTGCTCGTGCGTGCCGACGAGGTGATCGAATGATGTCCTCGCCTTCTGGTATTGGCACATCTGTATGGACCTGTATGGACTGGCCGTGCGTTGCAAGCCGAATGTGATGATCTGGAGATGATTGGTCTTGCTCATCTGTATTCGGCCCTTTGAAGGGAGCAATTGCTCCCGGCCATCACGGATATCCGCGCGCACCCGATCTCATTCGCGTCTAGGCCCTTGAAGGCCGTATGTGCCACCAGATCACGGATGTGACGGTCAGACCGTTTCTCCATCTCCTCCATCCAACTCGCAAACCTCGGCGGGAATTACAGAGTTCCGGGTCGTGTGACGTTAGCTATTCACGTTGGTTTCCCTCGGTAGATGCCATTCTGTTCAATTATGCGGCTGCCGATACGATGCGCGTTTCGTAGCTGCGGCCTTGGATCAAGACAGTCAAAGCGATCCGCGCCAGCTTGTTGGCGAGCGCGATTGTCAGAATGTTGCGATGTAGACGCCGCGCCGCAGTCGTGAGCCAGGGTCCAAAGCTATGCTTTGCCCAACTCTTCGGTCGGAGCAGAATGGCGCGGGCGCCTTGGACGAAGAGCATACGCAAATAGCGGTTTCCGCGCTTCGTGATGCGGCCAAGGATGGTGCGATCACCGGTCGACATCTGTTTCGGCACCAGGCCAAGCCAAGCGGCAAAGTCTCGCCCTTTCGCAAAGGCAGTTCCATTGCCGACTGCAGCCACCGTGGCGCTTGCAATGATCGGGCCGATGCCCGGAACACTGATCAACTGCCCACAGTTCACGTCGATGCGTGCCAGACCTTCGATCTCATCCGTTACCCTTTCGATGCGATCGTCGAGATATCTCCAGTCGTCGACGGTGTCCTCAATGATCCTGAGCATCCGAGGTGATAGCACGTCAGTGCGCGTGGCTAGAATCTGTGGGAGCTGTTGCCGCAGAGAGCGAGGTCCTTGCCTCACGGCAATGCCGTGCTCCAGAAGAAAACCACGGACCTGATTGATCACAGCGGTCCGATCCCCGATGAGGCGAGAGCGCACGCGGTGAAGCGCCTGCAGGTCCAATTGATCGTCGGTCTTTATCGGCACGCAGCGCGTTGAAGGGCGTTGCACGGCTTCCGCAACCGCGTGAGCGTCTCGGAAGTCGTTCTTGTGGCCTTGCCGAAACGGCTTGGCATAAGCCGGTGGCACCTGTTTGACCTCGTGACCAAGCGCAAGCAAATCCCGGGACATGTAGTGAGTGGCCATGCCAGCTTCGATCCCGATGAGGCACGGCGGTATGTTCACAAGACGTGCGGCAATTCGGTTCCGGGAAACTTTCTCACGCAGAACGATCGCGCCTTTCTCATTCAGGCAAATCATGTGCAGCGTGTTCTTGCCGGTATCGATACCAATTGTGCGGACAACGGCGACGTCTTTCTTGCAAGTCATGGCATGTGCTCCTTGTGCTTCAAAACCCCCGAACCGATTCTGTCGGTCGCTCGGGGCTGGAGCACGGCCGGTCCATCCCATTCGCGTCATTTCGTTCCGTTGCGGAATTTGGTCGCTTTCGGAGGCGGACATTGATCAAACCGCGCTGGTCAAGGTCGATTACGAGTGCGCGGCCTGGTCTAGTTCAGTTCCACAGTCGCCCGAAGAGCGGAAGCGGAATGCGAGTCCAAGGCGCTGCCGCCGAATTGAAGGCGCAAGGCCGCTTTGTCGCGCCGCGGCGCGGCCTAGCACTTCACCCGTGTCTGCTCACGGCCGACGGTCGCTTTGACGCCGGCCGACGCGCGGGGATATTTACGCAACACCTCGCCGAACGCAGCACAAGCCGCTTCCTTCTCCTTCAGGGCCGCGAGCGACTGTCCGAGCCGCAGCAGCGCGTCCGGCGCTTTCGCCGATTTATCGTACTTGGTGGTCACGCCCAGAAAGGCTTCGGCCGCATCACGATACTGCTGGCGTTGGAAATAACTCTCGCCGAGCCAGTATTGCGAATCCGCCAGGAGCGGATCGCTCGGATATTTTTGCGCAAAGCTCTTCATGGTCTCTTCGGCAAGCGCGTAGTCCTTGCGCTGCATGTAGCCGATGCCGAGATCGAACTCGTCTCGCGGCGATTGCGAGGGCGGCGCGGTGGCAAGCCCCGGGCCGGCCGGGGCCCGCGGCTGCTGCGGCGGCAGACCCGCTTGCGGATAACGCGCGCCGCCGGTGTTGGCGAGATCGAGCGGCTCGCCGGGGCCGCGTCCGCCGGGCGCTCCAACGGCCGTCTCTTGCTGAACCGGAAGCTGGCCGCCGCCGAGCGCCTGCGGCGCGCCCGGGGCGTTCGGGTTCTGGCTGGGATCGAAGGCGTCGCCGCGCCGCCTTCCTTGCGGCCCGGCCGGCTCCTGGGCAATCGGCGCGGGAGAAGCGACCTGTTGCTGCGGGTAACCCGGCTGCGGTGGCCCGTTGGCCGGCTGCGGTTGCCCATACCCGCCTTGCGGTTGCGGCGGGCGATAGACCTGCCCCGGGGGAATCGCCGCAACCCCGGGCTGCGCCGGTGCGGGCTGGCCGGGGGTCATCTGGGTATCGCCGAGCTGCCGCAAGCGCTCTTCCAGCTGGCGGTTGCGGAATTGGAGTTCCTCGTTCTGGCCGGTCAATTGCCGCAACTGGTTTTCTAGCCGCTGGATGCGCATTTCCGCGTCGGCATCGTCCACCTGGGCCAACGCCGGCGCGCCGAGCGAAACCAGCGCGGCAACGGCCACGGCGCCGGCATTTTGTAGAAATCTGCGTGACATTTTGCCCTGACGACGAGATCGACTGGTCAAGCGAAAGCTCCGAACATTGAGGAAGGGAGTACGCCAGAATTGTGACTGATGTTCCGAATCCGCAGTGGTTTTCCGGGCTATGGTTTAGGGTCCTCGTCGAAACTAGCAAGCGGGTTGGCCATGCATGTGAATGTGAACGGCGTGCGCTTATTCTTCGACGTCGAGGGCGCCAGGCTTGCCCCCGACGGTCCCGTGATGCGGGAAAAGCCGACCCTGCTCCTCCTCCATGGCGGCCCCGGCTTCGACCATTCGATCTACAAGCCTGCCTACTCCACTTTGGCCGATATCGCCCAGATCATCTATCTCGACCATCGCGGCAACGGCAGAAGCGAGGACGGCCCGCGCGAGGAGTGGAATCTCGCGCAATGGGGCGACGACGTGCGCGCCTTCTGCGACGCCCTCGGCATCGAAAACCCGATCGTGCTCGGCGTATCGTTCGGCGGCATGGTGGCGCTGGCTTATGCTACGCGCCATCCGGCCCACCCCTCAAAACTGGTGCTGATCAGCACCGAGGCGATCGGGGGCTCGTATCGGGATCGCCGCGTGGCGTTGTTCGAGCGCTTCGGCGGCCCGGAAGTTGGAGCGCTGGCGCGCCGCCGGTTCATGGAAGTCCAAGGCCATCCGGATCAAGCCTCGATCGAGGCGTGGCTGCGCCTGGCGATGCCGCTCTATACCCGCACCCCTCGTGATCCCGACATGGCACGCCGTGCCGTGAACCGGCCGGAGGTGCTGCAATGGTTCACGAGACCGGGCGGCGAAAGCCTGTCCTTCGACATGCTCGGCGAGCTTTCCCGCATCCAGTGTCCGACCCTTGTGCTCGGCGGCGAGGACGATCCAATGCTGCCGATCGAATG
Source organism: uncultured Alphaproteobacteria bacterium (assembly GCA_963713785.1). Classification (GTDB taxonomy): domain Bacteria; phylum Pseudomonadota; class Alphaproteobacteria; order Rhizobiales; family Xanthobacteraceae; genus Bradyrhizobium. The sequence goes on from CAVQNB010000021.1 coordinate 10,338, forward strand.
CCAGGCGGATATCGCAGCAGCACTTCCGCAGCATCTCGTGCAGTTCGAACGGTTTGAAAATTGCCGGCACGCCGTGGTCCCCGATGCGCCGGAACGGGCGATGGCTGTGATCCGCGATTTCATCGAGCGCCGCTAACGGTGGTTCGGAATTGACACCCAATAGAGAGCGGTTCAACATAAAGCACGGTTGATACGACCTGCTGGTTGCTCCCTTTAAGGGAACGGTGAACGTATCGAGCCTTCAAGGCCTCCCTTTGCCCGAGCGACCGGGTCAGCAACGCAACCACCTGACACGCCTGGTTCGCTCAAGCAGAGGACGAAAAACCGATGCGCGATTTTCGCGATGCCAAAACCATGGCGCAGACCCTGCGCGAATCCCTGACCGCCAAGACCGTCACCATCAGCCACAGCGAGAGCCTGGAATTGGTTTCCAAAATGCTCGGCGTTTCCGACTGGAACACGCTGTCTGCCCTGCTCCAGGCCGACCAGCGACGAAACGGCACTCGGGCCGCAACGGCTTCCGCGGGAGCGGTCAGTTACCCGGCCCTTCCGCTAAGGGACCTCGTTCCTTTCCCGGCAATGGTCTTCCCGCTCTTTGTCGGGCGCGAGAAAACCAGGCATGCGCTCGACCGGGCGTTCGAACGTCAGCGGGAGGTCGTGCTGGCCGTCCAAAAAGAGGCCGGTGTCGACGAGCCCGGATTCGACGATGTTTACGAGGTCGGCGTCCTCGCCAGGCTGCTTGAGCTTGAGCGGCTTGCCGATGACACGTTGAAAGTCGTGACGCAGGCATATAGGCGCGTCATGATCTGTCGCTTCATTGGCGAGACAGGTGCGTTCCAGGCCGAAACGGCCGACATCAATGAGGGACCGATACCCGATGCTCCTGAACTCATCGAAAGAGCCATCGAGCGGTTCGAGCGCTACGCGGCGGCCCGAAAAATTGAAATCCAGCGGATTTGGCCATCGCTTGGTCAAATCCGCGATCCCGGACGCGTTGCCGACGTAATCTCTGCCTATCTGGCCCTGCCGATCAGCGACAAACAAGGCTTGTTGGCGACGCTCGATCCCGTGGCGCGTCTCGAAAAGGTCCACGCCCTCATGGAGGCCAGCTCCTAGAGCGCGATGACTTTTCTTCGAATCGTCATCCGCTCTATTTTCTTATTTGAGCATGATCTCCGCGCAAACGCGTTCCGCGTTTGTCGCGAGGGAAAACCGGTGCCCACTTTTCCGGATCATGCTCTAAGGGCCGGAGACAATTGCGTCTTGTTTCCGATGCTGCGAACGGGCTCGTTCGCAATCAGGCTATTGCAATGCCGCCCAAAACAAAGCCGACGCCCGAAGGCGCCGGCAAAGCTTACGACGGGTTGACGCGCAGGCCCTTACGAGCTGGCGTTCAAGACCGTGACGGCGCGGCGGTTCTGCGACCAGCACGAGATGTCGTTGCAGACCGCGACCGGCCGCTCCTTGCCGTAGGAGATGGTCCGCATCCGCGACGCATCGATGCCGCGGGAAGCCAGGAAGGTGCGCACCGACTGGGCACGGCGGGCGCCGAGCGCGATATTGTATTCACGCGTGCCCCGCTCATCGGCATGGCCTTCGATGGTGAAGCTGTAGCGCGGATAGGTCTGCAGCCATTGCGCCTGCTTTTCCAGGGTCGCGATCGCCTGCGGCGTCAGATCGGTCTGATCGCTCTCGAAGAACACGCGATCGCCGACGTTAACGACGAAATCCTGCTGGCTGCCCGGGGTCGCCGCGCTCGCCATCGCATCGGTACCAAGGTTCTTGTTGGCGCAGGCGCCCATCGACAGCGCGATTGCCAGCACCGCAGCCAACTTCAAACCCTGGAGGATACGCATCTGGTATTTCATTCCGGAGCCTCCACGCTCACGTTTTTCGACTGTTGTCCGGTCTACAGGGGGTTGGTTAAGCGAACGTTCCGTCAACCTTGATGGGGTGTTGCCAAACCCGATCAAATGCCCCCGGACGGCGAAAAGCAACCGCGATAGTTAATGGGTTGTAAATGTGGCGCGAGGGTGAAGGCAAGCCGCGTTAGCCGGCAGAACCGCCGGTTTTGCCGGAATTTTGGGCTAGCCCCGCCGGGGCCACGGAATGCACTCGCGGGAGACGGAACCGGGGCAGTCAGACCAGGGTCGCGGCCGCATCAGGGCTGAGCGGCGCCGAAACGAGCACCGGCCGCAACAAAGCCCGGTGCGGGCTGCCGCGATCGAACAACATCCGCCTCTCAAAAGCGCTCGATCGCATAATGGGAAAACGCGCCAGGACCCTTTCCCGGAGCGTCCGGAAATCGGAGGCCATCAATGACGTCTTCATGGTATGCCAGCCCGGAAACGCACGCGGTTCAGCGATGGGCTCGTGCAGAAAGACGCGGCGATAAAACGGCTGGTGATCGGGACGCACCATCGCGAGCCCGGTATCGGCATTGAAATGATCGCATGCCAGATAGGCAAGCCGCAGCGTCACATAGGGAAGCTCTGGATACCGCTTGGCTTTTTCGGGGTCTGCAGCAAGACGCGCCGGATCGACGAAAACTTCGCCGCGATCGAGGCGACGATGGAGAACGTCGCCATACAATTCGGTTGAATAGGACATCCGCCATTCCGACGTCAGGACGTGGATGCGGAGAGAACTGCAGAGTTCTCCGTCAATATAGACTCCGAAGATCCAGACGTTGGGCGCATCGTCATAACCATCGCTGACGCGCCGCAACTCCGACGGCAGGATCAATCCGCCATGCAGATAGGCCCTGTAACGCAGCAAATAGACTGAATCTCTTTCCTCGGGAGTTTCGAGGAGCCGGTAGTCGACGCGATCAAATAGCCCCGATCCCCGCGGAACGGGCCACGTGCGCGGTTCGGCTCCGGACTTCATCTGACACTCCTACACTTCGAGGCAACTTCCGCGAGTGCGAGAAGATTAATAGCTCCTTAACAGAATTGCAAAGGCCTGGAGACGTTAGGGTTAACCTTTCGGGGCCGCAAAAACCCGGTGCGGGCGAGCAAAAGCGGTGGGACCGATCGAGTAAAGTCAGGCGATCGATCGCGAAGGGACGACGACGATCTGACCGTCCGGCATGCGGCGACCATGCGAGGCGTTGAGCAGCTGGCGCACCCGCACCGCCGGAACCGGGCGGCTGAACAGATAGCCCTGCGCCTCGGTCACCGTGCCGTCGGCGCTGATCAACTCCAGTTGCTCGTTGGTCTCGATGCCTTCGACCACGACCGACATGCCGAGATCGGCGGAGAGCCGCGCCACGCCGCGCAGCAGCGTCAGCGGACGATCGGTGTCGATGCCTTCCAGGAAGGAGCGATCGATCTTGACCTTCTGCAGCGGGAAATTATGCAGATAGCTCAGGCTCGAATAGCCGGTGCCGAAATCGTCCAGCGAGATCCGCACCCCAAGCGTACGCAATTGCGACAACACGTCGTGGGTCAATTGCGTATTGCGCAACAGCGAGGATTCGGTGATCTCGATTTCGAGGCGATGCGCGGGAAGCCCGGAGACTTCGAGCGCGTAACGAACCTCGCTCAGCACGTCGCGCTGATGGAATTGCTGCGGCGAGAAATTGACCGCGACGCTGACGCCTTCCGGCCATTTCATGCATTCCATGCAGGCCTTGCGCAGGATCCAGCGGCCGAGATCGACGATCAGGCCCATGTCCTCGGCGACCGGAATGATATCGATCGGGGAAACCGTGCCGCGCACCGGATGATTCCAGCGCAGCAGCGCTTCGCAGGTCGATATCCGGCCCGATTTGAGATTGACCAGCGGCTGATAGAACAGCTCGAATTCCTCGTTGGCCAGCGCCTTGCGCAGGTCGAGTTCGAGGATGCGGCGCGCCTCGACGGTTTGCGCCATTTCGTCGCGGAAGAAGCAGAAGGTGCCGCGGCCGTCCGCCTTGGCGCGATAGAGCGCCATGTCGGCGTTCTTCAACAGCGTGTCGGCGCTGACGCCCGGCGACGTCATCGCGATGCCGACGCTGGCGCCGATCTCGACCAGATGATTGTCGATCTTGTAGCGCTCGCTCAGGCGATCGACGATGCGCCGGGCGAGCACCGCGGCGTCCTCGTTGGATTTGATGTTCTGCTGGAACACCACGAATTCGTCGCCGCCGAACCGCGCCACGAAATCCTCCGGGCGCAGCATGTCGCGCAGGCGGTCGGCGACCGCGCACAACAGCTGGTCGCCGCAGGGATGGCCCAGCGTGTCGTTGACCTGCTTGAACTGATCGAGATCGACGAACAGCAGCGCCGACAGCCGGTCCAGTCGTGCGGAACCGCCAGCAGACGCTCGATCTCGTCGCGGAAATTGAGCCGGTTGGGCAGCGCCGTCAGTTCGTCGTAACGCGCCAGATGGCTGATATCTTGGCTTCGGCGTTGCGCCGTTCGGTGATGTCTTCGAGCAGCACGACGGCGCCGCCGCCGGCCATCGGCTGGAACGTCCAGGACAGCGACCGGCCGCGGATCGGGTCGGGATCGGTGGTGATGATGTCCCTGGCCTGCGAATTCTCGATTTCGGAGAGGATCATCTTTCCGCTGACCGCCGAGATCGATCCGGCGCTGACGCAGGCATCGACGATGTCGGAGGCGGCGCGCCCGTGCTGGACGAGATCGTCCGACAGCTCCATCATTTCGCTGAAGCGATGATTCATCACCGCGAGACGCCCGTCGGCGCCGAACATGCACAGGCCGTGCGGCATGTTGTTCAGCGCGGTGTCGAATTGGCCGGCCAGCGCCGCCTCGCGCTCGCGCGCCACAAGCGCCTGCATGAATATTCTGTGCAGATTGGCCGAGAGTTGCATGAGCGCCAGAAGAAATGCGGCGCTCACGACTGACATCGCGATGTAATAGGGTGTGCCACGCAACGCCAACGCGATCACGGTCGGACCGAACAGAAGCACGACCTGCAGATGGAATATCCACTGCCGTCCATAGGCCCTGCCCGCACCTCCCGCCACGATCCCGGTGGTGACGGATAGACAGATCATGTGGGCGACGGCGTCGTCGCTGCTCAGCAGAGTGACGGAGCACCATATGCCGATCGCAGCGGCCTGGATCATCGCCCCGATCTGATAGCGCTTCTTCCACCGCGCAGCTTCTTCGGCAGTCAGGGTCGATTTGCGCGGCTGGAATTGCCGCAAGTCGAACGCCCGGACAGCGCCGGCCACGATGAGAAGCGCGACACACGCCCAGATCAGATGTTTCTCCCGTCTTCAGCGCGGTCATGGCCGCCGCGATGGCCACGAAGACGATACCCGCAAGCAGCGGAGCGGGAGTTTCGAACAGCGAATCGATCAACGCCGCGCGAAATGGACGGCGACATCTTCTCGTCGGTCTCTCCGCTCTGGCTTGCAAGCTGCATTCGGGGCGCACCCGTCCTCTTCGGGTCCGTAGTTCTTACCCGGCGCAGATGAAGTCTTTCTGAGGGAATATCGTTACCGCGACGTTGTCCCGCACTTTCGATAACGAAAATCTGCCCGATAAATCAGCAGAGCTAGGCAAGTTGGCGAGCGGTTGACCCTGCAACTACGGCGCGTGGAACCGGCGCCGCCGCCGCTTTTTTCGAAGTCGGGCGCCGCGAGCTATCGCGAACTGGAAAGATCGGCGCCAGGCTTACGACAGCAGCGGCGACCACGCCGGATCGGACGCGAAGCCGGGGGTCGGAACCCGCTGTTCGTTGCGTCCGGAAATGTCCACGGTGAACAGCGACGGTCCGCTCATTGCCGCCGGGATCGCGGAAGAACATCAGGACGCGGCCGTTCGGCGCAAAGGTCGGTCCTTCGTTGTGGAAGCCGGAGGTGAGAATCCGCTCGCCCGAGCCGTCGGGCTTCATGATGCCGATCGAAAACTGTCCGCCGCCCTGCTTGGTGAAGGCGATGTAGTCGCCGCGCGGCGACCACACCGGGGTCGAATAGGTGCCGTTCATCCGCCGAAGGAGATGCGCTGCGCGCGTCCGCCGGTCGCCGGCATCACATAGATCTGCGGCTTGCCGCCGCGGTCGGATTCGAAGCAGAGCCGCGTGCCGTCCGGCGCATAGGACGGCGAGGTATCGATCGCCGGCGTATCGGTCAGGCGCGTGGTCGATTTCGAACGCAGGTCCATCACGAACAGGTTCGAATTGCCGCCCTGCTGCAGGCTCATGATCACGCGCTGGCCGTCCGGCGAGAACCGCGGCGAGAACGACATGCCGGGAAAATTGCCGACGATCTCGCGCTGCCCGGTCTCGATATTGAACAGATAGACCCGCGGGTCGCCCTGGCCGAATTCCATATAGGTGATTTCCTGGGTCGACGGCGAGAACCGCGGCGTCAGCACGAGATCGGTGCCGCGCGTCAGATAGCGGACATTGGCGCCGTCCTGATCCATCAGCGCCAGCCGCTTGATCGCGCCGTTCCGCGGGTCCGCTTTCGTCGACGAACACCACGCGGCTGTCGAAATAGCCCTTCTCGCCGGTCAGGCGCTCGTAGATCTGGTCGGAAATGATGTGCGCGATCCGCCGCCAGATATTCCGGCGAGGTGAAATATTGCTGGCCGGTCAGTTGCTGGCCGGTGGCGACGTCCCAGAGCCGGAATTCCGCCTTCAGCCGGCCGTCGGGCTGCCGGGTCATGCGGCCGGTCACCAGCGCCTGCGCGTTGATGGTCTTCCAGTTCTGGAATTGCGGCGCGCGCGTCGATGTTGATGATCTTTTCGATATAGGCGGCCTGATCGATCGGCGCGAACAGTCCGCTGCGCTTGAGGTTGTTGGTGATGACCTGGGTGACGCCGACGCCGACTTCGCCGTCCGACGGCGTTCCCGCCACGAAATTCGGGATCGCGATCGGCAGCGGCGCGAAATTGCCTTCGGGGATTATGCACTTTGGTCTGAGCGCGCCCGCGCGACGGCAGCAGCAGGCCCGCGGCGGCCGCCAGCGCCGCCGATCAGAAGCTTGCGGCGGTCGAGCGCGAATGGCGTCAGACGGAAATCGACTTCACAGACATTGCTAGGGTCTCATTTCTGCGAAAAGCGTCAGCTGCGAAACATCTGCTTCGGATCAAAATCGACGTCAAAATATTTCCATTCGTCGAAAGTCGCATCGGGCAACATTGTACGGCTGGCACTCGATGATCGCGCGCACGCCGCTTCCGCTGCCGCCTGATAGCGCGGCGATGTACCGGTGGCGATCACCTGCGGGCGGTGCTGCCAGCCGGCGGTCCGGGTTCAGGCGAATGCGCACCGTGACATAGAGTTCCTCCGGATGTTCGACGCCCGGCTGCACTTCCACAGGCTCGCAAGCTGCGCCCGCATGGCGTCAAGCTCGGACTGCGACAGCGTCGCTGCCTTACCGTGGGCGAGGCCGAGCGCGGCTGCGAATTCAGCGTCTCACCGGTGACCGCCTGCCGGGTCGGATCGCGCTTGTCGAGCAGGGCTGCGATCTTGATCTGGTCGAAGGTCCGTTCCGCTTCGGCTTCGGCGGCTGCGGCGGGCGCCGCCTTGGCTTCCGGCTTCGGCGGCGGCTTCTTCTCTTCCTTTTTCAAGGCTTCCGCGATCGGATCGACCTTGGGCGGATCCGGCTTCTTCTCGATCGGCTTCGGCTCTTCCTTGGGCTTGCTCTCGGCGACCGGCTTCGGCGGATCGGGCTTTTTCTCGACCGGCTTTTCCACCGGCTTCGGCGGCGGCGGCGGCGCCGTGTCGGTCACGACCGGCGTCTTCTCGGTGATCTTGCCGACGGCGTCATCTCGACCGGCTTGGCTTCGGCGACCTTCTCGACCAGCGGCTTCGGATTTTCCTTTTTGCCGGTCTTCATGCCGGCGGTGATCTTGGCAAGCTGATCGGCGGAAATGATGTCGACCGGCAGGGATTCCGGCGGCGGCGCTTCGAGCGAGCGCTGCGACGAAAACGACACCAGTCCCCACCCGATCACGAGGACGTGCAGGGCCACCGACGCAACCAGTGTCTTGTCGACCTTCACTCCTTAGGTACCCCTGCTCCACTTCGGTGACCAGCGCCAGCCGCTTGAAGCCGGCTGCGACAAGTCGTCCCATCACCTTCGCCACGGTGCCGTAATCCGACCTTCTTGTCCGCCCGCATGAATATACGCTCGTCGAGGCCGCCACGGGCGTCGGTGATCGCCTTTAATTTCGGCACCAGCTCGTTCATCGCGACTTCGGTGTCGTTGATGAACACCTGGCCCTTGACGTCGACCGAAAGCTGTCAGCGGCGTTCTTGTCCTGTTCGAGGCTCTTGGCCTGGGTCTGCGGCAGATCGAGCGGCACGCCCACCGTCAACAGCGGCGCCGAGACCATGAAGATGATCAGCAGCACCAGCATGACGTCCACCATCGGCGTGACGTTGATCTCCGCCATCACCGGCGCGACGCCGGCCGCGGCGTCCGCCGCCGCCCGACGAACCTGCCATGTTCATCGCCATGATCTGGTGCTCACGATCTGCTTCTCACAGCATACCGCCCCTCACGCCCGCTCGTCGATCTGGCGCGACAGGATCGCGGAAAATTCGTCGGCGAAACCCTTCCAGCCGCTGGGCCTGCCGGTTCACCTCGGAGGTGAACTTATTGTAGAAAATAGTCGCCGGAATGGCGGCGATAAGGCCGATTGCGGTCGCAAACAGCGCTTCCGCGATGCCCGGGGCCACCACCGCCAGCGAGGTGTTCTTCGAGGCGGCGATCGACTGGAAGCTCGACATGATGCCCCAGACCGTGCCGAACAGGCCGACGAACGGGCCCGCCGAGCCGACCGTCGCCAGCACCAGCAGCCGGCGTTCCAGCCGCTCGATTTCGCGGGCGATCGAGACGTTCATGACCTTCTCGATCCGCATCTGAAGCCCGGCGAACGACCGCGCCTGGCTTTCGAACGACCGCTTCCATTCGCGCATCGCCGCGACGAAACAGGCCGCCATCGATTGCGTCGGCTTGGCCGACAGCGCGCGGTAAAGTTCCTCGATCGACTGCCCGGACCAGAACGCCTGCTCGAAGCGGTCCATGGCGCGCTTGGTGCGCGCATACAGGAAGATCTTGTCGATCGCGATCGCCCAGACCCAGACCGAACAGGCCAGCAGCCCCAGCATGACGACCTTGACGATCCAGGCGGCCTGCAGGAACAGTGCGATCAGCGATACGTCGCTGGATGCCAGCGGCAAGGCTGACTGAGCCACGTCGGCCGATTCATAAGCGGTATCCTCTCAACGCAAGTGTCCCAAATCTTCCGGGAGCAAATGGCTGCCGGTTCCACAGCCGCGCGCAACGGGCGCGGCGGTAAGCGCCAGCGCGAGAGCCTTGTTCTGTGTCGCATGGGAGGCCCGTCCGAAGCCGAGGCCTGCATCCCCTGCCAACGTGTCAAAACGAGGGCTATCCGCGCGTCTTTACGCCCCTAACCAGACGCTAATCATGGTTAAGGCGAGGTTACCAAAGGGGAATTTCGGCCGATGGCGAAGTGAAGGCGGCAGCGCGGCTTAGACCGGCCTTGATTCCAGCGTTCAGGCCGGAACCGCCGTCTGCGGACAATTGGTCAGCCGCGCCGGCACGCCGACCGCGGTACATCCGGCCGGGCACGTCACACGTCACCACCGATCCCGCCCCGATCTTGGCGAAGTCGCCGACGCTGAGGTCGCCGAGAATGGTCGCCCCGGTGCTGAGCAGGACGCCGCGGCCAATCGTGGGGGCACGGCTCGGGCTCGGCTTCGACGTTCCGCCCGACGGTGACGTTCTGCATGGATGGTCACCTCGTCGCCGATCGATGACGAGACGAGTCCGACCACGATGCCGGTCGCGTGATCCAGGAACACCGATGTTCCGATCGACGCGGACGGATGGATGCTGACCTGAAGCTGTTCGGAGGACTGCGCTTTGCAGCAATAGCGCGAGATCGCGTGCGGCCCTGGCGCCAGAGCCAGTTCGACGACGCGCCACGCCTGCAACGCGACGTAGCCTTTGAAGTTGAGAAGCGGCGGCAGAAGTCGCTGTGGATGCAGGGTCATGCAGGACAATTCCAGTGCAGATCGCGGCGCGCAGCATCAACCAGATCGGGCGAGGCTCGCAAACGCCTCATTGGCGACGCGGGTGAATTGCGCGCGATCTGCGTTGCCCGTGCCGAGCCGCTGCCCGATCTGGAAAGCAAGCGCAGCTTCCGAGGCCGGGATGATCGAGGACGGCGATCGATAATGAACTGCCGAATACGGGATCGCTGGCCAAGACGGCTTCAGCTTCGCGCCGGACCGACAGCCAAATCCCCTCAGCCGATACAATTCCGTCTGTGACCATCGCTACCTGCCTGCGTCAGCGTTCGCGAAATATAGGCGCGTCCGGCGGCGGCGCCAGTTCGGCCGGCGGGCTTGCTCACGCCTCCCTGGCGCAACTGCGCAAGCGCGCATCGAGCGCGGCAAGCATGTCATCGCGAATCGGATCGCGCGGGCGCGCTATCCGGTTCATAGCTCACCCCGCAGGTATATCGGTGATTAGGGCAGGTGCGCAGGTGACATCGTGAATCAAGCGCGCAACCGCCATAGATCAGGCTGATATAGCCAATCACCGCAGCTGCGACTGCCCCGAGAAGCCATTTGTCTATCAGATCCATCACGCCCTGCCTCAGGTGCCATCCTACAACGTCGAACGAGCGCTCGCCCAACGCTTGGTATGAACCGCCGAGGTTCGGGTTCGAGGCGGCCAAAACCAAACCGCCCACCTGCTTTTCGGCAGACGGGCGGCTCGATGCCGTCAGGTGTTATGGGGGCATACGCCTGAGGCTCTGGACCTGTTTTTGACGCGAGAACGCTAGCGGTTCAGCTCTGCGGCTGGCCGTCGGTGGGCGGCGTCGGACGCGGGCGGTGCTGCGCCATGAACTGGTCGAACTCTTCCTTGTCCTTGGCGTGACGCAGCCGATCGAGGAAATCCTTGAATTCGGTCTGCTCCTCCTCGAGGCGCCGCAGGGTTTCCACGCGGTACTCGTCGAAGGCGCGGTTGCCGCTCGAGGGCGGACCGAAGCCGCCGAAGCCGAAGCCGCGGCGCTCCATGTGGTTGCGCATCCGCTCCATCTTGTACTGCATCCGCTCCATCTTGTTCTGCCAGCGATCCTGGTGACTCCAGCAACCCATTTTCGTGCTCCTGAGTGTGAAAAAGAGAAAGGCAAGACCGATCGGCCACCAGAACAGGAAGCCGAGAATGGTCCGCGATCCAGCCGGGATGCCAGGGGCAATCAACATATGCGGGCGATAGGGCTCTTCGACGGGGCCGCGCCATCGATTGACATCTGCGGTGTAGGCCATTTCCCTCTCCATGACGGCTTCACGCCGTTGTGAATGTAAATAACATTTACATACGTAAACCATCCCGGGTTTTTGTCAAGCCGGGCGCCAGCGGCGGCGGCCGAATTATTTTCGAGAAATTTATTTTGGGTTGCCCCAGGGACCCGGCGGCTTTTCGTCCGCCGGCTCTTTTGCCGTCGGCCTGCGGTCGGCTCGGGAAGCCGAGACCGCGCAGATAAATCAGCACTTCGGCTTCCAGCAGATCCTCCGCCGACATCGGCAGCTTGCGGCGCGCCGCATCGCCGCGCGCAAACAGCGACGCCACGCCGTGCGACATCGACCAGATGTGCAGCGCCATCATCAGCGCCGGCGGCCGCGGCATGCCGGGCGGCGCCAGCGCGGCAAGCCGCTCGGCGGCGGCCCGGATGATGCCGAAAGCGCGCTCGCTTGCCGCCAGCAATGCCGGATTAAGGTCGACGGGAAGCCCCGATTCGAACATCGCCGAATAGAACGCCGGCTCCTCGCGGGCAAAGGCGAGATAGGCCTTGCCGACCCGCTCGAACGCCGTGACGGTATCCGGACGTCCGTCGTCCCAGGCCGCGGTCAGGACCGCCTCGAACTGCTCGAAGCCGCGCTGCGCGATGCTGCGAAAGCAGTTCGTCGCGGTCGCGAAAATGCCGGTAGGGCGCGGCCGGGCTGACGCCCGCCATCCGCGCGGCGTCGGCAAAGGTGAAGCCGGCGGCGCCTTTCTCCGCAATCAGATCGAGCGCCGCCTGCAGCAGCGCCTCCTTCAGATTGCCGTGGTGATAGCCGCGCTCGGCGCGGCTCTGTTCCTTGCGCCAGCTCATGTGAAGGGCTTTTACATGAGCGGGCGCAAAGGTCACTAGCGGGACTGCTTCTCCGCAGCCGAAGGCGCGGGCCTTCATCAACATTAACGCGCGGTAGGTTTGCCCTGCAGTTCGGCAAATCCGGCCGCCGCTTCCTGAACGTCGGCCGGAAAATCCGACATTTCCTGCACCTGGCGGATCTCGATGACCTCGTTGCCGGACGCCGGACACCGCTTCGCCCAGGCGATCGCCTCCTCGCGCGACCTCACCTCGATCATCCAGTAGCCGCCGAGCACTTCCTTGGACTCGGTGAAGGGACCGTCGGTCACGACCGGCTTGCCGCCGGCGAACGAAACCCGCGCGCCCATCGACGGCGGATGCAGCCCGTCGAGCGTGATCAGCACGCCGGCCTCTTTCAGGGCCTCGTTGTATTTCATCATCGCGGCGACGGCCTCCGCCGACGGCATGGTGCCCGGGGCCGCCGTCTCGTAGCCGCCGGGAATCATCAGCATCATGAATCGCATGATCGTGTTGTCCTTGTTTGTTTAGGTTTACTTCTTCGCGGCCTGGGCGCGCAGGCGTTCTTCCTGCTCGCGCAGTTCGGGCGTCAGCGCTTCGCCGAAATCCTCGGGCGAGAACACCTGGCGGATTTCGATCTCGGACCCGCCGTCGAACGGCGCGCGCTTCATCCAGTCGATCGCTTCATCCAGCGATTTGGTCTTGATCAGCCAGAAGCCTGCAACCAGATCGCCGGTCAGATTGAATGGCCCGCGGCTGACCGAACTTTGCCCGTCGGCATATTTGATGCGGGCGCCCTTCGAGGTCGGATGCAGGCCTTCGCCGGCCTGCATGACACCGGCCTTGACCATCTCCTCGTTGAACTTGCCCATCGCGGTCAGCAGTTCCGTGCTCGGCATGACGCCGGCCTCGTTATCCCTGCTCGCCTTCACAATCACCATGAATCGCATCAGTCATTCTCCGTTTGATCTCTTTGCTTGCGGGCCGATTGGAAGCCGCGCTCGTCAACAAGACGAACGGGGTTTTGCGGCACCGACATGTCCCAAAGAATTATTCCGGAGGTAATTGCCGGATGGGCGCATGCCCGCCGGTTCAATCGTCGATCGCCTGATAGGCCGAGGTCCAGAAATCGGCCATCACCGTCGGCGGCTGCGGCGAATCCATCATCCGCTGCGTCAGCAGAATGCCGGTGAGATTTTCCTTTGCGTCGGAATACCAGGAGGTGCCGTAACCGCCGTCCCAGCCGAACCGGCCCGGCACGTTGCAGAGATTGTCGCGCATGGTGAACACCGAAAGCCCGAGGCCCCAGCCCCTGTTGTCGCCGAAAAACAGTTCGGAGCCCTGCTTCTGTTCGGAGCTGAGCTGATCGGTCGTCATCAGTTCGACCGATGGCCGCGACAGGATGCGTTCGCTGCCGAGCCGTCCGCCGTTCAGCATCATCTGCGCGAACGCGTTGAAATCATCCGCTGTCGAGACGAGGCCGGCGCTGCCGTTCTCGAACACCGGCGGCTTGGCAAACTTTCCGGTCAAGGGATCGTCGAACACTTTCAACTCACCGCTCGCATGATCGCGCATATAGACGGTCGCGAACCGATCGAGTTCGGCCGCGGGCACGCTGAAATCCGTGTCCTTCATGCCGAGCGGGGAGAAGATGCGCTCGCGCAGGAATTCTCCGAAGGTCATGCCGGCGGCACGCGCGATCAGCACGCTGAGGATTTCGGTTCCGCTGTTGTAGAGCCAGCGCTCGCCGGGCTGATAAACCAGCGGCAGGCTGCCATAGCGCCGCATCAACTCGTCCGGCGCGAATGACGGAAAGACCGGCCCCGGCGCGAAGCCCGCTTCGGCAATCGCTTTCTGGATCGGATAGCGATCGGGAAACACCATGATCATGCCGAGCCCGAACCGGAAGGTCAGAAGATCGCGCAGCGTGATCGCGCGCTTGGCCGGCACGGTGTCGTCGAGCGCCGCATCGATTGCGCGCAGCACCTTTCGATCCGCCAGTTCCGGCAGCCAGGGGTCGACGGGATCGTCGAGCCGCAATTTGCATTCCTCGACCAGGATCATGGCGGCCACCGCGGTCACCGGCTTGGTCATCGAGGTGATGCGAAAAATAGAATCGCGCCGCATCGGCGCGCCGCCGAACGCCATGTTGCCGATCACGTCGACGTGAACCTCACCATGGCGGCTTACCAGCGTCACGAGACCAGGCATGCTGCCGCCATCGACGTGGCCGGCCATGATGTCGCGCATGCGGCCAAGGCGCGCTTTGGACAGCCCGCCGAGGCTTGTCATTCCCTGCATTTTGTAGTCCCTCCGGAAGATACAGAGCCACCCACGACAGCAAGACGAACGAGACCCGGCCAACGCGACATGCGGTTTAGAATTTATTTATTGCTGTTGTTTGACGAACACACCGTCCTGGTAGGTGGCGCCGAAATAGACGTCGATCCGGCGGATTTTGTCACCCGCGAAGGTAAAGAATTCGGTGTTGCGGAAGCTCTTGCCACCTCTCGCCATGCATTTGTAGGTCACGAAGGCCTCATCGCCCTCGACGAAGATTTTTTCGAGTTCATGGCGTTCGATCCAGTCGCTGTTCTTCCAGCAGCGTTCGAAATACGTCGCCTTGTCGATTTGGTCGTCATAGGGGCTCGTGAAGCGGAAATCGTCCGCGAGCGCGTCCTCCACCACCTTGCGGTCGTTGCTCATGTAAGCGGCAAACAGGGCGCGGATCGTCGCCGCGCGGTCAGTCGAGGTCATTCAAGCACCCTCCTTCGGGACCCATGTTGAAGTACGGCTCGGCGACGCCGGCACCGCATGAATGTGCAGTTTCGGATGGCTGTGCATCGGCGCGCCAGACCGCCACGACTGAAGCAATGACCATCAGGCCGCCCACCAGCATCGCGGTCGACAACTTCTCCTGCAGGAAAAGCCACCCCAGCATCACAGCAACCACGGGGTTCACAAAAGTGTAAGTCGAAACCTGTGCGGTCGGCACGTTGTAGAGCAACCAATGATACGCCGCGAATCCGGCAACGCTTCCCGCGACAATCAAATAAATCAGCGCCATCAGCGACGGCGCCGTCACAGCGCTCGGCGAAAATCCGCGGAACTCCCCGATAGCAACGCTCGTGATCAGCAATGCGGCTCCGCCGGCAGTCAACTGTATCCCCGACAGCGATAGGCTGGACGAATTCGACGACGTGTGCCTCGACAGCAGGCTACCAGCGGCCCATGACAGCGCCGATACCATGAGCAAAGCGATCGCGGCCGCGCCGATGGGCCGGTCACTTACATTCTGCAATGCGACCAGTGCCACGCCGGCGAAGCCTGGAAGCAGAGCGATCAACGTAGCCAGCGCTGGTGGATGCCTCGCCGGCATGACCAATTCCAGGAGAACAATCCAGAACGGTATGGTCGCCAGCATGATGGCCGCGATGCCGGACGGAACCATCTGCTGCGCGTAGGCGAGAATGCCGTGACAGCCGAGAAAAAACAGTAGACCACACCCGGCTGCCATTGCCCAGGCACGCGCTGAGATGCCTGAGATCTCGCGCCAGCTCAGGGCTACCAGGATAATGCCGCCGGCAATCGATCGCACCGCCATTAGCATGAGTGGCGGGAACGATTTCAAGCCGAACGCAATGGCGAGATAGGTCGACCCCCACAGCAGGTAGATCGCCAGAAAGCATGCGACGACAAGGGACAATCGTCTGGGCATATCCGCAACTCCGGCCGCAATGGCGCTCTCATTCTTGAGTTTAACCTCTTAAGGGGTTAAGATGTTCCGATGAAAACGGTACACATGCCAGCTAAATCCAGAGTTCCCCCGGCAGGGGACCACGAAGAGCTTTGCATTCGGTTCGTCAATACCGTGGCGTGGCGGTTGCGCGATCCGTTCGAGGACAGGGTGAAAACCCCTGCCGCGCTGCTGGACTGGCTAACGACCGAAGGTGTGGCCGATGCGAAATTCGCTTCCCGTCTGCGCGCACGCTGGGAGAAACGTCCGCGCGAGGGCGAAGCATTCCGGAACAGCGCGGTTCGGCTTCGCGAAGCGATCTGTCAAATCCTGGTTGCGCAAATCGATGGCAAGCCATTCGATCGCTCGGCGCTCCGGATTCTCGATGCCGTGACGCGAGCGCAAGCGCGCGGACTGCACGCCGTGCCATCGAGAGGCGCGCTGATATGGCGTTCGGATCATCGCCGCGGCGCGGCGGACGACTTGCTCAAACCGATCGCATGGTCTGCCGTCGGGCTGGCGATGGGGCCGCGTTCCGGGAAAGTGCGTCAGTGCCAGGATGACCGCGGATGCGGCTGGCTCTTTGTTGACGAGAGCCGAGCACAAAATCGGCGATGGTGTTCGATGGGCGATTGCGGCAATCGGGCCAAGGTCCTGCGGCACTACCATAGGCACGCTGGTTAGGCGTCGTAGTGTCTCAATCCCACCGTCGCGTCACCTCGGTCGCGCCTTCCGGCGTGGCCTCGAAGATCGGCGATGCCAGCACCGCGTGAATATGCAGCCTCGTGCTGCCACAATTGCGAAAGCCGTGCAGGCGCCCTGCGGGTACAATCAGCGATTGTCCCGCCGATAGCGTCATGTGCTGATCCTCGATCCACATCTCGGCCTCGCCTTCGCGCACGGTGAGTACCTCCTCGACCGGATGGCTGTGCGTCGGCGCGCCGACGCCGGGTGCGACCCATTGTTCGAACATGCATAATTGCGCAGCCCCGTTGCGCGCCGACACCAGCATGCGGCTCTCCACGCCGGGCCGCCACGCGTCCCACGCATCGTTCTGATGGGTAATGGCTTTCATCGCAATCTCCGTTTCATGGTCCATGGCAAGCGCGACAGTGGTTAATCGCGCTTTTTGTCCGAAATCCTTCGCGCGCGCAGCATGACCTTGCTACGGCAAGCGCCTAAGCTGGATCGCCCGGCGATGGTCCGGCGTCGTGCACGTATCCCTGTAGTTGAACACCGGACCGGGGAGTGACACGTCATGTCGGGATTACTCATCAATCTGATCATCCAGGTCATCAGTGGCGCGGTCGGCGGCAATGTCGCTGCCGGCGCGGCCAAGAATATCGATCTTGGCACGCTCGGAAATACCATCGCCGGTGCGATCGGCGGCGGCGCCGGGGGACAAATCCTCGGTATGCTGATTCCGCTGCTGGCCAATAGCGCCTCGACCCCGGATATCGGCAGCATTATCGGCCAGGTGGCCGGCGGCGGCGTGGCCGGCGCCGTTCTCACCGCAATCGTCGGCGCCATCAAGAACCGGGCGGCGGCTTGACCAGAAGGTACTTTCCGTCATCCTGAGCGCGAGTTCCGCGATGTCCAGGCGTCGCGGGACTCGATAGTCTTCGAGGATGACGGAATATGGCTCCCTCCCCGCAAAAAGTCGCGCTGGTCACGGGTGCGGCGCGCGGCATCGGGCTTGCAACTGCAAGACGCTTCCTGGCCGAAGGCTGGCGCGTGGCGCTGCTCGACATCGAAGCCGAATTGCTGCGGGGCGGGGTCGCCGCGCTCGAAAACCCTGATCACACGCTGGCGCTTCATTGCGACGTTTCCGACGCGCGCGCGGTGACGGCGGCGATCGACACGATCGCCAAACGCTTCGGCAGGCTGGATGCGCTCGTCAATAATGCCGGCGTTGCGGTGTTCGCGCCGCTGCTGCAGACCTCTGATGAAGACTGGAACCGGGTGCTCGCGGTCAACCTCGGCGGTCCGTTCATTTGCACCAAGGCCGCGGTGCCGTTGATGCGCGAACATGGCGGCGGCGCGATCGTCAACATCACCTCGATTTCGGCGGTGCGCGCTTCCACGCTGCGCTCAGCCTACGGCACCAGCAAGGCCGGGCTCGCGCATTTGACAAAACAGCTCGCAGTCGAACTGGCTTCGCTCGGCATCCGCGTCAACGGCGTCGCACCGGGTCCGGTCGACACCGCGATGGCGAAACAAGTGCATACGGCGGAAATTCGCGCCGACTATCACGACGCGATCCCGCTCAATCGTTACGGCCTCGAGGAAGAGCTCGCCGAAGCCGTGTTGTTCCTGAGCTCTGACCGCTCGAGCTATATCACCGGACAGATTCTGGCGGTCGACGGCGGCTTCGATGCGGCCGGCATCGGCCTGCCGACGCTGCGCGGCGAGCGGCGCAACGGCTAGTGCTGGTTGACGGCAACGATCCGCCAGCCATTGGCAAGACGATCGATCCGGGTCAGCGACAGCGGATCGATCACGAAGCGCAGCGCCGCGTCCGGCGCAAGATCGAGTGCGATCGCAAGCACCGCGCGGACCGTGCCGGAATGCACCACCAGCACGACGTTGCCGGCCGGCAAGCAAGCGAGCCCGCCTCTGACGCGGGCGATCTGATCGACAAAGCTTTCGCCGCCGGGCGGGCGGCTATCCGCAGGCCGTTTCCAGAACTCCTGATGGGCCGCGCCGAACTCGGCGGCCAGATCATCATGGCGCCGCCCGGTCCACATCCCAAAATCCTGTTCGGCAAACGCGCCCTGCTCGACTGGATCGAGGATAAGCGCAAGCGCGGTTGCGCGGGTTCGCCGCGCCGGGCTGCAAAAGCAGGGTGCGCCTGCCGGCAACAGCGCTTTCAGCGCGGCAAAGGCTGCGGCACCGCTGACATCGGCCGGCGCGTCGGGACCGTGGATGACGCCACGCAAGCCCTCGACCGGAGCATGCCGGACCAGCCACAGATTTGTTGCGGTCTTCATCGGAGCCAAGCTAGCCGAGCTTTGCTGCGAGCAGCACAAGGATTGCCGTCTCGCAAATCTGTTCGGTGCCGCCGAGTACGTCGCCGGTCTGGCCGCCGATCTGCAGCTTGGCCAGCCATGCCATGCCGGCCGCGGAAAGACCGGCCAGGATCGCGGCCCAGAACGCATTGGCCCATGACAGCGACAATAGCGCGATGATCAACGCGATGATCGCAGAGGTCGCAGCGATGGAGAGGTCCGGCTGCCCTGTACTACGCGCCAGACCGTCCTGGCGCGCAAAAGGCAAACTCATCGACATCGCCGGCAGCACGCCGCGCGCCAGCGCATGCGCCGCAATCAGGCTCTCCACGATATATCTGTCCGGGATCGCCGCCAGCGCGGAAAGCTTTGCGGCAAAACTCACCAGCAGCAGCATCGCGCCATAGGTGCCGAGCCGGCTGTCGCGCATGATCTCGAGTTTTTGCGCCGCATCGCTGCCGCCGCCAAAACCGTCGCCGATGTCGGCGAGGCCATCTTCATGCAACGCGCCGGTCAGGATCGCGCCGGCGCCGAGCGCCAGCGCCGCGGCCGCAAGGTCGGGCACATTGGCGAGCCGCAGGACCAGACAGAACAGGCCTACCGCGGCGCCGATCAGCGCTCCGGCCAGGGGAAACATCCGGTACGCGCGAACGAAATTCGCTGGCATCGATCCGTCCGGATGCGGCATCGGCAACCGCGTCAGGAACGCCATCGCGGTTTTGAGATCGTCGAGCCATTCATTCATGTCGGAAAACCGGTTTCCACTTGTCCGGATCATGCTAAGGGAACCGCATGCGGTTCGACAGTCTAGACGATATCAGCGCCTTCTGTCGCGACTTGCCTGAAGGCGACGAGCGATTGGCCGAAGCGGCCGCGCTGCGGCAGCAGAACCTGACAAAACCGCCGGGAAGTCTCGGCCGGCTCGAAGAGCTCGCGATATGGCTGGCGCGCTGGCAGCGGCGCGAGCAGCCTGAGCTCGATCGTGTCACCATCGCGGTGTTTGCGGGCAATCACGGCGTGGCTGCGCGCGATGTCTCGGCTTACCCTGCCGACGTT
The DNA here is from genome assembly GCA_963713785.1 of uncultured Alphaproteobacteria bacterium. GTDB lineage: Bacteria > Pseudomonadota > Alphaproteobacteria > Rhizobiales > Xanthobacteraceae > Bradyrhizobium. Next base: position 30,234 of record CAVQNB010000021.1, read on the forward strand.
ACGGCGCAGATGGTGGCGAACTTCAACGCCGGCGGCGCCGCCATCAACCAGATCGCGCGCATCGCCGGCGCCGAATTGCGCGCGGTGCCGCTCGCACTCGACCACCCGACCCGCGATTTCACCGTGGCAGCCGCGATGGACGCGGCCGAGTTTCTCGAAGCGGTCGATATCGGCTACCGCACGGTCCCTCAGGATTGCGATCTGCTTGCTGTCGGTGAAATGGGCATTGCCAATACCACGAGCGCGGCAACGCTGTGCGCGGCATTGCTCGGCGGCGGCGCTGAGCGCTGGGCCGGCCGCGGCACCGGGGTCGACGATGCCGGGCTCCTCCGCAAACGTGCCGCAATCGACGCGGCGCTCGAGCGTCACCGCGGCATTCTGCATGATCCCTTGGAAGTGGCGGCAGCGCTGGGCGGGCGCGAGCTTGCGGCGATCGCCGGCGCCGTCCTCGCGGCGCGGCACCACCGCATCCCCGTGCTGCTCGACGGCTTTGTCGCGACCGCCGCGATCCTGCCGCTGGCGCGGCTTCAATCCGGCATCACCGGCCATTGCCGCGCCGGACACGTCTCCGCGGAAGCCGCTCACCGCGCGCTGTTGCAGGAACTTGGCCTTGAGCCGCTGCTCGACCTCAACATGCGGCTGGGCGAGGCCTCCGGGGCCGGCGTCGCCATCCTGCTGCTGCGCGCCGCTGCCGCCTGCCATTCGGGCATGGCGACATTTTCCGAGGCCGGCATATCGGGCGCCGACCAATAAGGCGCATCTTGTCCGGCGCGCTGCGATTGACTAACTCATGTTCGGATCGCGTACGCGAGCGGAACCGACATGTGTATGGCGTTCATCAGATCAGCCTTCCTCGCGGCGGTGCTTTGCACCTGTTCGCTCGCGACGGCGCAAGCCGAGGTTCGCATTCTCTCCAGTCCGGGCGGACAGGTCGGCCCGTTCCTCGACCTGTTCGAACAGGTCCGCAATTCCGGCGAACGTGTGGTGATCGACGGGCCGTGCCTGTCGGCCTGCACGCTGGTGTTGAGCATGGTGCCGAACGATCGCATCTGCGTGACGCGCCGCGCCGTGCTCGGTTTCCACGCCGCGCGCTCGATCGACCGGCGCGGCAGAATGTATGCCGAGCCGGAAGCGTCGGAAGTCGTGCTGGAGGCTTATCCCGCCCCGGTGCGGAGCTGGATCCGCCGCCGCGGCGGATTGACCTCGCGCCTGCTCCTGTTGCGCGGGCGCGAGCTCACCGCGATCTATCCGTCGTGCAGGTAGAGCGCGATGAGCAAAAGCATGCCCTCGGACTTGTTCCGGGGGTGGGCACCGGTTTTGCGTCCGATCGCGCTCCAAACAAAGAGCGCTACTGCTCCGCCGGGCAGAACACCATCCAGGGAATATCGAACTGATCAACGCACATCCCAAATCCCTTGGCGAAGAAGGTCTTCTCAAACGCCATGTTCACGCTGCCGCCCGCCGACAGCGCCTTGAACTTGCGCTCCGCATCGCCGAGGTCCTCGACCAGCAGTGAAACCGAAAAGCCCTGCGGCTTGTGGAAGTGGCCGGGAGGCGCATCCGACGCCATGATCGTCGCGCCGCCGATCGATGCCCTCGCATGCATGATCTTCTTCTTCCATTCCGGCGGCGTCGGCATCTCCGGCGGCGCGCTTTCATGTGTCAGCATCATTTCGATCTTTGCGCCAAGCGCCTTCTCGTAGAACTTGAGCGCCGCTTCACAATTGCCGTTGTAATAGAGATAGGGATTGACCTGCATCGCTTGCTCCTTTGGGGGTGGTACTAAAACGATTGGCTATTTCTCGGTGGCCTTCTTCAGGTTGGAAAGACCGGTCTCGAAATCCTTACCGATCATGTTGTCGAGGTTCATGAACACCTGCATCACCTTGGACATGAGGGACGCGGGGCCATGCATCACCCAGGTGATATTGGTCGCATCGCCCTGCGGCAGCATTGTGAACTCGGCGGTGTTGTGACCCTCGAACGGCTTGAAGAAATCGAGCTTGATCGTGATTTTCGAAGGCACCGAGGTGTCGAGTATTTCCATGCGGCCGGAACCGACATTCTTGTTGCCGTCCCACGCATAGACCGCGCCCTCGCCGCTTTCGGCGCCGCTGAAGGTGCGCTTCATCGCGGGGTCGCGGTTCTCCCACGGCGACCAGCCGCCCCAGCGATGGAAATCATTGATCAGCGAGAAGATCGGCTCCGCCGGCGCCTTGATGGTGGCCGCGCGCTGGACGCGGAAAGTATCCGGCTTCCTCAGCGGCGAGGATCAGCACGACCGCGATAGCGATCACGATCACGACGGCGATGATGGCAATGACTTCGAACATGATGGTCTCCGTTATCTCGTTTGAATGTTCCCTCGCCGGGGAGGGGAAGGGAGCAAGAGTTCAGCGCCGGAACGGCAGCAGCGTGCGCAGGTTCCTGTCGCGCAGCCACAAGCCGCCCCACAGCATCAAGCCCAGATAAAACCCGAACAGGATGTGCGTGAACAGCGGGCTGCCGATCCGCAAGTGCGAGGCCATCGCTCCGCCGAGATAGCCGGTCAGCAGGATGGCGCCGAGGATCGAGGTCGGCGGCACCGAATAGAGCACGGTGCAGACGATGGTGATGATCCCGAGGCTTCGCGCCAGTGTTTCGCTCGAACCGTAACCGATCCTGTCCATCGTTTCCGTGACAATCGGCCATGGCACCAGCTTGATGGCACCATCGAACAGCAGGAATATGATGACGAGACCGCTGAGAAGACGGCCCATCCAGAGCGCGGGCTTGGACACCAGCGCTTCTTGCGCAATCGTCGACATGGCTTGCTCCATTGGTATGCTCTGACCAATAGACGAACGGGCGACGCGCGATCCGACAGGGGCGCGAATTATTTTTTTGAAATTTTGGTGTCGCGCGGCTGGCTGTCGCGCATCAGACGGTCGAGATGCATCCGGATGTGGGCGGCTTCCGCCGAAGTATTGGCGAGCGCGATGGCGCGGTCGAACGCCACGCGGGCCTCGTCGTTGCGGCCAAGCTGCATCAGGAACGCGCCGCGCACGCCGAAGAAATGAAAATAGTTCGACAGCCGCGGCGCCAAGCGGCTCGATCATCTCGAGCGCGGCCTCCGGCCCGCGCACCTTGGAGACCGCCACCGCGCGGTTGAGCGTCACCACCGGCGACGGCTGCATGATCTCGAGCGCGCCATACAGCAGATCGATCTGCTTCCAGTCGGTATCCTCGGGCTTTTCGGCGCGGGCATGCAGCGCTGCGATCGCCGCCTGAACCTGATACGGCCCGCTGTTGCGATGGCGCATCGCCTTGTCGATCAGCGCGAGCCCCTCGGCGATCATCTTCTGGTTCCAGCGCGAACGGTCCTGATCGTCGAGCAGGATCACTACGCCTTCATCATCGAAACGCGCGTCGGCCCGCGCATGCTGCAACAGCAGCAGCGCCGTCAGCCCCATGATCTCGGGCTCGCTCTGAAACAGCCGCAGCAACAGCCGTGCCAGGCGGATCGCCTCTTCGCACAGGGGCGCGCGGATCTCGGCGGTATCGCCGCTTGCCGAATAACCCTCGTTGAAGATCAAATAGATCATTGCGGCTACCGCAGTGAGCCGCTCGCTGCGCTCGACCGCGCCCGGGCGTTTCGAACGGCACGTCGGCGTCAGCGACGCGCGCTTTCGCACGGGTGATGCGCTGCTCCATCGCGGCTTCGGAAACCAGGAACGCGCGCGCGATCTGCTTGACGCGTAAGGCCGGAGACGATGCGCAGCGCCAGCGCGATCTGCTGCGTCGCCGGCAGATCCGGATGGCAGCAGATGAACAACAGCCGAAGGATGTCGTCGCGATAATGCGAGCCGTCGAGCCGCTCTGCGATCTCGTCCTCGGCATCGCCGATGTCGGAGATCGACTGATCGTCGTCGGGCAGCGGCTCCTGCTTGCGGCTGCGCCTGATGTCATCGATCGCGACATTGCGCCCGACCATGATCAGCCACCCCGCCGGGTCGCGCGGCGGGCCGTGTTGCGGCCAGCTTTTCAGCGCACGCAGGCAGGCGTTTTGAAAGGCTTCCTCCGCGGTGTCGAGGTTGCGGAAATAGCGGAGCAGCGCGCCGACCGCCTGGGGACGCGCCGAGGTCAGCGCGGCATCGATCCAGGCGGTGTCGGTCAAGCGGGAACCCTCCCGGGCGAGAACATGCCGACGGGACGGATCTCATAGGCGCCGCCAGGGTTGGCCGCACCAAGCTCGCGCGCGACGTCGAGCGCCTCGTCGAGATTCTTGCAGTCGATGAGATAGAAGCCGAGCAATTGTTCCTTGGTCTCGGCATAGGGGCCGTCGATGACCAGCGGCGGATCGTCCTTGCGCAAGGTCGCCGCCGCCGTCGTCGGCAACAGCCGCGCCACCGGGCCGAGCCGGCCCTGTTTGGCGAGCTTGTCCTGCACCACCGACAGCTTTTTCATGACCGCGGCGTCCTGTTCCTTGGTCCAGGAACCGACGAAGTCTTCATCGTGATAGCAAAGAATGGCGTAAAGCATCCGGGGGCATCTCCGTTCATCCTAGGGAACGAACGAGTATGCCCGGAGCCGACATGCCAGCGGAAAATATTTTAGCTGAAGCCGCGGTGATCGATCCGGCGAACGAGCGCCAGCTTCAGGACATCACCGCGACAAAGGGGAAATTGGCGGATTACCAGGAGATGCCGTATTTCGCCGCGATCCGCCGCGCTTTCGCCTCGTCGCCTTCGTGGTGCTTGGCTTGAACCTTCTTCGCCGGCTTGGCAGCCTGCGACGGCGCGGTTTCGGGCGCGGTTGCGGTTTCAGGCTTGGGCGTATCGGGCTTGGCGACCTCGGTCGGGGCGGCCGGCGTGTCATTGGCGGCCAGCACCAGGCCCCGGCTCTGGCCGGCCTGAGCCGACGCGGAAGCCAGCAGCAGGGCCGAAATCAGGATCAATTTGCGCATGTGAAGTCTCCTTTGTGTGATGAAACGGAGACTAAACGCCGCCCCTGATCTGGTATGTGGTGCAGATCACGTTGGATTTTGGGGGCAAAAGGATGGGTAAAGGCAATGGGTAAAGGCGCGCTGGCGCTATTGGTGCATGGTGGAACCGAAAACTGGTCGCCGGAACGGTGGAAGGCCCGGTTCGACGAGGTGTGCCGCGACCGGCGCGTCCTGCAGTTGCCCGGCGCGGACGTTCGACGCCGCCGAAGTTCACTATGCCGCGGTCTGGAAGCCTGACCCCGGCGAATTGGCGGGATTTCCGAACCTGCGGGTGATCTTCAACCTCGGTGCCGGGGTCGACGCGCTGATGGCGGATTCTTCGTTACCGAAGGTGCCGCTGGTCCGCGTCGCGGTTTCCGATCTCACCAACCGGATGACGGAATATGTCGTGCTGCACGTGCTGATGCATCACCGGCAGGAGCTCTATTTGCGGAACTCGCAGCGCGAAAAACAATGGGCGCCCAAATTCCAGTGGCCGGCAAGCGCCGTGTCGGTCGGGATCATGGGGCTGGGCACGCTCGGCACGAATGCGGTCGAGGTGCTCAAGCGCATCGGCTTTCGCGTCGCCGGCTGGAGCCGGAGTGAACGACAGATCGACGGCGTCGAATGCTTTCACGGCAGACAGCAGCTCGAAATGTTTCTTGGGCGGACCGACATCCTGGTGTGCCTGCTGCCGTTGACGCCGGACACAAGGCACATTCTCAACCGCGATCTTTTCGCGAAATTGAACCGGAATGGTCCGATCGGCGCGCCGGTCGCAATCAACGCCGGGCGCGGCGGCTTGCAGAACGAAGCCGACATTCTGGCTTGCCTTGACGACGGGACGCTTGGTGCGGCGTCGCTAGATGTGTTCGCACAGGAGCCGCTGCCATCAGACAGTCCGTTCTGGACGCATCCCAAGGTCGTGCTGACACCGCACAACGCGGCCGACACCGATGCCGACGAAATCTCGAAATATGTGGCGCAGCAGATCGAACGCTTTGAGGCGGGCGGCGCCTTGGAAAACGTCGTCGATCCCACGCGTGGGTATTGATCGTCGTCCGAGAAGCCGCGGCGTACGGGTCCCGGCGTTCGCCGGGACTTGCTCAGCCCATCGCCGCGACGATTTCGGCGAGGCGGTCGTAGGCGGGGGTCACGCCGCGCTCGATGCCCGAATTGAGATGGCCGTCGCGATTTTGCTTGCTGCTGTGAAGGATGGTTGTGGTCAACCTGGTTCTGCCGCCGAGATCGGCGAAGGCCGACGTCACCTGATATTCATCGGTGGTGAATTCAGGCAGCAGGATGCGCTCGACGAACACCACGCGTTCGGGCCGCACGACTTCGCGATAGGTGCCCTGCAAGGTGGTCTCGCGGCCTTCAGGCGAACGCAGGGTGAAGCGGTAGGCGCCGCCGACCCGCAGATCGATCTCGCAAACCGTCATCGGCATCTCGGCGCATCCGAGCCAGTGCCTGACATGCCCCGGCTGTGTCATGGCGTCGAACACCAGATGCCGCGGCGCGTCGAACACGCGCGTCATGGCGATTTCCAGATCCGACGGGGTGGTGATCTCCAGCTTCTTATCTATTCTTGCGTCCACGCTGCTTCTCCTTGTTCGGCTTCTGCCTGGTTCGCGGTTTGGCTTTCACGCTCTCATTGGCCTTCAATTCCTCCAGGTAATCGTCGAGGCGATGGAAGCTCTCGTCCCAGAACCGCCGGAAATTCCCGAGCCAGCCGTCGACCTCCTTGAGCGAAACCGGCGCGATGCGGCAGGGCCGCCACTGCGCCTTGCGGGAGCGCGAGATCAGGCCGGCATGTTCCAGAACCTTGAGATGTTTGGAGATCGCCGGGAGGCTCGTGTCGAACGGCTCGGCCAATTCCATCACCGAGGTTTCGCCGAGCGCGAGCCGCGACAGGATCGCCCGCCGCGTGGGATCGGCGAGCGCCGCGAACGTTGTGCTGAGCGGATCGGTCGGCATCCGTGCTTAGCCCATTAGTTAAATAACCTATGGGTTAGATACGGCATGCCGCGGCGCCTGTCAAGCGCCGATAGCGGGCCTGGAAACTCGGCTTGCTCGCCAACGGCGGGCCAGCACGCATGATGGCTGCGACGGACTACGGTGACCGTCGCAGGACGGTCACGTGGGTGGCGTTCGGCCCTGGGACGCTCTCGACACAAACAAAGCCAAGGCGGCGCAAGTCGAGCCCCGAAAACAGGTTCTCCCCCGCCCCCAGAAGGACCGGGGAAAGTGCCAAATGAAGCTCATCGAGCAGGCCTGCCTTTAGAAATTGCCGGATGACGGAGACACCGCCGCCGATGCGAATGTCCCTGCCGCCGGCGACTGATTTCGCCCGATCCAGCGCCGCCTCGATTCCATCAGTGACAAAGTGAAAGACAGTGCCGCCGTCCATCTCGACGGAAGGGCGCGGATGATGCGTCAGGACGAACACCGGCACGTGGTACGGCGGATTGTCTCCCCACCAGCCCTTCCAGGAATGGTCCGGCCACTGACCTCGTATGGGGCCGAACATATTTCGCCCCATGATCCATGCACCCAGGTTTTCCATCGACTTTCGGACAAAGTGATCGTCGATATCTGTCGTTCCCCCCTCGCCGCCGATCATTTCCTGAAACGTCCGCGTCTTGAATAGCCATGTGGTCAGCTCATCGCCGCCAACACCAAGCGGATGTTGAAGATCCTGATCTGGACCCGCCCCGAATTCATCAAGCGATACCGAGAACGCCGAAGCCCTTACTTTTCCCATTGTGTCTCTCTTTCCTCGTTGACCATCCCGGGGGACGAACGAGGAGAAGCGGCGAGCCGACAAATGATGCTGGAAATAATTGCTGGGCTACTTCGCGCCCACCATCACGTCGATGGCGCCCTTGACGATCGCTTCCAATTCCTTGCGCGGCACTCGCGCGCGGGCGCGGATCGCGATCGTGTGGATGGTGGCGGACGCAAGTTGCGCCAACACCACAGGATCCGCTGACGGCGGCAGTTCGCCCTTTTCCTTGCCGCGCCGGAAGCAAGCGGCAAACGCCTTGTCGAGCTCGACCAGGCTTTCCTGCACCATGCCGCGAATTTCGGAATCCAACACCGCTTCCGAGGTCGCTGTCATGACCGTGAAGCAGCCGCGCGGCCCCAACTCGCCGGAGAGATAAATGTCGAGCGCCACCGCGTAGATGCGCGCGAGACGTTCGCGGACCGGCATCTCGTCGCGGAAAATGTCGATCATGGCGGTCCGGGCGTCGTCGCGATAGCGCTGATAGCTCTTGATATACAGCTCGCGCTTGTCGCCGAACGCGCCGTAAAGGCTCGGCCGGTTCATGCCGGTCGCCACGCTTAAATCGTCGAGCGAGGTTGCGGCAAAGCCATCCCTCCGAAAGAGATCGAGCGCCTTGCCGAGGGCTATGTCCGGCTGGTAGGCGCGCGGCCGGCCGCGGCGTTTTGGCGTAGCCGGCGCATCTATTTCTGGCGAGCGCGGTGCCTTCTTACTTTTTTGTACCATTTCGCAAACAATTCCTTGACCGAGTCAATATTATGCGAGACAGTATAAAAATCAATCCCGGCCCACGAATTTGTCAAAAATCTTGGGCCAAACCGCCAAGGAGGCATCCATGGACCTTTATTTCTCGCCGCTCGCCTGCTCGCTGGCGACCAGGATTTCGCTGTATGAAGCCGGCGCCGAGGCCAACTATCTCGAGGTCGATCCCAAGACCAAGCTGGTGCAGAACGACGGCTCGGATTTCTTCAAGGTCAACCCGCTTGGCCTGGTGCCGACGCTGCGCACCGATGATGGGCTCGTGCTCACCGAGAATGCGGCGATCCTGCAATATGTCGCCGATCGCTTCCCGCAGGCCGGCATCTCAACCGGCCCCGGCATGGAGCGCAGCCGCTTGCACCAATGGCTCTGCTTCATCGGCACCGAACTGCACAAGGGCCTGTTCGTGCCCGTGCTCGACAAGAAGGCGCCGCAAGAGGTGAAGACCTACATCCTCGGCAAAGGTCTTTCACGGCTCGATTATCTGGAGAACTACCTCAAGGGCCGCGAATTCTTGCTCGACCATTTCAGCGTTGCGGATGCCTATCTCGTCACCGTCATCAACTGGACCATGGCGACGCCGCCGATCGAACTCGCCAAATGGCCGGCGGTGAAAGCCTATTACGAGCGGCTGCGCGGGCGGCCCTCCATCGCCAAGGCGATCGCGGAAGAATTCGAGCTGTACAAGGCAGAACTCGCCCGCCACAAGGCGGCGGCGTAATCCTCGGCGAGCTGCCTTTCCTTCTCCCCTCCCCTTGCGGGGCGGGGTTAGGGGGGCGCAAGCCGCAGGTGTCCTAGGCGTCCCGCTGCTGGCTGGCCGGGACCTTCTCGGTCGGGAATATGCTCTCGTACATCGCCCGCGCCTCTCGAACGAGGCGCGCCCGCTCCAGTGCAGACTTCGGGATGAACTGTATGACGTCGCCCATGACGTGCGCTCCAACGCTAAAAAAATATTCCACCAACAGTTGGTTTTAGACCTTCCGAGTTAAAAGACCCTCCCTCATCACGAGTAAGTTGTTCTGCGTGGATGATCTCCCGTAAAAGCCCCGTCTTCGCGGAGGCGGAAGGAACAGGAAAATTTTTGCTTGCCTCGTGGCCAGCCGCCGCCCAGGCCTGCCCGACTTGCGCAAGATCAGAACGCGCAACCGGGGTAGACCCCGGTTGCGTGGGGAGAGCCCACCAGACGTGCGGAAACAGCCAATTTATCGATCCTTCAAAACGGGCTCTCCCCCAATCCCGGCACGTCGGCCGGACGCGGGCCGGGTGCGGGCCAGTGGAAGCGGCGATCTTTTTCGGCAATCGCAACGTCGTTGATGCTGGCCTCGCGGCGGCGCATCAGCCCGTGCTCGTCGAACTCCCATTGCTCGTTGCCGTAAGAGCGATGCCACTGCCCGCCGGCGTCATGCCACTCATATTGAAAGCGCACCGCGATGCGGTTGCCATCGAAGGCCCAGAGATCCTTGATCAGGCGGTAGTCGAGTTCCTTCGCCCATTTCCGGGTGAGGAAGGCAACGATCGCGGCGCGGCCCTGGAGAAATTCCGCGCGGTTACGCCAGCGGCTGTCTTCGGTATAGGCGAGCGCGACGCGCTCCGGGTCGCGCGAATTCCAGGCATCCTCCGCCATGCGGGCTTTTTGGGCGGCGGTTTCCTTGGTGAACGGCGGAAGCGGCGGACGCGACATGATGACCTCGGACGTTGATGAGACCAGTAATCTAGTGTCGCGATCGGCCAAGTCGATGGCCCCTCGCCTATCGGCCGATAGCTAGATGAGATCAGCCTTCATCAAGACGCGCAGCGCTTTCGGGATCGGCTGCGCGCGTCCCTCGCTGATGAACGCGACGCGCACCTCGGCCTTGACCAGCACCTCGTCATCCTTGCGCACTTCCTGCGCCAGCGTGATGGAAGCGCCCTTCACCGCGACCGGCCAGGTCACGATGTCAAGGATGTCGTCCATGCGCGCCGGTTTCAGATAATCGATCTGCATCGAGCGCACCACGAAGGCAAAGCCCGGCGTCTCGGCCTGCGCTTCGGCAAACAGCGCATGTTGCTCGGCGCCCAACAGCCGCAGATGGTTGGTGCGTCCGCGTTCCATGAAGCGCAGATAATTGGCGTGATAGACGATGCCGGAAAACACTGGTTTGACGATGTCGCAACAGAAGACTAGCGGGTTGCTTTCATTGGGTCGCTGGACGGCTAAGGCGTGAATGAGCAGCAGATTTATCTATGCCCTTCCATCGCGGGCCGCAGCGCCTTTGGGATGCGCTGCTCCTCCGCCTGAGATAAACGCCACGCGTACACGCGCCGTGACTAGGAGATCGTCTGCGCGCCTGATTAGCGCATTCGCAAGGCAACGTAGCGCGGAGTAAAGAGGTACCCTGTGGCGTGGTTGCCGGGGGCGGCAATACCCCATTCTTGCGATTGAACAAATGCGTTGTTCCGGGATTGCGGGCGGGGCGTTTGCCCTCCGAAGGCAAAGGTCACACGTTCGAATCGTGTCGGGTGCGCCAACTTTTCTTTGTTTTACAACGCGATATGCAGACTCAGACTGAGACTTCAGTTCTGGTTCATTCGCGCGAGTAAGCAGGCGAGAGGAAGTTGTTCGGACTAGACCACGAGCTAGCGACATCTAACATCCACAATGACCGCTTTGCGGCACGCAACGGCCTCCGGGTTTTGCTTTCAAATTCGAATGCACCGCTGAAATAGGATCACCTTAGGCACGGATCGAAGAAGCCACCCGATTCCGATTCAGGCCGCAAGTCGAACCAATGGCCTTCCGGTCGCACTTTTCGCCAATTCGTCGATGTTCTGCAGAGTCAGGCGCAGCCGACTGCTGGACGTCGCCTGCGTATAAGAAAAATAGACGACTTCGACGTCGAGTTCTGCGAACTGCCGTTCGAGGCAGATACCTTTCTCCGTCCCTCGCCAATCGTCTCCCTTGAAGAAGACGTTAAATCGCAGGTCCCGCCAGATCTCGAGCTTGTCGTCCGTCATCGCCGCATGCGCCCCGTCAACGTAGCGACAGTTTCGCACGATCTCGATCCGCTCCACGAGCGGAACGACTGGTGTAACTCCCTTATGGGCAATCAAAACTTCGTCTGAAACGACGCCGGCGACCAGATAATCGCAGCGCTCCTTGGCTCGGCGAAGCAGGTTGAGATGGCCGATGTGAAATAGATCAAATGCGCCTGGCGCGTATCCGATGCGGATCATGATGGTGAATTTCCTTAAACCTGCCGAAGATTTCGTCCTGGGCAAGTTTTAGACATCCATACGCCGAGGAGCGCTCCGCTTCATGACCTGTAATTCAAGCTTTGTCGCCGAATTTGATGTTCAAGTGCGTCCAAGAGATACTTTGTGTCGAAGCAACAATCGATACGAAAGCAAGAATCGGAGTGCAGATCGCTTCCATCGTGCCAGTTTGAAGACCGCGTTCCTGAGTTACCTTTGTCACGCATTCTCGACTTGAGCACTCCGGGAGATCACGACATGAAATATTTCTTGGCGTTTGTCATATTTTCGTGCGGAGTTGCATCAAGCAATGCCGCCGCGCCACTGGACAGGAACCGAATAGCTCAAATCCGAGCTCCGTCGGAATGCGTTTCGAATTGTAATTCGGCCAACTTTTCCTGTGCGCAGAATTGCGGACTGTCAGGTTCTTGCGTCGCAAGATGTACATCAGAAGAAGCAACGTGCAAAGCTCGCTGCGGCGAGCTTAAATAGGCCTCGCCTTTGCATTGATATTGAAGCTGATCCGCAGATGGTCTTGACCAGCCAGGAAACAGGAAGATCAGGCACCTTCAATCAGAGGGCGCCGCTTTCGTGCAATATTTGGAGCGCTTCGGCAGCCGGCCGAGTGCACGGTACTCGGCCCAGCCAAACATTAGCCTTTCCGCCACGACAAGGCCAGATTATCGAAGCTATTAATATCTGCTGGACGGAATGCATACTTTGATAGTCAGCGCGCCGCGATTCCATGTCCTTGGAATGCACAGCGTCGACGGAAAAATCGCAGCCTCGCGGCCTAGTCGCGTGGTGGCATAGGCCTGGCGCGCCCTTGACGAACCGGCAATCCATTCTGTTTCGCCCCCGGCCATCGGCTCGCGGTCGGATACGTCAGCCGCAGAATCGTCATTGTAGTTCATCGGGAAATCCAGCTTGAGGATACGCGCAGCTTGCGCGATGGCAGAGCGTGACGGCACTCCAATTCCTGCTTCCAATATTTTCGAAATGAACAGAATGAATTTGATTCGAAGGCGAGAATCGAGGTTCGAGTAGCGTGCTCCTGGCTACCTTCGTGCAGGACATCATTTGATCGCGGAGAGACATAATGAAGCTAGTACGGTTCGACGACGACAAGACCGGCCTTGTGGTCGAGCTTTCATCCGGTCCGCATGTCGTCGACGTGATCGCGAGCATCGGAGCCTTGATTCCAGAGGATCCGATCTCTCACGGCGTCCTTAACGGACTACTAAAGGATAATGGTAGTTGGGCGCCCCTCATCCAGCATTGGAAGATGGCGCGCTCCGGCTTGCGCAGGCTCGCAATCTTGGCACAGACTGTGGGCTCGTCACAAATCGTTCTGCGGCGGCTTGACGATCTCAAGGTGTCGTCTGGTCAGCCGGATAGGATCAACAGTCTCGATATCGGGGAGTTGAATGCGACCTCGCAGGATCCCACGGGACGCGAGGCTATCGAACTCCAATTCGCCGAGACGCAGCCGGATCCGACGGGGCGGGGGACTGTAGCAACCCCAACTACTGATCGAGTTATCCAGTTGAGCAACGTGCGAACGATCCGTTGAGTCTTTCGAAGGCGCGTTCGGTCAGTGCGTTTTGGCTCGCAGACCGACGCCATTGAGGTGCGCCTCGCCGAGTTCTTGCGAAAGCTCCTCTGTCAGACTGAAAGAGACGGTAAATCCGTCAGAAGTCCCGATCGTCAAAATGCGAAAATTTCCGGGGCTAAGCTCGATCTGAAACTCCGTCGCCGGATAAGTGATACGCATTGCTGGATCATTGTGCGCGCGCTTGACCGCGTTGGACGCGATAGTCGGCAGTGTCATCAGCAAGGCCGACAATGTCTCGATCGTGAGGATGATTCCGATTGTACATCCCGCGATGTCCTCGATCACCAACCTGACCGCCGTACCGTCGGTGGCGGTCTCGAAGTTGATCAATCTGCGGACGTCAATGTCGTTTGCCACGGGATCCTACTTTTGCGTGACGGCAAATTCGAGCGTCCTGGCAGGATTCACACTCCGTTTCTTGTCTTTGAACTCCAATATTAATAAGCGCGCCGATACACATAGATTGGTTCAAGAGCAAGAAACGGAGTGGCTGCGCTCCCCTGGCGTTTCACGTTACGAGACACGGCACGGGAGTACAGAGCTATGACCTCTTTCGATCGATTTAACGAATTTGCTGTTGCGCGCGGCGACGGTTTGCATCCGAGACTTCGCGACCTGTTCGTGCGCTCGGCCGCCTCTCCTTCTTCGGAGGTCTTGGTTCGTGACGACGGCATGCTCCAGGCCGGACCGAGCCCCGTGTCGGAAACCGCGGCCTCGCGCGGCAACGTGACGTTGTTAACGTGTGTGCCGAAGAACTCCGCTGCCGGAGCACCCGAGCTTCAATCGCAGAAGTCGCAAGAGTCGTTAGGGTGAGGCGCGTTGCGTACCGAGGGGCCGGGGAAGTGTCCGATCCCGTGCGGTCGCGTTCGGCCTACCGGCGGCCGACCTGCGTTATTGCTCGTCCAATTCTTAAATCACAGCCCCGTCCGCACGATACCATTGCCCAAAATGGGTACCCGTCAACGTCGGCATTATTTTTGGCCTTGTTCCTGTTGATCGAATGCACCTTCACGCGACGCGCCGAGGCGGAGCTGGGCCCATGCACGATCGCCGCTCCGACGACACCGAGTGTCATTGTGTTCGTATCGGATATCGAAAGGTCCGTGCGCTGGTACCGCGAGAACGCAGGATTTGCTGAGGCGCCTAGATCAGAATTTGGCGAAAGCCTTGGCGGCGCAATTTCGGTGATGACGCGAGACCGAGCTGGCGTGACGTTGGTTTCTTCCGACGGAGCAAGCCGCCCCTCGCGGGATTTGCAGATGGCGTGCTTCGTGCTCGACGGCCCGCCCGCTCCCTTGCCTGGCTCCCCGCCGCTTTTCCTTATCGATCCAGACGGGACTTCCATTGAGATCCCAGCGCTTCCGAGTCCGTGAAAGCAGTAAGTGCCAGTTGCTATTCGGACAGACCGGCCCGAAGCCCCCCGGACTGCTCCGACCACCGTGCTGATCTGGGAGAGGTATTCTGTCTTACTCCCAGTGAGACCAATCGTAGATCCTACGATTGATCGTTGGCGCGGCGGCGGGCGCATTGGAGGGTGCGAATGTGCTTTGGAGGAACGGGCGACATAGGCTGAATCCTCGAACTAGTGCCTGAGGGCGAGACGCTGCAGAGCTTCGAAGTCAGCGACCGGCCCCCCTCGTGATGGATGACAAGCTCCTTGATCAGGACCTGCGCCTTGGTGGCGGGCATTCCGACACGTGAGCCTGCTTAAATCGCGCATTGGCCGGTGCGTACACCGCGACTGGTGGCCGCGTAATAACAGACGATGAATACGAAAATCACCACCGCGAACGCTGGATGGAGGAACCATCCGAGCAAGCCGGCAACGGCATAGAGGAGCACGCCGATCGCCGGGCGGACGATCTGGACTGCGAACATGCCCGGCGGGACGCCGGCCTTTAACAATCTCGGATTACGATTCAGGTGAATAAATGTCGGCAGCCAGGCAGCCGACATCAGAGCTGCAATCAGTGCGTACAGCACTACCGCCGCCTTCTGGTCCATCAGGTTGCCGTCGCGAAAGGCGTTCGCTAACACGCCGGTCGGAAATGGTATCAAAGCCGCTGTACCCAAGATGGATAGGTTAAGCCAATTGAAAGTCAGATCCAACTTGCGCAACCGCTCGATCATGTAGTGGTGATTGAGCCAGATCACACCAACGTACACGAAGGCGACCGCATAGGCGAGATACGAGGGCCACGCTTGAACAAGCTCTGTTCCCAGGTGACCCACCGCTGCGCCGGGCCTATGGATTTCAAGCACCAGCAACGTGATGATAATCGCGAACGTTCCGTCGCTTAGTGCTTCGAGCCGCGTGGTCACCGCCAGACCGGCTTCCCGGTCGCCCAGGATTTCCCGCATCACCTCCTCGCCTGCCGGCGCGCCTGCGTTCGGCTCAGTGACAAGATGACAGGACGCCGCACTACGCTCTCCGTCCGGGGCCGTTGCGGCGGCTGCCGACGTACGTTTCGACACCTGCAGGGTCATTGGGTCCGCGCTCCTAACAAGCTGCGTCAAACGGAAGAGGGGAACAGTTCGCTCAGCCTCGACGGTCGCCGATTTGGGTGAAAGGAAGCGCTCGGCATCGGTCATTATCGATCGTCGCGGTAGCTTCCGCGTCATCGACCCAGTGGGCGCTTCGGTGGTGGTTCGCCGAGGGGATCGAAGAGATCGTCGTCTTTCGGGAATAGATTGCGCGTTTGAAGTAGTTGCGACAGCCTTGATGGATTCAGAAATTCTTCCAATCCTGCCAATTCTACCTTTACCCAATCCACCATGCGTCGCATTTCAGGGGAGACCTCCACGTCTGCTTCCCATTGCGCGATCCACTCGCGCAAATGGCCGGCTTGCCGTTCCATCCCGAAGAGCTTACGGAGCAACAACGTCCGCTCGGTTTCGCGGGTTCGCCGCGCAGCGGCCAGTCCGCGACGGCGGGCGAGTTCCGCGACATCACTTGGAATAAGACTGATCTGGTTCATGATCTCCACTCCTTCTATCTCTTCGACTTTAGAAATCTAGATAAAGGTCATGGACGAACAGCAGGCTATCCGTTTCTTGTCTTCAAATTCGCACGTGCTTCATAAGGAGAAGTCCCACGAAGTTTCGTGAATGATTCGCGAATTGATTCGTTCGAAGCACCCGACATCATGGGTCTTCATGCATGCGGCGTTCGCACACACTCCAAATCGTGCTCTGATCAATCGCCGAGAAAAAAATAGCGATGCGCTTCCCGATCGATGCGGTTTTGATTGCGGGGTAAGAACCGGAGTTTTAGCTCGATCCTGCGAGCGTACGTCTCTGCGCAGATCATCGACGGACGTTGATGATCCCAACGAGATCAACTCAGGACGAGAACAATGAGCAAAGAAGAAGACAACAAGGCAGTAGTCGTTCGGTGGTTCACCGATTTCTGGGGCGAGAAGGTCGATCTTAGCGTCGTCGACGACATCGCGTCGCCGGACATGCTTCTGAAGTATTCGCTTCACGAACCGCGTCGTGGCCATGCCGACATCAAGGCATTCATGACCGACTTCCGCGCTGCGTTTCCGGATCTGCAGTTCGGAGCCACCGCCGACCTCATCGCCGAAGGCGACTACGTCGTCGGTCAGTGGGAAGGCGGCGGCACGCACACCGGACCGGCGTTCAGCGATTTCCTGATCGGTTCGCTGCCCGCGAAGACCGGCCGCAAGATGCGCTTCACCGGCACGACCGTTCTCAAGGTCGTGGATGGAAAGATCGTCGAGGAAATCGGCCTCGATGATGGCGTCACGGCTCTCACGCAGCTCGGCCTGCTCAAGGCCGCCTGATTGAGAAGCGCCGCCGCCGACATATCCTAAGCGACGGCAAACTCTTGATCCTGCGTGAGGCCCGCAGAGCGACTTGCGGGCCTCACGCCTAAACCATCGCCCCCCGGTTGGACGGAAATCGGGTGGCCCGGTGCTGGCCCCGCCGCTTATGGTCCTGCAGTCTTCGCGACGGGCTCCGTCGCCCCGGATTTGAAAGCAAAGACCGGAGTGCAACGGCCGCCCCCTCGCGGCATCCTTAATCCACATCTCCGATAATGAATTGAAACGACATGGCCCATACCCAAACACTCCACCAGAAAAAGTCTCCCATGAGCGTGGCCGAGGATCCGCGCTGGGCCCGAATTCTGATCCGCGACAAGACCGCCGATGGCCATCTCTGGTATTCGGTCGCGACCACCGGCGTGTATTGCCGTCCGTCCTGTCCCTCGCGAACCGCTAATCCCAAGAACGTCCAGCTTCACGACACGCTCGAGAGCGCGAGGGCGACCGGCTTCAGGTCGTGCAAGCGCTGCAATCCGGACGGACGGTCGCTCGAATGCGAGAACGCCGCTCTCGTCGCGAAGGCGTGTCGCCTGATCGAGGACGGCGAAGAAGAACCGTCGCTGAACGACCTGGCCGACGCGGTCGGACGAAGCGCCAGCTATTTCCACCGCATATTCAAGGCTGCCACCGGCCTGACGCCCAAGGACTACGCCGCGGCGCATCGGGCCGCGAAGGTCCGTCAGGGGCTGGAGTCCGGAAACAGCGTTACCGAGGCGATGTACGACGCCGGCTTCAATTCGAGCGGGCGGTTCTACGACAAGTCGACCGACATGCTCGGCATGACGCCGACGCAATATCGCGCCGGCGGCGCCAACGAGGAGATCCGATTCGCGGTTGGACAGACGTCTCTCGGCGCCATTCTGGTGGCATCGAGCAAGAAGGGTGTGGCATCCATTCTGCTCGGGCGATGATCCCGACAAGCTGGTGCGCGATCTTCAGGATCGCTTCCCGAAGGCGCGTCTGATCGGCGCCGACCGGGACTATGAAGCCCTGGTGGCGCGCGTTGTCGGCTTTGTCGAAACACCCAGAACTCGGTCTCGATCTGCCGCTCGACGTCCGCGGGACGGCGTTCCAGCAGCGGGTCTGGCAGGCGCTTCAGGAGATTCCCGTCGGACAGACCGTATCCTATGCGGATATCGCGCAGCGGATCGGATCCCCGAAGTCGGTGCGGGCCGTCGCCGGCGCGTGTGCCGCCAACCTTCTCGCGGTGGCGATTCCCTGCCATCGGGTCGTGCGGAACGACGGTTCGCTTTCCGGTTACGCCTGGGGCGTCGAACGCAAGCGCGTGCTGCTGGATCGGGAGGCCGCCAACACAGTGATCGCCGCCTGAAGCCAGCGATCGATCGCCTGCCTACCTCTTCCCGTTCCTGTCGCCCGTTCGTTGGAATCCATGGCGTTGCCCTCACTCATGACACTCGCTTCGGAGCGCCATTCCGGTCCGCGTGCGGCGTTCCTGGCGGCGACGTTCCTAAATCTCCTGAAGCCGCCTCTCAAGCGGGCCCTACGGCCTCTAGCAGGCGGGCTTGCCGGGGCAGGAATCACCGCGAACCAAGTGACGATCATATCGCTGGTCGGATCCATCATCGTCGGCTCCTTACTTTCGGTCCATGCCGACGGCGGTGCCGTCTGGGGCTTGCTTCCAGTTTGGACGTTGGTCCGCATGGCGCTCGCGACCATCGACGGCACGCTTGCGATCGATTTCGGTCAAAAGAGCAGGCTTGGGGGCATCTTGAACGAGGTAGGCGACGTCATTTCGGACATCGCGATGTTCGTGCCTCTGGCCTTCCTGCCGACGTTCCCGCCGATCTGGATCGCGCTTGTCCTCTCCCTGACGATGCTGACGGAGATCGCCGGAATCGTGGGGCCCGTCCTTGGTAGCTCCCGCCGTATCGAAGGTCCGTTCGGCAAAGTGGACCGTTCCTTAGCCGTCGGGGCAATTGGCGTCTGGCTCGCATGCCTCGGCCCTTTGCCGGAGAACGCCCGCTTCGTTCTGCCCTTCTTCGCAATCCTGCTTCTACTCACGATAGGTAACCGGCTGCGCTTCGCCGTTGCATCTACCGTCTTCCACGGGGAACCATGACGACTTTCGCGCGCTACGACAAATCCGTCACCTTTCTTCGCAAACTCGACCGCGACTGGGCCGCACTGATCAAGCTTGTCGGTCCATGTCTTCACGATCCGAAGGCCGCCCGCGAACCCTACGAAGCGCTGGTCAGGGCGATCGGATATCAACAACTCACCGCGAAGGCGGGCGACGCCATCATCGCCCGGCTCAAGGCGCTGCACCCTGACGTGCCGTTCCCGGGACCCGAAGACATCATCGCCGCCGACTTCGATACGCTGCGCGCCTGCGGCTTTTCCGCCAGCAAGATCGCGACCATCAAGGCGATCGCCGAAGGCGCGCTGTCGAAGTCTCGTTCCGCCTAGGGAAATCGCCGTCGAGATGGGCGACGAAGAGCTCATCGATCGGATCGTCACCATCAAGGGCATTGGACGTTGGACCGTCGAGATGCTGCTCATGTATTCTCTGGAGCGCATGGATATTCTGCCCGTCGACGATTTCGGCGTGCGCGAGGGCTATCGTGCCTTGAAGTCGCTTGAGGAACAGCCGAAGCCGAAGGCCCTACGCGAGATCAGCAAAGCGTGGGCGCCCCACCGGACCGTCGCCTCCTGGTATCTTTGGCGGATGCCACGGGATCGCGGCAACGTCCTCAAATAGCCCCGACATCGGAAGACGGGCGATCTCTTTCCGACGGCAATTTAAGATCAGGATCTCAGAGGCACATGGCGAATACAAGCAGCGGCATCATTCGGGCGGGCGTCGGCGGGTGGACCTATGAGCCTTGGCGCGGAGGGCGAGCCGTCGGGCTATCCGGGGGCGGCCTTGGACATGTGGGCCGAGAGAGCCCGGACCTGGGCCTCGGGCGGATCGCCCGATGGTCTGGCGCGCGTCGAGCCGGGGGGACACGAAGGCGCGCCGCGCGACGTCTACCTCTACGTGATCAGCGGCCACAAGGTGGCCAATCCGGACGCGGCAATGTCGCTGTCGAAACGCGTCGTTTGACGGTAATGCAGGACGAGTAACAGATGAGCGACCTTTTCGACCCGATCGTTCCGTTGACCCTTCCCCGAGAGGTCATGGCTGAGGGCGCGCTGCTGCTGCGCGGTGCAGCCCTCCCGTTCGAAGCGGATATCCTGACTGCTATCCAGGCGATCACGGCCATGTCGCCATTCCGGCACATGGTCACGCCCGGCGGCTTCGTCATGTCCGTCGCCATGACCAACTGCGGCGCTGCGGGCTGGGTGACCGACCGGAGCGGCTATCGGTACGATGCCTTGGATCCAGAGAGCGGAAAGCCGTGGCCTCCGATGCCGGCCAGCTTCCTCGATCTCGCGGTCGCCTCAGCGAAGGAGGCGGGATATTCGGACTTCGTACCCGACGCCTGCCTGATCAACCGCTACGAACCGGGCGCGCGGCTCTCTCTGCATCAGGACAAGAACGAGCGCAATTTCGCGAATCCGATCGTGTCGGTTTCATTAGGTCTTCCCGCGACCTTCCAGTTCGGGGGCCAAAAGCGCAATGACCCTGTCCGGAAGTTCGCTCTGCGTCATGGCGATGTCGCTGTGTGGGGCGGCCCGTCCCGGCTCTGCTACCACGGCGTTCCTGAATTGAAGGAAGGCGACCACGAAATCGTTGGACGGATGCGGCTGAACCTCACCTTTCGCGGGGCGCTGTGAACGATGTGCGCTCCGGATTTGAAGACAATATCCGGAGTGCCGCCAAATCAGTGCCGTGCTTAGCTCACCTGATTGTGCATTTCCGCGCTGTGCGCCTTTGGGGCCGCAGGACAATCCAGGCCGATAGTGCCGACAGAATGAAGGTTTCCAGTCGATGTTTGCGACCGGCGGGCTAAACGCCAAGACGCGACGCGTGAAATCGTGTGGGACAGCGGCGATTTTGGACGGGATTCCAGAGCGATTCCGTCACGACCCCGCGAAGGCGCTGGTGATGACGTATCTCGGTCAGCTCGTCAGCGACGGATTCGCCGAATGGCGCATGCTCGAAGACAATGAAGTCGAATTGCGTTTCGTGTCGGGCGAGGTGTTCCTCCTCGCGGAGACGACGATCACGCGCGTCATGTGACATGACTACGCACAAAACGGCTGCTGCGTCATGCCTCGGCGCACGAAGCTGCGGTCCGCACAAGAATGGTTTTGAAAGCAAGGACCGGAGTGAAGGGCACGTACATCGCCCCTACGTTCGAAACAGCAACGAACTATGGAGTGAAGAAAATGTACATGGTCAACACCGAAGCTCTTTCGCAACCGATCACGCCGGTGAATAAGGTTGATGCCGTCGCTTCGCACGATATCGTCTTCTCGATCCGAGACAGCAGCGGGGGTAAAATCCTTATCGCGCGTACCGTCGTCGGCGTATGCGCGGTCCTGATCGGGGCGGATGAGGATGCGCTCCGGAGCGATCTTGAAGCGCGCTTTCCCGACCGGGTCCTGACGTGGACCGCCTCGAAACTGGACGAAGAACTTGAGAAGGTCGCTCAGTATCTCGATCGTCCGACGGACGGGTTCGAGTTGCCGCTCGATATGCGACACGGAACGCTTTTTCAGCGCCGCGTATGGGACGCGCTGCTGACGATTCCATATGGCGCGACGATCACCTACGCGGCGCTCGCTCGTCGCATCGGTGATCCGAACGGCGCGCGCGCCGTCGCCAGCGCCTGCGCGGCAAACGCGATCGCTCTCGGCATACCGTGCCATCGCGTCATCCGGAGCAACGGCACGATCTCCGGCTATCGCTGGGGCGTCGAACTAAAGCGGTCCCTGATCGACAAGGAAGCAACGGCATGAAGACCAGCTTGGCAATCGCAACCCCGACCTCCGCGGTGAAGTCCGCGGAGGCGCGCGTCTCCGCATACGACTGGAAGAATCTCTCCGACGAATTGAGTGGCTTCGGCTGCACGGTCATTCGACAACTCCTGTCGCCGGACGAGTGCGGGCAGATTGCGGCGCTCTACCCCGAGGAAGGTCCGTTCCGCAGCCACATCCATATGGCGCGCCACGGATTCGGAAAGGGGGAGTACAAGTACTTCAAGTACCCGCTTCCGGATATCCTGGGTGGTCTCCGCACGGCGCTCTATCCGCGTCTTGCCAGCATCGCAAACGAATGGAACGGTCGCATGGGAATCGAGGTTCAATACCCCGACAAGCATGCCGCGTTCCTCAAGCAATGCCATGATGCCGGCCAGACCCGCCCGACGCCGTTACTCCTCCAATACATGCCGGGCGACTTCAATTGCCTGCATCAGGATCTTTACGGCGACCTCGCGTTTCCGCTCCAGGTAGCGATACTCCTTTCCGAGCCGGAAAAGGACTTCACGGGCGGTGAGTTCGTGCTGACCGAACAGCGGCCCCGGATGCAGAGCCGCGCCGAGGTAGTCCCGCTGCGCCAAGGCGACGCCGTGGCGTTTGCCGTCCATAACCGGCCCGTTCAGGGCAGCAAGGGCAACTACCGGGTCAATCTCCGGCATGGCGTAAGCCGTGTCCGCTCCGGGATGCGCCACACCGTCGGCATCATTTTCCATGACGCAAAATAACGCTCACGGAGATCGGTCAACTACCGCCGGGAAAGATATGAAAGAGCAAATCCGCTATGCTTGGGGAAAGAGCTCCCTCGGCGAATTCATCGCCGCCGTATCCGACGTCGGCCTGCTGGCGTTCGAGTTCGGCGACAACAGGGCGGCCATGTTGAATGCGCTGGAAAATCGCCTGCCGGACGCCTCCGTCGTGAACGACCAGGACGGCCTGGCGGGCATTCTCGAGAGGCTCGAACGCCTCGTCGACCACCCCGGACAGGATGCGGCGATCGCGCTCGACATGCGGGGCAGCGACTACCAGAAGCAGGTCTGGGCCATGCTGCGAGAAATCCCGGTTGGAGAGACGAATAGCTACGGTGCGCTGGCGGCCAAGCTCGGAACGCGCGATGCCCGTGATGTCACCGAGGCAATCGGTTCGAACACGATCGCGATCCTCATTCCGTGTCACCGGGTCATCAAGAAAGACGGCTCCATCTCGGGCTATCGCTGGGGTGTTCGCCGGAAGCGAAGCCTGCTCGAACGGGAGCAGCACGCCCGCCCCCCGCGGCAGGATCTGCTGATATGACTGCCGTCGACCCAACGGGCGAGAAAGTCGTCGTCTCCGGAGAGAACGTATTTCCTGGCTGCGCCGGGGACGACACTGTCCGAACGCTGCTCTCCTTGGCATCTTCCGACCCTGTCGGCGCCAGAGACCGGTTTCCAGACTACCGTCTGACTCGGCTTGTCCTGACCCGTTTCGACATGGACGACGTGGAGGCGTCGGTCTTCATCGATCTGACGGAAGCGACCGCTCCGGAGACCGTGCTGGGCGGGACGCCGTTCAACGACCACCTCCGCACCTCGATCGACCGCTTCGCCCTGACAGATCTGTTCTGCGATGACGGACCGGGGCGGCATCATCAGGCGATCCGACCGACCGGTTACAACTACTACGTCGATGCGGTCGACGCCGCCGCGATGGAGAAGTGGCGGACCGACTACCGGGCGATGTCACCGGCGCAGCAGATGTTCGCGGCGACGATCATATGGCTCTACCGCGGCGGCAAGGACAATCGGTGGCTCCGTCGCGTGCCATGTACGTGGCATGCCGTGGACGCGGTCGGCGAAATGCGACGAAGCAATATCCTCGCCGACTGGGGAATCCTCGTCGCGTTATATCCAGGCTGGTAGCGGCGACGTGCTGGGGGTCTGCTCCGAATTCGATGGCAGGGAACGGAGTGTGGCCGGTGACCGCTCCGTTAGATTGCGCGGACCGTACCAACGAACTGTTAGGGCCGAGCATGTGCATTCTCCGCGAAGATTATAACAAGATCATCGTCACACGCTGGTTCGAAGAATACTGGGGAGAGAATTATAATGATGACGTCGTCGCCGAACTCGCCTCTCGCGATATCTACATAATTTCGTCTCTGCACGGGACGCGCGCGGGGCACGCCGACGCGAGGCTTTTTATGGCTGAATATCGGGCGGCGTTTCCAGATCTGTGCTTCCGTCCCATTGTTTGCGTCGCCACGAGCGGTCGTTCCATGACCGTGCATTGCGGCTCAGGATTATGCAGCTAAGCGGCGCTCCTCCTCGGCCGCCTCTTGGTAACTACCTGAAGCCCTCTTCAGGAATCGAGCCAGGGCAGCCTTGCGTGATTCGCGGTCCAACGCGTAGGCAGTCTGCTTGAACTCAATGCCGTCAAGGAGCCCTTGAATGTAGCCGGAGATCGTGTCCGCAGCCATGATAAGCGCGGTGTCAAGGGTGTGAATGTATTTGCTTGTCACCGAGCCTTTGGCGTGGCCGACCAGAGCCGCGATGGTCACTTCGGTAAAGCCAAGATCGTTGGCAATACTCGCGAAGCTATGACGGAGGACGTGCGGCGTCACATCGGATAGCGGGGAGTTCTCGAAGATATTCTTCCAATGGTTCGGGAAGCTGCCAAACGCGTTGTCCTCGCCCTGCCCCGGGAAGACGTATGTGCCGACATCATCGGTATGTCGTCGCTCAAAATATTCGACGACAGGTAACCCAATGGGGCGGATGGATTCACCCTCCTTACTGTCCTCCAACCGCAAGCAGCTCGCCTCGGTGTCCGCCTCCGTCCATTTCAAGCCGATCATCTCGCTTCGCCGGGAGCCGGTCAGCGCAATTTGGCGAACAATGTCGACGATCGTGGTGTATTTCTCCTGCTTGGCAGCCTCGCGGAGCATCCCACCCAATATTCGATACTCTGCCTCCGAGAGCCGACGCTTTCGGACATTGTCCTTTGGCTTGCGGATGCCATGTGCCGGGTTGCTCTCGATGATTCCTGCCTCGACGGCGTAGGTAAGAATGCCGCCGAGAAGACCAACGGTACGCGTGGCCGTTCCAGCGCCGCCTCGGACGATGGCCTTTCCGCGCAGCTTCTTGGTCTTGACCGAAGCCCGCGTTTTTCCGGCCATGATGTCCTTGAGGACCTTGTTGATGTCAGTCTTCGTCAGATTCTTGACCCGCCGGGTTCCTATGAGGGGAACGATGTGACGCTCGATACGGCCAGTGTCGGTGACGATCGTTGAGGCCTTCTTCGGTCGCCCTCCCTTTCCCAGGATGAGGCCGGCCTGGAGATCGGCGAGATAGCGGGCGCACAGCTCCTTCACGGTGATCGCCTTGTGATCAAGCTGGCGATCTTCGACGGGATCATCACCCCCAGCGACCCGACCGAGTTGCACCCTTGCCTCTCGGCGTGCAGTCTCCGGTGCCCAGGCTCCGTGAAGCCCAATTGTGTATCGACGAGACCGACCTCTCGTTCGATACTGGATGACGTAGCTGCGCTTTCCGGAACTGAAAATCCGGAGTCCAAAGCCCGGCAGTTCGTCGTCCCAGATCAGGTAGTCCTTATCTCGGGCATCCGCCGCCTCGACAACCCTCTTTGTGATCTTGACCATGACGTTCCTTCGTTCCGGGCGCGATCTCCCAAGTAAGCAACGCGTAAGCGGGCGGGAGAAAATCGGTGCGGGGTTTCGGATAGGAACGTCGCTGTTGTTGTTGAGAATATCCAGTTGCCACAGCTAGATAGCGTAGAATAGCGTGCCCTATCGCATTTTTCGGATGGGCACGTTATCTTGCTCCGAAGGCAAAGGTCACACGTTCGAATCGTGTCGGGTGCGCCAGCCCCATACTTAGCCTACTGCTCCCGATGGGGCTGACAGCAAAACTCACCAAAAACTTACCAAAAATAATCTAGCGGTAGCGCAGAATTTGCGAGCTCGCCGCAGTTTCTCGTATCGGTCGCTCTCAAGTTTCTTACGGAGTGGGTGGCGACGATGAGCCACGAATTAGACAGCCAGGATCTGGCGACCGGGCGGAGCTGGGCCGGGCGAATATGAAAGAGAGCGGTTACTTCTCCTACCGCGGCCCGGCGACGGATCGCGCTCCTGCCGAGCGGCCCCTCGTTAGCCGTGATTTCGAAACGGAATTCACGCGGCGCGAGCTCAAGGCTTACTTCGCGCGTTGGCGACCAGCTTTCGGCGGCGCAGGTTTCCACGCTCGGGTAAACTCACGCGTCGCTCGATCGTATGTCGCGAAGTCATTTACTGCATTGGCGACCACCAATGCGCCCGTGATCGTCGCCAGCAATTGCGAGGCCTCATCTGATGAGAGGCCCTCCTCCACGAGCTTTTCGTGACACATCTTGAAGAACTTCTTTACTTCCGCTGATACTTCCGACGGCAGATCCATGGTTGATGCACCGAGCACGGCGCATGGACACATGCGATCCTCTGAGTGTAAGGTCCCTCGGAACGCTTTCACCCAAACCTTCACCGGGTTTGGCTCCTTCTGGAGCTCTCGTTCGATCAAATCCGCCGTCTGTGCGGTATAGCGCTGGATGACGGCTGCCGCGAGGTTCTCCTTCGTCGGAAAATGATAGTGGACGCTAGAACTCTTGACGCCCACGTCGACTGCAATCTCTCGAAAACTGAAACCGCTGAATTCCGCCCTTCCGCATTCGCCGCTCGGCGGCGTCCATGATGGCGACGGTGTCCCACGCAAGACGAATTGGTGCGGATTATCGCTGCTTTCGAAGGTATTCGGTTCGCAGTGTCGACAGCAATTTGCCTCGACAAGACTTGGCCTTGTCCGGGTTTGAAACGCCCGAATTTCATCGGCTTTGGCGCGCGATGGCTGCGCTGGATATTGTCGTTGTGAGCCGACCGATCGTGGCCGAAATGCGAGGCCATACACATGGCTCTTGAACCGTGGTCGTATGAAAGCGCGGGAAACACTGGTTTGACGATGTCGCAACAGAAGCCTAACGGATTGCTTTCATTGGGTCGCTGGACGGCTAAGCATTGCGCCCGTAGCTCAGCTGGATAGAGCGCCACCCTCCGAAGGCAAAGGTCACAAGTTCGAATCGTGTCGGGTGCGCCAGTTTTTTCCTTATTTTTCAGCGCGATATGCGCGCCCGAATTGAAGCTCCAGTTCTGTCTCATTCGAGCGAGTAAGCAATCTGGAGAAAATCGTCGCCGAGTGCAGATAGCTTGGCAGCTGACGATGTCGGTCATAAGCTCGAACAACAATGCTTCCATAAGTCGTAGGATTGGAGCTCGCAGGCCGCCGCGATAGCTCGGTGACAGCGCCGGCCATTTCGACGCCAGTCGCGCCGCCGATCATCACCGTCGTGAGGCAACGTTGGCGACCTCGTCACTCTCGCTTCGCTCCGCCGACTTGCAAGCAGACAGCAATCGTTCGCACAGGGCACGGGCATCGTCGATTGTCTTGAGGCCTAGGGAGAACGTCGCCCATTCTGCATGACCGAGAGAAGTGTGCGTAGCACCGGTCGAGGCGGCTTCTTTCGAACGCGCCCCCGGATTTTGCATTCGCACGATCGGCGGCGGTGGTGGTATAGGGCCTTGCCGCCGGCCGGGCCCTCGTTGTCCCGCGCCGTTTTGGGCGCCATATTGGCACTTCCACTGCGCCGGAGACTTGCTGGTGAACCGCTTGAACACGACCGTGAACAAAACGTGGGGGAAACATCTGCCACGACAAGAAAACTCAACAACTTAGAAGATACCCACTGCGTTCGGGAAGTCGGTGCCGGAGGTTCCGATTTGTTTACGCAACCAGCCTAGGGATTTCCCTTTTCAACCAATCGCAAGAATCGGGTGTTGTATGCCCCCGCAACCACCGTTTCTTGCGAAACCCCTATCCCAGGAACAGACATTCCATTTCGCCGGATCGGGTGTTGCGTGTCTCCGCAACCGAGTTGAGAAAAC
Source organism: uncultured Alphaproteobacteria bacterium (assembly GCA_963713785.1). Lineage (GTDB taxonomy): Bacteria > Pseudomonadota > Alphaproteobacteria > Rhizobiales > Xanthobacteraceae > Bradyrhizobium. The sequence goes on from CAVQNB010000021.1 coordinate 58,284, forward strand.
GACAGCAATCTCAACGTATTGCCTCGGTTTTGTCCTTGGTGCAATTCTCGCCCTAAGAAAATTAATGCCATGGTTTCGTAGGTTCCAATCTCCCGCAACCAATTGCGGTTGGCATAAGTGCGGGCGGCGAACGGCGTGATTGCGCGTTTGTTCGCCATAAGATTCGTTCGAGCTGAGATAATTTAATCCAATGTACTTATCGGGAATTGCTGACGCGTTCCGTGCTTGAATGGAAGCAGTCCCGATCCGGGCAGACTTAAGATCCCACCGGGGCACAAGTGACCGTAACGAATTGGTTTGCGGGGGAACACAGTGGCCGCCAAGGATTTTGCATTCTCGGTCGATGCGCGGCAAAAAATGCTGCGCGGCATAGATACTTTAGCCAGGGTAGTAAGCGTGACGCTCGGCCCTAAGGGACGCAATGTCGCGCTCGACAAGTCGTTCGGGCCGCGCATCAGCAAAGATGGCGTCACTGTTGCCAAGGAGATCGAGCTCGATGACAGGTTCGAGAACATGGGCGCGCAGATGGTGAAGGAGATCGCCAACAGGGCCTCCTACCTGGCTGGTGATGGCACGACAACCGCAACTGTACTCGCGCACGGAATTGTTAAGGAAGGTAGCAAAGCCGTGGCCGCCGGCATGAACCCAATGGATCTCAAGCGCGGTGTTGATCTAGCGGTCGACGCCGCCATCGAGGACCTCAGGAGAAACTCAAAGAAGGTCACTTCGAGCGAAGAGATCGCGCAAGTGGGTACCATCTCGGCCAACAGCGATGCCGAGATCGGACAGCTGATCGCGAATGCCATGCAAGAAGTCGGCAACGACGGCGTGATTACAGTCGAACAAGCGAAGTCACTCGCGACCGAGCTCGAAATCGTTGAGGGCATGCAGTTCGACCGCGGTTACATCTCGCCGCATTTCGTGACCAACACCAACAAGATGCTGGTGGAGTTGCTGGAGCCATATGTGCTGCTCTATGAAAAGAAACTGTCGGCATTGCGGGAATGCCTGCCGGTGCTCGAGACGGTGCTGCAGGCGGGCAGGCCGATGCTGATCATTGCCGAGGACGTCGAGGGCGAAGCGCTTGCCACACTCATCGTCAACAGGTTGCGTGGCGGCCTGAAGGTCGCCGCCGTCAAGGCGCCCGGTTTCGGCGATCGGCGGAGAGCGCTGCTCAAGGACATTGCGATCCTTACCGGCGGCACCGCGATTTCCGATGATCTCGGTATCAAGCTCGATCAAGCCACCCTGAATATGCTCGGCCAGGCCAAAAAAGTGACGATCGATAAGGAGAACACCACGATCATCGGCGGCGCCGGAGCAAAATCCGACATCAGCTCGCGCATTGCCGAGATCAAAGCGCAGATCGAGGAGACCACGTCCGACTACGATATCGAGAAGCTGCAGGAGCGGGTGGCCAAACTCGCCAGTGGGGTCGCGATAATCCGCGTCGGCGGAGCGACCGAGGTGGAAGCGAGGGAGCGCAAGGACCGCGTCGAAGATGCCGTGCATGCAACCCGCGCGGCGGTCGCTGAAGGCATCCTGCCCGGCGGCGGCATAGCGCTGCTTCGTGCGACCAAAGCGCTCGAGAAGCTCAAGGGCGAAAAGGCGGACCAGCGGCACGGTATTGAAATCGTCAGGAAGACGCTCAGTTGGCCGGCCCGCCAAATTGCTATCAATTCGGGCGAGGACGGCTCCGTCGTGGTCGGCAAGATTTTGGACAAGGACACCTACGCCTACGGCTTCGACGCGCAGACCGGAAATTTGGTGATCTGCTAGCCGAGGGGTATCGCTGATCTAACGAGGTGGTGCGCACTGCCTTGCAGGGCGCGGCCTCGATCGCGGGACTGGTGATCACCACAGAAGCGATGATCGCCGAGCCGCGCGACTATTCAATTCCGGAAGGCCACCCGCATCCGCCGCATGGAGGCGACATTGACTGAGGCGTAAAGGTCCGCTCGCGGCGCGCTTCGCGCGTTGCCGCTTTGTGGGTCATGCTGTTAGCGTTTGCGCCAGTGAGAGGAGGTACGGCATGTCTGACAAGAGCCCGCGATGGGCCCGACGCGCCGAGATCTGTTGTTGACCTGCGTCGCCGGATTAGCGACGGCAACCATGCTCTCACCCGTGCGTGCGAGCGATGAGGCCGCGGAGTTGATCGAGCGGCTGACCGGAAAGACGCCCACGGAGTCGGATCGCCTTCACCTCGTGATGCCGCGGACCTTCCCAAATGGCTACACCGTACCTTTAAGTCTCGACATCGACAGCCCAATGACCGAAAGCGACCATGTGAGGCACATCCGGGTGGTGGCGCCACGCAATCCGCTCATCGAGGTCGCCAGCTTTCACTTCTTCCAGCAACGTAGCCAAGCCCGCGTGTCGACGCGTATCCGCCTTGCCGAGCCGCAATATGTCTTGGCCGTTGCGGAGATGAACGATGGCACGCTCCTGATGACCAGGGACCTGGGTCGGGTCGCCAACCAACGGCTGCACCTGAACAGTCATTAGAGTGAGGCAGAAAATGGTCGTCTCCATACCACGCGTGCAGGTGCCAAGCATTGCAACGAAGGGCGAAATCTTTCAAGTCAAAGCGCTGATCAGTCATCAGATGGAAACGGGCTTGCGCCACGACGGCGAAGACAGGGTTATCCAGCGCAAGATCATCAACAAATTTGTCTGTCGTTATAACAGCGTCGACGTGTTCGTCGTCGATCTGCACGAGGCCATCGCCGCCAACCCCTATTTCGAGTTCTACCTGCACGCGACAGAAAGCGGCCGGCTCGATTTCATTTGGGAAGAGGACGGCGGAGTGTATTCATTGGCGCAACAACTCGTGGTGACTTAGCAGCACGTTTCCAGGTCTGCCGCAATGTTTGATGCCAGGAGTGAGCCCGCATGGCCTCAAAATCCCGCCACGCCGCCGGCGCGTGGAGCATACGTCAAATCGTTATGCTCTGGATCGCGGCAGGCCTGTTTGTCCTTCTGGCGGACCGCAGCGTAGCGGCGAACGATAATCAAGGCGCCCAACTCGCCGCAATGTGCGCGTCCTGCCATCGCCTTGATGGCCGCGACAAGGGCATTCCATCGACCGTTGGGCTGGACAAGGAAAGGCTTGCCGGCGCCATGATGGCCTTCAAATCGGGGGTGAGCGTTCGAGCCAGATCATGCGCGCGCGGTAGCGCTTTCGCTCAGTGACGGCGAGATCGCGGCGCTCGCTGAGTTTCTCGCGGCGCAACCAACGGGAACCAAGCAGCGATGACCTGGACGCGTCGTAAGTTCGGCACCATTGCGGGAGCGGCCGGTCTTACGGCGCTCAGTGCGCGAGCGGCGCGAAGCCAAGCCAAGGGCCGGGTCGTGGTGATCGGAGGCGGTATAGGCGGCGCAACGGTTGCCAAGTATTTGGCTGCGAGCGCCGCAACGCTCGACGTGACGTTGATCGAGCCAAAGCAGCGATACACGACCTGCTTCTTCAGTAACTTTTATCTCGCCGGCCTGCGCTCGCTCGAATCGCTCACCCATGGCTATGAGTCGCTGGCGCAACAATATGGCATCAAGGTCATTCATGATACGGCGGCGGCGATCGATCCGGTGGCGAAGACCGTGAAGCTCGCCGGCGGCGCGAACCTTGACTACGACCGAGCCGTCGTCGCGCCGGGCATCTCCTTCAAATTCGGCGCTATCGAGGGCTACGACGAAGCCGCAGCGCAGATCATTCCGCACGCCTGGAATGCCGGGCCACAGACGAAGCTGCTGCGACAGCAACTCGAAAGCATGGAGGACGGCGGCATTTTCGTCATTGTCGCGCCGCCGAACCCCTTTCGCTGCCCGCCCGTTCCATACGAGTGCGCCTGCCTGGTTGCTTACTATTTCAAGCAGTTCAAGCAGCGGTCGAAGATCCTGATCCTCGATGCGAAGGATAGTTTCTTCGAGCAGGATCTATTCCAGGACGCCTGGATCGGCACTATCCAGGAATGATCCGCTGGCTGCCGGGTCAGTTCACCGGCGGAGTCAAAAATCGGTCGACCTGAAAACCCGAACGATCAA
>CAVQNB010000022.1:0-79251 GCA_963713785.1 uncultured Alphaproteobacteria bacterium
GGTGCGGCCCGGTTCCACCAATTGAACGGGCCGCGATACAAAAAAGGGTTGAAGAAGATCGGCTGACCCCGCTTCAGCGCAATTTCCGCGGCGAATTTTTCCGCGCGTCCTGCTTCCTCGGCTCGTCCTTTTGCGCAGCACTTTTGCGAAGCGCGTCCTTCAGGTCGATGGGGATGCCGTGCTTCTTCAAGAGGTCGGCGAACGCTTCGTCCGCGAGTTCCTGGATGGTCGCCATCCGGTCGCGGGCGAGTTGCTTGAGCTTGTCGAACGTATCCTCATCGAAGGCGATCAATTTGCGCATCAGAGTGGGCCTCCCAACGGATCCGTTGCGATGACGGTTGATGACAAACGGCGGGTGATGCTCCTTACACCAACCTGACTGGCCGAAAAACCGTCGGTGAAGCCGCTCGCGATGGAAGACGGGGCGATCGATCGCACGCAAACGAGCATTTGCCGCGGCTGCTAACGACACGGGGGTCGCGGAGAATTGAGCGAGATTCTCCCGAGCACGCGTCCAAATCCGGTCCTAGACTTCGCGGCGCGGTCGCTCCGAAAGCATTGATCTGTGGGAGCGATTGGATGGAGGGAGTGCCCAGGACGTTACGCAAAACGATGATCGCCCTGTCGGCGGCAGCAGCCGTTTCGATGCTTGCGCCCGGCGTTGCCGCGGCGCGCGGGGGCCATGGCGGCGGGGGTGGAGGCGGAGGCTGGCACGGTGGCGGAGGAGGAGGTGGCTGGCATGGTGGCGGTATGGCCTGGCACGGCGGCGGTGGCGTCTGGCACGGCAGCGGAATGCGCTTCGCCGCGGTCGGAGCCGGCGCGGGCTTCGGCTGTTTCCATCACGGATTCCCCCACCGCCGCGTGTTCTTCGTCGGCGCCGGTCCGTACGCCTATTACGACGACTATCCGTACTATTACGACGACGGCTACTACGCTGACGACGGCGGCTGCTACATCGTGCGGCAGCGCGTGCACACGCGCCACGGCTGGCGACTGCGTCCGGTCCAGGTCTGCGGCTAAATTCGCGCGGGAAAAACCCGGCGCGGGGCAAAAATCCCGCGCCCGCGGGCCGATCGGTCAGCCCAGCACCTTGTATTTCTTGAACCAGGCCTGCATCTGGCTCCAGCCGTCCTCGGCGGCTTCCTTGCGGTAGCTCGCGCGATAGTCGGCGTGGAAGCCGTGCGGCGCGCCGGGATAGATCTTGAACTCGGCGGTCTTCTTGTTGGCCGCAAGCGCCGCCTTCAACGCCTCGACGGTCGCGACGGGAATGCCGGTATCGGCCTCGCCATACAGGCCGAGCACCGGCGCCTTCATCTCGGGGGCGAGCTGCGGTCGGGCTCTTCGGCCAGAGCGGGTTCGGCGGATCGACCGGCGGGCCGTAGAACGACGACGCCCGCCTTGAGCGCGGCGATGTGGGCGGCATATTCCCACACCGTCCGTCCGCCGCGGCAGAATCCGATGATGCCGAGCCGCGACGGTGTCGCCGCCCTGCGACTTCGCCCAGGCGACCGTGCTGTCGAGATCGGACAACAGTTCGGCGTCCGGCTTGGCATTCACGATCGGCAGCAGTTGCTGGATGTCGGTGATCTTGGTGAGATCGACGCCCTTGCGGAAATAATAATCCGGCGCGACGGCGAAGGCGCCGAGCTTGGCGAGACGCCGCGTCACGTCCTTGATGTATTCGTGCAGGCCGAAGATCTCCATCGCCACCAGCACGACCGGCGGATTGCTGACGCCGTCGGGCGGGCGAAATAGCCGGGCATTTCGCCGTCGGCGACCTTGATCTTGGCGTCGCCGGCGGTGAGGCCGTCGGTGTCGGTCTTGATGACGTCGGCGCGCACCGGCCCGGCGGCCAGCGTATAGCCCGCCGTGACGGCGGCGGACGCGGTCATGAAGCCGCGGCGCGAAAACGGCGCGACTTTGGTCAGTCCGATGACATCTGATGTCAGCATGGTTTCGGCGCTCATCAGGTGATCCTCCGGCTATCTGGCCAGGCGGATTTACGAGCAAATGTGCCGCGAACGCAAATCACCAGCCTGCGAGCTTGGGCTCCCGGCCGCCGAAAAAAAGTCGATGCAGGGGGGAATAATAAAGAACAAGGCCGTCGGCGCAGTATGCCGCCAACGACCTTGCCAGCCCCGGAAATTAAAATCGGCTTGCGCCTTCCGGTGAACTGCATCCTGCCCCGGATTCGCGCGGGCAAATGTGAGCCAGTTCACATCCTGCAAAAAACTTGTCGCGGAAGGGACGAACCGGACCGCGGGCCGCGAGCGAAGCCCGAACACTTCGCCGGCAAGCTCCGCTACTTGACGGCCTCTCCCGGGCCCCGATCCAGCGGCGGATGGGGATGGGCGAGCCCAATCGTCCCCGGTGGCGGGTCGCTGCCGGCTTGCCTGGTATCGACATGTTGGATCGTAGCGACGAGCGCCGCGACGATCGCGACGACGGCGATCACGGCAAAGATGGCCAACGTCGTCTGGGTATGCCGGCGGCCGTTCCAGTTGAGATCGTTGTTCATGGACAACACCTCTCGGGCACCGGACTTAAACGCTGTCACATGGTCCCGGGTTCCACGGGGTACCGCGACCGGCTATTTGCCGGATTTCGCTACTCTGCGACGCGCGGTTCTGATCGCGTGAACCCTGGCGCGGATCGGGTGGTTGCGCGCGGCCGGCGCGGGCGCCGGCTCGTTGGCCTGGACGCTGGCAAAGGACTGCCGCAGCCCCTCGATCGCCTCGGTGAGCCCGGACACCTGCTCGGATAACCGCTTGCTGTCGGCCTGTTGGGCGGCGAGAACCCGCCGGACGGTCTGCAATTGATCCTGGATCACCTGCAACTGGTCGATCGATTCCTGCTGGGTCGCTTCCAGGCCCTTGGTCTTCTCGACAAGCTGCTCGGAAGCTTGCGCGGCCCTGGCCTGCAATTGGCGGGCAGCTGCGACGCGATCGAGTTCAGGCGAGGAGCCGGTATAGGCGCGCCAGAGCGCGATCGAGGCGACGCCCACGACCATGAGGAGGAGTATTGCGGCAGCAAGCGCGATCGGCTGTGAGCCGATCCGTACGATGTGGTTGGTTGTTATGTCGCGGGAGGGAGCTGGGATCATGAGATTTGCAAAGTCCAAAAAGGAAAGGTTGCGAGTTGCGGAAGGTGCACCGCCTGGCGGTGGAGGTCGTTTGCACAAACGCGAAGCGACGCGGACGCGAACTTGTCCTGTGCGCCCGGCTCAATCCCGACGCGAAACGCAACCTTTTAGCAACAAATCCGACAAAAGCGAGGCGGGCAGGCCATAAAAAGGGCTAAGCGGCGAAGATCAGGTCCGAGTAGGCGCAAAAGTGGGTTGACGCTCATTTATCCAATCACCAAGCCGATAACTGGTTGTGGGGGTACGTGTCATTCCAAGGTCATCCACAACTTATACACAGGTTTTCCACAGCCCCCTCGAGTCGGAACGGAGGCCATTCCCAATGCCCAGTGCGTGGACCTTGACGCGGATCGAGGCAGTGATCTTCATCGCAACCGTTGTGTTGACGGCGAGCGCGGGCACTTGGCTCGCAGTCGGCGCCGGATAGGGTTTCGCGACGGGCCGGGGCAGCTGGCAAACGGGCGACTCCGGCCGCGTATTTGAAAGTGCCAAGCTCAACTAGAAACCTGGAAGACCGAAGCGCCTGGAAGGGCTCTCTTGCGCGCGGAGGCGGCGCCCTTCTGCCTGCTTGGCGGCCGGCACGCTGCGCGCCCTTCCGCTTCTTTGCGGTCTTGAGCCACTGGCACGCGTGCGCGGGGCCGCGCCCACGCGGCTGGTGAGGTGCCTTGACCCGCGCGATTAGTGTTTTGTTCTCCGCGGTAGCAGCATCGAGGGAACGAAAAAATCAGCAATTCCTGTCGCAAAAAAAGTTGCGGCCAGCCCTTGGGGGAGGGTTAACCTCGCTTTTGATTTCATTGCGCTTTCGCCTTTCTGAGGGTTGTTTCCACGGATTTTCCAATTGAGGGCAGCGAGTCCACGCGATCCCATTCCTCGTGCGCTGCCGTGTGAGTGTAGCGTTTCGCGGAGCGCTCGTCTCGCCAACGGCCGGTCGCAACGAGGGCTTGCAAGTCGGCGCCACCGAACCGCCTCATCCACGTCGCCCAGGTGTGGCAGAAGGTATGGAACGTCACCCACGAATATCGATAGGGCGGAATGACCATACGCTGCCGCCGCCGCGGGCGCTTGATGGCCGGCAGACCGCATGCCGTGACCTTGGCATTGAGGAAAAGGAAATTCCGGTGGCCGCCTTGGTGGAAACGGAACACCTTACCGGCGGTCTTCTTATGGGGCGCCAGAAGGTCGCAAAGCTCCTCGGTCAGTTTGACCGTTCTCGGGTCGTCATTCTTTGAGGTTTCGATATAGGCCAGCCGGTCGTCTAGCGAGACCTGTTCCCATTTCAGCGCCAGCGCCTCGCCGATGCGGCAGCCGGTATAGAGCAGGAAGGTGAGCAGCCGGCCCATTTCCGGATCGATGGCATCGGCCGCCTTGATAATGGCGAAGGCCCCGAACAGCTCAGAGTTTGCAGGATCGAAGAAGTCAGCGGCGCAAATGAACGTTTCTATTTTGTCGAAGGCGCCCGCGGTCGAAAGCGCCGCGCACAAAATTCCGCGCTCAAGATCCTCGCTATATAGGGCAGAGCCGGCCGCCGGCATCTGATTTGCCTGATCACGGATAATTTGAAAGGGAGGGCTCATGCAGCCTCTCCGTTTCTGACGATATCGGCCATGTCCTGTCCGACATTGGTTGGCACAACGCGGAACACTTCACGGTCTGCGGCTGTCCATCTGCAAGAACATTCGAGAGCGCTAGCTTGCCCCGTGCCGCTGAGGTCGTTGTCAACGAGGATGGTCAGGCAATCGATGCCGGATAGGACTGGAAAACTCGCAACCTCATTCGCGGCCCCGAGCGCCCATGCCGGCACGAATCCTAGTATCCACTTTTCTTGGATCGTGAGTCGTGATTCAAGATATGAATGATACCCGAAGCAAGAGAAGTCCACCTTTCGAGGAAAGATCGCAAGGCGCTTGAGGCGTGTTGTCGCTCACCGGTGACGTTGCAGCGCGATTTGAAGCGGGCGCGGATCGTTCTTTTGGCGGCGGACGGGCGCAGCACGCGGTCGATCGCCAAGGAAGTTGGGGTCCAGCCGCGGATTGTCAGCCTTTGGCGGCATCGCTATGCCGACCATGGCCTTGAAGGGCTAAAAGACAAGCCGCGGCCTGGCAAACAGCCGATCTACACGAAGGCCACCGACAAGCGGATTCTGAAGCTGCTGGATAAGCCGCCCCCGCAAGGGTTTGCGCGCTGGACCGGCCCTCTGCTGGCCGAGGCGCTGGACGATGTTGACGTCCAATATGTCTGGCGGTTCCTGCGTAGCCACAAGATTGACCTCGCGGCTCGCAAGTCCTGGTGCGAGAGCGCCGACCCGAACTTTACAGCCAAAGCCGCCGATGTTGTTGGCCTCTACGTCGCTCCGCCCGCGAAGGCCATTGTGCTATGCGTGGACGAGAAGCCCTCGATCCAGGCCTTGGAGCGAGCGCAGGGTTATCTGAAGTTGCCCAATGGCCGCGCCTTAACCGGCCAGAGCCACGACTACAAGCGGCATGGCACGACAACGCTGTTTGCGGCGCTTGAAGTCGCCACCGGAAAGATCATCGCGGCTCATTCAAGACGTCGTCGCCGCGTCGAGTTTCTCGACTTCATGAACAGCGTCACCGCGGCCTTTCCGGGCCGAAAGCTTCACGTCATCCTCGACAACCTCAACACCCACAAGAAAAACGAACATTGGCTCAAGGCCCACCCCAACGTGCAATTTCATTTCACGCCGACAAGTGCGTCCTGGCTCAATCAGGTCGAGGTATGGTTTTCGATCTTGCAGGGGCAGTCGCTTAGCGGAACCTCCTTCACAAGCCTCAAGCAGCTTCAGGAACACATCGATGCCTACGTCAACGCGTACAACGACAAGGCCGAGCCCTTCGTCTGGACCAAGAAAAAGGTCCGTCAACGCCGTTTCAAAGGCCGCCGTATCACTCAGCTCTGATTCCGGGTACTAGAGCCATTCCGGCTAGCGCGGTTTCGATGCCTTCCGCGATCGTCAGGCCCTGTTCAACATCAACATCAAGAGAAAGCTTGATCGCGCATCCCGCTTTCGGTCCAAGTGCCTTGCGATCTATTTTTTTTCCGTCAGGCGTTAATGCCGTTCGATGAATTGCCTTTGGTTCATCGGTCAGAATGTCCCTGTAGAGCCCAACCATGCAGGGACTTCGCGAGCCCTCGCCAAATGGACACGACGGATGAAACCGCAACGACGCTTCATGATCCTTCGGTAACGCTAGACCGCGCCCGGCAAGATATTTTTCCGCAAGGGTTCCCTTTGCGCTGACGGCCTCTTTCCAAATCCGCAAATGAGACATTGAGGGAGCGAGGGGCCGCGGCGCTATAGCAGCGGGACGCGGGCGAACTACGGGCGCCGTGGTTGGGCCGCGGCGTTCAAGACCAAGCATCGTACAGACATGATCGCGGCAAGCCTGCCAATCGTCTTTTTGGCTAAAAGAGTTGACCCGAAAGCCTTGCGGTGCGCTCGAATCGATCTTGATCGACAACGAGCGGTCAGCCTTACTGTGTCCTGGGCCGGGCGCCAAAACGCTGTCACGCCCTATAACGTCGCCGCCCAACATGCGAGCGACCATGCGAGGATCAAGGGCTGTCATGCGCGCGCCCCCGTCTTTCGGAACGCTATAACGTTGGTAGGTTTCGGCGTCTCACTGTCCGCCAAATAGCTGGCAAGCCAATCTTTGTAAGCGCTGGCCACTATCGGGTCATCAACGGCTCGATAGGCGCGCGACTGCAAGCGCAGCCGGCAGAAATTACTCCAGAGGGTTTCTGTTTGTTTTGGATTGCTGGTCATGCGGCGCGCTCCGCAATCTCGCGGACCAGGGCTTTCAACAGGTCCCGCTCGCTCTCTTCGGCAATCTTCAGGATATCGAGCTGTCGTCGAGGTAGGTGCAACTCGATAGCGTGCTCGACCACCCGGCGCAGGTCATCCGGCGGGATCGCATCGAGCTCGACCGAAATATCGCCGAAGCCCCTTGACCTGGTGTCGCTGGTCTTCGTTGGGCGCGTCGGTAGTTTCCAGTCGCGAATCTGGCGTAGCGTTACGCCAATCCTGTTGAAGTAGATATCGGCATCTGGCGCCATCTCCTTCAGCGTCTGCTCGATCTTTTCGCCGGCGTTGACGCCGGAGGGGTCGAAGTCGCCCAAGTGATAGATGTACGTCGGCACCTCGATTGAGCCGATATATTCGGCGGCACTATGCAAGAACGAAAGACTGGAATAGCCCCGTGTGATCATCAGCGGCACGTCGTACATTGACGTGACCGGCATCACGACCCCCGCCAGCGCATCCTTCTCTAGCCAGACCTCCACATAGGCATCGGCATCTGCCCACAACGACTTGCGATAGAAGCGCGCCGTATCATTCAGGGCCTGCTCGACGCTCTCGAAAGTCCTGGGCTTGCGCTGCCATCTGGTGTTGTCGGCCAACCAGCTGTACGGCAGCGTCCCGTCCCTGCGCATCTGCACGAGGTCGTTCTGTACCTTGGTGTAGCCGGCTTCTGTTTTCTCGACGATGTTGCGGACGGTGGCCTGGTAATAGACCTGCCGCACCGTCATCGGCTGCATCTCCGACACGATGTCGAACAATGCCGCGCGCCGGTCGCCGACCTGGGCCTTCGTCGCCCGGACCCTTTTTATGGGGCTAGCCTCATAAACTGCATCCGTCATGACAGCACCCCGAACACCATCGGAGCCAATGTCGTGGCCATGCCGGCATCGACGCCGACGCGCCGAACCAGCATTGAGACTTGCAGTTGAAGCTCGAGAGCTATAAATTCCGAAGCGATCGAGCCGTTCGCCAGATCATTCTTCGGAGCCCCGCACGCTGCCAGCGCTGCGGGGTTTTCCATGTGAGGCGCCATGCTGTCAGGCGGCCTCCAGGCCGAGCTGTCGGCGCAGCGCCGATGTCGGCACCTTCAGCAACCGGCCAACCTTGATTGTCGGAAAATCGCCGCGGCCGGCGGCGGCATAGCTTCCGTTTCGACTCAGATCGAAACAGACGCGACCAACCTCCGGGACAGAAGCGGTTGGCTTAGACAGCAACTTTTCTAGCTCTTCATTCATAGTTGGGCCTTTTGCGGTTATGGCCCGACTGCTGACACACAGGGCCTATCCAGTAAGGAACACTTTTGTACCTTCAATTATATATAGGTACACTTTTGTACCTTCAAGGGCAATTTTTTGTACCCAACCACTTTCTTGTGTGTTATGTGGATGGGACCGAATAGGACAAGGAGCTTAAAGATGGCACGAAAGGCCAAGGTCGCACCCCATCTTCGTCTTAGAGTTGAGCCATCGCTTCTGACGCGACTGGAAAAGTCGGCGGAGAAGAACGCGCGAACGTTGACCGGCGAGATCGTGCACCGCCTGCAGCAGTCGTTCGAGGCCGACGACAGGATCGAAATATTCCGGGCCTCGATGACCGAAAGCTTTGAAGAATCCCGGCGGCACTCAGAAGAGTTCGTCGCAACACTGCGCAAGCAGGAGGAAGAAACGCGGGCCGACGTGGTCAAAATGCGAGAGCTTCTTGAAAAGCAGACTGCTAAAATACACAAACTGGAGCAAACACTTCGCGCGGAAGCCACGGTTGATATCTTACTTGGCGAAAATAAGCTGAAATCCAAATTGTTGCGCTCGATCGCGTTGGAGCTGGCCGAGGCGCCAAACGATTTGTTCAGCAATGTGGCGAGCCGCCGTCAATTGGCCGAGCGTGTGGTTTCCAGATTTGAAGAGCAATAAATCGAGCCTGTATTTGAGCGCCGAGTTGCCACACAATGTGGATATCTCGATTTGGTGATTGCACGGTATCTTGCAAATCAGATTGCGTGTTGCTATATTGTTCCCTGCCCATTGCCACAAATCGGCAGCGGGAAAACGCTAGAGGTTACGAAAAGTCGAATGAAGCAGGAATTGCCACTACGCTATGAAGAGTTGATGCGCGTTCGAGTGCCGGCGGCGCTGATTGACGCGATCGACCGGGCGGCCCATCGCGATTTGGTTTCGCGATCGGGATACATCCGACAGGCGGTAATCGCGAGGCTGCGAGCCGATGGCGTCGGGATCGAGGAAATACAGGCTGCTTGAGGAATTGAAGACGGCCAAGGAAGGCCGGAAGCTACCAAGATTTGTAGACAGGCATTTCTAGACTTCGGCGCGCGAGAAAGAATACCGCGCCACATTAGCGGCAAGTTGGGGGAGTCCCGAACCGCAATAGGCCACAGCGGACCGCAGACAGAGCCGCGAAGCCATCCCAGGAAACCATTAGGCCAATCGCTGGTCCGGACCAGCATGGCTTCAATTTTTACGCGAGAGCGAACAGCTCCTTTTTCGGTCCCTTGAATGGCTAACATCAACAGCGAGCTTGCTATGACCAATCAATCTAAAGGCAGGGTTTTAATGGCGTCCAAATCAAAAAAAACCAAGAGTGACGCGGAAGATCCCGCAAGCAAGAAGTCCTTGAAGGGTGAAGCGGGAGTGGGGCGTCGAGCCGAACTGCGCGACCACGAACGCGCCGTTGGTCGTCCCATCACATATGCCGACGACAGACATCCGATGCAGTCAGCACCGGATCATGGGCCGCACAAGTAGGGACTTAAAATGGCAGCACCGATTTTACGACAAGGACCGAAAGCCGCACGGACATCTGATGGTTCTGTGCCGAATGAAGCTCCGAGTCCAGCTTACAACACCAACAGCGTTGCGGCCTATGCTCCTGCCGGGGTTCTGAAGCGTCTTTGGGACGCCGCATCCGATCTCAGCGGCCCAAGACCCGCTTACTGAAAATGGCAAATCGATTTTTCAATCCAAACGAACAGTTCTGCGACAGCGCCGGACAACCGTACGCCGGCGGCACGCTGGATTTCTATGCGTCCGGCACTTCAACGCGGCTCAGCACGTTCTCAGATTCCGCTCTTAGTGTCGCCAACACAAACCCGGTTGTCTTGGATTCCGCAGGCCGGGCAGGCTCCATTTTCCTGCAAAATCTGGCCTATAAGGTCGTTCTTTCCGATGTTAATTCCAACCTGATCTGGACCTATGATCCGGTCTATACCTCGGACTACTCGACCAGGGCCAAACTCCTAACCGGCTTTGGCTCTCCTAACGGCAATACGGCGGGTACGGCAGGCTCGTCAGGCATCGGGGCTGATACCTATTGGGATGCCACGAATAATATCCTGTACGTCTGTACGACCACGGGAACGAGTTCTACAGCCGTTTGGACAGCGGTCAATGCGACGGCTGCGGCTGCGGTCGTTCCTCAGCCTCAAGGCTATCTCACCCCTACAAGTGGAACGCCAATCATTACGTCCGATGTGAGCGGGCAAGGATCGCTGGTCTATACGCCCTATGTCGGAAACACCGTTCCGATCTATAGCGGTACCGGGTTTGTCCCGACCGTATTTTCCGAACTGACCTTGACGCTGACGAGCAGCCAAGTTGCAAATTCGCTTTATGATGTTTTCATTTTCAACAATAGCAGCGTTCTAACGCTTGCTACTGGCCCGGCCTGGACGACAGTAACCGCTGGTTCAAGCGCAAGAGGGACGGGAGCCGGTACGACCCAGCTTTCGCGACTGAGCGGGCTTTGGGTCAACACGGTTCAGATCAGTGGTCGCAACGGAGCCAACACTTATACAATTCCAGCGAACCAGGCGACGTATCTTGGCTCGATCTTCATTGATAGCGCGGCCGGACAGATCACTCTTCATCGTTCCTATGGACAATCACGTAAATGGGCGATTTGGAATGCCTATAACCGGGTGCCGCTTTATCTAAAAGCTGGCGACTCGACTTCTAGCTGGAGCACAAACGTCGCCACTAGGCCATCCAACGGCAATACTGCAAATAGTCTGACTACATTTTGCGGCCTACAAGAAGAGACCATCGATTTAGCATTTACGCAGAAATTAAACGTACTTAGTACGGCAACGACCGCGGCTATCGGTATAGGTGTGAATAGTACGAGCGTAATAACTGGGTTAGCTGGCGTACAAAGAAATGACGCTTTAGCCGGTGGTGTCATCACGTCAACCGGCGCCCGATATTTCAGCATTCCGTCGCTCGGCATCAATACAATTACCTCACTTGAGGTTGGTGGCGGCGGAAGTGGTACAACATTCTTTGGCGGTGAAGGCAGTATGCTGCTGACAGCGGCCTATCGCGGATAATGACGATGGCAGAATCCGATTTCCACGGCACTTCAATCAAGATTCCGGCTAACGTCATCGGGCGTTGGAAGCGGGTCTATCAAGATATTCAGGATTGGCCCGCCACGTTGAAGGCCGTCGACGACTATTGTGCTTCATATCCCCCTGACGATCCCTACAAGCTCTCCAGGGCGTCTCTTTGGCTGAATAAGCATGCAACAGAAAACTACGGCCATGTAGAGTTTCTCTATGGTCGAGATGCCGGCCCGATCTCCGGAGCGACGCAGTCATGATCGATGTTCTTGTCGGAAAAATCGAAATTAGCCCGGGCGAGCGCATCGAAATCTATTTGCGGACTGTTCGCGGCCAGCGCGTGGTTAGCTTTGAGACCGTGGCCGGCGGTAAATCGTCTAGCGAAACCGGAACCAAGATTGCCGTTGCTCACTTGGGAAAGTTACAGCCGCTAATCATGAGCGCCGTTGTGCGTGCCGAGGATGAGCGCCGGGGCGCAAGGTGGTAAC
Source organism: uncultured Alphaproteobacteria bacterium (assembly GCA_963713785.1). Taxonomy (GTDB): domain Bacteria; phylum Pseudomonadota; class Alphaproteobacteria; order Rhizobiales; family Xanthobacteraceae; genus Bradyrhizobium. The sequence goes on from CAVQNB010000022.1 coordinate 11,802, forward strand.
TGAGCGGTTAAGATGACGTTCAAGAAGGGGCAGAGCGGGAATCCCGCTGGCAAGCCGCCGGGCTCTCGCAACAAGGCAACTCTGTTGATCGAGAAGTTGCTGGACGACGACGCCATGAAAATTGCCGAGAAGGCGATCGAACTAGCAAAATCTGGCGACAGTACTGCATTGCGCCTTTGCCTGGATCGCATCGCGCCGGTTCGCAAGGATCGGCATATCGCATTCAAGCTGCCGAAACTGGAAAAGCCAGAGCACGCGATAGCGGCGGCGGCGGCAATTGTGGAAGCGGTAGCGGGCGCAGAGCTAACGCCATCCGAGGCGGCGGAAATGATGAAGCTTGTGGAGGGTTACACCAGGATCCTCGAGGCGGAAGACCATGAGCAGCGATTACGCACCCTGGAAGGCCAACTGAACAATAATAAACCGGCGCGTTAACAATGAGCATCAGAGCAAGGTTGGCCAAGTTGGAACGCGACAGTCCGATCGGCGATATTCCCGTGTGGTGCGATTCGAAAGCAGAACTTCCGGCCACGATCAAAGCAATGTTGGCGGACGGGGAAATCATTCAGGACCGGACCGGCCAGTGCGTGTTCTGGTCTGAGGCCGGGTCGCGCAACGGAGCGCACGAGCGCGCTCTGGTCGAATTGGCTTGAAATTACAGAGCGGAAAACAACGAATGGGCATCGAAACCAGACTATCGAAACTTGAAGCGATATCGCGTCCGGATGGACCGGTAATTTTCTTCTGGGCTATGACCAAAGGTTGTCGGCGGATGACCTCTCAGGAAGTGGAGAACGGTATTACAGCGCTCAAAGCCAACGCGCCGCAAAATGCTCGCGTGATCTCGGTGAGCTGGTTGCCGTCAGTAAGGACTTGAGCGAATGAGCATTGCAAACAGGATATTGAAACTGGAAGCCAAGGCCGCCGTCGGCGACGACTTTAAGGTATTTCGGGTGATCGGGAAAACAGATGAGGAATGCCAGGCCGGGATCGACCGGTTGATTGCGAGCGGGGAGGCGCTGCCGACCGATCACTTCTTTTGTCGAGTGTTAGTTAGCCCTGCCGATGTGCCGATGCATGTGGGGAACGTTGATGGTTGATGAACCGTTCGGAGGAGCGCGGCCGCGAGCTCCGATAGCCCGCAAACCCGATCGCAGCGAACCCAATCAGCAGCATGGCCCAGGTTGAAGGTTCGGGAACGGCTGGCGTGGCGCCAACCAGTTCGACTGAGAAAGACGAAAAAGTGACCGGGCCGTACCAGCCGCTGGGTGAGCTCTCACAAAACGGAGAACAAAGAAAAAGAGAAACAAGGAACTTCCCGCTGTCAATATTATCGACCGCTGCACCGAAGCCGTGGATTATCAGCTGGTTGCTGCTGTCAACATAATCGATGCTGATCCTAGAGGTAGTCCTCGGATTGAACCCGCCTTGCATGGAATATACGGAGCCACTGTTATTGTTTGGCGGCGGCCATCCGCTGGCGAGACTAAAGTTGCCCCAAATATCGCCGAGTACTCCGTTCGGTGGATTAACGGCGGTCCACGAAAGAGCTAGATCAGAAAATGAAGTGAATTTGCCGCCCGAAATCAACATTAAGCGTGATGTACTGCTGTCCGGCGATTAGCGTTTGCGCCACGGACGGATCGAACGGCGTCAGCGTGACCGGGTTGCTGCTAAAATCAAAGCTCTTGAATACATCAACGGTCGCCGCATTCGTGGTTGCGGGCATGGCGTAAAGGATTGCCGAAGCGCCAAGCAATAAGAAGGCAAAACGTCCTCGCATAGTCCGCCCCTTTGGGAAGGCCCATCCGACGCTCACGCCACGGTTGAGTCAATGGCTCCCGCGCGAAATGGTAGTGGATTGACTCTGCAACGGGGCATGGCGAAACGGCGAACGACCCCGCTCAATGGCGTGAACGATCAAGACGCGACATTCGTCGCGGTTTTCGAAACGGCCGAACGCTCTGCGATGACCGAAAGATTCATTCGCCTTTTGCATCCGGAGACTAGCGGGAACCAAACCATGAGCACATAGTCGGCGATAAATTCCCTCGCGGGCGGCTCGAATGATAAGCCTTAGCAGGCTGCTGAAAAAGTCGTTTTGCGAGTTGGTTGGAGTGTGATTCCGTACATTTGTCTGATTCCTTTGGATTGGGGGATGCGATGCGCGGGGCAGATCAGCGGTCGGAAGGCATATTCAGTTACGTGCGGTTGGAGCAGCGTGTTCCGGCGGATCATCCCCTGCGTGCGATCCGCGACCTGGTTGACGCGGCACTGAAGGATCTGTCGCGCGACTTTGCCAGGCTTTACGCCCGCCATGGTCGGCCGTCGATTCCGCCGGAGCGGCTGTTGCGGGCGCTGCTTCTGCAGGCGTTCTACACGGTGCGCTCGGAAAGGCAGTTGATGGAGCAGCTCGACTACAATCTGTTGTTCCGCTGGTTCGTCGGTCTGTCGATGGACGATCAGGTGTGGGATGCGACCGTGTTCTGCAAGAACCAGGACCGGCTGCTCGACGGCGACATCGCGGCCAAGTTCTTTGTCACCGTGCTGAACCTGCCGCAGGTGCGTGGGCTCTTGTCCAGTGAGCACTTCTCGGTCGATGGCACGCTGATCGAGGCATGGGCCAGCATGAAGAGCTTCGTGCCGAAGGATGGCGATGATCCACCATCTGGCAAGCGATCGGGCGGCAGTCAGGGGCGCAATGCCGAGCGCGACTTCCATGGCGAGAAACGCAAGAACGACACGCATTCCTCGACGACCGACCCCGACGCCCGCTTGTTCCGTAAAGGCCCTGGCAAGGAGGCCAAGCTCTGCCACATGGGGCATCTGATGATGGAGAACCGCAATAGCCTCATCGTCGATGCACGTTTGACCGAGGCCAACGGCACAGCGGAGCGCTCGACCGCGCTCGACATGATCGAGGACAATGCCAAGCCGGGTAGCACCGTGGGCGCCGACAAGAACTATGACACCGCCGACTTTGTCGCCGGTTGCCGAGAGCGCGGCTGCACGCCGCATGTCTCGCAGAACGACACCAACCGCCGCTCGGCGATCGACATGCGCACGACCCGGCATCCCGGCTATCGCATAAGCACGATCAAGCGCAAGCGGATCGAAGAACCGTTCGGGTGGATCAAGACGGTCGGCGGTCTGCGCAAGACCCGGCATCGTGGCCGCGGCCTGGTCGAATGGTTCTTCTTAGTCGTAGTCTCGCTGTTGTTGTGGCCATCGGCATGGCTTCCTGCTCGCCGGAGGGCGATGCCTCGGGCTTCACAAGCAAATGCGCGACCGATTCATTTCCGTCATACAATCCAAAGGTACTTCAGCAGTGCATCGCCGCCTGCATTAAGTGTGAGCAAGGAACGACGACCACTTGCTCAACGTCCTGCACCTTGAAAGGTGCCCGCTAATCACTCGGCGGTCTGTTTAACGGTCTATTTACCGTCTAAGTGCAAAGTTCTTGATCTCAACGCTTTTTTAGGAGGTCGAGAGTGGCGCTCCCGCACTGGCTCAGAGAATGCATCCAAGTCACGGACCTAGACCAGGCGTCCGAAGAGGGCGAAAACGTGCTGGCCTTTCCGAGAGGACGAACCGAACTGGTAAGGAATGACGGTCAATCGGCCATCGATCTAGTCTATAAGGCGGCCGAGGTTGTCGGTAGCATTCAGGATCACGCGCATCAGACCGAGGTTCGTGCCCAAACTCTTTGCAGAAATGCGATCGAAAAACTTCGCTTAGCTGAAAGGCGCACGCAATCTGCCGAGAACGCGTTGAATCTCGCTGAGTCCCGTATCGCATCCGCCGAAGCGAGGTTGTCCGCCGCTGAGCTACGCGCGAAGAACGCAGAGACCAAGGCACGCGAATTAGATCAGGCCCTGACGTTGATCGAAGAGGCTATCCGCACCAGGCTGCTCGGAGCATCCCGGAGCGTCCGCGGCTCTTCCGCTGCTGTAGCTTGATCGTGCTTAGTTGGAACGAAAAGCGCTAACAATTGCTTCACCTGCGCAGCGTGCAACACTGAAGTCGTTGTTCACCGAGACGAACTGGTCGCCCACCGACAGTCACGTTCGATATCGTCCCGAACCGCGGACATCGGCTTTCTGCTGCAGCGGTTCTTCGCGCGCCGGCATCGCCGGGGATCGCTATGATCAATCGAGTAGCGGGTTTTCTACAGACTGTCGCTTACCGTGCTTTTTCAGCAGATCGTTGAAGGCTTCGACGGCAAGCGCGTTCAGCGTGGTCTCCTGTTCAGCCGCGAGAACCTTGAGGGCACGCCAGCCCTCCGTATTTATGCGGGCCAGTACATATTTGAACGCGCCAGTATCGCGGGCGGTCGGTCCGGTGGTCTTTGGCTTGCGGCCCATCATCACCCCCGATTGATTGATTATCAAACATTCAAACCCTAGGCCGGGCCGGCCGGTGAATCAAATTTGCAACACGTTCGTCCTTAAGCGCGTTTTTCCTATTTCGTGATTGCACAATAACAGGTAATGGTGTTTACTTCCGATAACTTCATTTCTCGGAAGTAATGGAACCCGGCATATGTCAACGGCGCTAACTCTTGTCTCAGACGGCTCGAACCTGCCGGCGGCGCTTGGCCCGGACCTCGCTGCTGCAGTCGACCTGGCCAAGGCGGAGAAGGCCGCCAGTACGCGCAAGGCCTACGGGACCGACTTCCGGCTGTTCAGGGGATGGTGCGAGGCGAGGGGTGTCTCTGCCCTTCCTGCGGCCCCCGAGACGGTGGCGGCCTATTTGGCGGCTCATGCCAGCACGTCTAAGGCATCAACGCTTGGCCGGCGCGTCGCTGCGATCCGGTACGCTCACAAGCTGGCGGGCCTCGCTCTGCCGACCGACGCGGAAGGCGTCAAGGCCACGATGCGCGGCATTCGCCGAACCTACGGCAGCGCCAGGGTGCGCAAAGCCCCCGCGGTGGCCGGCAAGATGCTCGGGATGGTCGCCACGGCACCGGACAAGCTCGCCGGTCTGCGGGACCGGGCTTTGCTCCTGATCGGGTTCGGTGGCGCGTTGCGCCGCTCGGAGCTGGTTGCCCTGGACTTCGCCGATATCGAGGAAACAGAAACCGGGCTGTTGGTGACGATCCGGGGCAGCAAGACCGACCAGGAGCGGGCGGGGGCCACAATCGCGATTGCTCGAGGTGACATTGCTTGCCCTGCCAAGGCGCTGCGGGAATGGCTGGAGGCGGCCGGTATCGAGTCCGGCCCGATATTCCGCCCGATCGACAAGGGCGGCACGGTTCGGGCCTCGCGGCTTACTTGCCGATCAGTGGCCAATATCGTCAAGGCGTATGCCGAGCGGGCCGGGTTCGACGCCAGCGCTTTCTCAGGCCACTCCCTGCGGGCCGGGTTCCTGACCTCTGCCGCCGGCAAGGGCGCCTCAATCTTCAAGATGATGGACGTTAGCCGGCACAAGTCGGTGGATACCTTGCGGGGCTACGTCCGTGATGCTGAGCTATTCAAGGATCACGCGGGGACGGGCTTACTGTAACGTCCGCCCAAAAGCGTGGGATGGTCGGGGCATATCAGGACTTGATTGCAGATGTTACGGCGTCGAAAATATCCTCAGCGTCGCCGCTTATATTGCCTGCGGCCCATTCCTTAAACGCCCTTGCATAGAAGTCTTTGTTTGCCTGCTCGTCATCGGTTGAACTCACCTCATCGGCATCCTCGTCCAGCACAAGCGCACCTTCCTCGATGCCAAGCCTCTCAATGATGGCAAGTCGATCTTCATGTTCTTCTAAATCGCGCTTTACTTGGCTCATTCCTAGCCTCCTGCGTTCCGCTAAGCATGACGGGAGTTAAGCCGGGGCGACCGTCCGTCAAGGGTCAATAAATGCTGCGCCGCCGATGCGTTATTTCCGCTCCGGGCTGCGGAGGACCGGCCGCCGCCGAGCGGCCCGCTGAACGTCAAGCCGGCAACTGCGCGAAAGTGAGTAAGCGCCAGGACGCGGATGATCGGGCGCTTGCTCCGAGAAAGACCCGACTTGTTCCGCCGCCCAGACGCTGGGATTGACAGACGCAGTTGCGGTGCCAGTATCGGCGCCAAGAAGGTCGCAGGGCGGATGTACCCCTTCGGCCCAAAGGGCCCCGGAGCTGCGGTTCCGGGGCCTTCACTTTTTGCAGGAACGCTTCCCTGGTTTCGTGCTTAAATATTGCGTTGGGAGGTGCGTAGCCATGAGCCGCGATCGCGCCGCCAGATACCGCAGGTTAGCACTTAAAGAACCCGACAAGGAAAAGGCGGAGTTGCTCCGACTGCTTGCTGATGAGGCAGATCGAGGCGTTTTGGTCACCACCGAATGGCTCTCTGCACGACCGTACAAGAAAGTTGAGATATCCGAAGCCGGTGATAAGTAGCCGGAGCGGCGAGCTAGCGCGCCATGCGGGGGCCGGGTTGCTTTGATTTTCGGCGGAGACTTCGGTGTGGCCACTGAGGCGGCTAAAGGAAGCCGGGGGGAGCGACCCCCGGTTCCTACTGGGTCTGATCGCGCCAACCGAAGCTTTGCGGGAGCGACGGTGTCTGGGCATTTTGCACGGACTGGTCCTGTGCTCGTGCATCTTGTGCGGGCCGGACCTGTGCATTTTGCTCCCGCCGGACCTTTGCGCGGGGATGTTGCTCGGGTCGGATCTCTGCCCGCGCATTTTGTACGGACCGGACGTGTCGGTGCTTTTGTATGGGCCGGACTCGTGCCGGAGCATCTTCTTGCACCACCTGTGCCGGGGCATCTTGCACAACGTGGGCTTGGGCATCTTGTACGGGCTGTACGGGCGCGACCAGTACCCGCGCATCTTCGTCGGCCGCCCAAGCCTGGAATTGATTCAACAAGGCTTCGGCTGGTGGCTGACTGATTTCAGTCTGCTTCTGATCGGCAGGTTCAGAAGCGGCTGCAATTTCGTCGCGCGTCGGCGCGCCCTTTGCAGTCGCCGGCAAAACCTCCGCGTCGGCAGTTGATTGAATTGTTGGCGTCGGTTGAACGGTGTCAGGTTGAAGGGCTGAAATGTCGGTCAGCGAAGCCTTGATGTCCGCAAAGACCTTCGCCGGATTTCCGAACGATAGGAGAACCGCCATACCGACCAGCGACGCCACTAGAACCAAAATACTCGCATTGAGAAGCAGCAACGAGCCGCGTTCCTCGCGTTCATCAGCATGACCGGAGAGAAAGAGAGGCAAAGGATGGTCTGGAGCAAAACCGTCGTTCGTCGGCATTGGGTAATGCTTCCCCTCATTGTTTCTTTGCCGACCAGTACGCTGCTATCGAGGTCTGAAAAGCGACAATCACCGGCACGATTTAGGAGAAATCTTGATTTCACTGGGGTTCAGGAACCGCAAGACGACGCGGCAGCCGGACTTTTGTGAATAAGAATGCAAAACTTTCGCTGACTCCTAGGACGCTTGGGATGGTTTTTGATTCGTATTTCCCTGCCACGCCTTAGGGTGCTCATGCTCACTAATCCACTTAACCGCGTCATATTCCGTAATGAAGCCCTTGATTACTTCCGTTTCGCCATCGGGCCATAGAATATCGACACCCCAGCCAGTTCCGGGATTTTTCCGAGCCATGTAAGTTGGTCGCTGCTCGAACATCCTTCGAATATGCGCCCATGGCGGCCCGGTTCAAGCCAGCTATCCTGCCACAATCAGAACTAGCCAACTAACCCTAATCGCCGTCGCTACACGCTGGCCGGTTCATTTACCGCGCTTCCGGGTCGAAAAACTCACCGTTCTCGGCTAGGTTTTGAGACGCTTCAGCGGAGCGCGACGCATGCAACAGATGCGATTGACGCGAAGTTTCATGGGGCTGCTGGCGGTGGGCCTGTCGTTGATGCCGATCGCAGCGCGTGCCGATGTGGTTGCGCTGTTCGCCGATTTAGACGGCGCTCAGCCAAATCGTGGCCTAGCCCAAATGATGGTGATCGGGATTGCCGAAGGTTTTGACACAATCAACGATCAACTAAAAGCAAGCCAGCACCCCGCGCTGTATTGTTCGCCGGACAAGCTCAACGGTGATCAATTAATCGAGATCCTGCGAAAGTGGGTTAAGGCGAACCGCGCCAAGTCGCCTCGGATCGATAAGGCGCCGCCGGGCACGGCTCTGCTCTACGCGCTTCAAGACGCGTTCCCTTGTAGCAAATGATGTCCGGTCCAGAAATCCGCAGCCTAGTCGCCGGCCATTCGCGGGTGCCGCGGCTTAACGCCAATCTATTGGGGTGAACCGCAAGCGGCGCCGCTCCATCTCTTCACGCAACCGCTGTTCCTGCTGCTTTGCCGCATCTCCGAGCAGCCGATGCGGGCTCCCCAAGCGAATATCCGCCGAGACCTGTTCTCGGATGTTCTCATAGAGCCTGAGAAGGCTCTCGTCCGTTAAGTTTTCTATCCCATGGCTGACTCCCTGCGATTTCGGGAGATTGGGCCGCCTGAGAGTTTCGGCGGCCCCGGATCTGATGCGAACGCGCTAGACCCACGGCTCGATAAACATCGCCCTATTTTTTTGCCTTCAGAGCTTCAGCCTCGCGCGCCAGCCGCTCTGCCTTCAGTCGTTCCCGATTTTCATCAAAGGCCTTCTGTGCCTTCTCGTGATCGCTGAGAGCCTTTTTCGCTTCTGCTTCTCGGAATACCTTGCGAGCTTCGCGCTCGGCTGGCGTTAATACTTTTCGCTCAAACGTTTGGTCGTCGCTCATTTCTTCGCTTTCTTTGGCTTCTCTCCCTGGTCTTTCGATACGATATGCAGGATCGTTTCCATCATGGCTCGTATCGCCTCAGGGCGGGTCAAGGATGCGTTCTGTTTATCAATCCATGCATCAAGCGCCTTTAGCTGCGAGGGCTGTAGGCGCACACCTATCAGCGTGCCTTTGGTGGCGGACCGCTTCCAGCGCGGAGTTGTGTTATCACTACTTGATTTGATCATGATCTTGTGATAACACAAGAGCAAGCCGAGGGGAAGCTAGGAACTTCCGCCCCGGCTCTAACCCCAACCATGAGGTATGAGACATGGCTAGAGCTGATTCCAACACTACCACACGTTCGCCCGCCGAATTGTCGCGACGGCGGTTCATAACCGTTGCCGCGGCGGCCAGTGCCGTCAGCGCGGGTGCCCTCGCTGTAGCGGCTATGCCGTCCGCGGCCCAGGGTTCGCTCGACGACAGCGCGCTAGTAAAACTTGAAGAGCAGATTTTTGAGCTTCACGAGGCCGCGCACACCTTTGATACCGAATTAATCAGGCTTTCCGAGATTTGGATCGCTGAAAACAAGCGGCTTCACGACGAGGTGTGCGACGGACGATCTACCCTGACCGCGCGGGAGCGCTGGGATTTGGTTACTGCGATGCCGGAGGCTAAAGAGCACGACCGGTTGGTGAAGCTGCAAGACGTACCCTTCGGGCGAATGAACGACCTGATCACGCAGATGTTCGCGATGCCAGCGCACACCTCGGAAGGGCGCCGCGCCAAGGTGACCGTGCTTCTCGTCTGCATCATGGGTCAAGATTGGACCCAGGTTGACGAGCAAACCGACTATCCCGAGAGGACGGCCCGCAACCTCCTGATCGAGTTCATCGGCGGGGAGCCGGGCGAACAGCTTCGCGATCAGTTCGCTTAATAGACGCGGAGAACAAGGGGCCTAAAAATCGAGGGCTCCGATCAAACATCCCCCGCCCGTGTGCAGCAATGTACGCGGGCGGTTTCCGTTTGATCCCCGGGCCTCGTGCGGACCCTGGATTCGTTCCCGTGGCCGGCTGGCAGCTCGCGTATTGGATCACAGCAGTGGTTGCTCGCTAATCGTTGAGCAGCCCCCCCTAATCGTCTTCGCCGGTCAGATCAACTGACCATTCGAGGTCGCATACGACCCGAGCTTCGACCGAAACGTCGGCACTAAAATACTTCGCATTTTCTGCAAGCAAACGGCGCGCACTCTCTTCCGCTTCCTTCTTCGAATTGCACTTTTCGTGAACAAAGCTCTCAGTCTCGCCAGAATGTCGCGAATGATCCCACCGAATTACATCGACCGAGGCGTACCAGATACCGGAGCCGTTTCGATGGCGAGCCAGGATTTCCCTTCGGCGGTCTGCGGCAGCGGCAATCCCAAGCCAGATAGCATTATTGAAATCGTTAGAAGCTCGGGAGCGCGCCTCAAAGGAGAGCCCTTTCAGTGCCGACTCCGTCAGATACTCCAATTTTCCATCAATGCCGAAGACATGAGTTTGAATTTCCCGGATAGCCTCGCGGGCCTCATGCGTTATCGACGGTGGGGCTGGTTTGCTTCCTTTCGCTTGAATGACGTTTGCCGGAGCCGCCTTTTTCATTTTCCAGAGGTCGCCAGATATTAGATCGAGGTCACTTGCGGAGGGCTCCCAACGATTCTCCCGCTCCCACTTTTCCCGGTTCAGCTTCGGAGAAAGGTCTACGACCTTGGACGGACGGATCCTCTTTGAGCGTTCCAGGGCATCAAAGGTTTCCATCGCCTCCATGCCGCCGCGTTGAAGGGATTCGTGTACCTTACCTTTGCGGTCAAAGTGCAGATATGAGCCAGTGGCGTTGACAATGCGGGCCGGTTTTCCGTCCTCAACTTCGACGGTTACGTTCGCAATCTTCTGTTTAGTATTTGCGAATTGAGGCATCGCATCCTCGCCATGGCAAAGGCCCTCCATGAGGCGCTGCGAGATCCGCTGCAGTCCATTTGAGGTGAAAATGTAAAATCGAATGGATACGGCCACGGGCTACTTCTTTTTTGGGAGATGTTTCAGGCGTGCCTTCTCTCTGGCCTTGTCTAAGTTCCTAACCTGCTCGTAAAAGTCGCTTTCAGCGACGCTGTGTTGCGTTAGTTGGTCAACAAATTCGGACGCCACCATGCGCATTCCGGCCCTGATAATGCCGGCGACGGCCTTACTGCGATCGGATTCCCCATTAGCTTCCCACCGCAGTCTCGCCGCCTCATCCACGTCTCTTATCCAAGGTCTGTGCTCGACCAACGCCGCGTGACTGTCGAGGATTTGATGGATCATCTTTGGCGCCGGAAGAGCGCCGTCGTGCGCGTCAGCGTAGGCGCGGATTGAAGCCGCGACTTTTTCCATCTGATGCAGAAGCTCCAATGGTTTTCCCGAGCCGCTGGTCATTCGGAGAAAGTTTGCCGCGAACCTGCGAAGGTCGCGGGTCAACTGGTCATGAACCCGTTGTTTCCTGATCTCCGCTTCGGATTGCTCGCTTACAACTTTCAGCGCCATGCGGTGCCCCCCCAGGCAAGCCCGCACATGATTCCCCATCGCGGCAGCCGGTGCAACGGCCCATGGCCCCCGCTCAAGCAGGGGTATCCCAGCCTAACGGAGGCCTATGTTTCGATTAGCGAACAGCAAAAGGCGGCATTTGCCAGCTTATGCGCCGCCTGGACTTCCGGCGCTAATCCTTGACCGGCTTAGGCGCGACCCCGGTCCCTCCGCAGCTCTGACACGGTTGGTAGGGGGCTAATTTTTTGCCAAATCGGACCGGTCTCACTTCAACTTTTTGGCCTGTTCCAAAGCAGTAATGACACTTTTCATCGTTCGACATGATCGTCTCCGAATCAGCCCGGTATGGGGCTGTTCGGGGAGTCAAGCAGTCTGACCCGGATCAGCAACGCACCGCGATTGGTCGGCCTGTTTTGACCTTCAGCGAGCGAGCAAATTCCAGGTGACCGCGAGCGCCGCAATCAGCAGGCCGGCCTATCGTGTGGGATGCCTGACCGGATCGCGATGGTGCCGACATGCACGTCACCGAAATAGATCAGTCAGCATTCGGTGCTGTCCTAATTCGGACACTGGCGGATTCAATTAGGACACAAGGGGTGAAATGCGGACAGTACCAGGGCCGGCATGCGCGCAATTCAAACGCAGTAGGCCGGCACATCAACCGGCGGCTTTTGCCTTTCGCGGGCGTACCTTGCCTCTGGGTTAGGTATACTTGTGCACATACGCCAAGGCTGGTAAGGCGTAGGCTTCCAACATCACCGCACCGTCCCGTGGCATTTATCGGTGATGAGAACGCAACGGAGCGCTCCCGCCTTTCCTGTAACGGAAAGGAGCGCCGTCATGCAAAGACGCCGTTTCAAACAAACAACCCCCTTAGATCAGCGCATCGAAGAACACGCAAAGCGCCTGCGCAAGGAAGCCCAAGGCACCCCTCGTGGGGTTGAGCGCGAGAGGCTTATTCGCAGGGCGAGGCAGGCCGAAACCGCCTCCCACATGCAGGAATGGCTTACGTCACCCGGGTTGCGACCGCCGAAGTAATTGGCGGCCTCTTTTCATTCTTAAGAGGCGTCGGAACCCGGCCTGGCAGCGATGCGGTTTGGTTTCATGGAAAAAGACCGGCCAAAACTCGAAAATAAGATTGCGCACAGAAAGCCGGAGCGCCGAGCACCCACTCAGGAACCCTCGCAGAACATCAATCTGTTGGTCTCCGAATTAGAAAAGAAACTTCTCACCAAGCGCGCTCAGGTCCGGCAGCAACACCGTGAAATCCGTGAGCTTCGAAGCGCAGGCTTTTCTGCGGTCTCAGCCGAAATGTTGTTGGATCGAATGCTCGAAATCATCGGCGAACTCTGCGCCGAGCGGGAAAGACTGAAAAAGTCGGCCGACTAAAACGAATCCGTTACCCGGCTCATCGCCGGATGGCTGCGGTTCTTCATCTTGACCCAATTCGGCGATCGGCCGTCACGATACGGCCGATCGCGCCGCTTCGACACCAGTCCTTCAAGTCCCATATCGCAGGCCGCCCGAAATAGGTCCGGCCCGATTTCGCCCTGTTCGAACGGGGCAACGAAGATACCATCAGGGCGGCGGGCCAGTAGCCTGGCGAGGTTGGTCTTGCGCAGGCTCAAGGGAAGGCCGCGCAAATCCTCACCGTCGAGTGCAAGAATGTCAAAAAGCGTAGAGCTGGACCTCTTCGTCTTGCCGGCGCGAGTGCAGGGCGTTGAAATCGGAGATCCCGTCGACGCCGAGAATGACCGCCTCGCCATCAATGACGAAGTGCTCCACGCGGTTCTTCAGCGCGGACTCGACAATCCAGGGGTAGCGCTTGGCCCAATCGTAGCCGTTGCGGGTGATTAGTCGCACGTGGTCGCCGGCGCGCTCGACGCGAAGTCGGTAGCCGTCATACTTGATCTCGTGAAGCCAGTCCGGAGTATGCGGGACCTTGGTTCCCCGTGTCGGAATGCAAAAATCGAACGCCTTACTCATACGCTCTGAGATAGGCGTTGCGGGCGGAATTGCGAATCCGTGTTGGCCATTGGCGATGCCGGGCCCCCGTTTGGCCGCAATCAAAGTTCAAGTTATGCCTGTTGCACAGGGGGATTCGTCAACGATCAATTGAAGATAGTAAATTTAACATTCGGAGGTTGCCAATTCAAATCAGGGCGATCCTCCTCGTCACCCCTGACAAGATTTTGGTCGTTTGCGACCACAGTAAAAATTGCGGGGTTACTCACATGATCTTTGAAGTGACGTTTTGGATTGCTTTTATTGCTGCGAGCCGAATGATTGCCAAGATTTATGACCGGCGGCGCGATGTGCTTTATGGCCCGTACACGCTGTCGTAGATCATCAGGTCGTCCTGCACCGCTTCGGCCTCGTTGGCGATCTCCACCAGCTTGCGCGCGGCAGCGTCGGGATCGGCGAACGGACGGGCGGTGACGAACTTCATTCGGCCTCCATGTGCGCGGAGTAGACGTGCGGCGCAGTGCTCGGGATGTCGATTGGCGCACCGCAGAAGCAGCGCGATCGGCCGCCGGGCAACTGCGTCGGCAGTTTGCAACCGGTGTCCCACATGGCGTATTTCCAAGAGACAAAAGCCTGTTGCCGCCGATATGCCTGAAAGTCGGCTTTGCTCAACTTAGGCTGTAGCGCGCGCCAGGCTGTCTCAAAATTCCTTCGCGCTTGTTCGAATGTCGTCGCAGTGCCATTGGCGCCATCACCGCGATGCGACGCCGGATAGAAACCGCAACGCCAACTCCATTGATCCTTGTCGACGGGCACGCCGGATCTGATGCCGATCGTACCGACCTGCAGGTCACCGAAAAAGACGTGCCAGGCCTCTTGGCGGGCATGGGGATCGCGGCGGCGGGTCAATGCGGGCATGCGGCGATTGAAGCGCGGCCAGCCCCGCTGTGCAAATTCTCAAGGGATTGCGCACCAATACGGCACCAGCATACCGCACGTCGTGGGTTCGGAACCCCGTTGCGTCGCTCACCCGGCAGACGGCTGACGTTTCTTGCTGAATAAATTTCGGAGACTGCAATGGGCGAGGCTCTTTGTTAGGCAGGGGGTATTTTGATTATGGATGACGAGTTTCTAAAACAGCGCGCCAGATTTATCCGCGACCTTGCTGACAAGGCCGATCCCTTCATCAAAAGACGGCTGATGGACTTGGCTAGAAATTACGACGCCAGGCTTGCGCGTCCCTCTCGGGCGACCGTTACTCTTCTCTCTAACGGTTCCGAAATCGAACAAAGCCGCGGCAGCGAACGTTGATGCGTTTCGGGCTGCGGCCGAGACGGGCGTCGCTGCGCCGTCACCAAGAAAAAGGCGGCTGTTCGAGCCGCCTTTTCTCCGTGCTGAAAGGAAGGACTACTGGCAGGGGTGCAGCTTGCCGTCCGGGCCCTTGAAGGGTGTGCCGGGCGCACAGGCAAGGCCATTGTGGGCTGCGTAGGTCTTCCAGTCGCGGCCACCATAGCCATAGCCGTAGTTGTTATTGTAGCTGTTGTCGAAGGCGCGGAACGGAGCAGTCGCAATCGCGCCCGCGGTCGCCGCGGCGCCGCCGACGACGTTGCCGGCCACGGCACCAGGTGCGGCAGCCCTGCAATTCAACCGATCGCTCTTGCCACTCGTCAAAGCGGCGTTGGCGTTGCGGAACCGTTCGCCGCGATAAGCCGCATGACGCTGCATGTGGCGCTGGTCTTTGGCGAGAGTTCCAGATCCCTTAATCTGGCAATTGCTGCCCACGCATTTGGCCTGATGATCCTTCGCACTCTTGGCCATGGCGGGGCCCGCCAACGCGGAGGCGAGGATGGCGGCAGTGCCGAGGATCGCAGAGACTCGCAGTCTTCAGTCTCGTCATGAGATGCTCCCTTTCTTGTGATTTGTGATCGGTAGAAAGCGCGGGGACCGATAGATGTTCCGCGTCCTGGTCGCGGATCAAACCGATGTGATCTGATCATTCCCGCCGCGCGTAACTTCAGTCTCGGATGAAGTTCCTTGGGAATAACTGCACCGCACGCGCCGCGCTGCACATGCACGCTCGTTCGCGCAGGTAAGGCCGCCTCGCTTCGTGCCGGGGCGGCCCATTGTCCAAAAGTGAACAGAGCTGTTCGCTGATCTCAGGTAATACCGGCTTGCTGGCGTTAGGGATGCCGCCAGGACTTAAGAAACCTCCAACCCGTCCGTGTCTCCCCGCACGGGCGGGTTCTTTCTACGCCCTGGGCGGCCCGGATTCGTTTTCAGAGGCCGGCCCGAACTGGGAGCCTCCAAACCAAACCCGCACCAGCGGCCTTCCTAAAGTCGTGCAGGGCTATCGCCCACGCCACTCAAACGCGCCTGGCCGCTGTAGCGAGCGCGCTCCTATTTCGGTTTGTCGTATAGGGGCGCACCCTTGTCGACGATATGAACCGTAATGAACTTGATCGGCTTGTCGCCAATCACCTTGATCGCTCCATGGGGCACGTCACGACGATTTATGCCAGCGGTGCCTGTTGGTATCGACATTTGCTTCCCATCGGGCGTTTCGACCATGCCGCCCTCAATGAAGTAAAATGCCTCTTCACCGTGATGGATGTGCAGGAAGCCCGCGTCACCCGGCTTCATTTCTTGGATGCTCGTAATGATCTCCATGTTGGTACCGGTGAGATCAGATCGCTTTAGCTCCTTCCGATAGGGCGACTCTTGCGAATGCGCCGCGGAAAATAAAGCACAGGCGAATAAAAGGCTCAAAAACCACTTCATGCGTACGTACCTCCCCAATCAACATGCGACTAGATTACCGGTTGCCGGTCCAGTCAAGCTGGTAACGCGCCGCATTGGCTGGCGATATCGAACGAACACACGAGGCGTTGCGAGGATGGTGTGAGGTGTCGTGGGACGCCCTTGAGAAGTCGTGGATTCATTTTGCGCGCCTCGAGGTTGGGGTGATGCGGAAACGAGCCAAAAACGCACCAGCGACCACTTCTAAGTCACCCAAGGGCTGTGTAGGGCAGCTGCATCCAGATTTGAACCTAATCGCCGTCCCCGAGGACATACCGGATGGGTCGAAAATTGGGGGACGTATATGTCCCAGACCCGTATTTCAGAAGGTGGGCCGCCTAGCCCGCCAAGCCGACAAACAGCAAGAAACTAAGGAAGCGCAACGCTTAGTCAGCATTGCGGAAAACTGGATAACGCGCGCCGAGATTTAAGATCTGGCGATGCGACAGCCCTTTCGTCACAAAAACCAAGGAGGACTATTATGCCTGCGATCACGCAGATGTCGCGCTTTAAAAGTGACAAGACCGAGGAAATGGTCAAGAACGCCAGGAACGCGAAGATAATCTTCGAAAAACATGGAGCCGAATTTCTTCGGGTGTCCCGTTTCCACACCGGCTTGTGGGCTGGAGAGTGGCTGGTTGTTACGCGCTACCCCAGTTGGGAAGCATATGGCAAGGCGCAGCAGGGACTATCGAAGGACCCGGACTTCGCAAGGTTGATGGAAAATACAACCAAGATTGCCGAATTGTCGGGCCGCAACATCACTGTCGGCATCGATCTCTGAAAAAAATAATTCATCATTGTCGGAGTGAGCCCGCCGGTCACGCCTCCGGCGGGCTTTCTCGCTCGGGCGCCGGTCGTCCTAGGCTTTTAGCCAGCAACGTAGGCGGCACTCCACGTGAGCGCGCAGCTCGTCTGGCGTCATCGCGCAAGTCTGCCAGCCATACCAGCGACGGCGGCGCATGAACAAGTCGAGATCGGTGTCGTGCGGATGCCATGAACGAGCCGCGACGGAACGTCCACGGATTTTCCACGTCTTGACCTGCGCGGTTCGACAAGTCGTTCCGCGCGATAGCGGCATCCAAGGCCGCCAAAAGCCAAATAAATCAATGCAGATAAAGTTGCGGCCAGCCCTTGGGGGAGAGCTGGCCGCGCGCGATCCGGTCTGGGACGGGGAGGGGTGGGGATGTGACCGGGTCGCGTGTCCTGTTCGTTCTGTCCTTGTTCGTTAGTGGTCGGGCGCTGGCGGTCGAGACCGCCGGGCGGCTGTCGCCGAGCGAGACCCAGACATTCGGATCGCTCTGCGACTGACGCTTGACGAAGCGGTAGCCGGTCTCGGTCCAGGCCACGACGTTTTCGTTCTGGTTGTCGAGGATGAACTCGCCCTTGTCGGTCTTCACGGTCAGCACCGCGTGGCCTTCGCCCTTCTTGTCGCGCACCACCGTGATCAGCAGCGCCTCGCGCGGCCAGCCGGCGTCGATCAGCATCTTGCGCTTCAACAGCACGTAGTCCTCGCAGTCGCCGTAGCCGTCGGTCGGCAACGACCATTTCTCGATCACGCCCCAATGATCCATGTCGGTCATCGGCTTGACGGTCTCGTTGACCCAGCGGTTGACCCGCAGCAGATCGCGCCAGGCGGTCTGCGACATCACGATGTCGCGCGGCTGTGACGCGCCGCCGCGGCATTCGCCGGGATTCTCGGCGCAGAATTCGACCCAGCCGATCGGCGCGCGCGTGGTGTCGCCGAGGCTCGCATAAAGCATTCGTTCGTCGCCGGCATGCGCCGACGCGCTCAATCCCGATCAGGATGGCGACGACCGCCAATCCCTTTCCCTGTCCCCTGAACCCAAACATTGTGGCCCCCGTTTCTTGTTGGGACCACGTTTCGCACAAAGGTTTTGCGCCGCCGCTAAGTACGCCAAGTAGAATTGAGGCGAATACAAGTAAAAAAGCGGATAATTCGATTTATACTTGAATAAAATTCGATTAGAATTTGAAACAACTGCAATTGATTCAAATTTTACGGATTAAGGTCGTCGACAGCCCGTCAATGCGGCGGTTGCGGCGCGAAAAAGCGGGCCGCGTTAACTGCGGGCCGGCGGCCAGGCTGGAAAAGGCGGCATCGCGGCAACGCCGGATACCGCCTTTGAGGTCTGGAGAAACGCGGGAATCGAGAGGGCGCTGCGCTTTACCGCGCGGTAACGCTGTCTTCGAGCGTCTCGGCCAGCTGCTCGTGAACGAATTCGAGCGCAAAACCTTCTTCGAGGTTTCGCACCACGCGGGACTGGACCTTGCCGAGCATGACCAGCGATTTCAGCGGCGGGCGGTTTTCCGCGGCGATGGCGGCGCCCGACAGCGACATGTCGATGATCCGGCAGGTCATCTTGGTGCCGTCCTCGAGCGTGAGCAGCGCGATCGGGTTGCGCGGCACGATACGGTCGTGGCGGCGGTCTTCCGGCAGGTTGAGGATGTCGCGGTTGGCGAGCCAGGTCAGCTGCGCGGCGAGCTTGTCGCGCTTGCGCGCGGTCGCGCCGACCGTCATGGCAAAGCCGTTGTCGATGATGCGGGTGATCTTGCCCTCGACCCGGCCGATATGGTCGAGATAGGCGATCACGCGGTCGCCGACATTGCCGATGCCGGGCGCCAGCAGGGCCAGTCCACCCGGCGACATATTGATGATCTGGCAGGGAAATTCGCGCCGGTCCGGCAGCATGTAGCGGCCGAGCAGGTGGACCTTCACCCGCTGAAAGCGCCGTCGCTCTTCGGCGGCCGGAAGAATCGATTTTTTGTGCGCCAACGCCATCTTCGCCACCCGACAACCGGCTTTTCGGTGTCGCCTGACCCTACGGCCGGCAAGGTTAATGAGCGGTTAGCGGGGGTTGCATGAAGTGCGGGCACGCCAGCTTCGCGGCAGCCGGCGGCAATCCGATTGAACCCCACAGCAGCACCGGACAGGCCAGGATCATGGCGGCGCCGAAGTCGAAGGCCGCGCCGCGTTGCCGGCCCATTTGGCGCAGGCGCCGCCGATCGACCGGCCCCAGCATCATCGCGGCATAATAGAGCGTGTAGAACATGCCCATGCCGATCGCCGGGTCGCCGGCTGCAGCACGCGCGCGGGCAGGCTCATGATCGGCCCGGCCGGCTGGCCGCTGATCAGCCCAAGCGCGATCACGGTCGAGATCACCGCGCCGCTGCGCGGCAGCGCCATCATCAGCACCGCGAACACGATGCAGCCGGCGACCAGAACGCATCTGCGGTCGCTCCGATGCGATCGGCGAGAAAGCCGCCGAGCGGGAACGGAGATCACCGCAGATCCACAACACGATGCTGATCGTCGATCCCGCCGCCGCGATCGACCAGCCGCGCTCGACCAGCATCGACGGTCCGAAGCTGAAGATCATGGCGAAGCCGACATTGAAGAGGCCCCAGATCAAGCCCGCCGCGATCATGACCGCCAGCGGCGTTGCGGTCGAGCCGCGCGCGCGAGGTCGTAGCCGCCGTCGCGGCCGTTCGCCGGCGGCCGGTAGGTCGCGGCAAGCGACGATCGCCGAGCGCGATCAGGGCGGCCACCGCGAGACTAGACCGCGCCGACGCCATAGGCGGTGCCGATCACGGGCAGCGTCAGCAGCGAGAGCGCGACGCCGGCCGGCCAGGAATTGACGAAGATCGCCATCGCGGTTGCGATTTCCTTGCCGGCGAACCAGTCGGCGACCATCTTCGTCATCTGCACGTTGAGCAGCACGCCGCCGGCGCCCGCGACCAGCCGTCCCGCGATCTGGCCGCTCCAGGATGTCGACAAGCGCCATCGCAAGGCTGCCGACCAGCATCAGCAGCAGCGCGCCGAGCACGGTGCGCTTGTCGCCGAATCTTGTCCGATCGCGCCACCCGGCAACGCCAGCGCCACGCCCGGCGTGAAATACAGGCCGATCAGGAGGCCGATGTCGGCAAGGCCGACGCCGAACTCGTGGCCCAGCAGCGGCGCGACCGCGGCGACGCTCTGGAACTGGAACGCCATGGTGAGGCGAACCACGAACAGGACGGCAAGGATAAACCAGCGATTGCGCAATGCCTCACGCCCCACTTGAAAGATTGCGGCGCAAGCTGAGGCGGCGCGATGCGGCTGTCAATCGCGCGCCAATTCGAGCCAGGCCGCGCATTGGCATCGCGCCGGCTTCACCATAGGCTTGGCTCCGCCCACGCAACCATGACAATCAACAATCGCCGAAGGGCCGGAGGAAAATCGCATGGAACAGATTCGCGTATGCACCTATGACGGACCCGGCGCGCAGCCGGTCATTCGCACCGTGCCGTGGCCGAAAATTCCGAAGAAGGCGGCGCTGATCAAGGTCGGCGCCTGCGGCGTCTGCGGCACCGATCTGCATATCCTGAAAGGCCATTGGCCGAAGCCATTGCCGTGGCCGTTCACGCTCGGCCACGAGATCGGCGGCGTGCTGGTCGAGGTCGGCTCGGAATTCACGGAAGATTTCATGAGCAAGCCGCTCACAGTGGGATCGAAGGTGATGATCCCGCCGCTGATGCCGTGCGGCCATTGCTATTACTGCATCCACTATCCGCAAAGCGCCAACAAGTGCCTGACGCCGGTCTATTACGGCCGCTATCTCGGCTTCGACAAGGCGCCGCATCTGTGGGGCGGCTGGGCCGAATATGTCTATGTCGATCTCGACATGCTGCCGGGCACCAAGATCTACAAGCTGCCCGACGACATGTCGCTGCGGCTCGGCGCGCTGTCGGAGCCGTTGACCTCCTGCATCCGCGCCTTCAATCGCGCCACCCGCGCCGGCGGATTCACCTGGGGCGACACGGTCGTGATCCAGGGCTCCGGTCCGATCGGGATTCTCGCGGTCGCCGCCGCGCAGGAGATGGGCGCGGGCCGCGTGATCTGCGTCGGCGCGCCGGAGACGCCGCGGCTGAAGCTGGCGCGCAAATTCGGCGCGGAAGCCACCGTCGATATCGAAGCAGGTCAAGACGCCGGAAGCGCGCATCAAGGCGGTGCGCGACATCGTCGGCGGCTTCGGCGCCGATCTGGTGATGGATTGCTCGGGCCATCCGAGCGCCGGCCCCGAAGGCATCGAAATGCTGCGCGACGGCGGCACCTATGTCGAGATGGGCCAGTTCACCGACGCCGGCTCGATCGAGACCTCATGGCATCGCATCTGCACCAAGGACCTCAACGTGCTCGGCTCCTGGGGCTTTACCGGCAACGATCTGCCGCTCGGCGTCGACATGCTCTATCGCACGCGCAACAAATATCCCTGGCTCGAGATGCAGACGATCTATCCGTTTTCGGAGGAGGGCGTCGGCCGCGCGGTGGCGGACGCGATGGCGATGAAGACGGTGAAGTCCACCATCGTGCCGTGGCCGGAACTGGTGGAATAGCTCAGCTCTTGCCGGTGTGGCCCCAGGTCTCGTCCCAGTCCTGCCCATTGGCATCGACGACGCGGCCGTCGGCCTCGAAGAACTTGTTGGGGACCTGGAAGATCGCGAGCATCAGGCCGCCTTCGGGACACCATGCGACGTGGCGGCTGTGCGCCTCGCGCCAGATGAATTCGCCGGCCTTGCATTCCATGCCCTGCGCGGGGCCTTCCTTGTCGACCAGGCTGCCCTCCAACACATAGGTCTGCTCGATGTTGACGTGCTCGTGGTCGGGCAGCACCGCGCCGGGCGCAAAGCGCATCAGCGCGGTCATCAGGCCTGTTGTGCGATCAAACAGCAGCGTCTTGGCCTCGCAGCCCGGAAAACGGGTCTTCTGCCACTCCATGCTTGCCGGGCGAACGACGTGGGAATGCGTATCGGCGGTCTTGGAACCCTTTGGTGTCACGGCGTCCATGGCGGTGTTCTCCCGTTGCAATGATCTTTTTTGAAATCATAGCAGCATCGCGAGCGCCCGTCAGCGGGCTAAACGCGCGGAAAGCGAGCCTACCGCAGGCCCTCATAGACCATGAAGCCACGCGCGATCGCGAGTTTTCGCAACGCCCGCGGGACCAGTTTCTCCTGACGGTGCAGATAGCGCCATGACGTCAGCCTAAAATCGCGCAGCGTCGTCACATTGCTTTCGAACGGCGCCAGCAGTCCGGTCAGGCTGATCGGGGTATGCGCGCGGGTGTTGAATGGCAGCAGCAGCAATTCAAGATGCGCGATCATGCCGTTGTCCGAGGTCGCGGTGATGCCGGCGACCGCGGCCAGAGTTTCTTCGGCGACATAGCCGATGACATCCTCGATTTCGCCTCGGCTCTCGGCCGTGAAAAGGCCGGAGAAGCTTTGGTCCTTCAGGTCGCGGCCGAGCAGGGCCGAGATGCGCGTTCCGGCGACACGGAACGGGTAACCGGCATCGCTATCATAGGACAGCACAAAAATGTCGCCGAGCAGCCCGCGCACCGCGCCGGGCTCGATGTCGCTGCGCTCGGGCGCCCGCGCATCGCCGCGTTTCTCGTCCCAATACGCGAAGAATTCCCGGCTCGACGGATGTTTCATACTGAAAACTCACCCCGCGTACGGCTCGGTGGGACAAATCTGTCCCGCTTTCGCGCACGCTCGTTCCCTTTACTGTTGTGCAGGAGGGGCTTTGCAGCGTCCATGCCGAAGCGGCATTTGCGCTGAGGTTTGCGCTGCTTTTGCTGCGTTAACGTTAAGTTAACTATCGGCTTGGCGGGCGAGGCGGGGCTGATAGTCTCGAAAGCACACGTTGCCTCGCAGGCTTGCTCCAAGTGGCCGGTGAGGCGGATTTTAGGCAGTCAAACAGAGTTTGGTCGTCGCGCGGGGAGGGGGCAGGGATTTGCCCTTAACTCATTTCGCGAAAAGACCGACGCGGACAGGGAGGGCCTTCTCAGGGCCCTCCCTTTTTTGGTTCCTTGCCGCCACTTTCTTTGCTGTTTGTGCACTTGCACAGTCGGGCCAAAGCCGCCTATCTGAGATTATCTCCCGTTTCAGCCGCAGCTCATGGAATTGGCCCCAAAATCCCCGCCGGACGTGCCGTCACAAGTTCCGCAGGAGACGCTGCGCGAACCGATCCTGACGCTGCCCGCCGCGCTGACGGCCTATATCGTCCTGATCGCGGTCATTCATTTGCGAGTGCTGCTGCCGCCGGAGGTCGAAAACTGGACCATCGACGTCTTCGGATTCATTCCGAAGCGCTATGATTCGACGCTTCTGGATTACACTTTTCCCGGCGGCGCCGGCGCCAAGGTCTGGACCTTCGTCACCTATTCGCTGCTGCACGCCAATCTCAGCCATATCGGCTTCAACGTGCTGTGGCTGTTGCCGTTTGGCAGCGCGCTGGCGCGCCGCCTTGGTGCGATCCGGTTTTTCGTCTTCATGGCGGTAACGGCCGCGGCCGGCGCGCTCGCCCATCTCGTCACCCATGAACATGCGGTGGCGCCGATGATCGGCGCGTCGGCCTCGGTGTCCGGCACGATGGCGGCGGCGATCCGCTTCGCCTTCGTCAAGGGCAGCTTCCTGTCCTTTAGCCGCGGCGATGCCGACCTCGCCGCCAGGGTACCGGCATTGTCGCTTTCGCGCGCATTGCGCAACCGCCGCGTCCTGGCCTTTCTCGCGGTCTGGTTCGGCGTCAACATCCTGTTCGGCGTCGGATCGATCGCGATCGGCATCGACGGCGCCAGCGTCGCCTGGCAGGCGCATATCGGCGGGTTTTTCGCAGGGCTCGTGCTGTTCTCCCTGTTCGATCCGGTGCCGCGCGCGCCTGATGCTGCAGATGCGTCGTCTTCCGGCGTATCGAACCCGCCTTACTAGCCAGCTTGCGGCGCAGCCCGAATTCCTCCATCATCCCGCGTCACACTGACGTAACAAAGCTCGCCGGTGCGCATCACCGCCGCAGCTCGAAACAGCGCCTGAAACGAAACTGGCGCCAAGCGGTTGATTAAGAACTCGCAAATGAGTCGAACCCTACTTTAAGGGGCGCAAACGGATTCAGGGAGGCGACCATGACAGTGCGTTCAATTCTCGATTCCAAGGGCCATCAAGTTCTGAACGTCGAGCCGGACGCCAAACTTGCCGCGGCCGTCAAGATCCTCGGCGAAAAGAAGATTGGCGCGGTGCTGGTGATGAGCCAGGGCCGCATCGAGGGCATCCTGTCCGAGCGCGACATCGTACGCGTGCTGGCCGAGCGCGGCGCACAGGCGCTGGAGGAACCGGTCAGCGGCGTGATGACGCGCAAAGTCGTCAGTTGCCGGCAGTCGGACACCGTCGCCGGCATCATGGAAATGATGACGCTCGGCAAGTTCAGGCATCTGCCGGTTGTCGAGGACGGCAAGGTGGTCGGCCTGATTTCGATCGGCGACATCGTCAAGCGCCGAGTTCAGGAATACGAGGCCGAGCAGGAAGCGCTGCAGAACTACATCAAGACCGCCTGATCTATTCCTCTTGTCTATTCCTTGGCGCTCTTGTCGACCGGGACCGCTGCCTCGGGTGAAGGCGGCACCAGAATGCCGATGGCTTCCTGAATCGATTCGATGGCGCGCTCGGCGGCCCGCGCGCCATGGGCGATCAGATCGTCGGCGCGATGGAAATCGAACCAGCCGATCTCGCCGACCCGGGGCGAAATCAGAAGGTCGGGCGGGTCGCCGGCGAGCCTGGCGCGCGTGATTCGGTCCTGCATGATGTTGAAGGCGTCCACCATGATGGTGGAGATGCCCGGCCGCCCGGCGGCGCCAAAGAACTCGCGCTTGACGGTGCGCTCGGCGGAAAAGAATTTGCCAAATCCGCGCTTCGGCGGGGCCGGGTCCAGCACTTCGGGCGCTGCCGTCATCGCGACCCCCGGTCCATGGGAATAGATCGTGGTGGAATGGGCGAAGATGTCGCTGGAGACGTTGGCGGCGATCACGATTTCCGCGCCGAAGGCGCGCGCCGCCGATACCGGCACCGGATTCACCAGCGCGCCGTCGACCAGCCAGCGATCGCCGACCAGAACGGGCGCGAAAATCCCTGGCAGCGCGTAGGAGGCGCGCAACGCGTCGACAATGCGGCCATGGGTCAGCCAAATCTCGTGACCGGTGCGCACTTCGGTTGCGACGGTGGCAAATTTCACCGGCAGTTCTTCGATCAGGCTCGGGCCCATCGCAGCCTCGAGCTCGGCGGCAAGCTTGGTGCCGCCGATCAGGCCTGATCCGTTGAGGCGGATGTCGAGATAGCTGATGATATTGCGCGGCTGCAGGCTGCGCGCCCAGTCCTCCAGCCGGTCGAGATGCCCGGCCGCATAGGCGCCGCCGATCACCGCGCCGATCGAGGTACCCACCACGACATTGGGCACGATGCCGTGAGCGATCAGCGTCCGCACGATGCCGATATGGGCAAAGCCGCGCGCGGCGCCGCCGCCGAGCGCAAGCCCGATCACGGGCCGGCGGATGCTGCCCAGTCCCACCTTCTCTTCGCTATCGGCTCCGTTCCGGCCGCGTCCGATCAAGATATCCAGCACCGAAAATCTCCTGGAAGCATTTTCTCAAGGCAACGCCCTGGAAAATCTTCCTCACCAGCAGCTTGCGTCCATTTTCGTAAGCACATGATTACCGCAGCCTCGGCCCGCCAGAACGTCCAACAAGCATGGTTTATGCCGCTCTTAGGAAGGCGGTAGGCGGGGATTGTGACGAGGTGGCGACCTCTCGGCTAATCCTTGGTAGCAAGGGCGGTTCCAATCCCCGGCATCGGACGGGGGTCGGGCGGCTTGAATTTGCCGCCTTTTCAGTGAAAAGCATGACCATGACCTCAGGGGGTGACTTTCGATCCCGGCGCGGCGGATGGCTATGGCCGGCGCTGGCGGTCGTGCTGGTTGCGGCCCTTATTGCTCCAGCGAGCGCCCAGATGTTCTCTGATCGCCCGCCGCCGGTGCCGCCCGAAGCCGTGCCGGACGTGCCTTCGGGCCCGGCGCTGAATTTGGCGCCTCCTTCCGGCCCCGGCGCCACACCCTCCCTGCCTACACCGCTGACGCAGCCCGCGCCCGCTCCCGCTATTGTCAGCGTGCCGCCGGCGGCGGTGGCCCCGCCGGGCGCCGCCTCGCCCGGTCAGGCCGTGCTGGCGCTGAGCGCGCGCTACGGCAAGGATCTGGCCGTCATCAACAGCGGGCTGGTGTGGCGGATTTTTCCGGACCGTCCGGATGAGACCGGTACTTTCAAATTGATCCGCGAAGACCGCGGCGCGACGCCCAACATCGTGCTGCCGCCGGGCAACTATGTGGTCCATGTCGCGCTCGGCCTCGTCAGCGCAGTGCGCGCGGTCAACCTGAAGGCCGAGACCGACCGCGAATCCTTCGTGCTTCCGGCCGGCGGCTTGCGCATCGAGGGCCGTGTCGGCACCTCGAAGATTCCGCAGAACCAGATCTCGTTTTCGATCTACAAGGGCAGCCAGTTCGAAACTGCCGAGCGCGCCTCGCTGGTGCCAAACGTCGCCGCCGGCGACGTCGTGCTGCTCCCGGAAGGCACCTACTACATCATCTCCAACTATGGCGACGCCAATTCCGTGGTGCGCTCGGACATCCGCGTGCAAGCCGGCAAATTGACCGACGTGATCGTCACCCACCGCGCCGCGGTCATCACGCTAAAACTCGTCAGCGACAAGGGGGGCGAGGCGCTCGCCAACACCGCCTGGTCGGTGATCACGCCGGGCGGCGACGTCATCAAGGAATCGATCGGCGCCTTCCCCCGCGTGGTGTTGTCCGAAGGCGAATATCGCGCGATCGCCAAGAACGAGGGCAAGGTGTTCGAGCGTCCCTTCAATGTCGTCAACGGCGTCGACGGCGAGGTCGAGGTCATTGCGCGCTGATTTTTTTCGCGCCGCGACTGTCATAGTCTCTAATGCGCGCTAACCATCGGACGGTTTAGAACTATCATAATCGCAGCTTCGCCGCGCCGATCCCGCTTTTTTTACAGCCCATTAAGCCGGCCTGCATTGGATGCCGCAGGGAGCAGAAGGCTCACATGGTGAGCGTCATGGTTGCCGCGAACAAAAAAATCGGGAAAGCCCAACGTCGAAATGTTCGACGATGTGCCGGTGCTTCGGCGCAAATGGCAGGCCGCGTTGCGGCCTGGCGAAAAGCTTCCGCGCTACCAAGACGTGATGCTGGGCAGCCTCGGCAAGCTCGCTGATCATATCGTGCTGTTGAAGAACAGGGACGACGCCCTCGAAGTCTCGCGCACCGGCCGTTACATCCAGAAATGGCTGAACGACGATCGCTGGGACATTCCCCTGAACGCCTTGCCGCCCGATTGCGCGACCGCGCCCGGCTTCCAGCGCGCTCCACAATAACC
Organism: uncultured Alphaproteobacteria bacterium; assembly: GCA_963713785.1. Lineage (GTDB taxonomy): Bacteria > Pseudomonadota > Alphaproteobacteria > Rhizobiales > Xanthobacteraceae > Bradyrhizobium. The sequence continues at coordinate 39,066 of CAVQNB010000022.1, forward strand.
GGCCTTATCTTGCCGCCGCGCACTGGGTGCGCAACGGCATGGTCCGCACCTATGATGTGCTGGCGCTGCCGACATCTTCGCCTGGGGCGGTAGGCTGATTGGCGCCTATGTCAACGAACGCGCCGCGCAATATAATTTGCTCGTGAGGATCTGGCGGAGCGCCCCGACTGCGTCGCGATCGTGCGGGCGATTTCGGGCCTCGGCCGCAGCCTCAACATCACGACGACCGCGGAAGGGGTGGAGACCATCGACCAGTTCGATTGGCTGCGCGCCGAAGGCTGCAACGAGGTGCAGGGCTTTCTATTCAGTGCCGCGCGCCCCGCAGCCGAAGTCGCGCAATTGCTGGCGAGGTTCGGCGACCGGGCGTCGCAGGCGGCGTGAGCGCTAAAACCGCGTGACGATGTCCGACAATGCCGGGCGCGGCCGGTCTTCGCTCGGCTTCGACACTGTACCGATATGGATGAAGCCAGCGAGCTTTTCGTCCGCCTTCACGCCGAGCCCGTCGAGCACATCGCGGTCGAACGCGAACCAGCCGGTCAGCCAGCACGCGCCGTAACCGAGCGCGGTTGCGGCGGTGACGATGTTCATGGCGCTGGCGCCGGCCGACAATTCCTGCTCCCAGGGCGGCACTTTTGGATGCGGTTTTGTGAAGCTGACGACGCCGATCACCAGCGGCGCGTCGGTAAGCCGGCGCTTTTCGACGTCGATTTCGGCCGCCGCGGCTTGCGGATTTTTCCGCGCAAACACGTTTGCAATGACTTCGCCGGCGCGGACGCGGGCATCGCCCTCGAAGATGATAAATCGCCACGGCGCGAGCTTGCCATGATCGGGCACCCGCGCCCCGATGGTGAGAATAGTCTCAAGCTCGGCAGGCGAGGGGCCGGGAGACGTCATCTCGCGCGGCTTTACCGAGCGGCGGATTTTAAGGAGTTCGAGGGCGTCGGGCACAGCATTCCTTCGTAAGCAGTGGCCGTGTTGAAATATCACGCGGCGGCTCGTGCGGCGAGACCGGCACGCCAGATTAGACGAATTATCAGAAAGCTGGCTGTGCCTGGCGGAACGCGCGCTCACGTTCTCGTCGATCAGCGAGGCGTGATCTTGCCTACATAATCGTAGATGACCCGGACGCCTTCGATCGTCTTCGGGAGCAGATTTCGGTCCTTTGGCGCCGCCCGCAAATTGACTTTCAGCGCAGGGTCCGACCCCGAAACGCCGATGCCCACGCCCACCACGTCGACGCCCTTCGGCACCAAGGTGCTGAAGCGAGCCTTGGCCCGGCGAACGGCATTCAGTTGTTTCTCGTCCATACGTTCAATCTAGGCCTTGTGCAGCTCAATTGCCAGTCTTTTGAGAACGGGAGCAATTGGATGGGCATAGGTCAAGCCGCGGTTGTTCGCGCCTCCCTGGTCGCTGCCGGCGAATAGCAGCGCGCATCCGAGGTTGTCCTCGTCCAGGATCAGCGAACCGGAATCGCCGCCGGCGCTGAAAGCCCCCTTTTCCGTCGATTCGATTTCAATCTGGTTATCGAACGATAAATCCCCCAAATCGTACTCGATGACCACCTTATCCAGCTCGATCGCGCTAACGCGACCGCGGGTGACGCCCGTCGTACGACCGACCTTTTTGACGTCGGTTCCCGGCAGCAATGGTGCGGTGCGGGTTCCGGCCAACCGGCCGATTCCCCTGTAGTTAAGCGGATCGAAGTCGATCGACTTGGCTAGCGGAGCGATCGCCGCATCTATCGAGTTCGATTTTTTGCCCGTCACAGGGCAGCGCATGCTTGGCGATGCGGCCGACGAAGCGAATATCGGCCTCGCTTCTGGTGCGCTTGCGGATGTCCGCGATCAGGGCCCGCTGTTCGAGTGAGTGCCGTTGCAGCCTGACGGCTAACCGGACATCTCCGTCGCCTTTTCCTTCGGCGATGCCAAGCGCGATCAGAGGTTCCGCTTTCGTCATTTTGTGGAGCGCAAAAGTGGTGATGGAGAAGCCGCCGGCCTCATGAATGGCGGCAACAGCGGGCGGGATCACTCGGCTCGCGATTTCTTCCTTCAACGCGCGTGCAGATTCGATGTTCATGTTCGCCCCCTCAGTGGCGGACGAATTATACACCCAATGATTGATAAATCCAACGAAGCACGTTTAAGGCGGTCTACCCGTTTGTTTGGCCGTCACGTGTGCAGGGCCTTCGCCCGCTTCACGTCCGGCGGTGTCGCCTCGTCGACCAACGCGGCAATCGCTTCGTCCGTCGGCAACACATTCTGGCCGTCGCTGCCGAGCCGGCGGACGGAAACCGAATGCGTTTCGGCTTCCTTCTTGCCGACCACGAGCAGTGCCGGGATTTTCGCCAGCGAATGCTCGCGAACCTTGTAGTTGATCTTCTCGTTGCGCAGGTCGATCTCGACGCGCAACCCGGCGCGTCGCGCGGCCGCCGCAACCACTTTGGCGTATTCGTCGCCTTCGGAGGTAATGGTGGTGACGACGGCCTGCACCGGGGCGAGCCAGAGCGGGAAGTTGCCGGCATAATGCTCGATCAGGATGCCGATGAAACGCTCCATCGAGCCGCAGATCGCCCGATGCACCATCACCGGCACCTTCTTCGATCCGTCGTGGTCGATATAGAACGCGCCGAAGCGTTCCGGCAGGTTGAAGTCGACCTGCGTGGTGCCGCATTGCCAGTCACGGCCGATGGCGTCGCGCAGCACATATTCGAATTTCGGCCCGTAGAACGCGCCTTCGCCCGGGTTGATTGCGGTCGTGATGCTCTGATTGTGGCTCTTCGCCTTGATCTCCTGGAGCACGGTCGCCATCACGCGCTCGGCATGTTCCCACATCTCATCGGTGCCGACACGCTTGTCCGGCCGGGTCGAGAGTTTGACCGTGAGGTCGCCGGTAAAGCCGAAATCCGCATAGACCGAGAGGATGAGGTCGTTGATCTTCAGACACTCATCCGCAAGCTGCTCCTCGGTGCAGAAGATGTGCGCGTCGTCCTGGGTAAATCCGCGCACGCGCATCAGGCCGTGCATCGCGCCCGATGGCTCGTAGCGATGCACCACGCCGAATTCCGCCAAGCGTAAAGGCAGATCGCGATAGCTCTTTAAGCCATGCTTGAAGATCTGCACATGGCCGGGGCAGTTCATCGGCTTGAGCGCAAACCAGCGCTTGTCCTCGGCCTCGTCGCCGGCGGATTGGGCCGCGAACATGTTCTCGCGATACCAGTCCCAGTGGCCCGACGTTTCCCACAACGCCTTGTCGAGGATCTGCGGCGCGTTGACCTCGCTGTAGTCGCCGGTCAGACGCCGCCGCATATAGGCGATCACCTCCTGGAAGATGGTCCAGCCCTTCGGGTGCCAGAACACCACGCCGGGGCCTTCCTCCTGGAAGTGAAACAGGTCGAGCTCGCGGCCCAGCTTGCGGTGGTCGCGCTTCTCGGCTTCCTCGATCTGCTTCAGATAGGCGTCGAGGTCTTCCTGTTTGGCGAATGCCGTGCCGTAGATGCGGGTCAGCATCGGATTGTTGCTGTCGCCGCGCCAATAGGCGCCGGCGACCTTCATCAGCTTGAAGGCGTTGCCGACCTTGCCGGTCGAGGTCATGTGCGGGCCGCGGCAGAGGTCGAACCAGTCGCCCTGGAAATAGATCTTGATCGGCTCGTCGCCGGGAATGGCGTCGACCAGCTCGACCTTGAAATTCTCGCCCTTGTCGCGGAACACCTGCTTGGTCTTTTCGCGGTCCCAGACTTCCTTGGTGAAGGGTTTGTCGCGCGCGATGATCTCGCGCATCTTCTTCTCGATTGCCGCGAAATCCTCCGGCGTGAACGGTTCGTTGCGGAAGAAGTCGTAGTAGAAACCGTTCTCGATCACCGGGCCGATCGTCACCTGTGTGCCCGGCCACAGCGACTGCACGGCTTCCGCCAGCACGTGCGCAGCGTCATGCCGGATCAGTGCCAGCGCGCGGGGCTCGTCGCGGGCGATGAATTCGATTTTCGCGTCGTGCGTGATCGGGTCGCTGAGATCGGCAAGCTCGCCATCGAGCGCCATCGCCACCGTGCGCTTGGCGAGCGAGGGCGAGATGCCCTTGGCGATATCGAGCCCGGTGATGTCCCTGGGGAATTCGCGCCTGGCGCCGTCGGGGAAGGTGAGGGCGATCTGGTGCGGCGCTTCGACGGGCTTCAGATTCGTGAGGGAGTATTTGAAATCGGACATAGGCTTCTCCTTGAGCTCACTCCTGCGAACGGGCGCAGGTAAGCGGGAGCAAGCGATATAGCAGGCGATTCGGGCGTTGCAATCCGGCCTTCGCAGAAATCCGAAGCAAGCCAGCCTGGTCCGGCGCCGTTGGCCTGTTCTTGCGGCGCAGGCTTCAGTCGCGGTCGGTGCCGGGAATGCCGCTCGCGCCGCATGCTTTTGCCACCACGCGAGAGCTTGGCAAACCGATCAGGACGGGGATAAAAGGCCGTTCGGGGCGACCCATCGGATTTTGGGCCGGGGGCTTTGGCGTGGCTGATTGCCGGAAAAAGCGAGAGTGAATTGACATGAGAATTGTGCTGGCGCTCATCGCGGTCCTGTATTCGGCCGCAGCCTTTGCTCAGGACAAGCCGCCGCCGACGGTCGGAGGCAAGCCGCTGGTCCAGGTGAAGCCGAAAGGCAGCGGCAGTGCGCCCGAAAAGCCCGGCAAGCAGCAGCCGGTCGCGGTCAGGCTGCAGGCCTGCCTCGATATCGACGATCAGACCAAGGAGCGGCTGAACTGCTACGATGCGGTGGTGCCGCCGAAGCCGAACCCGAAAGCGCCCGCCGCGAAGGGTGTGCTGGATTGCAAATTCACCAAGGAAGAAGACGAGCGGCTGAACTGCTACAACGGCTTTGTCGAGAGCATGCCGAAACTGCCGAAGAGCTGACGCGGGTCTCGTCGCAGCGCACCTTAGGGCAGTGGTACGGCGGGATTAAAGGCTAGTGGCTCGAGGACGAGGCCGCACCCGCGGCAACCCGCATCGACGGCGTTGACGCCATCTTGACCAGCACGTCCTTGACCGGATTTTCGGTCCAGGCGTGGGTGACGTAGTTGCGATGAGTGATGCCTTCGCCGGTCTCGACGAAGACCACGCTGCCCGGCCGCAGCGGTCCGTCCATGTCTTCCCTGACCGGAATGCCCTTTTCCCTCAGCATGCTCATCAGTTCGCGGTCCCGGCGTGCGGTGTAATGGGTGTAGGAAGAGACGAAGAAGCCGGATCGATGATTCTCGATCCATGATGCGAATTTGTCGAGTTCGCCATAGACGGCATCGAGCAGGAACACGCCGCGGACGCGGTCGCTGACGCCGCCGACCTCCAGGCTCCAGGCGGTCGGCAGGAAGCCGCCGCTATAGCCGACGATGATGATCGGCATGTTCGCGAACGCTTTCGCGGCATTCGGATCGCCGTAGAGGCGGGCGAGTTGACCGGCCGATTCATCCATGAAGCGCTTGAAGCCGCCGGGCTGCCAGAACTTGCCAGCGCTGGAATTGGCGGCATCGACGGCGAGCTGCGGCGCCAGCAGCACGGCGTTGACGCCGGACTCGGAGATCTGCTGCGGCACCAGTTGACGGTCGCGCACATCGCGCTCGAGCGTTGCGCCGTTGCCGTGGAAGAACACCACGATCACGCCGGGCCTGCGCACGTCGAAATTCTCGGGCACATGCACCAGCACGCGGTTGTCGCTGTAGGTCTCGTCCTGCCAGTAGACCCGGCCGCCATAGCTGCGATGGCCGCGGCGTTCGCCTTTGGAGATGTTGAGGAACGGCGCCTCGGATGCAGGATTGTTGCCGTAATAAGGGAAGGCCGAGGACTTCATGCTGACCAGCGTGGTCATGTCTTGTTGCGCGGTCGGCCGCTGATAGGGGATTTGCGGGCCGAGCGAGGCAACGCGGTAGGGGGCGGGCTCGCTTGCCGCGGCGTGCGTCGGCGCGAAGTCGGAAATCTGGCGCTGCGCCAGGGTTTCATTGGCGGCGGGGAAGCGATCCCTGAATTGCGGCGCCGGGAAGCGGTCGTCGAATGTATCGCCGGAAGCGGCTTGCGTGTTGGAGGTCTGCACATTGGCGGCGAGCGTGCCGGGGTTGGGTGCGCGTCCGCATTGGGCAAGGACCAAGGAGAGCGGTACAAAAACGCAAGCAAGCACAACGTAGCGCCATCGCTGCGATGCAGATTGCCCGGTTTCGCCGCGGGCACATGCCGATGCGCCCGGCGATTTCACCCGGCGCGCGCGATCACGCGTTCGGAATTTCGGATCCGCCCCGATCATCCACCCATTACCCCAAGTCCACCCGTAAGCGACTATCTTTGCCTACCGGCGTTTAGGCGACGTTAAGCTTCAACCTTCCGGAAAAACTCCCCACATCCGGAAGCCCTTAGCAGAACACCCAATCGTGTCGCGATTGTGGGACCGGTGCCGTGATTTCACAACGCCGTAGCACCACGGGATCGCAATAAGGGTATCAAAATACCTAATTGACCAGCTGATTTTAACGCCCGTTAACGCTGCTTGAACTCGGCGGCATCCGCCTGCACGATGAAAGCGGGACTAAAGCCCTGGGTACGGACTGACATGGCGGCATCAGAAGCGGGAAGCGCGGCGTGGCCTGGCCGGCTTCTTGGGGGCGGGTCCTCGGTTTCCGTCGTGGTCGCGACCGCAATCGTCGTGGCCGACATGGTCGGGGTAGGGGTCTTCACCAGCCTCGGCTTCCAGGTCAAGGACATCCCCTCCGGCTTTTCGATTCTGTTGCTGTGGACCGTCGGCGGGCTCGTCGCGCTGTGCGGGGTATTCTCCTATAGCGAGCTCGGCGCGATGTTTCCGCGCTCGAGCGGCGAATATAATTTTTTGAGCCGTGCCTATCATCCGGCCTTCGGTTTCCTGGCCGGCTGGGTGTCGGCAACCGTCGGTTTCGCAGCGCCGGTGGCGCTCGCGGCGATGGCGTTTGGCGAATACGCCAAGTCGGTAGTGCCGGATGTTCCGCCGATGGTGCTTGCGATCGGCGTGGTCTTTTTGGTGTCGCTGGTGCAGCTCACCGGCGTCAAGCACTCCTCTACCTTTCAATTGATCTCGACCATCCTGAAGGTCGCGTTGATCACGGCCTTCCTGATCGCGGGCTTCGTGATTGGCACGCCGCAGCCGGTTTCCTTCGCACCGTCTGGCGCGGACCTCTCTCAGGTGATCAGCGCGCCCTTCGCGATCGGGCTGGTGTTCGTGATGTATTCGTTTTCGGGGTGGAATGCCGCGACCTACATCATCGGCGAGATGACGACGCCGCAGCAGGACCTGCCGCGCGCGTTGCTTGCCGGAACGCTGATCGTGCTTTTGATCTATGTCGCGCTGAATGCGGTGTTCCTGCATACCGCGCCGATCGACAAATTGTCGGGGCAGCTCGATGTCGCGAGTATCAGCGGCCGGTACATCTTCGGCGATATCGGCGGCCGCATCGTCGGCGCCATGATCTGCATTGGGCTGATCTCCTCGATCAGCGCGATGATGTGGATCGGTCCGCGCGTGATGATGACGATGGGCGAGGATATCCCGGCGTTGCGGGTATTTTCTCGCAAATCGACCAGCGGTGCGCCGGCCTACGCGATCCTGTTCCAGCTCGCGGTCGCCTGTCTGTTGCTGTTCACCCGCAGTTTCGAGGCGGTGCTCGATTTCATCCAGTTCTCGCTGCTGTTCTGCTCGTTTTTCACTGTGCTCGGCGTCATCAAGCTTCGGATTTTTTCCCCGGAACTGTTACGGCCCTACCGCGCCTGGGGATACCCGATCACGCCTTTGGTTTTCCTCCTCGTGACCGCCTTCATGATGTACTATCTGTTGACCGAGCGGCCGCTGCAGTCGTTTTTGGGTACGTTGATCATGATTTCGGGCCTTCTGATCTACGCGGTTTTCCGCAAGCGGACCGATGCCGCCGCCGCCACCACATCTCCAGGACGCGAGTAGACATGCGTCGTTTCCCGAAAATCGCAGCGCTTGCTGCAACCATGTTCCTCGCGGCCGCTGTTCCCTCGCGCGCGGCCGACACCGTGACGGTGGACGACACCGCGCGCTTCCTCGCCGGCATGATGCCGTCGGCCGACTCGCCGTTGATGCCGCTGACCAGGGATCCGGCATGGCAGCACCACGCGCACTTCTTCGATGCCGCGTTCGCCCAGCTCGAGCAGCGGCAACTCTCAAAGATCAGGGCCTGGTCGGAGACCAATCTGGCGGCACCGCGGACGACGATGTTCTACATGTTCTCGGGGCCGGACTTCCTCTACGCCAACGCGTTCTATTCCAAGGCAACGACCTATGTGTTGAGCGCGCTCGAGCCGCCGGGCTTTGTACCCGACCTGACCCGACTGCCGCGCGGCGCCGTCGGATCGGCGCTTTACAATGTCGAGCGCTCGCTCGGCTCGATCCTGAGCTTCAGCTTCTTCATCACCAAGCAAATGAAGGTCGACCTGCACGCAGGGCAAATCAGCGGCACCTTGCCGATCCTCTATGTGTTCCTGGCGCGTTCGGGAAAGACCATCAAGGAAGTCAGTCCGATTACGCTCGATGAAAGCGGCGCGGTCCATGTTACCAGCGAGAATGCCGGCAAGAACCCCGCGCACGGCACGCGCATCATCTTCAGCGGCAGCGATGGGGTGCAGAAGACGCTGTATTACTTCTCGACCGATCTTTCGAATCCCGGTGTCAGGTCTTCAGGCTTCCTGAAATTCTGCTCGACGCTCGCGCCCGGCAACAGCCTGATCAAGAGCGCGTCCTATCTGCTGCACTCCGGCAATTTCACCACCGTGCGGGACTTCATCCTCGCCAACAGCTCGACCATCATCCAGGACGATTCCGGCATTCCGCTCGCCTATTACAGTTCGAGGAAATGGCGGTTCTTCCCGTTCGGCCGCTACGCCGGGCCGATCTCGGAATTCCCGGGACGGTATCAGGAATCCTACGCCGAATTGTTCAGGCGCGCTCAGCCGATGGACTTCGGCATCGGCTATCGCTGGCGCGCCTATGAATCGAACCTGCTGCTGTCGGTCAGAACCTCGCCCGACGAGCCGCTGGCGGACGCGACGTCCTCAACCGAGCCACCGCCGGCAGCGCCGCCGCGTCCCAAAAAGCCCCGTCCGCCGGCGCCTGTCGGGCCGCAGCGGGGGGGCTTTTTCTGGTTCGGACGCGCTAGCCGATCTTCGTTTGACGCGTTTTCTTAACGCGAACCGGCATCCACCCAGCGATCCAAGTGCGGAGCAGGCTTTCGCTTGAAACGCTATGGTTTACCACCGCACGCTTTGGCTCGGCTCGACGAATGCGGCCGTATCAGGCGGCCTGGCGCTGCCGCCAAGATAGCTCCAGGCGGCAGCGATGATGATGACCAAGGCGATGACGGCCAACAAATCCACCTGCCGTGGATCGTGACCGTGGCGGCTGATTTTCCAGCGCATTGTTTCCTCCCGAAGGAAGCTCACAACAATGCGGCAGCCTCGCCACTGTTCCCCGTGCGGCTGTTATGCGAGCGTACTTGGACGCGCTGCGGCAACCCGTCAGGGCGCGTTGACGCCGCGCCAGCGTCCGTAGCGCCACGGCAGGTACCATCGCGCGCCCGGCGGCCTTTCCGTCGGCACGCTGTCAATCCCCGAGGTGCCGAAAGGCTGGCAGCGCAATAGCCGCGCCAGCGTCATCCATCCGCCGGCCCACAGCCCGAACCGCTCGATGGCCTCGTCGCCATAGACGGAGCAGGTCGGCAAATGCCGGCAGTTGTAGCCGACCAGCGGCGACAGGGTGTGCCGGTAGATCCAGATCAGCGCACGGCCGGCATTGCGCGGAAGGCGCTGAACCTGGTCGGCGCAGTCGGGGCCGTGCGAGTGGAACAATGAATGCTTCATGGGCGGCGTGCTGCGTTCATAACCGTAGTTTTGCGTAGTTCCGATGCAGGGAACCGTTGGTCGCCGTTATTTGCGCCACACTTCCGTGAATATCGCATGTTTCGGGTGGCAGTGCAGCAAAGCTCCTATAGACGATGGCGGCCGGCGCGTTTACGCTTTTCGTAACGCCCGCATGACAGAATCATGTGGCGTTGAAATGGGGCCGCTACCATCGCTATCGCTCCGATCTTTGGCGCTTTGGGGGAAGGAACCGGTTTGAGACTGTTGAAGTCGCCTGACATTCGCGGCTGGGTGTTGATCAGCGCCGCCGCCTTGTGTTTCGCATTGCCCGGCGCGCTCCCGACGCTGGGCGGTTCGGCCCATGCCAGCGTCACCCTCGAAGAGCGCAAATTGCCGATGAAGTTCAGCTGGGTCGCCTGCCAGCCGAATTGCCGGGGCTGGGTCAGCGCGGTCGGCATCGTGACCTCAGATAGTCCGAAGGACTTTGAAGATTTCGCGCGGGAACACAAGCTCGACGGCGCCACCGTCGTGCTGGATTCAAGCGGCGGCTCGGTCAACGACTCCATTGCGCTCGGCCGCCACTTCCGCAGCCTCGGCATGCTGACCACTGTCGGCGTCAGCGTGCAGACTCATACCGCGCAGGGCGAGCGCGCCAGCGTGATGGGCGAGGCCTATTGCGAGTCGATGTGCGTGTTCCTGCTGTTGTCAGGCAAGACCCGCTACGTGCCTGAAGCCGCGCATGTGCGGGTGCATCAGATCTGGATGGGCGATCGCGCCGACGATCCCAAGGCCGCAAGCTATACCGCGCAGGACCTGATGATCGTCGAACGCGACATCGGGCGGCTCGCCAAATACACCTTCGACATGGGCGGTGCGGGCGACCTGTTGTCGCTGTCGCTCAGCGTGCCGCCCTGGGACGATTTGCATGAATTGTCGCCTGCGGAATTGCGGCGGACCAATCTGGTGACGACGGATGCCGTCGCCGACGTGCTGCCGCAGGCCGAGATTGCGGTGGTGCCGGTGGCTGAGCTTGCGCCGAAGGCGGTGCAGGATCGTTTCGTGGCCGGAGCGCCTGACGCCAGCCCGCAGCCTGCGAAGTCGACCAAGACCGCGGAAGCGGTGGTTCCGACCGGCGGCAGCGCCGTGGCGGGACCTGCGAAGTAGCCGCAATCAACACAATGCAATCGTCATTCCGGGGCGCGCGAAGCGCGAACCCGGAATGACGGTGGGTGGCTTGAGCTCACCCCGGCGCCGCGGCGGGCTGTTTTGCCTTGGCTTCGATCTGGCCGATGGCGTCGACCACGGCATCGAAGGTCAGCATGGTTGATGCGTGGCGTGCCTTGTAATCGCGTACCGGTTCCAACAGCGCGATGTCGGCCCATTTGCCTTGCGGCGGTGAGCCGTTTTCCTTCAGCATCTTGCGAACGGTCTCGCGTAACTCACGCAATTCGCTCGCGGTTGAGCCAATCACATGGCTCGCCATGATGGAGGAGGAGGCCTGGCCCAGCGCGCACGCCTTCACGTCATGGGCGAAGTCGGTGACGACGGGGCCGTCCATTTTCAGATCGACCTTGACGGTCGAGCCGCAGAGTTTTGAGTGGGCGGTGGCGCTGGCGTCGGGGGAGGGCAGGCGGCCCAGCCGGGGGATATTGCCGGCCAATTCGATGATGCGCTTGTTGTAAATGTCGTTCAGCATGTCAGGTGATCCCGGGCGTCCCGGTGCAAGCGCCCTTGGCGGGTGAGTTTCACCATCCTATATATGGATGCAAATGCTGGAAATAAATGGGACTTCAGGCGCTCGGCGGACGAGGCCGCCCCGTCTGCCCGGTGACACTCCGGTCGCATTGACCGGTCGAACGGAGAAGACATGGACGCCGCACTGATCAAATCCCTCCGCCCTGGCAAGCCTTCAGACGTAAAGCCTTCAGACGTAAAGTCTTCAGACGTAAAGCCTTCGGACGCAAAGCCTTCGGAGATCAAGCCGTCCGAGGCCAGGCTTCCGGAAACCCGCCCCGCCGAACTGGACCCTGCCGAGTTCCTCGCCGCCGCCGTGCGCGCCGACCAGCCGCGTCCCTCGCGCCACGAAGCGGAAGCGGCGGTGCACACGCTGCTCGCCTATATCGGCGAGAACCCCGACCGCGAGGGCCTGTTGGACACCCCGCGCCGCGTAGTCGAAGCGTTCGACGAGCTCTATCAGGGTTACCATCAATGCCCGGCCGAGGTGCTCGATCGCACCTTTGGCGAGACCGCCGGCTATGACGACTTCGTCCTGGTCCGCGACATCGAGTTCACCTCGCAATGCGAGCACCACATGATGCCGTTCTACGGCAGGGCGCATATCGCCTATACGCCGGTCGAGCGGGTGGTGGGGCTGTCGAAGCTCGCGCGACTGACCGATATCTTCGCCCGCCGGCTGCAGACCCAGGAGCATCTGACCGCGCAGATCGCGGCCGCGATCGACGAAATTCTCAAGCCCCGCGGCGTTGCGGTGGTGATCGAGGCCGAGCATACCTGCATGTCGGTGCGCGGTGTCGCCAAGCACGGCGCGATGACCTTCACCAGCCGCTTCACCGGCATGTTCCGCGACAATCCGGCCGAGCAGGCGCGTTTCCTGTCCATGGTGCGAGGACCGAACCGGTAACCTCGCTTTTCCCTTGAGAATGCGAGGCTACCCGTGTCCAATTCAGCAGATGTCGATGACCGCGAGGAGGGGCTTGCGCTCAAGCCCAAATTTGACGTGTCCGGCCTCATCACCTGCGTCGCGACCGATGCTGCGACCGGCGAGGTGCTGATGGTCGCGCATATGAACGACGAGGCCCTGCGCAACACCATCGAAAGCGGCGAGGCCTGGTATTTCAGCCGCTCTCGCAACGCGTTGTGGCGAAAGGGCGAGACTTCAGGTCAAACCCAGCGCGTGGTCGAGATCCGCTTGGATTGCGACCAGGACGCGGTTTGGCTGCGGGTCGAGCAAAAGGGCGCTGCCTGCCACACCGGCCGGCACTCGTGCTTCTACCGCAAGGTGACGACAAGCGCCGGCGGAACGCAACTGTCGTTCGTGGATGCTGAACGGCTGTTTGATCCCGAGGCGGTTTACCGGAAGTAATCCACCGTCATTCCGGGGCGCCGCGGGCGAACCCGGAATCTCGAGATTCGCCGATGTGCAATTGCACATCTGAGGTTCGCGCTTCACGCGCCCCGGAATGACGCGGGAAGACCTCCTTAACCCCCCATTAACCATGATCGCCGCAGTGTGACGGCGGCTTGGGCGTTAGTGGGAGCTCTCGAACAGGCTGGGTGGGTCATTTCGCGGGGGAGCGAGGACCAAACATATGTCGGTCGATACTTCAAACGCCACGGCGACGGCAGGTGTCGACGCCTCGCGCGCGCGAGTGGCCGGTGCGATCAAGCAGGCCGCGAACTCCACCGGCGCAAGCTTCGAATATTTGCTCACCACCGCGAAGATGGAATCCGACTTCAACCCCACAGCGGGCGCCTCGACCTCGTCGGCGCACGGGCTCTATCAATTCATCGACCAGACCTGGCTCGGCACGGTGAAGGAGGCGGGCGCGCAGCTCGGCTACGGCTCTTACGCCGATGCCATTACCAAATCCTCCTCCGGCAGCTATTCGGTCAGCGATCCCACGATGCGAAGATCGATCATGAAGCTGCGCGACGATCCGGAAGCCGCGTCGGCGATGGCAGCGGTGCTGACCCAGTCCAACAGTTTCAAGCTCACCGGCATGATCGGCCGCCGCCCGACCGACAGCGAACTCTATATGGCGCACTTCATGGGCGTCGGCGGCGCGGCAAAACTGATTGCCAACGCGGAGGATAACCCGCAAGCCTCAGCCGCGCGGCTGTTTCCGAACGCGGCGGCGGCGAACCGCTCGATCTTCTACGAGCGTGATGGACGCGCCCGCAGCGTCTATGAAGTCTATGCCAATTTGAGCTCGCGCTACGCCAGCGCCGCCAATTCGCCGGCGACCCAGACGGCACTCGCCATGTACGGGGCTGGCCCCAGCGTTGCGGTCGCAAGCAACGCTCCGGCAGCGATCGACAACGCGGCCTATCTCTCAACGTTTCCCGATGCCCGTGCCGTGACGCCGGTGAGCGCAACCGTGGCTTCGGCTGCCGCCAGCACCTCACAGCCAAGCGCTCCGGTGTTTCGTTCGCTGTTCCAGGCCGATGAAAACGCGCAGCCGGTCTCTTCCACGGTTCGTGCACTGTGGGGCAATTCCTCGTCGCTGACCTCGGTGGCAAGCGCTACGCCGAATGCCGGCGCGCCGCAGCCGCTCGATCTCTTCAGCGACCGTAGCGGCGCTTTCAGCGGCTAGGTGCTACCGCCACGCCCGACCATCCTTAACGAAACGTCAACAAAACCAGCCGGTTATGGTGAACGCTTTGTTAAGCCTCGTGGTTTATTTTTTATTGCAGTGGCATTTGGGTGTCGTTTTTCCGGGTACGCGTAAGCCGGCAGGATCATGATCGTTCGGCAGTTCATCAGTTGGATCAGAACCGCGCCGGCAGGCGAGCGGGCAGAGGCAACGCGAGCGCTGGCGCGGGCCTGGCTAATATCTGATCTTTCCGAAGACGATCGCACCGCCGCCGAAGGCGCGCTGTTGATGCTGCTCGACGATACCTCGCCGCTGGTGCGCCAGGCCATGGCGGAAGTTTTTGCACGCAGCTCTGAGGCGCCGGCCGCGATCGTCCAGGCGCTCTCGGTCGACCAGCCGTCGGTCGCGCTTCCAGTGCTTGAACATTCGCCGCTTTTGATCGATGCCGACCTCGTCGATATCGCCGCGACCGGCAATTGCGAGATGCAATGCGCGATCGCCCGCCGCGTCAAATTGCCGGCGTCGGTGTGCGCGGCGATCGCCGAAGTCGGCACGGCCGCGGCCGCGCTCGAACTGATCGAAAACCCCTACGCGGAACTCGCGCCGTTTTCATGGGACCGCATTGTCGAGCGGCATGGCCATCTCGCCGCGATCCGGGAATCGATGCTGGTGCTGGAAGACCTGCCGGCCGCGACGCGGGCGGCACTGGTTGGCAAATTGTCGGAGACGCTGGCGCAGTTTGTGGTCGCGCGAAACTGGCTCAGCGCTGATCGGGCAGGGCGGGTCGCGAGCGAAGCGCGCGATCGTTCGACCATCAATATCGCGGCGCGCTCGCGCGGCGACGACACAAACGGCCTGGTGCGGCATTTGCGTGCCACCGGCCAGCTCACCGCAGGCTTGATCCTGCGCGCATTATTGTCGGGCAATCTCGAATTGTTCGATTCGGCGCTCGCCGAATTGGCCGAGCTGCCGAAGGCCCGCGTCTCGGCGCTATTGCACGACCGCAGCGGCGCCAGCCTGCACGCGTTGTTGAAGCGCGCCGGCCTGCCGGAATTGACGTTTGCGGCGTTCCACATCGCGCTCGAAGCCGGCCACGAAGGCGGCTTCGTCGACACGCTCGGAGAAGCGGTGAGACTGCGCCGCCGCATGGTCGAACGCGTGCTGACGCATTGCGAGACCGACCGCGGCGCGACCGAGCCGCTAATGATCCTGCTCCGGCGCTTTGCGACGGAATCGGCGCGAGAAGAAGCCCGCTTGTTCTGCGACGAACTCGCCGCGGAAGAGGCCGTTGCCCCGCTCCAGCACGATCTGGTCGCGGCCTAGTCGCAACATACTCGGTGTCGTCGCCGCGAACTCAGGGGGACCCATAACCAGCTATGCTAACGTTGCAGGAGGTGACTACCCCATCGCCTCATTGATGGACCGCGGCGAATGGGTCCCCGCGTCGCCGGGACGATATGCGGAGGTCTTCACTCCGCCGGCACGATGCCCGGGGCAAGGATCGCTTCGAGATGCTCGGGCCGGTCGCGATTGGCGTAAGTCAGATATTCGTCGGCGACGCCGCGCAACTGCCGGCTCAGTTCGTTGGCCATGCTGACGGTGTCGAGCTTGGTGTTATCGTGCACAATCGCCTGGATGGCATTGATGTGGTGCGCAATCAGGTTGGACGGCACCGCGTCGAGGTCGGGCGCGTGCTCGATGATCCGGCACAGGCTTTCGGCGGCCGCTGCCGCTGAGGGATAGCCGAAGGTGGCGGCATCGCCCTTGATGTCATGAGCGGCGCGGAACAGCTCTTCGCGCGTGGCGTCGGTGAAACCGTCCTTCAGGATCGTGGCGTGAGCCGCCGACAAGCGGCCGGCCTCTATAGCCATCCAGTTCTTGAATTCGCCGGACAGCCCCGCCAGCGCCTTCTCGGCTCGCCCGACGGGATCGTCGAGATCGGTTTCGGGAACGCGGCGCAGCACCTTGCGCAGCGGATTGGGCTGCGTGATGACGTGGTGATCGGCGTAGGTCTTGATCTGCAGCGCCGCCGGAGGCTTGTCTTTCGCCATGATAGCTTCTTTCACCCCGATTAAGTGGAGGAGCGCGCCTTGTCGAGCAGCGACGGCTGCTGCATTACTTCGGCTTCGCCGCCGACACGGCGCTCGGGGCCGATATAGGCGTTGTTGGTGTTGCGGCGTCGATCGGGGCCGAAATAGATCTTGGTCTTGATGAACGGGCGCGGATTGGCGACTACGTTCAGGATGCGCTGATAGAGCGCCTTGGCCGAGATCGGCTTGGCCAGGAATTCGGTGACGCCGGCGTCCCGCGCCACCGTCACGCGCCGTTTTTCGGAGTGGCCGGTGAGCATGATGATCGGCGCGTACGGGTTGCCCTTGGATTCCGGTTGCCGGATCATCTGCGCAAGCTCGAGGCCGTCGAAGATCGGCATCGCCCAGTCGGTGATGACGATGTCGGGCACGTAGTGGCTATACATTTCGAGCGCGGTAGCGCCGTCCTCGGCTTCATAGACCTCGCGTACGCCGAACGAATGCAGCAGCGTCCGCAGGATGCGGCGCATATGCGGGTTGTCGTCGCAGACAAGAAACCGGAGCTTGTTGAAATCGATGCGGAACATGATCGGCCCTTGGGGGCATACCGGGCCAAGCGGTATACCCCTGTTAACCATATCGCGCCGGCGGTTAACGAATGGTTGCTACAGCATGATCCAAAAAACTGGGAACCGGTTTTTCGAAACAGATCATGCTCAAGCAAGTAGATGAGGTCATGATCCGACCCACTCGGATCATGACCCGAAGGCCGCGAGGGAGCGCGCTCAGTGCCCGAATTGCTCCCGCAAGATGCGTTCCTCCAGGCTGTGCCCGGGGTCGAACAGCATCCGCATCGAAATCGTCTTGTCGGAAAGCACCTCGACGCGGCTGACGTCGCGCACCTCGTCGTGATCGGCCACCGCCGCCACCGGGCGCTTTTCACCTTCCAGCACCTCGATGATCACATAGGCGGTGTTCGGGAGCAGGGCGCCGCGCCAGCGTCGCGGGCGGAAGGCTGAGATCGGCGTCAGTGCCAACAGCGCCGCGTTGATCGGCAGGATCGGTCCCTGCACCGAGAGATTATAGGCGGTCGATCCGGCCGGCGTCGACACCAGGACGCCGTCGGCAATCAATTCCGGCATGCGCTCGTGCTCGTCGATCAGGATCCGCAAGCGCGCGGCCTGGTAGGTCTGGCGGAACAGCGCGACCTCGTTGATGGCATGATGGATGTAGACGGCGCCATGCTCGTCGGTGGCGCGCATCAAAAGCGGATGGATCAGCGATTTCCGCGCGGCGGCAAGCCGCGTCCTCAGATCGTGCGCGCTGAATTCGTTCATCAGAAAACCGACGGTGCCGCGATGCATGCCGTAGATCGGCTTGCCCGTGCGCATGTGCTGATGCAGCGTTTGCAGCATCAGCCCGTCGCCGCCGAGCGCCACCACCACATCCGCGCTCGCCGGATCGTGGTTGCCGTAGAGGCCGGCAAGCTGGGCGAGCGCGGCTTGCGCCTCCGCGCCTGCGCTTGCGACGAAAGCGATCCGGTCATAGCGCTGGGTGCTGGTCATGAAATCGCAAGCTCATGTCGGCGCTGGAGGTATCTGGCGCCGAGGTCGTCTATACACCTTGGTTGGCCTTGTCGAGATCAACCAAAGCGTAGTTAGAGCATGATCCGGAAAAGCACGCCCTCGGGCTTCGACCCGACGGGCGGGGGCACCGGTTTTCCCTCGCGACAAACGCGGGACGCGTTTGCGCGGAGATCATGCTCAAAGAAAAAAGATAGAGCGGGATGACAATTCGAAGAAAAGTCATCCTGCTCCAGGCAGGCAAAACGAAACGGGCGGCCGATGGGAGGGCCGCCGCTCGCAAATTGAAGACTTAACCTTGTTTGACTGCCTCGATGGCGATCAGTACTTCGCGACGACCACTCCCGGCGTGAACTTGTAGTTCACCCCGATCTTCACCTGGCTGATGTACGACTTGTCGGTCAGGAAAGTCGTGCCGTCGGTCGCAAGCGCCGTGTGCCTTCCGAACGAGAGGTAGTCGTACTCGGCCTTGGCCGACCAGTTCTTGCCGAGGTCGAACTCGGTGCCGTAGCCCAGCGTCCAGCCGACGCGGGTGTACCAAGGTGTGCTGAAGCCAGCAATGTTAACGCCGGCCGGGTTCAAACAAAGCTTGTTGGCGAGCCCCGCTGCCGGCCCATAGATACAATTGACGGTCGTGCTGCTGTCCTCGAAAGCGACGCCGCCCTTGCCGTAGAAAAGAGTACGTCCCCAGGAATAGCCGACCCGTCCCGTCGCGGTGGCCATCCAGTTCGTCTTGTCCTGGATGGTATAGAACGCCGGGCTGAAGCTCGTGGTAGCAGAGGTAGTGCCACCACCAGTAAGGACCAGCCCGTCGGCGGCACCGGCAGTCCGTCCGCCATGTACATTGGCGGCGCCGACATCGCCTTCCACGCCCAATACCCAGTTGTTTGGGAACTGATAATTGTAACCGAGCTCGATACCCCCGAGACCGCCCATCACCCACGGCCGCTCTCCGGCGATCGGCAACGGGGCGCCAACGAACCCGATATCAGTCCGGCCCGCTGCGGCGCCGGCGAATCCGCCGACATAGAAGCCGGTCCAGTTGGTCGGTCCGATGAAGGGACGCGGCGGCGCCTTGACCTTGACGGGCATGACGGCAGCGATCAGCTCAGGCGTAAACTGGTAGCGAATGCCGGCGTTGCCGGTCCATCCGTCGATATTGTTGCCATTGCGATAGTCGACGCGGACGAAACCGAGCCAGCCGGTATCGACGATCTGGGCAGCCACACCGAGAGAGTACTGACCGTACGTCCCGACACGCGAGGTGGAGGTGGTCTGCGTAAAGGTTTGTGGCACGCCTGCGCCGAACGGACCTCCCACCAGGAAGGCGCCGTTGGGAAGCGACGTGTAGTTGGTGGTGACGTTACCGGCGAACTCATGGAACACGCTGGCGGACGCGAAAGGCTGCCAGACCACGGTGGGCGTCGGAATCGCCTTACCGACGCGCACGCTCAACCGGCCAATCTCGCTCTCGATGTCATTGGTCGAAATCATACCCGGAATAGCCAAGGCTGCCGTGCCCGGATTGTTGAAGTTGTCGACGGATGTTCTGGAATAGACAAATCCGGCCGACGGCTCGACGAACCAGTTGTTGCCAAGATCGAAATTGTATCCGGCCGAAGTCGCGATCGAGTAGCCGTGCGCCCCGACCGGCTGGTTGAAATAGGTCAGGCCCGCGTTGTTGAGGTTCATATTGTAAAACTCTTCGCGGACCATCAGGTCTGCGAAGAAGCGGCCCTTGGTCGCGACGATATAGGTGCCGAAGAATGGCACCTGGAAGGTGTTGCTGAAGCCGTTGTTGTCGTTGTCCTTGGAGCCGAGATAGCCCGCCGTGGTGCCAAGATGAACGTTCCAGCCGCTCCAGTTGAGGCGCGCGATATCGGCGCCGACCTGCACGCCCGCGAAACTCTCACGCGATGAATTGGCGCAAGCGGTGTTTGAGGTGTTGACGACGGCGCCGGTGTCGTTCCTGACGTTCATGCTGGCGGAATTCGACGTGGTCTTCAGCGTCACTTCGCCGCCGATAGCACGGCCCCAGACGCCGCCGCCGGGCTGGTCGGGTATGGGGTTGGCCGGCGCGGAAACGAACGCGCTGCCTTGTTGGGTAAGGAATGCGGTGCTGACGTTGCCGATCGCCCCCGAGATTGCGGCACCTGCCGCACCCGCCGGAACGGCAAGCTGTGACTGGTTGCCCAGAGTGATCGGTCCGTTCTGTACGGTCGCGCAATTCGGTACCGCCACCCCCGGAGGTATCGGCAGTGCTTGCGCGAATGCCCCGCTCGAAGCTGCGAGCAACACGGCAAGGGCGGTACTGGCGAGGACCGTTCCCCGGCGCGACCCAGCAAAATGACTCATTCCCCACCCCCAAAAAACAAAGAATCGGCGAAACCGCGGCACAACAATGAACAAACTCTAAATCACCCGCTTCTCGCCCGGAAGCTTGGCAAGCTGGCTCACGGGGCCCGGCACTGTGAATTTCAGGCGCTGTACCTTTCCGGCAACATCGGCCCGCCGGCCGGGATTGGGATGGGGTTACCGATGCCTCGAATGACGGGGACGATCGGAAAATCTACGTGACGTCGGTCACCCTGCGCGACGATGGTTCGGATTACCGTTGGCAACCGCCGGTGCCGATTGA
The DNA here is from genome assembly GCA_963713785.1 of uncultured Alphaproteobacteria bacterium. GTDB lineage: Bacteria > Pseudomonadota > Alphaproteobacteria > Rhizobiales > Xanthobacteraceae > Bradyrhizobium. The sequence goes on from CAVQNB010000022.1 coordinate 59,516, forward strand.
TTGGCAACGGCGGAGCAGGTAATGCTTGGTGGCGTCGGCGAATTTCAGGCTGGTTGCCGCGCCTTCTTGGAACAATACTGGAAAAGGTTTTAGCGGCCGGCTGTGTCGGCCGCCCGCGGAAATTGCAGATGATCAGGCGCCTTGTCGTGATGGCGGCGGTGATCGGAGCAGCCATCTTGTCGATGGTTATCGCTCCTGATCCTGCTTGGGCCGACAAGCGGGTGGCGCTGATCATCGGAAATTCGCGCTATCAGACCGTTCCCCAGCTCCCCAATCCGTCTCGGGATGCATCAGCGGTCGCGCAGATGTTCCGGGATGCCGGTTTTGATTCCGTCGACCTCCAGCTCGACGTCGGCAATCTCGAATTCAAGCGCGCGATCCGCAGGTTCGAGGCCGCCGCGGACGACGCCGATATTGCCGTCGTCTATTACGCCGGCCACGGCCTCGAAATCGGCGCGACCAACTACCTGATCCCAACCGATGCGCGGCTTGCCAGCGACCGCGACGCCGACGACGAGGCGATCGCGCTGGAGCGAATGGTATCCTCGGCCGATGGCGCCAAGCGGCTGCGGCTGATTATTCTCGATGCCTGTCGCGACAACCCGTTTGTCGGCACCATGCGGCGGGAACGCAAGGTCGCCAATCGCGCAGTCACCGCCGGTCTCGGCAGGGTCGAGCCGACCTCTACCGACACCTTGATCGCCTACGCGGCCAAAGCCGGCTCGACCGCGGATGATGGCGACGGTCAGCACAGCCCGTTCACATCGGCGATCCTCAAGGATCTGCCCGTTCCGGGTCTGGATGTCCGCCTCGCGTTCGGCCGGGTCAGGGACGATGTGCTGAAGAACACCGGTAACCGGCAGGAGCCGTTCGTCTATGGTTCGCTCGGCGGCGGCAACGTTTGGCTGGTGGCGCCACCGGCGGTCAAGCAGGAGACGCCGGCAAGCGACGTCAAGGCCGATTTCGAGCTGGTGCAGCAGATCGGAACGGCGCGTGCCTGGGAAGTGTTTCTCCGGCAGCATCCGTCCGGCTTCTATGCCGATCTGGCGCGCGCGCAGATCGAAGCCCTGAGCAAGCGGCCGCAAAATCTGCAGCAGCCGAACGTCAATCTCGCCTCGCTGCCGCAAGCGCCGCCGCCGAACCGCGATGCGCCGCCCACCAAGGAGGCGATCGAGTGGGACAAGGTGAAGGACAGCACCGATCCGGCGGTCTTGCAGAAATTCATCAAGCGCTTTCCGGATTCTCCGCTCTCGATCAGTGCGCAGCAGCGCATCGACGTGTTGAAGCAGGCGGCGCAGGAACGCGAGGACAAGGCGCGTGCCGAGCGCGAGGCGGCGCGGGCCGCCGCCGAAGAGGCGCAGCGTCAGGCCGACCAGCGAAACGCGGAGCTCGCCGCGCAAAAGAAGCGCGACGACGACGAGCGCCGCGCCAGGGAGGCCGAAGCCGCCGAGAAGGCCAAGGCGGCGGCGGCCGCGGCGGCCGCCCAAAAGAAACGCGAGGACGATGAGCGCCGCGCGGCGGCTGCGGAAGCCGACCGCCAGGCCAAGGCCGCTGACGCCGATCGTAAGGCGCAGGATGCCAAGCAAAAGGCCGAACAGGCCCAGCGCGACAAGGCGGCCGCGGAAGCCGCCGCCGCTCGCGCCGCCGCCGACAAGCAGGCGCAAGAGGCCGAAGCCGCGCGCAAGAAGGCGGAGCTTGCGGCGGCGAAAGAAGCGACCTGCAAGGACGAGCAGGGCAAGCTCGACGCGCTCTTGGCCAAGGGCAGCGATGGCACGGGCGTCGATGATTTGAAGGCGTTCTCCAGGAACGTGACCTGTGATCGGCTCGGGCCGCTGGTCGTGGCTGCGCTCGACCGCTTTAACGCCGAGGCCGCCAAGCGCGCAGCCTCGCAGCCGAATTCGCCCGAATTGGTCCGCTCGGCGCAGTCCGAACTGATCAGGCTCGGCTGCCTGATCGGCAAGGTCGACGGCTCGCTCAGCGCGCCGACCAAGAGCGCGCTCGGCCATTATCTTTCGATCGAAGGCCAGCCGACGGATAATCCCAGCGTGACCCAGGCGCTGGTTGCCGAATTGAACAAGCATGCGACGCGGGTATGCCCGCTCGAGTGCAAGACCGGCGAAACCGTGCAGGGCGGTACCTGCATCGCCGACCAGAAGCCCGCCGCCGCACCGGCAACCGCCTCGCGCAAGAGCGACGACCAGGACAATGCGAAGGCCGCCCGCAAGCAGGCGAACCGTCAGCCGGAGCGCGAACAACGCGCGAAGCCGGCGCCGGCGCCAGAGGCGCCGCGTGCCCGTCAGCAGGCGGTTGCGAGGCCGAGCATCATTAGCGGCGGTGGTGGTGGCGGCGGCCACGCCATTATTGGCGTCGGCTTCTGATCTCACAATTGTGAAAGTTGAACCGATCATCCCGCACTACGTTATGTTCGATGATCTGGGCGAGGGAGAAGGAGCCGGCCTATGATGAAGTATTCCCGCCCGCTGTCGTCGTTTGCGGCGGCAATCTGTGTTGCCGCCATGACGTGGGCGGCAGCGCCGGCCGCGGCTGCGGACGGTCCGGTTGCCAGCGGCGAAACCGCGGCGAAAGCGAGCACCGTACGCCCCGCCATGAAGCGTCACGCTTCGCGCCGATCTCATCTGGCGATCGCCCGCTACAACCGCCGCTTCAGCCTGATCGGCGCAAGCCCCGTGTGTTCGGGCGACTGGTGTGGCCGGCAGTTCGTGCTGATGGTTGGCATCGGCTTCTAGAGCGCGATCCGATCGAGGACCCGGAACGGCGCTGGGCCTCGTTGCGGCCGGCATCCCATCGCGCCCGATCGGCGCTGTTACTGATCTGCCGCAATTTCAGCTTAGAACCTGCGTCTATCCCGTTGGCAAGCCTTGCACAATCGGCAAGGCTGAGCGGCTGAATCGTAAGACTATCGGGGAGGATTTGCGGAAATGATCATCGCTTTGCCGGTGCGGCGCCTCGCGCGCCTGGGGCTGGCCCTGGTCGCGCTATCAATATGGAGCAGCGCTCGCGCCGACGACCCGCCGCCTGCCGAGAAGTCCGGCACTGCCGCGCCGTCAGGCCAGAAGTCCGGTGCGGCCGGCAGGCGTGCTACGGATGCCGCCGACACCCCCGCCGCCGAGCAACATCGTCTGCCGCCGGATGCGACCACCAAGCACACGCTCGATCTCCCCGGACGCTCGCTCGCCTTTACCGCGACGGCAGGTTCAATCCGCCTGTTCGATGAGAAGGGCGAGCCACAGGCCGACATCGCCTACACCTCCTATCAACTCGATGGCGCCGACCGCGCGAGCCGTCCGGTGACCTTCCTCTTCAATGGCGGCCCGGGCGCGGCGTCGGCTTACCTGCAACTCGGCAATAGCGGTCCCTGGCGACTACCGATCAATGCCGACGCGGTGACACCCTCCGCGTCGCCCGATTTGCAGCCGAACGCCGAAACCTGGCTCGACTTCACCGATCTCGTCTTCATCGATCCCGCCGGGACCGGCTACAGCCGTTTCGTCGCGGCCGGCGAAGACGTGCGCAAGAGGTTCTATTCGATCGACGGCGACGTGAGCTCGATTGCGCTGGTGATCCGCCGCTGGCTCGAAAAATACGATCGACTGCTGTCGCCGAAATTCGTCGCCGGCGAGAGTTACGGCGGCATCCGCGGTCCCAAGATCGTCAGCAATTTGCAGACCCAGCAGGGCGTCGGGGTGCGGGGACTGATCCTGATCTCGCCGCTGTTTGACTTCCGCGAATTCTCAGGCTCCAGCATTCTGCAATTTGTGGCGAGCCTGCCGAGCTATGCGGCGGTGGCGCGCGAGGCAAAGGGCGCGGTTAGCCGCGCCGACCTCGCCGAAGTCGAGAATTATGCGCGTGGTGACTTCGTTACGGATCTGATCAAGGGTGAGGCCGACATCGAGGCCACCAACCGCCTCGCCGACAGGGTTGCGGCCTTGACCGGGATCGATCAGGCGGTCAGCCGCAGGCTCGCGGGGCGCTTCGATGCGATCGAATTTCGCCGCGAATTCGACCGCCGCAATGGCAAGGTGACGGGGCGCTACGACGCGTCGGTGTTGGGCCTCGATCCTTATCCGGATTCAGACTTCTTCCATTTCAGCGACCCTTCCGGCGAAGCGCTGACGGCGTCGCTGACCAGCGCGATCGTCGATCTCACCCGGCGCAAGCTGAACTGGCGGCCCGACGGGTCCTATCAGCTTCTCAACGGTTCGGTCGAGAGAGCCTGGGATTTCGGCCGCGGCATCAATCCCCCACAGTCGGCTGCGGATCTGCGGCAGATTCTTGCGCTCGATCCCAAGCTTAAGGTGCTGGTCGGCCACGGACTGTTTGATCTCGCCACGCCGTATTTCGGGAGCAAGATGGTGCTCGACCAGTTGCCGGCCTTCGCTACGCCGCAACGCCTCAAGCTCGTGGTTTATCCCGGCGGGCACATGTTTTATTCGCGCGATGCGTCGCGCCGGGCCTTCCGCGCCGAGGTCGAGGCGTTGATCAAGCAATAAAAAACCGGCGCCACTCATTCCGTCATTCCGGGGTGGTGCGCCAGCACCAGACCGGGAATCTTCGAGATTGCGGGTTCGATGCTCTCGCATCGCCCCGGAACGACTGCTTGAGGTTTAGTAGACGAGGCCGGTGCCCGGCGGCTTCTCGATCGCCTCGGCGAGCGAGCGATATTCCTCGCTGTTCTTGCCGACGAGCTGCGCGATCCGGTTCAGATGGTACTGCGCCTGATCGCGGTTGCCTTGCTCGACCTGCCACAGCCCATAATACTGCCAGGTCTTGACGTGGTCCGGGTCGGCCTTCAGGGCGCGCTCGTACCAGACTTGCGAGAGCTTGTAGTCGCCAAGCTTGCGGTAGGAATAGCCGATCAGATTGGCGACCGCGGCGTTGTCATCGTGGCCGAGCGCCTGCAACTGCGCGATCGCGGCGGCATAGTTGTTGCGATCATAGATCGTGGCGTAGGCCGCGCGATAGCCGTTCGCGAATGCCGCGTCCTCAATGCCGGGGCTGAGGGCGCTGGACTTCTTTGCCTTGGGCGCGGGCTTGCTGTCGCTCGCCGGTGGATCGCCACCGGCAGCGCACACCGACGGGAACAGGGGCGCTGCCAGGAGTGCGGTCGAGAACATTGCCAGCGTCGCAAGCCTGATCACAAATTTGCTCATGCCTGGCTCCTGCTATCGTCGTCCAATTCAGTAGACGAGGCCGGTGCCCGGCGGCTTCTCGAGCGCCTCGGCGAGCGAGCGATATTCCTCGCTATTGGTGCCGACGAGCTGGGCGATCCGGTTCAGATGATACTGCGCCTGCTCGCGATTGCCTTGCTCGACCTGCCACAGCCCATAATACTGCCAGGTCTTGACGTGGTCCGGGTCGGCCTTCAGCGCGCGCTCGTACCAGACTTGCGAGAGCTTGTAGTCGCCGAGCTTGCGGTAGGAATAGCCGATCAGATTGGCGACGGCGGCGCTGTCGTCATGGCCTAGCGCCTGCAACTGCGCGATCGCGCCCGCATAATCGTGCCCGTCATAGATCGTGGCGTAGGCCGCGCGGTAGCCGTTGGCGAACGCGGCGTATTCACGGCCAGATGCTTCACTGCCGGGGGCCGCTTCGCTGCTCTTCTTTTTCTTGCCCTTGGTGGAGGTAGGTGCCGGCGCGTCACTGTCGGGCGCGGCATAGACGCTGGTGATGACGGGCGCTGTCACGAGCGCCAACGAAAACGCCGCCAGCGTCAAAAGCCTGATCGCGGATCTGTTCATGCATGTCTCCTATTGACGTCGCAATGCTCAATACACAAGGCCAGTGCCCGGCGGCTTTTCCAAGGCGGCAGCGAGCGAACGGTATTCAGCGCTGTCGGTGCCGGCAAGCTGGGCGATCTTGTTCAAATGATATTGCGCCTGGTCGCGGTTGCCCTGTTCGACTTGCCACAGGCCGTAATATTGCCAGGTCCGCACGTGGTTTGGGTCGGCCTTCAGCGCGCGCTCGTACCACACCTGGGAAAGCTTATAGTCGCCGAGCTTGCGGTAGGAGTAGCCGATCAGATTGGCAACATCGGCGCGGTCGTCGCGGCCGAGCGCCTTCAATTGCTCGATCGCCGTGGTGTAATCGTTGCGGTCATAAATCGTGGCATAGGCGGTGCGATAGCCGGCAAGGAATTTCGAGTCGTCGATGCTCGAACTTTTGTCGCCTTTCTTCTTGTCCTTGGTCGAGTCGGAAGCCGGCGGAGCCGGGTTGTCGCCGCCGGCGGCGTAAGCCGTGGAAACGAGCGGCGCGGCGATCAGCGCAGCCAAGAACATGGCGAGCGTCAAAAGCCTGATGGCGAATTTGTTCATGTATTTCTCCCGATTTTCGGTGAGGCGATCCTACACCTGCTTCAGCAGACTTGAACACCCGTGGGCCTCAAACATTCCCGTTTGACAGCCGCATTTCGAACATGACGAACATGTCATGCAGATGAACGAAGTCGAACGCCGCGCTTCAGCGTGGGTTCAGTGCGGCCTGGTTAAGGTCGCACGCATGATCGAAGAGCCCGGCCGCCCCGGCCGGTCACCTCGAGATCCCCCCGTCTGAAAGAGGAGACAAATCATGTTGAAGACCATTTCCGCAGCACTGCTTGCAGTTTCCGTTATCGCCGCGCCGGCGCTCGCCGCTGAACCCGCCAAGGATTCCGGCAACGCCGTGCAGGCGCCTGCCGCCAAGACCGTGCAGGCTCCCGCTACCAAGTCCTCGGATACCAAGATCTCAGACACCAAGGCCGCCGTCATCAAGCCCGCGCAGACCAAGCCGAGCGCGATGAACGCCAAGGCCGAGATGAGCCATCACGCCAAGCACCATCGCCATCATCGTTCCCACAAGACGATGGGCTCGCTCAAGACGCACAAGGTCTCGAAAGTCTCGAAGGCCTCGATCAAGCAGGTTGCGCCCGCGACCAAGCGCGGCTGACGTTGATCCGCGACGGCGCGGTTCGTTCCACATTGCCCGCGCCGCGCCGGCGGATATCAGGCCCGGTCCGTCCGCCATTGCCCCCGATGGCGGCGGACCGGTGTTTTTGCTCGTGGGCACCGGCGTGACTGAAAGCGGTTTCACTTTCATTTGACGAAGGTCTAGAACGAGCCTTGGCGGATCATTTTTGCGCATCACCCTTGGAAGACGGGCTAGACGTTTGAGGATATCACCAAGGCACGTTGCGATAGTGCTGCTGCCGATCGCTTTGGCGGGCTGCCTGGGCAGCGAAGACGGCCGGACCACGTCCTTTATGGAGGACAGCAGCGCCGCCCAGCGCTACCCCGATAATTATCGCGTCGAACTGCTGGCCTTCATGCGAACCTACCTCAACAACCCCGTCGGCGTGCGCAATGCCGAGATGGCCGAGCCGGTGCACCGCACGGTGGGAGGAAGGGTGCGCTATGTCAGTTGCCTGCGCTTCGTTCCCCGCGAATCCGACGGAACCTATCACGAGATGCGCGAACGCGCGGTGATGTATGTCAATGGCCGCCTCGACCGCCTGGTCGAGAATGCGGGCGAAGTCTGCGCAGGCGCGGTCTATGTGCCGTTCCCCGAGCTGGAAAAGATGGTGCGCTAGCCGTCCCGTTTTGGGCTTCTTGCGGAAACCCGATCACTTTTCAGCGAGCCTTGAACCGGTTGGCCGCCCGCCCCGACAAATCCTGACGGCGAATACCTATTTGTTGGCGAAGAAGCCCACGCGGTGGAACCAGAGCCGTTGTGCTTTCATCGTCATAGTTGCTGACGATCACAGGTCCGACATTGCCTCGAAGCAACCAAATTGAGGCCACGTTGTTTGACTGTTGTCGCCATCGACAGTAACGGGGAACTTCTCGATGAAGAGGACTTTGCTCGGCGCGGCCGCGTTTTTCGCTTTCGCTGCGCCCGCGTTCGCGGCCGACATGCCGGCGCGAACCTACACCAAGGCTCCGGCCTATACGGCGCCGGAGGTCATCTACAACTGGACCGGCTTCTATATCGGCGGCCATGTCGGCGGCGCGTTCGCGGGCAACAACAGCCTGGAGGGAAGCGGCGGCCGGTTCATGGGCGGCGTGCAGGGCGGCTTCGACTATCAGTTCGCGACCAACTGGGTGATCGGCGCCGAGGCCCAGTATAGCTGGCTTGCCAGCAACAACGGTAACGGCGTGCTGTTCCCGCGCGGGCACGGTGGTGACCGCGAACAACAACCAACTCGGCTCGGTCACCGGCCGGTTCGGCTACACTTGGGGCCCGGCGCTGCTCTACGCCAAGGGCGGTTACGCCTGGCGCGACAGCAACAATTTCGGCGTCAGCGTCGGCGGCGTGCCGGTCGGCCTTCACGACCGACGGCAACCACCAGGACGGCTATACCGTCGGCGCCGGCCTCGAATACATGTTCGCGCCGAACTGGTCGGCCAAGGTCGAGTACCAGTATTACAATTTCGGCAGCACCACCTTCACCGGCGGACCCGCCGCCGATCATCGGCTCCCGCTTCCGCGACGACGAGCATACCGTCAAGGCTCGGCGTGAACTATCGCTTCGGCTGGGGTGGCCCGGTCGCGGCCAAATATTGATCAAGTCCTCAAGGCGGATCGAAGAAAGATTGAAAAAAAGGCCGGCATCGCGCCGGCCTTTTTGCTGGGACGACGCCTCGGCCGCGCAGAAAAATAATTTTCGGACGCCTCCGCAACTTGTCACGCAATTCGGCTATGATGCTCTCGCCGGTTGGGTGCGGCGGACAACGAACATGCGTGTATTGGCGTCGGTGCTGATTTTTTCTGCGGCCGCTTTGCCGTGCGCCGCGCAAACCATCCTGAGATCCGAACCTCTCGTGCTGGCGCCCTATGAGGTCGCCTTCGTGCAGGATGCGGCATGTCCTGCCGGGAAAGTGCTCAAGGTCACCGGCGCGATCCGCGGTCTGCACCGCCGAAAGGCGTGCGTGGCGCTCGCTTCCGAGCAGGCGTCGCTGGCCAAGGCTACGCCGTGATGGCCAAGGCTGCGCCTTAGGCCCCCGACCCGCGGATCACGAACTGAACTCCAATTCAGCCAGCGCCTGGCGCTCGGCCTCGGCCTTGTTCAGGACGGGGTCCTCATCGGGGTCGGGCGGGCAGGGCCTGATCTGGTAATCATTGTCGAGCACCGGGCGCAGCGCCGGCGTCTCCTGTTCCGAACGGGCTTCGACCACGAGCCCGCTCCTTGTGGCCTCCTTCCAGACGTCGGCCTCGGTCGGGTAGGCCTTGCTCAACTTGGCATCGTTGCAAAACAGTGCGTAAGCCATCGGGCGGCTCCCATAAAAGCCGTTAACGCGAGGGAATGACTGGGGTTTCAGCTTTTCCTTGGCGCGCAGCTTCACAGCCAAGTGAGGACGAAATCGGCCGTTTTTGTTCCCTTTTGCGGGAGTCCCTGAGTTCTTAACGAGTTCCTGAATCCGGAAAAAAAGAATCCTCGGGACTTACGGGCCAAAATTGCCCGAAAATCGCGGGCATGGGAACGACGCTGCATACCTTTTGCGAGCGGATAAGCCTGACGCTCACCGTTGCGCTCTTGGTCGCCTGCGCGGCCAATGTCATGCTGGTATGCGCCTGGCTCTGGGCATGATCCGGAAAAGTAGAAACCGGTTTTCCCTCGCGACAAACGCGGAACGCGTTTGCGCGGAGATCATGCTCAAACAAAGAGATGAGGTCATGATCCGATTTAATCTAATCGGATCATGGTCGAGCCGATTGACGCGGCACCGCTTCCCCTGATCATGCCATCCCAAGAAAGGCGGCCGGACAACGCGGCTTTCGTCAAAATCGGGGAGGGCGGAACATGATCGAAGCGCTCAAGGAGCGGGTCAATGACGATGCGGCGCTGGTCAGGCGCGGCCGCTATCTCACGACGACGTTTCTGCTCGAGGTTGGGCCGACCGCTTGGTTGATTTCAATTTTCGAGGGCCGGATCGTTTCCGTGACACCCGGGCCGTTCGTGATGCCGTCGTCTTCCTTCGCGCTGCGCGCGGCGGAGGCCGAATGGCAGAAATTCTGGTCGAGCCGGCCGCCGCCCGGTTCGAATGATCTGATGGCGCTGATCAGGCGGCGCGTTCTGAAGGCGGAAGGCGATCTCCAGATCTTCATGGCCCATCTACGCTACTTCAAGGAGGCGCTTGCCAAGCTGCGCCCGGGAGTTGCGGCATGAGCGCAGAATTCGAACCGATTGTCGGCCGCTACATGCATCTCGATCTGTTCGGCAGGCCGCACCGCATCTATGTCGAACAGGCAGGCGAGGGGACGCCGCTGTTGTGCCTGCACACCGCCGGCAGCGACACAAGGCAATATCGCGCGCTGATGAACGATCCGCGCATTACGTGCAATCACCGCGTCATCGCCTTCGACATGCCCTGGCACGGCAAATCCTCACCGCCTTCGGGCTGGCACAACGAGGAATATCAGCTGACCTCGGCGCAATACATGACCATGGTGCTTGAGGTCATGACCGCGCTGTCACTCGACAAGCCGATCCTGATCGGATGCTCGATCGGCGGCCGCATCGCGCTGCATTTGGCGCTCGAACACCCCGACCGCTTTCGCGCCATCATCGGGCTGCAATCCGGCGCGCATGTCGATCCCTATTACGACCTGAATTTCCTGCATCGCCCCGACGTCCATGGCGGCGAGGTCTGCGCCGCGATCGTCTCCGGCCTGGTCGGGCCCGATGCGCCGGAGGGCGACCGCTGGGAAACGCTTTGGCACTACATGCAAGGCGGGCCCGGCGTGTTCAAGGGCGACCTCTATTTCTACAAGATCGACGGCGACATCCGCACCCGCGTCGCGGATATCGACACCAAACGCTGCCCGCTGTTCCTGCTGTCGGGCGAATATGACTATTCCTGCACGCCGGAAGAGATGCTGGCGGTGGCAAAAAGCATTGCGGGCAGCGTGGCCACCATCATGAAGGGCCTCGGACATTTTCCGATGAGCGAGAACCCGCAAGAATTTTTGAAACATCTGCTGCCGGTGCTCGAACGCATCGCGTTTTCAAGCGAACACCTGCCCCGCACTTGATGCGGGGTGGATACCGGTTCGCGTCAAGAAAACGCGTCAACAAGAAAAATTGGCGCTCGATCGTCGCGCCATCTTATTTGCCGATGTTGGCGGCCCGCGCCTCGTCGAGTGCCGCACGCAACCTTGTCAGGGTCGCGCTGAAATATTCCGCGCGCTCGCGGTTGAAACGCTCCTGATGGGCCCGAAAATTTGCGATCCGGCTGCGGATCTCGTTTTGCATTTCGCTCGGCGCGATCGGCCGCGCCGGCTGGACGCTCTTTGGCGGCGCGGTTTGCAGCGTATCCCTGAGCACTTCCCTGGGTGGCTCAATTATCTCAAGCGCGTTTCTGATCGCGTCGAGTGAGGCGATTTCGAAATCGGATTTTGCGGCATCGATCCGAACTCGCGGCGCGGCGTCCTCTTTCTTGCCGGTCACCGTCTGAACAAACGCCATCGTTTGCGCGATCAAGCTGTCGCGCTCTCTCATCCATTTCATGATGCACCTCAATCCCGAGTAGCATTCGAGCAAAGCGCATTTGTGGAATCAAGAACCGCGACATTAGCTTCCGTGGACAAGTGCTGGTTTTGGATGAGATGTGACGAAACGGCGACACGGCGCGGGCGCAGGATGCCTTTAGATTCAGCAATGTCTGACCAGCGGAGGTTCGGGCCGCGTCAGGTTGGGTAGCCCGGACTATTTTAGCTCTCGCAGACTATCAGCGCCACAATGCGAACAACAAGCGCGGGTTCCGTCCGGCGCGCTTCTCACGGTGGTGCCTCAATGTCGTCGCGTTCGAGTAACTGCGCTGGAATTTTCCCGGCACAATGGCCCTACATGGCCATGATCCGCCTATTGGTCCTCTTGATGTTCGGGATATCCGGAACTGCCGTGGCTCAGACGACGGGAGCGGTTGGGCTGAATCCTGTTACGCCACCGGACAAGGACGAGGTACCGCCGGGCGGATGTACGCCTATCGGCGTCACCGCTTCAGGGGAAATCGTGTTCCCCTTTACGTGCAAGGTATTTCTCGAACGGCGCCGCGGACCGATCGAAGAACCGCCGAGACCTGCCGCACAGGCCGAAAAGACGGAAACACCGGCCCCTGCCGTCCCGGTCCAAGCCGCGACCCAGGTCAAAACCGAACCTGCCATCCAAGTGGTTGGAACAGATCCTTTGCCGAAGTCGAGCACTGACGAGCAGAAGCAGGGCGACGACGCAAAAAAGCGGGCCCGCCAGGCGAAGCGGCTTCAGCGCGCAAGGCCGAACTCATTGGCCGCTGACACCAAGAAGCCCTAAGAGCGCGATGAGATTGGGTTGTCACCCGCGCGGGTTCTTTCTGAGCCGAGTGATGGCCAATTTGATTTCTGTGAATTCGCGCGCGGCAAGTCTCTATTGGAGCAGCCAAATCCCCGACGTTGAGGCTGTGGATATGCTGCGGATAAACCCGGTCGTTGCAGCGCTTACTGTCGGAGGCGGGGTGTAGCAGCGCTGGTTTCGTCCATAGTGCCCACATCGTTTGTCGTTGGGGGCGCTATGAAAAGAGCAATTGAGCAAATCGCTGACGTTTATTCCGGCTGAATAACCGGCGCGCCCTGGAAGATCTTCGGATGCATCGACAAAGGTTGGCCGTCGATCTCAAACTCCGAACCGGCTAGGATTTCAGTTCGCCGATCGGACAGATCGAAGAAGAGATTGCAGTAATCGAGGCCGGTCTCGAAAGGCTCAACCGCGCCCCTCACGGCGGGTAAACGTCACGCCGAGAACAACAGGCGCCAGACTTTTCGATCCCGCGGTCTAATGGACGGCCACGTCCTGATGTTCGACTGACAGCGACCGATAGTGGGCGGCCATTTCACGGTAGTGTTGCCGGGATACCGGATCGGTGGCTTTTTCTGCTCGCTCCTCGAACATGCGAGCGCGCTCGGCAAGTTCTTTTGCATCTGCCATGTGACACCTCACGCAGAACGAGAGTTCCCCTAGCGAATGCGATACGCGTCAAATGCGTGAGCCAGAAAAACACTGAGACTTAAAAAGACAAATAGTGCCGTGACCACCCCGGTCATCGCCGTGCACCCTGGGTCGCCATGCCCGAAAGGACGCTTCTGAGAAACTCGCGGTAGACCAGGTTAAGGATGGGTACCAACATGATTGCCTCCGTACTCTTTAACTCCAGTTCCGTATTGGTACGGCCTATCTGTTTCAGGACGGTTTCGTCGGGACGGAAACAGGTTTCGTGCGGGACCAGCGATAAACCGGGCGCCGGCGGCCCGATGCACCTTTGCGGGCGGCCCAGTGCGATGCTTCGTTTGGCGATCAACACAAAAATGGCCGCCGCTGCCTTTAGGAGCGGACGGCCAAGGCCTGGGAGCCAGAGCATGATCCGGAAAAGTGCACGCCGGTTTTCCCTCGCGACAAACGCGAAGCGTTTGCGCGGAGATCATGTTCAAACGGAAAGATAGAGCGGGGTGACTTTTCGAAGAAAAGTCACCCCGCTCTGGCCCGGACGGGGATCAGTCCCGCCGACACCAATCTTTGGCAGGCACCTTTCGGGCCGCCTTCAGGTCGGGCGGTCTAACCCCCACCATTCCTCGGGGAATGGACGGAACGGCCAAGCCAGTTGGTTATCGTTCGCGGCCGCCTGTGGCTGGCTAGAGGTCGGCTCCATGGCCGCTCTCACGGCATCCAGCAATTGATCGTACTCAACTTCGCTGATCGCACTGTTCGAGTGCGCGGGGACAATACGCATCGCAATCATCCACAAAATATCGATGCGCCATTGCTAGCTTTGATTGCGTCCTTTTCGTCGCTGCAAGAGGTCGAGAAACCGGAGCTTTCTCGATCAAGTTATGGCCCGGAAGCCGGGCGGCCCGGACTCGGCGCGAGATACCGTTGATGCCGGCAATGGCTGGCGAAGCGGAGGATCGTTACCGCTCGCGCGGGTTGGTGTTGGGCACGAACGGCGGGCCGACCACGCGGACCGGCGTCTGGTCGGCAAGGTGGACCGGTTTCTTGGCAGCGGCTGGGCGTTGCATGAAGGCCGCACCCGTGGCGATAGCGGCGGTAAACAGCGCTACTACCGCGAGCAAGACCAGGTTGAGCCGCTCGTCCGGAATCCTCATAAGAGGAAAACGCGAGAGGCCGGCATCCGGTTCCGCCTCGAAGCCATGATAGAAGGATTATGGTCCCCCAGCTTTCCGCTTTTCCGCAGTGCGCTTTCTTGTTTCATCGGACGCGGGCCGAAACGCTTCATAGACCAGGCGCTTAACCTCGCGCAGCCCATCGAGAAATTCCTGGCTGAGTTCGTACGACTGGAATTTCCCTTCGAAGGTGTTTACGAACTGGCGACCCGATAAACAGTCTCGCATAGAGACGCCATTCGCGGCATGTTTCTTAAGACCGTCTGGCTCATGTAGCAGCTCGCCGGCATGCGCGATTGAGTGTCGAAGATCTTCGAAGTCCGGAAATAGTCTTTCCAACAGTTTGCGCGCCTCCCTCAGCTTCGGGCGGTCGATCATCGACAAGACCGTGGGACTTTTTTGGCCGAGACCGGCGGCTATACCTCAAACGTTTTCGCAAAATGAAATACCGTCATCGCTCCATCGCGAGCCACCGGGATTTGTAATTGGAACTTGTCCGTTTAGTCGAACATCTCCAGTGCCAATCGAAATTTCTCCTCGAACGAAGAAAGATCGCACAAGCTCTGTGTAAGATTGCCGGCGGCGTCGCGCTCAGCCTCGGGAAGCCCTAATGGGGAAAGGTAGGGCGCCAAGCCCATGGTCCTTTACGTATTCCTTTATGGTCGCCATGTCTCGCATTCCTGATGAGCGGTAGATTGACTTTGGGGGAATATGGAACATCCTGATGCCCCGTTGGAGCATTTTTAGGGAGGCTTCCGTGCGTTTGATTTCTCTCTCAGTCACGATTTCGCTCATGCTGTTGTCGTCGGCTGCGCTAGCTCAGAAGCCTACTGGGAAGACCGGTGACAAATTAGTGAGCCCAGCGCTTGCCAGTCCGACGCCAACCCCATACTCCACGGGTGCATTGCCGCAGATAGATAGCGGCCCAGGCCGGGATGTGGTGGGCCCGGACGACACCACAAAAACGGTGAAAGCCGTCCCGTGCAGCACAGCCGCTCGTGAGACTGATGGATTTACTACCTGTGTTGGAATTCCCGAAGGAAAGGAGCAAAGGTAACGTGCGCCAAACAAAAAGCTCATTGCTTCCTCTTGAGCTTGCGTTTTCCCCAATGGGGGCTTTTCTGTTTCGGGTCGAATTCCACCGGCTTTCCGGCGTTCAGGGCCCGTTTCATGCCGATGTCGGCATGCATTCAACGGCGCTGTTGTGCACAGGACATAAACCGAGTGGTAGGTTTCCAACTGCCGGTTCCATCTGGTTGTCAGCTTGAATTTCGTAGTGGAAAATCCAAATTACTTCGGTGACGTAGACACAAAGTTTTATAATGCCTCTTGCCAGCGGACCCGCACAAGCAAACGAGCGCAATGTGGTCCGAGAGCCGCGAACTCGCATCGGCGCCGCGCCGTGACACCAGAAGCAGTCAGTGATGTCGCTTCGGTTTGAAAATAGCTTGCTCGACCTTTGGTTCGAGGGATCGCACCACGCCAATCCGCACGAACACGGTGCGGAGGCAAAGAGTAAAAGCTTGACTAGCCGCGATCAGGTAATGGCCGTGGTGCAAGCGCTCGAACAGCAACAGGGCGAAGCCACCGGAACGAGCCCTACTCCTGTAGAGCCGATAAACGAGGTAGCCCGGGCCTTTCTTCTGTCGACCTCCAAGCAAAACGCTAGAATTCAGCCGAGCCCGACGCAAAACACTGCGATCCCGCCGAGTGCGACACAAAACGCCAGGATCTCGCCGAGCGCCACGCTAAGCCACAGGATCAAGGATCCCGTCCGACTGGCGGTCAATGATAGCCTCATGAAGTCCAGATATGCTTCAACGATCTTGAGGATTGCGCGCACATCTGATCGTGAAACTGCGGCTCGCCTGGTGCGCGGAATTTCACGCGACTTTCCGCTTCACAGCGAGATTCCAGAAATCGCGGACATCCATCGAACTCGCTATTGCTTCATTTGATCAATTGGCCACCGGCCTTGTCGACGCGACGAACCCCGTCGAGCAACAGCCTCTTTGGAAAGCCGCGCTAGATGCGGCGGCGGAATGGCTTCGGGCGGTCCAGATGAACGGCGATAACTCCGCTGCTTCACGCCATGCTGATGCGGCGTCAATGGCCGCGAGGCCGCTATCCTAACCTAAAGCGGCGTGAGAAAGCTCCAACCAGAATTTGTTCTTCGGGTTTGCCAGCCGTACCGGCGACGGCGCCGCATGAAAGTGTCGGTGGCGGTGTCATGTGGGTGCCATGAACGGGCCGCGAACAAAGGGTCCGGATTTTGAGGCTGGTAGGACCGCTGTTCCCCGCCGTTCTTGCCAACTCTGCCGAAGGCAAAAATGCGCAAGAAGCGCAATAAATATGCGGACTTCTTTGGTGCCGGTTGAGAGGATTGAACTCCCGACCTTCGGTTTACAAAACCGCTGCTCTACCGCTGAGCTAAACCGGCTAAGGTATTGAGAATGCTTCTCTAATTTTCGAGGCCATTTATCGCAAATCGCATTTTGCTACCGAATTGCTACCCAATCGTTTTGGTGCGCCTGTTTATGGCAGCCTGCAGTGCTGCGTCAACGCGCTCAGCGGCATCTTCCTGCATCCCGGGCATCACGTGACCGTACAGGTCGAGCGTGATCCCGATCTTCGAATGACCAAGTCGCTCGCTCGCTACCTTGGGATGGATGCCGCTGCTCAGCAGGTGTGTCGCGTGCGCGTGCCGTAAATCGTGGAAGCGGATGCGGGGCAGGGAAGTGTCGGCAACCTTGCGCGCCCAATCCTGGGTGATGCTGTCCGGCTGCAACGCCGTGCCGTCGGCCTGCGCTACGACAAAGGTCTCATCAGACAGCCGAATACCGACCTTTAGAAGTTCCTGGGCTTGCTTTACGCGATGTGCCCGCAACTCCTCAACCAGGCTTGCCGACAGTGCCAGGGTGCGCCCCTTACCGTTCTTCGGCGACTTATAGCGGACCTTTGATCCGACTTGCTCAGCCGGGCGCGGCAGACTTCGGGCCCAAGCGCCCGCGACAGGCCCATGACGCGCGGCTTTTCTCTTGGGCAATTAATTGCCAGGCGCCGCAGAGCCTGCGGAGCAAACCAGCCTATCCGCCTTTTTCAGAACGTGGTCATTTGCCGGCTGTTCAATGGGTCCACCGGCGGGCCGCCCCATCGGAAGGCCTGCACGGCTCGCCTACAAACCTCCAGGTGGGGCCGTGCCCTTAGGCGCGCTGCGCGCAGAACGCGCAAGTTGGTCTGCGCGGCTGAACACCTTGACCTCCGCCTCCCTGATGTGAACCCTGCACAAGATAGTCATCGAACTTAATTTCGTGGATCCAACGCTCGCCGGATGGCACCTTGTCGACTGAAGGATGTGGCCCCGGAACTGGTCAAGGGCCTCATGGTTCGAGACGGCGCTAGCGCGCCTCCTCACCATGAGGTGAAAGGTTAGTTCTCGCCTCCGCATGCGGACTGCCACGCCGACAGCCAGCCGGTGAATCTTCCGCTGTCGCGTGCGCCGCCATGCCAGGCGGCGGTGACCGAGCCGTTGTCGGCGACCAGCAGCACCACGTCCAATCCCTTCGAACGGCGCAGCGTGTCCACCGCCTGCTGCGGCGTCTGCGCGATCGGGCCTGCGACATTGAACGAGGTGTTGACCGACATCTCCACGCCGATGCGCCGGCCAAGCGCCTTGAGATAGGCGTGGGTAAGGGGATCGTCCAGCTCGCGCACGATCTGGATCCGCCCGGTGCCGTCGGCATGGATTACCGCCGGGATTTTCGCTTTCGCATGCGGCTTCGAGCGCGCCGTCAGCACCATGTAGTTGTAGGCGTTGAACTCGCCGTCGGAAGCGCCGTCCAGCAATTCGAAATATTCGCGCGCCGCCTCCAGCGTCGCCATCGGCGCGAGCGGGCGGATCGCCTCGCGATATTTGACGCGTTCGTTGAGGTTTTCGCGCGCCTTCGCGTCGCAGGGGTTGGCAAGGATCGCGAACGGTGGCCGAGCGCCCGCGGGCCGGTCTCGGCCGCGCCCTGGTAGATCGCGATGACGCCATTCTGCGCCACCATGAACGCCATCAGGTCGGCGATGGCCTCGCGCCCGGCATCGGTCGAAATGTCGCCGATGCGTTGCGAGGCGATATCGTCGGCGGCAAGCGCGGCTTCGATCTCGCTTTGCGGCGGCGGCAGGCCGCAATAGAAGGCGTGCGTCATCGGCGCGCCGCGCGGGCTGCCGGCCAAATGCGCGAACCGCCAGGCGGCCCCGATGGTGACGCCGGGATCGCCGGGCACCGGCGGCACCCAGAGATGCAGGCGCGCCTTGCGCCGCTGGTTTTTTGCAAACCATGCCGCATCGAAATGCTCGAGCAGCCGCATGTTGCCGACCGCGTTCAGCGCCACGCCGCCGGTCAACACCAGCCGGTTGGCGCCCGTCAGGCGCAACAGATGGTCCACGACATGGATCATCGCGTCTTCGAACACGAGCTGCGTCGCGGCGGCCCTGTCGAGCCGATCCTGGGTGTCGGGCCGGTGCTTGATGTCCTCGATGCGCAGGACCGCATCGGGATTCCAGAGCTGGTCGGGTTGCAAGGGTTCGCCGAGAAGATCGATCAGCGGCTGCTTGTAAGGGCGGTGAAACGGGTCGGCGTACCAGTTCGCCATGGCCCGATTGAGCCTGATTTCTCCGGCGGCGCCGAACGCCAGAACTTCCTTCATCCGCGCGTAATAGGGATTGCTGGCGCGATTCATGTCACCCCAGGCAGCCGCGCCCATGTAACGGCCTTCGCTCGACAGCCAGGTCCAGCCGCCCTGCGTCGACGAGATCACGCTGTAGAATATCCCCAGCGAGTCGAAGAGGCTGTTGTTGCAATAGAGCGGCCGCATCTCGCCTTTTTCGACGACGTAGAGGGAGATCGACCCGGTATCGCCGTTGCCGTCGAGCACGGCGAGCGCCACCGGCTCATCGTCATCGGCAAAGGGCGAGGCGGCAAACGAGAACCAGGCGTGATTGCCGTGATGGGGCATGCAGACCAGCGGCACCCGCTCTTTGAGCCCGAGCTGCCGCGCCAGGATCTTGGGTGAACGCGTCATCTGGTCCAGCCGCCGCCGGTCGAACGCGGTTGCATCCTCGACGCGCGCCAGTGCAAGGCTTTGCGGGGCTTCTTCCACGAGCGTCCGTGCGAACGTGCCGGCGAGCGCAATATAGTCATAGCTCGTGAGCCAGGCATCGATGTCGGAAATGTCGCGGCCCCTGCCGCGCAGGGTCGCAACCATCGCGTCGATCGATCGCTGTGGATATTCGGTGGTGTGCTTGTTGCCGGAGAAGCGCTCTTCCTCATTGTTGAGAATCAGGCGCGGGCCATGCGCTTGCGTGACCTCGACCAGCGCGACCCCCGAATTATGCATGCCGGGCAGTCCGATCCCGGCCAGATAAAGCGTATCTCCGCGTGCAAGCTTCTCGCGGGTTTCCGCAATGCGCTGGTCTGCGAAAGCCGAGCCGAGACGATGAAAGCCGGCAGGTCCCATGGTCCGCGCGGCGATCCACCGCGCCACATGGAAGGCGGCTTCGCCAAGCTTGGGATGTCGCGGGCCTGTCCGCTTCTGCGCCAAGTCAAG